>JALSQZ010000127.1 GCA_026985055.1 Sedimenticola sp. | reverse complement strand
AAGGAGTCCGAGAAATGATTGAAGGAGGCAATCGAAAATTTGCCGATATCATCGAAAGAACCCTCTTCAATCTGGGCGACATGTTCGGATTCAGCCCTCGCATTGTTCGCGCCTCACAGATTGAAAATAACCGCATTCGCAATGCCAATGGCCCGCATAAACTGCTGGAGATAGCCAGGGCTGTGGGTGCGGATACATATGTTTCCGGAGAAAATGGCAGAGTCTATGGAGTACTTGACGCTTTCGCAGGCTCTGGCATTTCCGTGCGATTTCATGCCGCCCAGGCATTTGAATACAAGCAACCAGGGCAAGAACGGTTTGTGCCCTATATGGGTTTTTTCGATGCTCTTTTCTGTATCGGCAGAGATGTCCTGGCTGCCGAGATCCTGAAGGAGCCTGACCTGCAGGAATAAGTCATGGCCAAGGTACTCGTGGTTGCAGCACATCCTGATGACGAGGTGTTGGGGTGCGGGGGAACAATGGCGCGGCATATGGCCAATGGCGATGCCGTGCAGACCATCTTTCTGGCTGATGGCGTCAATTCTCGTGGTGAAAATCTGGAAGAGCTTCAGCAACGCATGGAAGCCGCCAATGCCGCTGCCCGCATCATTGGCACATTGCCTCCCGTATTTCTGCAATTGCCGGATAACCGGCTTGATAGCCTTGACCTGCTGGATATAGTGCAGAAGCTGGAAGAGCATGTCTTTCGCATTTCTCCAGACATTGTCTATACGCATTCCGCCACTGATTTGAACATAGACCATCGCATCACGCACCAAGCAGTTTTGACGGCCTGCCGGCCACAACCAGGCTTTTCCGTGCGTGCCATATATGGTTTCGAGGTTCTTTCGAGCACGCATTGGGCTTCCAATGAAATGGTGGACTCCTTCAGGCCCGTGCGTTTTGTGGATATAGGCCCCTTTCTTGAAAGGAAGCTGGAAGCTCTGGCTTGCTATGAAAAGGAAATGCGCACATATCCTCACGCACGATCCATGGAGGCTGTGCGCGCCTTGGCGATATACAGGGGCACTACAGTGGGGCTGGAAGCTGCAGAAGCCTTCAGTGCAATACGGGAGATCATATCGTGATAGGCAAGCTGCAAGCCATCCTGAGGGGAGAGGCATCTGCTCCTTTCATCATTGCCGAAATGTCCGCCAATCACAACGGATCCCTGGAACGGGCCTTGCAGATTGTACGTGAAGCTGCCAAGGCCGGCGCAGATGCACTGAAATTGCAAACTTATACAGCCGACGCACTCACGATAAATCATGATGGCCCTGGCTTCCAGATAGAGGGAGGACTATGGGATGGGTACAACCTCTACAGGCTTTACGAGGAAGCCCATATGCCCTGGGAATGGCACAAGCCGATCTTCGATCTGGGCAAGAAACTGGGGCTGACGGTTTTTTCAACGCCCGAATCCATTGACGCCGTGGCTCTGCTGGAAGATCTGGATTGCCCCATTTACAAGATCACGTCGTTCGAGGCAGTCGATTTGCCATTCATCCGCTACGTGGCCTCCACCGGCAAGCCTATCATCATGTCCACCGGCATGGCGAACGAGGAAGAGATTGCCGAGGCGGTGGAGGCGGCGCGGGAGGGGGGCTGCAAGGAGCTTGTGCTGCTGCATTGCGTCAGCGGCTACCCTACTCCGCCGGAGGATGCCAACCTGCGCACCATTCCGGACATGCGGGAGCGCTTCGGTGTGCCGGTAGGGCTGTCCGATCACACGCTGGGCACGGCGGTGGCGGTGGCCGCCACGGCGCTGGGGGCCTGCGCCATCGAGAAGCACTTCACCCTCTCGCGCGCCGATGGCGGGCATGACAGCGCCTTCTCCCTGGAGCCGGAGGAGCTGAAACGCCTGGTGGAAGACACCCGCACGGCCTTTCAGGCACTGGGCCGCGTCAATTACGAGCGCAAGGAGAGCGAGAAGGGCAATGTCTCGTTTCGCCGCTCGCTTTACGCGGTCAAGGACATTGCCGCTGGAGAGGAACTGACGCCGGAGAACGTGCGCTCCATCCGCCCCGGCTACGGCTTGGCGCCGAAGCATTACGATGCCGTGCTGGGCCGCCGCGCGAAGGTGGACATTCCCCGCGGCACGCCGCTCGCCTGGGATCTGCTGGAAGGCGACTGAGCTTGCCGGCAGTCCACGCCCTTGTTCCTGATGCCCGAGAGTCGGCATGGAGCAAGGTGCGAGGCAGATCGCGAATACCTCTGAAAATACCTTGGTTGACCGCATGGCTGGCGATGCGGGTGATTTCGGACGCCTTCTTGCCCGTCCTGGAGCCGGACAACGGCAAGGGGCCGCACTCCAGCTCGTCGCATCCCCGGCAGCAAGAAGATCAATTGAGTCAATGCGCTGGAAGCGATATAAGGGAGGGAA
>JALSQZ010000126.1 GCA_026985055.1 Sedimenticola sp. | reverse complement strand
GCTTCAAGAAAAGGCCAGCTCCGCGTTCCGGCTCTTGCCAAGGGAACAACCCTTGCCTGCGAGCCGCGCCTTGATCTGACCTTTTCTTGAAGCCCTGAATACGACATAGATTGTTGCCGAGTTAATAAAAATGCTACTTCAGCATACCAATAATCGCAATGGGACTGACTTACCTGCCCCAAACAGTTTGAAAATATCAAATTCAGGAGTAACCATGAAAGACCGACAATATTACAGACTCCGGCAATTGAGCTTGCTATTGGCATTGGTGACCGGAATGGTCTACCACGGCAATGTCTCAGCCGATCCATCCAGGCCTTCATATCCGTCTGACCAAAAACCGGAGTGCGAACCTCCCGGTTTCTGGCGGAATAGAAAATGCTGGACAATACTACAGGGAGATGAAGACTGTGCTGTTCAACCTGTCGTTGTAGAACTTGAGGATCAGCCGGTGTATTGCCCGAAGAACAAAATTCTGAAAATAGAGAAAACAGATGATTCCCGGGCTATATCATCTGATCGAGTAAACCGTTGAACAGCAGAGGCAAAAGGTTCATGGTTTCCACTGCAGTTTTCGAGCCAGCCGCCAACAAACCATCGTTACAACCAAAAAATTCGATTTTCCCGCCAGACCATCCAGAACGGACTATGCCGGACGCGGTATTGACCTGCTCCAGGACATTTCACAGCATCGACAGAAGGCATTCTTCATATGCGCGCAAAATCATGGGCCACTGAAATGTTTGCCGAAACCGGTTCCGGCTTGCCTTGCGCATGCGTTCGATCTCGGTTCCTTCCTGCATCAGCACATCCAGAAGCCCCGCGCATTCCTCTTCATCGGCAAAGAATGCCGCTCCCTCGCCAGCCACCCAGCGGTTGTAGATATTGTCGTGTGCCAACACTGCGGAGCCCGCTCCCAGGGCTTCCACCAGAGAGGGATTGGTGCCGCCCACGGTATGACCGTGTATATACAGCAGGGCATGCAAACGCAATGCGGCCAGAACCGGCTTTGCGTAGATGGCGCCAGGAAACATCACTTCATCACTGGCGACATCCTGAACACGGGCATGGTATGGATTGTTTTGTATATCGAAGTTGCCCAGCACCACCAGCTTCTTTCCCCTGTGGCAGCGTGAAAATGCACGGACGATTTCAAGAATGGAATTCTCGGGCTCCGGGCGGGCGACAAGCAAAGCAAAGCCGTCAGGAGCCAATCCCAGCGGCTCCAGCAAGGAAACATCTGCTGATACGATTTCTTCGGCGCCATAAGGAATCATGCTGATTTTTCTGGAAGATACCCGGGTCTGCAGGTGTTTTTCGATCTGCGGATGATCGGCGATGAGATGATTTCCCAGCAGGCAACCCGCGCGCTCATTGAGGTACAGCCAGGCACGTTCGGGCAGACTCCATTTGTCACGCCGCCATTCGATCCCGTCCATGTTGATCAGATTGGTTATCCCCCTGGCTCTGAGAAATGTGCAAAAAAGCGCGGTGTTGTACCCCAGGGTCAGAGTGAGTTTGTGCCGCCGCGCTGCATGCAGGGTGGCCTTCCAGTCGAAAATCACGGTACCGGCGGCTCCTCCACGGGAAACCGGAATATTGATTCGCCGCACTCCCTTCCAGATATCGCTGCCGGTTTTTCCCGCGCCTTCGACCTGGCAATAGACCGTCACTGTCCAGTCTTTTTCCACCAGGTAGAGAGACAGCTTCTCGGCGAAGGTTTCGAAGCCGCCGTGGGCGGCAGGTACGCCGCGTATTCCCAGTATGGCCAGATCCTTCATGCTGCCTTTCCGCGGGCAAGAGCCATTTCATAGCCTTTCAGGGTCGCTGCTGCGGTCTTGTCCCAGGTATAGTTCTGCAATACATGTGCGCGCAGGGCTTCGTCAAAAGGCTGCTCCATGACTTGGATCACCGCCTTGCGGATGGATTCCACATCATCCGGTTCACAATACGCAGCGAAATCCCCGAAATAATCCCGCGTGTCTCCTTTCCCGGTGATGACCAGATTACAACGCATTGCAGCCGCTTCCAGGGAAGACAGGCCCGGGGTCTCCATCCAGCTGATCAGGGCCGAGGCCCTGGCGACCTTGTAATACTTCGCCAGCTGCGCATGATCCACGGCATCGATGAAAATCACATTGTCTCCTGCTTCTTCCCTGACCTGCCGGTAATAAGACATATGATTGGGAGAAGGCTTGCCAATGATCAACAACCGGTAAGGCAACCCCCGCACGGCCCGCACCAGATTGAGCTGGGATTTTCTGCCTTCGATACGCGCGGCGCATACCAGACAGTTCGCATAATCTTCCAGATCCCGGGCATCCACCTGATCGAAATCGAACACTTCGGTATCCACCGCATTGGGCACTGCCACATAGGGCGGGTCGAGAAGTTTCATTTCTCCCGCCACCCGTTCCATTTCCGAATCGGAATTGGGCAGAAACACATCGACACGGGAAACGATTTTTTTCAGGGTCCGGTAATATCCCTGACCCAGCACGGCCAGGGCGCCCCTGTGCAATTCACCACTGGTGACGCAACGCGCAGCTATCTTCAGGTACTCCAGCATATAGGGTCCCGTGTGACGGGCGATGATGCCGAACAACCCACCCCGGGCTTTCTGCTCATATTCGGTGTACAGACCATAGATGGTGGACAAGGCTACCGGCTTGCCCTGCCGTTTTGCATTTCGCACTTGCAGCCAGGCTTCCTGCACGCGCATGAGATTGAACACATGCACCAGGTCGTAGGCGGAAACATCCGGCTCCAGTTCCTCGGCGATATCCACTTCCACACCCAGTTTCTGCAGATATTCACGGGTCTTGAGAAGCTGCACCGTATCTCCACCCGGCGCGGAAAACAGGGTGGTGCGAGACTGAAACAATACCTTCATGGATTCAGGAGTTCCTTCATTATGGCGACAATCTGCCGGGCAGCCGTGCCATCCCCATAAGGATTGACCGCATTGGCCATGGCCGCGTGCGCGGCTTCATCCTCGATCAGCTTCAAGGCCTCGCGGACGATGAGTTGTCTGTCCGTACCCACCAGTTTCGCGGTGCCCGCCTGCACGCCTTCCATGCGCTCGGTGACCTCGCGCATTACCAGCACCGGCACCCCCAGGGACGGGGCTTCCTCCTGAATGCCTCCGGAATCAGTGAGCACCAGCCAGGCCTTGCTCATGAGCCAAACCAGCCGGGCATAATCCAGGGGTTCGATCAGATGCACGTTATCATGTCCGGCCAGCAGTCTGTGAACCGGCTCCTGCACGTTCGGATTGAGATGCACGGGATAAACGATCTGCACATCGTCATGGGCGGCTGCAATATCGGACAAGGCGCGGCAGATATCTTCAAAAGGTTCACCGAAACTCTCCCGGCGATGACCGGTAACCAGTATCAGTTTCTTGTGTTCTTCCAGAAAGGGAAAGTGGCGCGTCATGGTCTCTTCCCCTTGGCGGAGGATGGCGAGCGCATCCTGCAAGGCGTCGATCACGGTATTGCCCACCATCCATACATTGTCCCGTATGCCTTCCGCCGCGAGGCTGGCGACGGCTGCCGGTGTGGGCGCAAAATGATAATCGGCCAGCCGGCCGGCCAGCATCCGGTTCAGTTCTTCGGGAAAGGGAGAATAGCGATTTCCGCTGCGCAGCCCGGCCTCGATATGCGCTACCGGTATGTGCTGATAGAACGATGCCAAAGCGCCGGCCAGCACCGTGGTCGTATCTCCCTGGACAAAAACCACATCCGGTTGAAACTCAGCCAGGGGATGCTCAAGAGCAATCAGGCAGCGCGCCGTAAGTTGGGTCAGTGTCTGCCCATCGGTCATCAGATCGAGATCATAATCCACATCAATCTGAAAAAAATCCAGCACCTGATCGAGCATTTGCCGGTGTTGTGCGGTAATGCAGACGCCTACCTTCCAGCTCTCGGGATCTTGCCGAAAACGTGAAACCAGAGGACTCATCTTGATCGCTTCGGGGCGGGTGCCAAAGATGAACAGAATGTTTTTCATGGGGATACGGCACCTGGAGGGGAAGCCAGGGCAGACGAAAGGATAGAATCATTCATGGGCGCATTTTAGCGCATTTGCCGACAAAAACCTTTCCCCGACGACAACAGGGAGCTCATCCACGGCGAAACAGCTCGGGCTCCAGTTCATGCCGATGCAACAAACGGTAGAACTCGGTACGATTGCGCCTGGCGAGACGCGCCGCACGAGTGACGTTCCCCCCCGTGGCCTGCATCAGATCCACCAGATACTGCCGCTCGAACTCCTGCTGAGCTTCGGCAAGAGGCGCAATCCTCTCCTGCCGATGGCGCAAGGCTTCCTGGATCAACACATCGGAAATGACTGCGGTAGGCGCAAGCGCTGCCGCTTGTTCCACCACGTTGAGCAGCTGACGCACATTGCCCGGCCAGGGAGCGAGCATCAGTACACGCAACGCTTCCGGAGAAAAACGGCGCGCCTTGCAGCCCCGCTTTCCGGCCTGTTGCAGAAACTTGCGCGCCAGCAATGGAATGTCTTCCCGCCTCCGACTCAAGGGCGGAATCTCCAGCATCACCACATTCAAGCGATAGTACAGATCCTCGCGAAAACGCCCTTCTTCTATGGCCTGCTCCAGATCCGCATGAGTTGCGGAAATCACCCGTACATCCACGGGGAAGGCGGAGCTGGATCCCACGGGACGCACCTCGCCATCCTCCAGTACCCGCAGCAGCTTGGCCTGGAACTCCAGCGGCATGTCTCCAATTTCATCCAGGAACAGGGTGCCGCCGTCCGCAGATTCAAACAGCCCCTTGCGATTGCTGGTGGCTCCGGTAAAGGCGCCACGACGATGACCGAACAATTCCGACTCCAGCAAATTTTCCGGGATGGCGGCACAGTTCACCGGCAGAAAAGGCGCCGCCCTGCGGGGGCTGGCCTGATGCAACGCCCGCGCCAGCAGTTCCTTTCCGGTACCGCTGGGGCTCTGTATCAGTACGCTGACATCGGTTTGCGCCACCCGGTACGTCTTTTCCAGCAAATTCACCATGGCCGGACTGCTGGCAATGATATTTTCCCGCCACGCCTCCTCCATGCCGGAATCCAGGGCGGTTTCCCTGGGCGCATGCTGCAAGGCTTCCTGAATACCTTGCAGTAATTCCCTGGCATCGAAAGGCTTGGTCAGATAGCTGAACATACCCTTGCGGGTGGCGCGAACCGCATCCGGTATGCTTCCGTGAGCTGTGAGCATGATCACCGGCAGGGCTGGCGCCTGCTTCTGAATGGCATCGAACAGATCCATGCCATCCATGTCCTGCATGCGCAAATCGGTAATTACCAGCTGGGGGGGTCTGGCGCTTATCCTTCCCAGAGCCTGTCGTCCCCCGGTCGCGGTCTCCACCTGATAGCCATTGGCTTGCAGGCGCAGGGACAGCAGCTTCAGCAGCCCCGGATCATCGTCAACCACCAGGATCCGGTACCGCCCCGGAGGGAAGTTCGTTGGCCGCAGGGGGGATGAGGGACTGTTCCTTTTCATTGATGTTCTGCTCTATCTGTTTGAGTTGTCGCAAGCGGGAACGAAGATTTTCCAGTTCTTCGGCCTGACGGCGGTTATCCGCCTGCTGCCTTTTCAGCTCGTACCGCAACTGCGTGACTCGCAGCAACTGCTTTCGCTCATCTGTCAGCCGATCCCGCAGGAGCTGCGCGATACGCTGTGCCGACAGTAGCTCCGCCATGGCGCCCGATGCCAGCAGGTCTTCCACCAGCTTCAGCGCCCTGGCCTTTTGCGCGACATCGCCCTGACTGTACACCAGCGCGAGGCGCAGCTGTTCACAGCGGTCTCCGGTCAGCATCCGTTGCTGATCCATGTCTTTGCGGAAAATCGCCCGCGCCCGGTCATCCATGCTGGAATACGCCTCATAGTCCGCCAGCAGGTTTTGGCAAACCGGCACCGGTTCCATCTGGACCGAGAACAGGGGCAGCTGCTGCTCGGACAACGAGCAGCAGCCGGCAAGCAGTATCAGAGGCAGCAGTGACAGTTCCTTCATGTTTCCTCATACGCCGGCAGTCTTACCCTGAAATGCGCTCCTTGCCGGGTTTCCAGCAGCTCCACGGCTCCGCCATGCAAGTCCAGATAACGTTGCACCAGGGAAAGCCCCAGCCCCGTTCCTCGCACCGGACTGGTGGAAGGTGTCTTGCCCTGATAGAAAGGTTCGAACAGGCGCAACCGGTCTTCCTGGTCTACCCCCCAGCCCTGGTCTATGACATCCAGAATCAACTGATGGTTCTCCTTGTGCAGGGAAATTGCGACCTGGGTATCATCCGGAGAATATTTGATGGCGTTCGAAAGCAAATTGTCCACGACCGCCTGCAACTGGCGTTCATCGCCCATCACCTGAACCGGCTCCAGATCCAGCGAGACGCTCATGCCGCGACTGCTGAGAGTCAGTTCGTGCTTCTTTAGCGCAATAGGTATTAGTGCGGAAAGATCCAGGGATTGCCGGCGTGGCAACTTTTCCTCGGACAAGGCCAAATTGAAATTCAACAAACTTTCCACTTGCTCCTGGAGCAGCAGACTGTTTTCCCGGAGTATGCCCACCACTTCGGCCTGTTCAGGCATCAGCTCGCCCATGATGCCCTCATCCAGAAGTTCGGCAGCCTCGCGTATGGCGGTCAAAGGAGTTTTGAGCTCATGGGAAACATGGTGCAGGAAATTGGTTTTCTGCTCTTGCAGAGCAATCAGACGCCGGCGCAGCCAATCCAGCTGTTCTCCCAGTTCACGCACATCCTGCGGCCCACGCACGCGGATGGGCCCGGACAATTCGCCACCACCCAGACGCCGGATGGCTCTGCCCAGACGACGCAAGGAACTGGCGACCAACAGGCTGAACACCACCGCGATGAACAGCGCAACGGGAATCAGCACCAGTGCCTGCCAGAGCAACTGTTTCCTCAGGGCATCGATCTCCGCATTGATGAGCTGGCTTTCCCGGGAAACCAGCGCAGTCACGTCAAAGGGCATGGGCGCTGCCAGATCAGCCAGCTGCTCACCCTTTTGCAACACGGTATCTTCTTCCTGCTTTCGCGCCGGAGCCAGAAGCAAGCGCTGATAAAGCCTGGATTCATTTTCCCGCAACGCCTTGAGACGTGCCGCCAGAACCGGATCACCAGGCAACTGCGACAGACGCTGTAATTCCAGATCAAAACGGCCACGCTGCTTTTCATAGCGGGAAAGTATGGCCTCATCCCCCAACACAAGATACTGAAGGGCGCTGCGTTCCATGTTCAAAGCCTGTGCAGCGATAAGGCGGCCGGACTCCACGGCGGTAGTTGAAGCGCTCACCGCCTGCTGCACCTTTCCCGCCAGGCGATCCACCTGCAGCTTGGTATTCAGCAAACCCAGGGCCAGGGGAATGGCGGCGAGGATGAACCCCAGCAAGGTCAGCTGAAGTATGGAAGCGGGTCTGATGGACATGCCCAGATTCTGCCAAACAATGGGCCATTACACGAACTGTCGCTGTCCGGCGACACCTGAACAAACTGATGCTGCAGGGATTTTTCGGAATTGCCGGTTTTCAAGTGTCTCGTCACAACGACAGTTCTCCCCGCAAAAATCAGCCAAGAAACACAACAAAACCAAATTACTCAACAACTTACAAGATATGGCACAGGGATTGCTGCATACAAGGCGGATCGCAAGCCGATCCATTCGACAAACTATCAATATCAATAAGGAGCCATACCATGTCTAAGAAAATCGTTCTCGCCATCCTGGGTTCTCTGTTTGCCGCTGGCAGTGTTGCCGGAGGCGCCTTCGCAGCCCTGGACAGGGATCTTAACGGCAGCATCAGCAAGCAGGAAGCCTCCGCCATACCCAGCCTGGCTGATCAGTGGGATTCCCTGGATAAAGACGCCAGCGGCGACCTCAGCAAAGAAGAGTTTGCCGCTTTTGAAAGCGCCGAAAAATCCGGCGAGGATACCTCCGCGGTGAAAGAAGCGCCCATGACCTCTCAGGGCAAGTGAAAACAAGCCGGCATGAAAATGTTTTGAGTCGAGAGTAATTCCCGCATCAGGACGCTTCCGATGCCGGTCTTTCACCATAAGCCACCCTGTCATCGTTGCGATGACAGGGTTTTTTGAGCTTTCCTTCAGAAGGATCTCGAGAAATTCCTTCCATGGGATTTTGCGAGATCCCACATGGAAATTACGCCTTCCAGGCAGACGGCGGCCAGACGAGAAAAAGCCCGCGCACAGCGGGCTTCTGGTCGGTATGGGATGTTCTGCAAATCGTGGATGGTGCCCAGGGACAGAATCGAACTGCCGACACGAGGATTTTCAGTCCTCTGCTCTACCGACTGAGCTACCTGGGCATTATTTGACCACCTTGCGGGCAGCCAAGGCGGCATATTTAAGCCGTCCGAAGAGATTTAGTCAAGCAAAATCACAGCTTGATGTTGAATTCCGGCGGATTTGCCGGGCCACTGAAGAAAAACTTCTCCATTTCCTCTTCCAGAAACTTGCGGTGTTCCGGATTGATTGGCGAAAGACGATGTTCGTTCAGCAGTATGGTTTGCTGCGCCAGCCATTCCTTCCAGGCTTCCTTTGAGACATTTTCGAAAATTCGCTTGCCCAGATCCCCGGGATAGGGCGGGCGATCCAGGCCTTCCGCCTCCTTGCCCAGTCTTACGCACTGTACCAATCGACTCATGTTGAACTCCTCTGCAGTTCCTGCAGCAATTGCTGCACGGGCGCGGACAGTCCACGCATCCGCTCATGCCGGTGGTTATACCAGACCTCGGGATCACCATCCAGCACCTGACAACCCGCTTTTTTCAGCAGGATAAGGCGTGGATGTATGCGCAGATGGAAATGACTGAAGCTGTGGCGACGGGGTTCCAGTTCCCGGATGCTGACTGCTGCAAGGGATTTCTCCTGCAGCCATTCTTCCGGCTGCCTGCTCATCTCCAGTTCAGGAAAACTCCACAAGCCGCCCCAGATACCCGCAGGCGGACGCTTGTGCAACAGCACATCACCCTGAGCATTGCAGATCATCAGCATCTGTATGTCGCGCCAGGGCATTTGCCGGGCCGCCTTTTTCCCCGGAAACTCCCCTGTCCGGTTCTGCTCGTGAGCCGCACAAAAGCTTTCCAGGGGACACCGGGTACAATCCGGGCGGGTTCTGTGACACAGGGTCGCACCCAAATCCATCATCGCCTGATTGTAGGCCGCCACTTGCGTGTCCGGCGTCAGGCTCCGGGCGATACGCCACAATTCCTTTTGTACGGAAGCCCGCCCCGGCCAACCTTCCACCATGAACACCCGAGCCAACACTCTTTTTACATTGCCGTCCAGAATTGCATGTTTCTGTCCATGAGAAAGAGACAGTATGGCCCCTGCCGTGGATTCGCCTATGCCCGGCAAGGCAAGCACCTGCTTGTATTCCAGGGGAAAGCGCCCCCCATGGTGTTCCATGATCTGCCGCGCCGCACGGTGCAGATTGCGCGCCCGGGCATAGTAGCCCAGGCCAGACCAGTGGTGCAGCACCTCATCTTCCGCAGCCGCGGCCAGATCAGCCACGCGGGGAAAAGCTTCCATGAAACGCAGGTAGTAGGGAATCACCGTGCTTACCCGGGTCTGCTGCAACATGATCTCGGAAATCCACACCCGGTAAGGCTCAGGCGACTGCTGCCAGGGCAGATCCCTGCGCCCATGACGCCGGAACCAGGCGAGCACCCGCGCAGAAAACACCCCTGGATTAGCCCGAATATTGCACCGGAATCCGGAATTTTCCCGGAGAGATTTTTGCCCAGATTGTTCGAACGGACAAAAGTCGATGTCATTCATCGGCTTGCAGGGCGTTCGGGCAAGCTGGGTGAAAAGATCCCGGGAAAAACCGGATAGCATGACAGGTACGAACTGTATCCAGCATACTCGTCACGCAACAGGCTGTAATTCATGGTAAAAAATCCACATTTTGCGCGTTCTGGTGCAATATTCGGGTTAGTGCTCGTGAACCCGGGAAACAGGGACTCGGTATCGTTTTCAGCCATGTTTTCCGCTACAGCGGCACGGTATTGGAGAGCGAATATCATAGCACCACTTTCCGGTCAGGAAGCTGACCGGATTCTACACCTCGCAAGAGCATGAGCTGCGCCATTTGACACAGTTTGTCTTTGTCACGGGCATTTCCGGAAAAAACCGATAGTAGATTGATAAATGTCGTGTTTACAGAATTTTCCCTGCTGCTAGCATGACTCCTTCGCAATAGGGCGTCTCGAAAAAGCGGGAAGCCCAGGTGGGACAGGGATGTCCCACCATTTTCGATCACCACAAGTGATTGAAAATGTGAGCAAAGAGAAAATCGCATTTTCTCTTTGCGACGAGAAAAATTCCATGGATGGAATTTTTCGAGATTCCCGATACTTTGCTAAAGGAGGCAATCATGTTCAAGCAACTGACTTCCGGACTATTACTCGGCTTTTTTCTTGCCAGCCCGGTTTTTGCCGGCAGCGCGGCCGATGATATCGATGTAGTGGATCCCTGGGCACGGGAAGTTCCCCCGGGACTCACCACCAGCGCGGGTTTTCTCGGACTGCACAACAAGGGCGACAAGGAACACAGGCTGGTAGCAGCCGAATCCCCCGCCACCGGCATGGTAGAGCTGCATACCCACATCAATGACAACGGGGTGATGCGCATGCGCCCCGTGGAAGACATTCCTGTCGCTCCCGGCAGCACCACGGAACTCAAGCCCGGTGGCTATCATCTGATGCTCATGATGCTGAAGAAACCCCTGAAGTCCGGTGAAAAGATGCCTATCACCCTGCAATTCGAGGATGGCAGCAAGAAGGACATTCAGGCGGAAGTCCGTCACTTCAGCATGGAAAAGGGAATGAAACACATGAAAATGGATCATTGAGCGACCCTGGGGGCAGGGAAGCCGCCTGGACAGGATATTGAAAAACAGCGTTTTTCAATATCCTTATGGGAACCTCGAAAAATTCCTTCCATGGAATTTTTCTCATCGCAAAGAGAAAATGCGATTTCCTCTTTGCTCACATTTTCAATCACTTAACAGGGTGTTGAAAAACGCAGTTTTTCGACATCCTGTGTGCGGTATAAGGATATACCGCCATTTTCAATGGCTGTAAGCCATTGAAAATGAAGGAACCGGGAAATCGCATTTTCTGGTTCCGGG
>JALSQZ010000125.1 GCA_026985055.1 Sedimenticola sp. | reverse complement strand
GCTTGTCCGAACGCCCTGCAAGTCGATGAATGACATCGGCTTTTGTCCGTTCGAACAATCTGGGCAAAAATCTCTCCGGGAAAATTCCGGATTCCGGTGCAATATTCGGGCTAGCCCGAATATTGCACCAGAACGCGCAAAATGTGGGTTTTTACGATGAATTACAGCATGTTGCTGTGACGAGTATGCTGGATACAGTTTGTACCTGTCATGCTATCCGGTTTTTCCCGGGATCTTTTCACCCAGCTTGCCCAAACGCACTGCAAGCCGATGAATAACATCGACTTTTGTCCGTTCGAACAATCTGGGCAAAAATCTCTCCGGGAAAATTCCGGATTCCGGTGCAATATTCGGGCTAGGCGGGAAATCACAAATCAACAACTTAGATATCCATCCAAAGAAATCACTTGCAGCATGATGCACACATCATTGTCCTGTAACCATTCTGTAACAATATCCACAAATCCTGTGGATAACTGTGTGCATAAACTTTGGGAACAACAGGCAAATGCCGGAAATAACGGCCTGCGAATTACATTGTACAAATTTTATACAAATTATTAATCGTTAACAATCAACAAGTTACAAAATATGTTCTGCAACCCCTTGAAATCCACGAAAAAAACAGGGAAAAGAGAAAATCCTCTTTTCCCTGTGTGCATAAAACCGTGCGGAAAGCGGCTATTTTGCCGCAGAAACCGCCTTGGAACCGGTGCAATCCCAGGCAAAGGTGCAGTCCAGTTCGGAAAGTACGGTTACCAGCCCGGTTTCTCCCTGATTGAGAATCATGGAAATCGGGGTACGTCCGCCAAAGCGGCGCTGGGGCTGATGAATCCAGCGCCCGGACATTTTGGGATTCATGGGATAGGCGGTACGCAACGCGTCCGCGATGCGCAACAGATACTGGGAACGGCGCAATACATTGGGATCATTGGGAAAGCTGGCCTTGCCATCACGAAAATGGGCAAAATTGCGGGTTCGCACTTCCTTGGGCATGGCCAGGATCTCATGCATGGTGCTGTTGTCCAGCTTCCAGCTTTCCAGCAGATTCATCACCGCGCGGGTGATATCCGCCAGGGCCTGCTGTTGTTTGTCTTCACTCATTCTCTACTCCGGGAGCTTTTGTAATAATTTACTATTTTACTAGGTTATTTTCTCCTTGCCAATGGCGGGCCGAACCGCAAATGACAAGCCTATCCACCAAACAGTTTTTTCCACCAGCGTTTGCGGTTGTTGGGCAAGGGCCGATCGGCTTCCAGATCCACCGGGGGAATACGGCTCAACACCCATCCCGGCAAAGGAGGATTCTCGCTGTAGCCACAGACCACCCCCAGGTTGTTGGGATCATAGATTTTCACCATCGCAGGTTGCTGAAGATCATCGGCATAGACGATGCCACAGTAGTCCTCCTCATGCTCTTCCCGCAGCAGCCTGTCCACCTCGTTGAGAAAGGCGCCAAACTCCTCCGCCGTCAACACCTTGTCCGGAACCGCTTCACCGATGGCATACACATACCATCCATCAGGCCTTTCCCGCAGGCGCTGCCACAGAGCATCCAGATGATGCCAACGCAGGGCCGAGGTGAAGCTGCCGCGAAAAGCAGTCATATAGTCGCTGTGTGCCTGCTCATCCATAGGTATAATCTCTTTTTTGTCGATATGATGGTTTCAACATGACCGCCCTCTACCAGTCCGATGTTTCCAGCTTGGCGCTTGTCAATCGCGGCAAGGTGCGCGACATCTACGCCATCGATGACGCACACATGCTCATCGTCACCACGGATCGCCTGTCGGCGTTCGATGTGATCCTGCCCCAGCCCATTCCCGGCAAGGGCGAGGTGCTGACCCGGGTATCGAATTTCTGGTTCCGGCGCATGCAGCACATCATTCCCAACCATCTCACCGACATTGCCCTGGAAGATGTGGTTACGAATGCCGAGGAAAGAGCCGCCCTGGGCGACCGGGCCATCGTGGTGCGCCGTCTCAAGCCCCTGCCCGTGGAAGCCATCGTACGCGGCTACATTATCGGCTCGGGGTGGAAAGATTACCAGAAAACCGGCCAGGTTTGCGGCATCGACCTGCCCCGGGGGCTGCAACTGGCGGACCAATTGCCCGAAGCCATCTACACCCCGTCCACCAAGGCCGAACTGGGTGAACATGACGTGAACGTGGACTTTGCCCACACGGTCGATCTGCTGGGAAAGGATCTGGCGCAACAGGTGCGCGACGCAAGCCTGCGCATCTATACCGAAGCGGCCGCCTATGCCCTGGAGAAAGGCATCATCATCGCTGACACCAAATTCGAGTTCGGTCTGGATGAAGACGGCAGGCTGCATATCATCGATGAAGCGCTGACTCCCGATTCATCCCGTTTCTGGCCCGCCGACCAGTACCGTCCCGGCATCAGCCCACCCAGCTTCGACAAACAGTTCGTTCGTGATTATCTGGAAACCCTGGACTGGGACAAGACCCCGCCAGGCCCGGAACTTCCCCGGGCGATCATCGACAAGACCGCGGAAAAATACCGCGAGGCGGAGCAGCGTCTGACGGGAAAATGAAAAGCAAACAACCCCGCATCACCCTGTACAGCACCACCAGCTGCGGCCATTGCCGCCAGCTCAAGCAATGGCTGAAGCAGCATCAGATCAGATTTGTTGAAATGGACGTGCAGCGTAATGCACGGGCGTTCAAGGCATATCAACGCCACGGCGGCCGGGGCGTACCGCTGTTACTGGTCGGAGAACACAAGATTCAGGGGTTCAACGCCAAACAATTCCCCGCTCAACTGCGCAAGGCTGGCGTGAACCTTTGAGTCATCCTTACGACCGGCTGTCGCCCGATCTGATTCTCGACGCCATCGAAAGCGTCGGTTTCGAGGTGGATGGAACGCTGCTGCCCCTGAACAGCTACGAAAACCGGGTGCTGCAGATCGGGCTGGAAGAACAGCCGCCCATCATCGCCAAATTCTATCGCCCTGAGCGCTGGTCCGATGCGGCCATACTCGAAGATCACCAGTTCAGCCTGGAGCTGGCAGAGCAGGAAATTCCGGTGGTGCCTCCCCTGCTGGACGACAGAAAACAGAGCCTGTTCGAATATCAGGGTTTTCGCTTCGCCGTCTATCCCCGCCAGGGCGGCCGCAGTCCCAACCTGGAAAACCCCGAGCACCTGGAATGGATAGGCCGCTTCCTCGGGCGCATCCACGCCGTTGGCGCCAGCCGGCCATTTCAGCATCGGGAAACCCTGAGCGTGGAAAACCTGGGCTGGAAGTCCTTTCACTGGCTGCGTGAGTCGCGCCTGCTGCCAGGGGAAACCGCCACCGCCTACCTGACTGTCTGTGAAGCGCTGCTTGAACAAATCGACCGCATCTTCATGTCGGCGGACTTCCAGCCCCTGCGCCTCCACGGCGACTGTCATCCCGGCAACATCCTGTGGACAGACCAGGGCCCGCATTTCGTGGACATGGACGACTGCCGCAACGGCCCGGCAATTCAGGATTTCTGGATGCTGCTCTCCGGCGACCGTCAGGAAATGACCCTGCAGCTCAGCGAACTCATCGAAGGCTATCGCCTGTTCCACGATTTCGATACCCGGGAGCTGGCCCTCATCGAACCCCTGCGAACCCTGCGCCTGATCCACTACAGCACCTGGCTGGCCCGCCGCTGGGACGATCCGGCCTTTCCCAGGGCTTTTCCCTGGTTTGGCAGCCCTGCCTACTGGCAGGAGCAGCTCACCATTTTGCAACAGCAAATGGAATTGCTGAACAAACCGCCCCTCATGGTATTCTGAGCACAACATCAAACGCCCAGCGAGCCATGGAAACCCATACTTTTTTCTTTATCTGCTGATCATCCTGGTGACCGCAAGGCGGTTTGCCGAAATTGCCGTGCAGCTGGGCGCACCAGCTGTCATCGGCGAACTGATGGCGGGTGTGGTATTGGACTCCAGCCTGCTCGGCTGGCTGCAACCCGGTGAGGTCATCAAGCTGCTGGCCGAAATCTGATGAAATATCCGTATCGTCAAGCTGATTCAACGCCACGATAGTCTGGCTTGACATACCCTTGGGGGGGGATATTCTTTCCCCTGCATGTTCTATATAACATGCTTGGTTTTGCTACAGCTAACCCGAATATTGCACCAGAACGCGCAAAATGTGAGTTTTTTACCATGAATTACAGCATGTTGCGTGACGATTATGCTGGATACAGTTTGTACCTGTCATGCTATCCGGTTTTTCCCGGGATCTTTTCACCCAGCTTGCCCGAACGCCCTGCAAGTCAATGAATAACATCGACTTTTGTACGTTCGAACAATCTGGGCAAAAATCTCTCCGGGAAAATTCCGGATTCTGGTGCAATATTCGGGCTAAGGAATAGATGGAGAGACATAAATGAAAAAATTCTTATGGATAATTTTGGGAGCAGCATTTTTCTTTCAACATGCCACGGCGAGCAGTTTTCAGTCAGAAACAGGACTGGATGGCCTCCAGCAAAAAATTGCCCGCTATGTAGCCGCCAACCAAAGCTTGATCGGCCTGGCATTGACAGAGGAAGAATTATCAGACCTGGAGGCAAGCCCGGAGAAATATCTTCCTCCGATGCCTGCGCTGGCCACGCAAAAAGATCTTCTTTCTCAGCAACTGGAACTGATGATGGCCCGCGGGCAAATCACCGTGCAGGACATGAATCGCGCAATGGCCGACATGGAAAACATCCTGACAGACTATTCCGATGATGAACGTACTGCCAGCATGGACGCCGCAAAAGATGGAGACACTAAAACCAACACCCACTGTGGCGGAGTTTTCTGTACCACAACCCTTTATGTATGGATTGGAGGACAATGGAGAATTGTTTCCGTAGTTACCTATCTCAGCGTTTGGCCATATACAGTAATTAAGAAGTAATAACTGTCATCTGGACAACATCAATCTGACAACAGAAGGCGCCCTCGTGGCGCTTTTTTCCATCACAACCAGAAACACAAAAAAGGCGCCGAAGCGCCTTTTTTGTTGCATTGACAAGTCAGAGTAAAATCAGCTCACCTTGGGATCCAGGGAACCCGACTCGTAACGCTTGTACATTTCCTCCAGGGAAATGGGCTTGATTTTGGAAGCATGGCCCGCGGAGCCGAAGGCTTCGTAGCGCGCCTTGCAGATTTCCTTCATGGCTTCAGTAGAGGCCTTGAGGAATTTGCGCGGATCGAAGTTGGACGGGTTCTCGTGCAGGTGACGACGCACCGCGCCGGTGGATGCCATGCGCAGGTCGGTATCGATATTGACCTTGCGCACGCCATTCTTGATACCTTCAACGATCTCTTCCACGGGCACGCCGTAGGTCTCGCCCATGTCGCCGCCGAACTCGTTGATGATCTTCAGCCACTCCTGGGGAACGGAAGAGGAACCGTGCATGACCAGGTGGGTGTTGGGCAGGCGGGCGTGAATCTCGCGAATGCGGTCGATACGCAGCACTTCGCCGGTGGGCGGCTTGGTGAACTTGTAGGCGCCATGAGAAGTGCCGATGGCGATGGCCAGGGCATCCACGCCGGTCTTCTTCACGAAATCCGCCGCTTCGTCAGGATCGGTGAGCAGCTGATCCATGTCCAGCTGATCATCGGAACCATGACCGTCTTCCTCGCCCATCATCCCGGTTTCCAGGGAACCCAGGCAGCCCAGCTCGCCTTCCACGGAAACACCGCCGGCGTGAGCCATGTCCACCACCGTTTTGGTCACTTCAACGTTGTATTCGAAGGTGGAGGGGGTTTTCATGTCGGCCATCAGGGAACCGTCCATCATCACCGAGCTGAAACCGGACTGAATGGAACGCAGGCATACCGCGGGCTCGGAGCCATGATCCTGGTGCATGACAATGGGAATATGCGGGTACATTTCCACCGCGGCCGTGATCAGATGGCGCAGGAAGGGTTCGCCGGCATAGGAACGGGCGCCGGCAGAGCCTTGCATGATGACCGGGCTGTCCAGTTCATCGGCAGCCTGCATGATGGCATGCACCTGCTCCATGTTGTTGACGTTGAATGCGGGCATGCCAAAGTCATGTTCAGCCGCATAGTCCAGTAGTTGTCGCATGGAAATCAGAGCCATGATTCTCTCCTTATGTCAGGTTATTTCAAATTTATCGGTTTGACCGGCAAAACGACTGCCGGCCAGAGTGTTTATTCGCATTCGGGGACATAGACATCCCCGACACGCACAATCTTCATTACGTTGGTGCCGCCTTCCACACCGGACAAATCACCCTTGGTGATAATCACCAGGTCGCCATCACGAACCGCACCCCGGCGGCGCAGTTCCTCGATTACTTCCACATTGGCCATTTGGGAATTGTAGCCGGTTACATCGAAACTCACCGGATACACACCGCGATACAGGGTTACCTTGCGCCGGGTGGCCACGTGGGAAGTCAGGGCGTAGATGGGAATCCCCGAAGAAATCCGTGACATCCATTTCGCCGTGGATCCTGATTCCGTCAGCGCGGCAATGGCTTTTACGCCAAGATGATTGGCGGTGTACATGGAGGCCATGGCAATGGATTCATCGATGCGCCCGAACACGCTGTGCAGGCGGTGGTCAGACACGCGGGTAGCCGCCTGTTTCTCCGCCTCGGCGCAGACCCGCACCATGGCTTCCACCGCCTTGGCGGGGTACTTGCCCGCAGCAGTTTCTGCGGAAAGCATCACGGCATCGGTGCCATCGATAACCGCATTCGCCACATCGAATACCTCGGCGCGGGTAGGAATGGGACTGTCGATCATGGACTGCATCATCTGGGTGGCGGTAATCACCACGCAGTTCATGGAGCGCGCCTTGCTGATGAGCATCTTCTGCACCGCAGGCAGCTCGGCATCACCGATTTCCACACCCAGATCGCCCCGGGCGACCATGATGGCATCGGACGCATCGATGATTTCGTCGATGGCCTCCAGTGCTTCCGCGCGTTCTATCTTGGAAACGATACCGCCCTTGCCACCTGCTTCAGTAAGCAGTTTGCGCGCCGCATCCACATCCGCCGCGGAGCGCACGAAAGAGACCGCAAGGTAATCGGCCTCGATGCTGGCGGCAAACTTGATGTCTTCCTTGTCTTTCTTGGTCAGGGCCGGCGCGGAAAGCCCGCCGCCCTGCTTGTTGATGCCCTTCTTGTCCGACAATGTGCCGCCAACGGTGACCTTGCAGCGAACCTCGGTTTCGATGACCTCATCCACCCAGAGAACGATCTGGCCGTCATCCAGCAACAGGGTATCGCCCCGGGATACTTCTTCCGGCAGCGCCTTGTAGGTTACGCTGACCCGTTCCTGATCGCCACTCTTCTTGCCCAGTGCGGTATCCAGAATGAAGTGATCGCCCTCTTCCAGCTGGATGGGGCCGTCCTTGAAGGAACCGATGCGGATCTTGGGGCCCTGCAGATCCAGCAACACACCCACCTGCCGGCCCGAGGCCCGGCAGCGGTTGCGAATACGCTCGGCCCTTTCCGCGTGTTCGGCATGAGACCCGTGAGACAGGTTCAGACGAACGACATCCACACCTGCCGCGATCACCTCGTCCAGTACCTTGAGATCGTCAGTGGCCGGCCCCAGTGTGGCGACTATTTTCGTGCGTCTTGGCATAGATTTCTCGGTTGCTCAAACAGTGTAATCAGGACTGGGCGCGTTCTTCCAGCATGGCGACCGCCGGCAGTTTCTTGCCTTCCAGAAACTCCAGGAAGGCGCCGCCACCAGTAGAGATATAGGATATACGATCCGCGATGCCATATTTGTCCACGGCAGCCAGGGTATCTCCTCCACCAGCGATGGAGAAAGCCTTGGATTCGGCAATGGCCAGGCCCAGAACCTTGGTGCCTTCACCAAACTGGTCGAATTCGAACACGCCCACGGGACCGTTCCAGACAATGGTACCCGCGGCTTTCATCATCTCGCCAAAGCGCGCTGCGGTTTCAGGGCCAATATCGAAAATCATGTCGTCGTCGGCCACTTCATCCACCTTCTTCACCGTGGCTTGCGCATTTTCGGAGAACTCCTTGCCCACCACCACGTCCGTGGGAACCGGAATCTCACCGCCCTTGGCCCTGGCTGCTTCCATGAGACGTTTGGCTTCATCCACCAGATCTTCTTCATACAGGGACTTGCCCACGTTGTAACCCGCCGCGGCAATGAAGGTATTGGCAATGCCGCCACCGGGGATGAGCTGATCCACAACCTTGGACAGACTTTCCAGCACAGTCAGTTTGGTGGAAACCTTGGAGCCACCAACGATCGCCGCCATGGGACGATCCGGATTGCCCAGCGCCTTGCCCAGGGCTTCCAGCTCGCCGGCCAGCAACGGGCCGGCACAGGCCACTGGAGCAAACTTGCCCGCGCCATGAGTGGAGGCCTGGGCACGGTGCGCGGTGCCGAAGGCGTCCATCACGTAGATATCGCACAAAGAAGCATATTTTTTGGACAACTCCTCATCATTGGCTTTTTCGCCTTTGTTGAAGCGGACATTTTCCAGCAGCACCACCTGACCATTTTCCAGTTCGGGAGCCTTTTCCAGATAGTCCTTGACCAGCGCCACTTCCTTGCCCAGCGCCTCTGTCAGGTAATCGGCCACGGGCTTGAGGGAGAATTCCTCGGCAGGCTCGCCTTCGGTGGGACGTCCCAGGTGGGACATGAGCATGACCCTGGCGCCGGCATCCATGCAGTGCTGAATGGTGGGCAGAGAGGCCCGGATACGTTTGTCGGAGGTCACCTTGCCATCCTTGACAGGCACGTTGAGATCCTGGCGAATCAGCACGCGCTTTCCGGAAAGATCGAGATCGGTCATCTTGATAACAGACATAATGGTATCTCCTGCTGAAAATATTGACACCTGAAGACGATTCAGGACTGAAGTTCAAAACGATTTGCAAAACCCTCCGGCTTTGCAAAACATTCTGTGAACGCCGGACAGAAAGCAGGGCGGGAAATCCCGCCCTGCTTCACCGTGCTCAGTTGTTGGCTACGTGCTCGACGAAGCGCATCATGTTGCAGGTATAACCGTACTCGTTGTCATACCAGGAGACGACCTTGACAAAAGTGCCGTCCAGGGCGATACCCGCCCCTGCATCAAAGATGGAAGAGGCGCTGATGCCCCGGAAATCAGTGGAAACCACCTTGTCTTCGGTATAGGCCAGAGTGCCTTTCATGGCGCCTTCAGAGGCTTCCTTCATGGCCGCGCAAATGTCCTCGTAAGAGGCTTCCTTTTCCAGCTCGGCAGTCAGATCCACTACGGATACGTCAGAAGTGGGAACCCGGAAAGCCATGCCGGTAAGCTTGCCGTTCAGCTCGGGCAGGACCACACCCACCGCCTTGGCCGCGCCGGTGGAAGAAGGAATGATGTTTTCCAGGATGCCACGACCGCCGCGCCAGTCTTTCATGGAAGGCCCGTCAACCGTCTTCTGGGTGGCGGTGGCGGCGTGAACCGTAGTCATCAGGCCACGCTTCAGTCCCCAGTTGTCATTCAGCACCTTGGCCACGGGAGCCAGGCAGTTGGTGGTACAGGAAGCGGCGGAAACAATGGTCTGGCCGGCATAGGTCTCGTGGTTCACGCCATATACGAACATTGGCGTACCGTCCTTGGATGGCGCGCTCTGCACCACCTTTTTCGCGCCGGCGTCGATGTGTTTCTGGCAGCCTTCCTCGGTAAGGAAGAAACCGGTGCAATCGATAACGATATCAGCGCCGACTTCATCCCACTTGAGATTGGCGGGATCACGCTCGGCAGTGAGACGGATCTTCTTGCCATCGACAACAAAGGCGTTTCCGTCCACGGATACGTCCTTGGGGAAGCGGCCATGCACGGAATCGTACTTGAGCATGTAGGCCAGATAATCAGCGTCCAGCAGGTCATTGATGCCTACGATTTCGATACCGGGGAAATCGTTGGTTACTGCGCGGAACACCATGCGGCCAATGCGGCCAAAACCGTTAATACCGACTTTAATCGTCATAAGTTTTCTCCAATTTTTCTGTCAAAAAAACCAACTGGCGCCCTTCCGGGAGGGCGCCGGAAAATCACATTACGCCCTTGACCGCGCCGACCACATTATCGACGGTAAAGCCGAAATGGGGGAACAGCTCACCGGCAGGCGCGGACTCACCGAAGCGGTCTATGCCGATAACCCGGCCGGTACCCACATACTTGTACCAGAAGTCGGTCACACCGGCTTCCACCGCGACACGGGCAGTGACTTCCGGAGGCAATACGGAATCCTTGTATTCCTGATCCTGCTCATCGAAAACTTCGGTACAGGGCATGGAAACCACGCGAATCTTCTTCCCTTCTTCGGCAAGCTGCTTGGCCGCTTCCATTGCCAGGGCGACTTCAGAACCCGTGGCGATGATAATGGCTTCAGGCGTACCCTCGCAGTCCTGCAGGATGTAACCGCCGTGGGCGATGAGAGACAGCTGATCGTCAGAACGCACCTGATGCGGCAGACCCTGACGGGAGAAGATCAGACTGGAAGGGCCGCTCTTCTTCTCGATGGCGCATTTCCAGGCTACCGCAGTCTCTACTGCATCACAGGGACGCCAGGTACTCATGTTGGGAATCAGGCGCAGGGTGGAAATCTGCTCGATGGGCTGGTGGGTAGGCCCGTCTTCACCCAGGCCAATGGAATCATGGGTGTACACAAACAGGCTGCGCACGCCCATCAGGGCCGCCATGCGCAGGGCATTGCGGGCGTATTCGGAGAACATCAGGAAGGTGCCGCCGAAGGGAATGAAACCACCGTGCAGGGCCACGCCGTTCATGATGGCGGACATGCCAAACTCGCGTACGCCGTAGGAAATGTAGTTGCCATCAGCCACGGTATCGGTGATGGTCTTGGCGTCCGACCAGGAAGTCAGATTGGAAGGCGTCAGATCCGCGGAACCTCCCAAAAACTCCGGCAGAGCGGCGGCATAGGCGGTAATCGCTTTCTGCGAGGCCTGGCGGGTAGCGGGACTGGCGGCGGCTTCATCCGTAGCCTTGATGTAATCGTCGGCCACCTTTTGCCAGTTATCCGGCAGATCGCCATTCATGCGGCGCTCGAATTCGGCGGCCAGATCAGGATGGGCTGCCTTGTAGGCGGCAAATTTCTCGTTCCAGTCGTCTTCTGCCGCCTTGCCCTTCTCCCTGGCATCCCAGCCGGCGTAGATCTCGTCGGGAATCTCGAAAGGAGGATGATTCCACCCCAGATTGTCACGCGTAGCCTGGATTTCATCATCGCCCAAAGGCGCTCCGTGGCAATCATGGGAGCCGCACAGGTTGGGCGCGCCGTAACCGATGACCGTCTTGCAGCAGATCAGGGTGGGCTTGTTGTTTACCGACTTGGCTTCATGAATGGCCTTGTCGATGGCTTCCGCGTCGTGGCCGTCCACATCACGGATCACATGCCAGCCATAGGCCTCGAAACGCTTGGGGGTATCATCGGCAAACCAGCCTTCGGTATGACCATCGATGGAAATCCCGTTGTCATCCCAGAAAGCGATGAGCTTGCCCAGGCCCCAGACACCCGCCAGGGAGCAGGCTTCGTGGGAAATACCTTCCATCATGCAGCCATCGCCCAGGAATACATAGGTGTGGTGATCGACAATATTATGCCCGTCGCGGTTGAACTGCGCCGCCAGGGTACGTTCCGCCAGAGCCATGCCCACGGCATTGGTGATGCCCTGTCCCAGAGGGCCGGTGGTGGTCTCCACGCCAGGGGTGTAACCGTATTCGGGGTGACCGGGGGTCTTGGAATGCAGCTTGCGGAAGGCCTTCAGGTCGTCGATGCTCAGATCATAGCCGGTCAGGTGCAACAGGGAATAGATCAGCATGGAGCCATGACCGTTGGACAGCACAAATCGATCACGATCGGCCCAGGCGGGATTGGAGGGGTTGTGTTTCATATGGCCGTTCCACAACACTTCGGCGATGTCGGCCATCCCCATGGGTGCTCCGGGATGTCCGGAGTTGGCTTTTTGAACGGCATCCATGCTCAGGGCACGGATAGCATTGGCAAGATCTTTACGCGAGGACATAAGCCCCTCCCTATTTCAAGCTGATGAAAAACTCTGTCCCTCCATCGGGAAGATGGAAGGCCGGTTTCGAAGTTGCGGGGACATGGGCTGCATTGTCCCCGTGAAAAAATCAATAGTCAGTATTTGAAAAGCATAACCCCTGTGGTCAGGCAGCAACTACCGATGTTTTGAATATGCCCATAAACTGAAATTGTGACAAACATCTCTCTTTCACAGAAAACCAAATATTTTCATTCTCTTAAGAAACCTCATGATGCAGAAGAATCTTGGCTTTCCAAACAAAAACAAACGTTCTAGGCATCGTTCCATTTGATGGAACAACCCATACTGGGTATCTGTTCTTCCGGCCCCTTGCCGGTTTCCGCCACCTGTTTCATGGCTTCGAACAGATCCCGACGGGCATCTTCCGGAGCGGTTTCCTTGCGGCTGGCATCCAGGCGCCCCCGGTACTGAAGTTCCAGATCCGCATTGTAGCCGAAGAAATCGGGGGTACAGACAGCGCCATAGGCCCTGGCTACCGCCTGGGTTTCATCCAGCAGATAGGGAAAGGGGAAATCCCGCTCGGCCGCCACCCGTTTCATGTTCTCAAACGAATCTTCCTCATACTGGGAAGGATCATTGGACATGATGGCCACGGAATTCACGCCCAGATCCCGCAGTTCCCGGGTGTCCCGCACCAGACGATCCAGAATCGCCTTGACGTAGGGACAATGATTGCAGATGAACATTACCAGCAATCCCCTTTCCCCCTTGCAGTCGTTCAGCGTCCAGATGTTGCCATCCACGCCGGGCAGAGAAAAATCGATGGCGGGCTTGCCGAAATTACATACGGGAGTCTGTAGAGATACCATGACGGATACTGGCTCCGGTTGCCTCTGAGTAGCCGCATAGTCTAGCAAGGCGGGCACATAATAAAAAGTTGACAATTCCCGGACCATTGCGATAATGATCCGCCACAGCGCCAATTTGACTCAGATTGCGGGCGCTATATCAAGTGCAGCTAAAGCGAGCTTCCAGAAATTCCAGGAAACCCGTCTTTGCTGCGCAAGACGGGTTTTTTATGTACAGGAAGTACGTCATGCCACGAGCACAGGGATATGCAGGAACGGCACATGAGACACATAAAATGAGCAATTACACATTCACTTCCGAATCCGTATCCGAAGGTCATCCGGACAAGGTTTCCGATCAAATCTCCGATGCGGTGCTGGATGCCATTCTGGAAAAGGACGCAACTCCCGAACACGCCCGCGTGGCCTGTGAGACCATGATCAAGACCGGCGCGGTCATCGTCGCCGGTGAAATCACCACCAACGCCTGGGTCGATCTGGATGAACTGGTGCGCGAGGTCATCTGCGACATCGGCTATACCAGCTCGGACGTGGGCTTCGATGGCAGCACCTGTGCGGTCATGTCCCTCATCGGCAAGCAGTCCTGTGACATTGCACTTGGCGTGGACCGAAAGAATCCCGAAGAACAGGGAGCCGGCGACCAGGGCATGATGTTCGGCTATGCCACCAATGAAACCGACGTGCTCATGCCCGCGCCCATTACCTATGCCCACCGGCTGGTACAGCGCCAGGCGGAGATGCGCAAGCACGGCGTGCTACCCTGGCTGCGCCCGGACGCCAAAAGTCAGGTCAGCCTGCATTACACCGACGGCAAGGTCAGCGGCCTGGATGCCGTGGTGCTCTCTACCCAGCATGATCCCGACATCGACATGAAGGATCTGGAAGAAGCGGTGATGGAGAACATCATCAAGCCGGTTTTGCCGGAACACTGGATCAGGAAGGATACCCGCATCCATATCAACCCCACCGGGAAATTCGTGATTGGCGGCCCGGTAGGCGATTGCGGACTCACCGGGCGCAAGATCATCGTGGACACCTACGGTGGCGCGGCCCGGCATGGCGGTGGCGCCTTTTCCGGCAAGGACCCCTCCAAAGTGGATCGTTCCGCCGCCTATGCCGGGCGTTACGTGGCCAAGAACATCGTTGCCGCCGGTCTCGCCGACCGCTGTGAAATTCAGGTATCCTATGCCATCGGCGTGGCCGAACCCACTTCCGTACACATCGACACTTTCGGCACCGGCAGGATTGCCGACGAAAAGATCGTGGAACTGGTGAAACGCCATTTCGACCTGCGTCCCTGGGGCATCCAGCAGATGCTGGATCTGGTGCGCCCCATCTACCGCCAGACGGCTTCCTATGGACATTTTGGCCGGGAGTATGATGAAGCCACGGGCGCCTTCAGCTGGGAACGCACTGACAAGGCCGAGGCCTTGAAAGCCGACGCTGGCATCTGACAGACCGTGAAAAATGTCCTTCCCGGACGTTTTCACAGCCTGCCACAAGGTATCTGCCCGTGCCGAGGAGCGCTGCGACAGGGTCTTCCTGCCAGGCTCGGCGCGGGTTTCAATAGAACAACGGCGCTCATCATTTGACATGGTAAAAGAGGTTGAATCATGAGCCACGAAGACTACAAGGTAGCTGATCTGTCCCTGGCCGACTGGGGGCGCAAGGAAATCGCCATCGCCGAAACCGAAATGCCGGGACTGATGGCCCTGCGCGAAAAGTACGGAGAAAGCAAGCCCCTCAAGGGCGCACGCATTGCCGGCTCCCTGCATATGACCATCCAGACCGCGGTGCTGATCGAAACTCTGACCGCCTTGGGAGCCGAGGTTCGCTGGGCTTCCTGCAATATCTACTCCACCCAGGATCACGCCGCGGCAGCCATCGCCGACGAAGGCATCCCGGTATTCGCCTACAAGGGCGAAACCCTTGCCGAATACTGGGACTATACTCACCGCATCATGGAATGGGCGGATGGCGGCACACCCAACATGATCCTGGACGACGGTGGCGATGCCACCCTGCTCATCAACCTGGGAGCAAAGGCGGAACAGGATCTGTCCGTACTGGACAACCCCGGCAGCGAGGAAGAGGTGGTACTCTACGCTGCCATTCGCAAGCGCGTGGGCGAACAGCCTGGCTGGTATTCGAATATCCTGAAAAACATCAAGGGCGTCACCGAGGAAACCACTACCGGCGTGCATCGCCTGTATCAGATGGCAGAGAAAAACGACCTGCCCTTCCCGGCCTTCAACGTCAACGACTCGGTAACCAAATCCAAGTTCGACAACCTGTATGGCTGTCGCGAATCCCTGGTGGACGGCATCAAGCGCGCCACGGACGTAATGGTAGCCGGCAAGATTGCCGTGGTGCTGGGATACGGTGACGTAGGCAAGGGCTGCGCCCAGTCCCTGCGTGGCCTTGGAGCCACCGTATGGGTTACGGAAATCGATCCCATCTGCGCCCTGCAGGCCGCCATGGAAGGTTATCGCGTGGTGACCATGGATGAAGCCGCCAGCCAGGGGGATATTTTCGTTACCGCCACCGGCAACTACCATGTCATCACTCATGATCACATGGCCGCCATGAAAGACCAGGCCATCGTCTGCAACATTGGCCATTTCGACAACGAAATCGATGTTGCCAGTCTGGAACAATACCAGTGGGAAGAGATCAAGCCCCAGGTCGATCATGTCATTTTTCCCGATGGCAAGCGCATCATCCTGCTGGCCCAGGGGCGTCTGGTGAACCTGGGTTGCGCCACGGGCCATCCCAGTTTCGTCATGTCCAACTCCTTCACCAACCAGGTACTGGCACAGATGGAGTTGTTCAACCATAGCGGCGAATACAGGAACGAAGTCTACATCCTGCCCAAGAAACTGGACGAGGAAGTGGCCCGCCTGCATATCGACAAGATCGGGGTGAAACTCACTACCTTGACCAAGCAACAGGCCGATTATATCGGCGTACCCCAGGAAGGCCCCTACAAGCCGGATCATTACCGTTATTGAGCGGAAACCAATTCCCGGATTCCGCGAGAATACACCGGACCTGGCACCGGCGTTTCCCGCGGAACAAGGAATCGTCTTCCCCGCTCTCTTGCAATGAGATGACCATGGAAAACCGTCACACCGCCGTCAGTTTCGAGCTGTTCCCACCCAAGACCGAAAAAGGCATGGAAAAGCTCAAGCTGACGGTCAACCAGTTGAAGCAGCTCCAGCCTGAATATTTCAGCGTCACCTATGGCGCCGGTGGCTCCACCCAGGAACGCACCTTCGCCACCGTGGACTGGCTCCGGGAACAGGGAATCGACACCGCCCCTCATCTGTCCTGTATTGGCGCCGACAAGGATGAGATCCGCGAGATTCTGGAACGCTACCGCCGCCAGGATATCCACCGTATCGTGGCTTTGCGCGGTGATCTGCCCTCGGGTTCCGGACTGGGGGGACTGGGGGAACTCAACTATGCCAATGAGCTGGTGCGTTTCATCCGCGAAAATTTTGCCGATCATTTTCATATCGAAGTGGCCGCCTATCCGGAATTCCATCCCCAGGCGGAAAACGCCCGGGCCGACCTGGACAATTTTGCGCGCAAAGTGCGCAGTGGCGCCAATGGCGCCATCACCCAGTATTTCTACAACCCGGACGCCTACTGGCGCTTCCTGGATGACTGCCAGGCGCGAGGCATCGATATCCCTGTAACTCCCGGCATCATGCCTATCACCAACTACAGCTCACTGGCACGCTTCTCCGATGCCTGCGGCGCCGAGATTCCTCGCTGGATACGCAAGCGCCTGGAAGCCTGGGGAGACGATCTCGAATCCATCCGCGACTTCGGCACCGAAGTGGTCAGCCGTCTGTGCACCCAACTGCTCGAAGGCGGCGCTCCCGGATTGCATTTCTATACCATGAACCAGTCCGGTTCCGTGCTGAATATCTGCAAAAACCTCGGTATTCATGCGCCGGCCCCGTAGCTATCTGCCACTGAAACTGTCCATTGGCGACGATGTGGAGCTGCCGGCCAATGTGGCGCATCACCTGATCCAGGTGTTACGCATGCGGGCCGGCCAGGAGATCATCCTGTTCAACGGCGAAGACGGTATCGACTACCGCGCCGAATTGACCCATGCAAGGAAACGGCAGGCCAGCGCCCGGATTCTGTCCGGGGGCAAAGCCGAACCGCTTGCGGATCTGCAAATCCATCTGGCCCTGGGAATATCCCGTGGGGAACGTATGGATCTGGCGATACAAAAAGCAGTGGAACTGGGCGTATCCTCCCTGTCCCCATTGATAACCGCGCGCAGCCGGATGAAGCTGTCCCCGGAACGCCAGGAAAAACGATTACGGCACTGGAAAAACATCATGATCAGCGCCTGCGAACAGTCCGGACGGCGGCGCCTCCCGCAACTGCATCCCCCCCGGAAGCTGAATGACTGGCTGCAAAAAGCACCGGCGTACTGTCTGCTGCTCGATCCCCGGGGAAATCGCTGTCTTCGACAGATGGAAAAACCGGGAAAAGAACTGGGCCTGCTGATCGGCCCGGAAAGCGGTTTCAACGATGAGGAAAGAATGCTTGCAGCCCAGGCAGGCTGTACAGAAGTACGCTTGGGGCCTAGAGTATTGCGCACGGAAACCGCGCCTCTGGCGGCGATTGCCGCCATTCAGACCCTGTGGGGGGATTTCTGCTGACTACATGGGATCTCGATTATTCGAGATGCCCTACAGGTCAGCCACCAGCTCGCCGAGCCGATCCAGATCAGGGATCAGGGTTTCCGTATCCTGCACCCTGACCCGATAGGACACGGGCCAGTCTGCGGGCCAGCTTTCGCCCTCGACCACAACCAGGTTGTCTTCGTTCAGCTTCACCATTCTGGGCATGCCGGTGGCTTCTATGCCCACGAAGGGCGCCTTGAGGCGATCAGAAAATACATGCACCACGATGATGCGCTTGCGTCCCCGGGTCTCCTCTCGCGCCACGCCCAGCATGCGCTCCATGGAAATCAGGGGCAAAGTGAGATTCCGCCAGGAAAAACTCCCCAGCAACCAGCTTGCATCATGATCGCTTTCGCTGATCTCCCGATAACCGAGTATCTCGATTACCGTGGAAACCGGTAGCAGCAGCGGGATTTGCCGCTGTGGAATAAGCAACCCCTGAAGCTCTTCATCCAGGTTGTGCTGCACCTCAGGCATCAGCCTTCTCTCCAAGCAGGGTATATATGTTTTCCAGCAATTCTGTTTCCTGATAGGGCTTGCCCAGATACCGGTTCACACCCAGTTCCATGGCGCGCTGGCGGTGCTTTTCACCGGTACGTGAGGTGATCATGATGATGGGAATATCCGCAAGCTCGCGAGTATGGCGGATATGCCGCGCCAGTTCATAACCATCCATGCGCGGCATCTCAATATCCAGCAGCATGACATCCGGTTTGGCGTCCTGCAGCACGGTAATCGCATCCACGCCATCTTTCGCGGTCAGCACCTGCATGTTGTGCCGTTCCAGCAGACGGCTGGTGACCTTGCGCACGGTAATGGAGTCATCCACCACCATGACGGTAATACCCTTGACTTCCTCTTCCTGTTCCTGAATCGGTGCGCGAGCGACCACATCGGTACGCACCAGGGCATTGACATCGAGGAGCAGGGCGATCTTTCCGTCTGCGAGGATGGTGCCGCCGGTAAACCAGCGTACACCGCTGAGCTGGGCGCCGATGGATTTGACCACCACCTGGTAATTGCCGAGCAAATGATCCAGCTGTATCGCCATGCGCTGCTCGCCGGAACGAACCAGCAGCAGGGGATACCATTTGACCGAATCGTTCAAATTGGGCTCGGCAATACCCAACATGGCCCCAAGATAACGCACGGGATAGACATGGCCGTTATATTCTATGCCTTCTGAATGTCCCTTGTAACAAGACGCCAGATCCTGTCGGGAGGCGCGAATGATGACCTCTGCGGAACCATGGGGAATGGCAAAGGTTTCATCCGCCACACGTACCAGCAGGGCTTCGGAGATCGCCAGGGTAAAGGGCAGGCGAATAACAAAACTGCTGCCGCGACCGCGCTGGGAAAGTATTTCCAGGGAGCCGCCAAGCTGCTTTATCTCGCTCACTACCGCATCCATGCCCACTCCACGGCCGGCCACCTGGGTGACTTCAGTGGCAGTAGTGAACCCTGGCTGCAATATGAACTGGTACAAGGCGTCCTCATCCACTTCTGCGCCTTCATCCAGCAGACCGTTGGCCACCGCCTTGCGCCGTATGGCATCGCTGTCCAGACCGGCGCCATCATCGGAGATGGTGAGAACCACTTCGGTACCTTCACGGGACATGACCAGGGATACCTTGCCGGTTTCCGGTTTTTCATTTCGCGTCCGCAGATCAGGCGGCTCGATGCCATGCGCAACCGCATTGCGCAACAGATGTTCCAGGGGGCCCATGATACGGTTGAGTATGGTGCGGTCGATTTCTCCTTCCGCACCGGCCACATCCAGTTCCGCTTTCTTGCCCAGATTCTGCGCCGTTTGACGCACTACCCGCTGCAGGCGCGAAGCCTGACGGTTGAAAGGCACCATGCGGGTACGCAGCAGACCATCCTGCAGATCATTGGTTACCCGGGATTGCTGCAACATCAGCGTATCCGCATCCCGGGTCTGCTCGCTCAGGGTTTCACCAATGTTGGACAAATCGTTGATGGTCTCGGACAGGGCGCGGGAAAGTTGCTGCAAGGTGGAGTACTGATCCATTTCCAGAGGATCGAAATCCTGGTATCGCTGGGTTTCCGCTTCCCGTTCGTGACGCGAGCGGATCTGCGCTTCGGTTTCGAGTTCCAGCGCTCGCAGCTGTTTGCGCAAACGGGAAATGGTTTCGTTGAGTTCCTCCAGGTTGTTCTGCACCGTCTTGTTGTGCTGTTCCAGACGGGCGCGATAGATACTCACCTCACCGGCGTTGTTGACCAGCTGGTCGAGAAGCTCCGCAAGCACCCGGACTCTTTCGCCCTTGCCCGCGGTCTCTTCTTCTGCCTGCAGCGGCGGGGGGCGCTGACCATCCCGTGCCGGCAGCTCGCCGCCGGGGAAAGGAAGCACCCTGCCTTCCAGCTCTCGCAACTCGTTGTCTCCCACAAGCTCGGAATCCGTGAGCATATGGGAATCCGCCAGCAGGGAGGATTCAAGCTGGGTGTCCACGATGGTACTGATTTCCGACAACTGGGAAGTACCGGGGGAAAGCATGGATTCGCTTTCCGGCAGGGTTTCCTTGTCGATTTCCGCAACGCTGGGCAACTGCCATTCGCGGCTTTCCGCCGCCGCTTCCAGCGCGCGGGTCACCTCGGCCACATCGGGCAAGGCCGCGGATCGCTGCAACTGATCGATGCTCGTCTCCAGACCATCCAACCCGAGACGCACCAGGGGGATCAGCTCATTGTCCGGCTCGCGTTCGCCGGAAGCGAGATTCTCAAACAGGGATTCCAGGGCATGACTGAGATTGCCCAGGGGAAAGAGTCCGGCAAAACGCGCATTGCCCTTCAATGTATGCAGATTGCGCATCAAACCATCCACGGATTCCCTGGCGCTGATATCCTGTTCCCATTGTGCGTAGAACTCTTCCAGTTGCTCACCGATCTCGCCAGCTTCCTCAAGAAAGATATCCAGCAGTTCCGGATCCACATCCAGGGCCGGCGACTCCTCCACTTGCCGCCCGGTCGCCGGTTCATGCAACTGGGAAACACTCTCTTCTTCGTTCCAGGACTCTGACAACAGAATGGATTCCGGCTCGCCATCCATAGGCTCATGAGTCTCTTCTGCAAAATCGGAGACCAGTTCCGAGTCTGCGACAAGTGCGGCTTCTGGCGCTTCTGGCTCAGCCGCCAGGGTACGCATGCCTTCCAGCAGGGACGCCAGGATATTGCTTTGTTGTTCCAGATCCGGCAGCTTGCCGTTGAGATGCAGAAGGTCCAGAGAACTTTCCACATCCTCGATCAGTTGAACCACGGTTCCGCGGGTATCCGGGTCCACCGCACCGCCACTGGCAGCGAGCAAACCGAAGTAAGACTCCAGCCCCTGCAACAACTCGCCCAGGGGAGTGAGTCCCGCATCCCAGGCACCCTCCTTGAGGGCCTCCAGCCCTGATTGAATCCGGGTATTGAGCTCCGTATCGGGGCTATCCTGCCAGGCCAGCAGATTTCCCGCCAGATCTTCCAGCAAGGCTCCCGCCTGTTCGAGGAAACGGCTCCGGGTTTCCGGATCCGGCATGATGTCGGATACGGCTTCACTGTCGCCACTGGACTGCAGCTCGGAAATGACATCCGGCAGAGCATGATCCAGCTCGCGGATATCCTCCAGAAGCTCTTCCCAACCATCGATTTCCACGCCAGGCATGTTGATCGCATCGAGCATTAGTTGCATGGTGTTGCGGAAACGCTGCAGGATGGACAAGGTCTGCTCGTCACATGCATGGGACAGCTGGTGCATGTGCTTGCAGTAATGCTCCATCTCTCCGGCCAGAGCCGCCATGGGAGGAACTTCGGCGAGATGGGAGCTGCCATGCAGGGTGTGGATCGCGCGCACCAGTTCCGCGTCGATGACACAACCGTCACATCGCGCCATGAAATCGTCGATGACCCGCAAATGAGTAGCCGACTCGGCGCGGAAGATATCCACCAGGTCTTCGGCCAGAAGAATGGAGGAACTTTCCAGAACACTGTCCTCAGCTTCCGTCAGACTGCTTTCCTGTGCGCTGGAATCAGGGATCTCTGATTCCAGCTCTTCGGACAGCGGTTCCTCCAGTCCGGCCAACTCGGAATCGAACTGTTCCTCTTCCTCGACTTCCGCCTGGGGCGCTTTTTTCGCTTCCGCCAGAGCAAAACCACGCTCCTGCAATCCATTGACATCCACGGCCACGCTTCCGCCCCGGGCCTGGGCTTCGATCAGCTGCGGCACTGCGGCTATGGCTTCGTCAAGATAGGCGATCACCTCGGGTGTGGGCCCGACACTGCCTTCCATCACACGGTTGAGCAGATTCTCCACCGCCCAGGCAAATTCACCGATGACATTAGCGCCCACCATTCTTCCACTGCCCTTGAGCGTGTGGAATGAACGACGAAAATCCTGCAAGGCAGTTTCATTTTCCGGATTCTCACGCCACAGGGGATACTGGGACTGTATGACTTCCAGTTCTTCTCCCGCCTCTTCCATGAAAATGTCAAAGATATCTTCATCAATCTCATCCATTTGCGTGGGTGTCACATCGGATGAGATCGCGGCTTCGCCTGTCGGCTGCCCGTCCTCAGGCGATTGAGGCGTATCTGCCGCCTGTACTGTTTGCGCCTCCTCGGACTCGAACTCGGCTTCCGCTTCCTCGACCGAAGTGGCAGCAACAGCAAGCTCCTCCTGTGGCAGATCTTCGAGGGGCATGGAATCAGAAAACAGTTCCCCGCTATCGGCTGCCGCAGCGCTTTCCCCTGCATCCACCTCGAATTCCGGATGCACCTGGGCCTCCTCCGCCGCGACTTCAGAAGTCAGGCGTTGCAGGGCCTCATCCGCATAATCCGTGAACTTTTCCAGATTGATGCGCTTTTCCAGACGTGCTTCCAGGTAGTATTCGATACCCGCGAAGAAATCCACCAAGGCGCTTTGCTGCACGCCATCCAGATCATTTTCCGAACTGGCAAATTCCCTGACTACAGGCTCTGCGCGCATCATCAGATCGGAAATCCTGTCCAGGCCGGCCAGATCAAACACACCGATGAGCTTGTGCACATTGTCCGCAACTTCGGTCAGCCCGGCTTCACTGCCGATGCCGCGCAAATATTTCTCCACGCCTTCCTTGATCTGGGTAAACTCGGAAAAGGCCTCGCGTATGACATGCTCGATACTTTCTTCGGCTTCCTGATCCTGAACCGTTTCTACCGACGCGCCCTTGTCCGTGTCGGACGAAACATCGAGCGCATTCTCAACTTCGACGATAGCCGTGGCGATTTCCATGAGGCTGTCGTCATCGAGCAAATCGCCACTTTGGGTAGATTGGGTGAGCGTCTCACTCACCTGCAACAGTTTCTCCCGCAGCAGTCCTCGCCCAAGCATGCCCAGGGTATCGCCAGCCTTGTCGAGAAGGTCTCCCAGACCTTCGAGACGATGCAATTCCTCGCGATCGCCGCGAATATACAGATCCAGTGCTTCCTTGACCCTTCCCAGGTCTTCATGCAGCGCCCCGGCCACTGCATCCAGCACACTTTCATCGGCGCCGGTGACCGCTTCGGAAGCCGATTTGTGAATCTGATCCGGAAAGCTGTTGGCAAGATCGGCGGTACGCTTTACCGTCTGTACTACGGCATTGGTCGAATGGGATCGGGATACGAAATAGAGCAGACTCTTGAGCAGGTCGATGGGGAAATCGCTGACTGTGGCCTCTTCGCCACGGGCAATGAGGTCCCTGAAAACCCGGTCGATACGACTGAACAAGCGTTTTACTTCCTGATCAGCGGTAAACTCTCCATCGATCAAGGTGATGACCAGGGCTTCCGCAGCGTCCATCAAACGACGCAAGCGCAGGGTGCCGGCGACGGCATTGATCTTCTGCAGAACCTGCAAAACCTCATGCAGCCCCTGCTCGACATCATTGTCGTTGTACCAACGCAGCAACGCCTTGTGGAAATCATTGCGCAGGTTTCTGGTCAGCGCGGGAATCCGCGCATTGCCCGATCCAGGCACCACCGGCTCCCTTTCCACCAAACGATCCAGATTGGGCGCATAGAGGACCACCTCGGATGCCGGCGCCATGTTGCGCGCAGCGCGCAAATCGTTCATTGCCGGCAACAATACCAGGGGGATGTCCGGTTCGCCTTTTTCCAGCCGATTGAGATAAGGAGGCAGCTGTATGAGTCCAAGCATCAGGGATTCGGCAAGACGTTCGTTGCCCTGCAACTGGTCTTCAGCCAGGAGCCTGGCAACACGCTCCATCTCCTCGACCAGCATGCCGGCGCCATAAACCTGCACCATGCGCAGCGTGCCGAGCAACTGGTGGACATATTTCAGGTATTCCTGAATGCCCTCGCCCCTGAATCCTGCCTGCACGTACTCTTCCAACGCCTGGCGTGCGAGCAGTATGGTTTCATCCATACCCTCTTTCACCCAGCGCAAGGTAGCGTAATCAGGCTTTTCCACGTCGGTCATCAATCATCCCCGGGATGAACTGCTGATTCATTGCCTGTACAAACGGCGAACCGCAGTTCAGGCAACATGCCAGAAGCTGCGGTTACACCTTGTCCGGCAGAACAAAGCCGGCAACGGACTGACGCAGACGGTTGGTCTTTTCCGCCAGTTCCCCAATTTCGGCAGCCGCGTTTCTGGTGCCGTCCGTCGTCTGCTGGGTGATCTCCTGAATCACACCCATGGTGTCATTCACCTGTCGGGCTTCGGCAGATTCCTGCTGCGCCGAGTCGGCCAGGTGGGTAATGATTCCGGCGATCTCGTTGGATACCTTCTCGATTTCCTGCAGGGCCGCGCCAGCATCTTCCGCCAGCCCCGCGCCACCAACCACCTCTGTGGTACTGGCTTCCATGGAACTTACCGCTTCGTTGGTATCAGCCTGGATGGTCTGTACCAGCGCTTCGATCTGTTTGGTCGCGTTGGCGGAGCGTTCAGCAAGTCGCTGTACTTCGTCGGCCACCACCGCAAAACCACGACCGGCTTCACCGGCCATCGCCGCCTGCATGGCGGCGTTCAGGGCCAGAATGTTGGTCTGGTCGGCGATGTCTTCGATCAGTTCCACGATGTTGCCGATTTCCTGGGAGCTTTCACCCAGACGCTTGATCCGTTTCGACGTTTCCTGGATCTGCTCACGGATGTTGTCCATTCCATTGATGGTTCTGCGTACCGCCTCACCACCTTTGGAAGCAAGCTCAACCGAGTTCTGCGCAACCTGGGCCGATTCGGTAGCATCACCAGCCATTTTTTCCAGAGCGCTGGTCATTTGATCGATGGTGGAGCTGGCACCGGTAATCTGCTCACGCTGATGCTCTGCGGCATCCGCCAGATGCCGAATGGTCGCCTGGGTTTCCTGTGCGGATCCGGACACTTCCTCGGTAGTCTGGTTGATGGATTCAACCACCTCGCGCATGGCCTCGATGGCGTAGTTGATGGAGTCTGCGATGGCTCCGGTAATATCTTCGGTAACCGTCGCCTGGACGGAAAGGTCACCGTCCGCCAAATCGCCCATCTCATCCAGCAGACGACGAATGGCTTCCTGGTTCCGCTGATACTGCTCCGCGGTGGTTTCCTCCCGTCGCCTGGCCTGCCCGACCAGTACCATGCCCAGCAGCACCAGCAGAATGGCGGACAGGGCGCCCAGGGCGGTTACCAGTTTGGCGTTTAGCGGAACCGGGCCAATCTTCAGATCAGCGGCGTCAGTACCGTACAAATGGATCAGCTTGCCCACTTCCTCGGCCACGTTGTCAGAGGAAAGGGCAAGCTCGCTGGGTACATCCATATCCGGCAAAACCTCACCAGTGGCAAGGGCTTCCTGAGCCTTCTCGTTCATGCCGGTTTCGCCTACCGCCTCCAGTGCGGGCAAAACGTCCGAAATCATTCCCAGAATCATGCCCAGGGACTCATCCAGGTCTCCAAGGATGGCGGTAACTTCCAGCAAGCGCTCCTTGATACCCTGTTGCTCGATCGCCTTGATGCCAAGCACCGGGCTGCCGTTCACCAGCGCGTCGATAACGGTTTTCAGTTCGTCCACGTCCTGGGTAAGCTGATCCACCGCAAGTGCGGTGGCAGACCCACCTGCGAGAACATCGTTCAGTGCCGCATTGATACGCTCGGTAAGGAACAACTGACGGGTAGCATAGTAGATTTGAGTGGGATCGGATTTTCCTTCGACCAGGGCATTGGTCACTTCGTTGGAAACCTCCAGCAAGTCGGGCAGGGTATCCCGGATACCATTGATGACTTCATTTACCGACAGAATGGCATCCTGGTTGTCAAGGATGGCATCGACATGGGAACGCAACTCCAGCCAGGCATTTTCCACCTTGTGCAATTCCGGCTGAATGGCATCTGGAGAAGGCGGCAGATTCTGTTCCGGCGAACCGTTCTTGAGCATGTCCAGAATCCGGGAGAATCTTTCCCTCGATTCCTGCATGCGGGCAAAGGAAGCCTCCTTGCCGCTCGCTGCTTCTGAAGCATATTTTGCAATCCGGTGGGCAAGCACCTGCTGTTCGGATGCCCCCAGTATGTATTTTTCCAGGTCTGAACTGTGTTTGGCCCAGGCAACAAAGGCCATAACCCCGGCGACCATGGACAATACCAGCAAAACTGAAAGCAGTGGAACCAGGGCCGACCGGCCGGATCCTTTCTTTGCTCTAGCTACCATCTCATTAACCCCTTAAAATCGTGGATTCTATCCACCCAACTTGGCGTGTTTGTCATTATGTAACGAGGCACCGTTACGCTATGTATAAATACTGCTCCGCCCGCCGGAACCAGGCAGACAAGCGATCATCACCATGCAAAACCCTGTGACGGCTATTACTCTGGCTGCTCAATATCATGCGGCTGCGGACATGAAGCGTTCATCATTGGCCAGCGCCGCCATGCTGAAGACCGGCCATACGCCATCATCCAGGGCAAACACGTCATACACATAATGTCCGAGTAGCCCATCGAAGCGCGTATCCGGGATTTGCTTGCTCATGGGCAGGTGACGCATCCCCAGCACCGAAGAAACCAGCAATCCCATGGAGGCGCCCCGGTTGCGAATCACCAACACCCTGGATTGATCATTGACCACTATCGGGCTGCCACCGATAAACTGTTGCAAATCCACTATGGGCAACAGTTCGCCACGAATGTTTGCCAGGCCCAACATCCAGTTCGCGGTACCAGGTACCCGGGTGACTGAATCAGGATAAGGCAACAGTTCACGAATTTCGTCCATTGCGGAAATGATCTTCACGCCGTCGAGCACGAAGGCAAGCCCCTGCCAGTCTTCTTCCTTGACCATGGTGGCAGGAACCAGTGATTCCTGCGCCTTGCTGCGTTCGCTTACGCGGGACAGATACTGTAGTACCGTTTGCAAAGTATGGCTGTCGGCTTCAGACATTAACTGACCATCTCTCCAACTTTATTGAGCAGTTCATTGACATCTACAGGCTTCACCAGATAGTCCCTGGCTCCCTGGCGCATCCCCCACTCACGGTCGGTATCCTGATCCTTGGTGGTGACTATGATGATCGGAATATGCTTGGTCGATGCGTTGCGGTGAATCTTTCTTGTAGCCTGAAAACCATTCAGGCCAGGCATGACAACATCCATGAGAATAAGATCCGGCATCTCTTCCATTGCCTTCTGTACGCCTTCTTCCCCATCCGTCGCCACAACCACCTGATAACCTTCATCACCAAGGGCGCTGCTGAAGATATGAACCTCGGTAGGTGAGTCGTCAACAATCAGTACTTTTGCCATATTTCTTGTTTCCTGCTTGATTCAGTATTTTTGATTGATATTTTCTGTTTTCAAGGCAACTCATGCCGCCTTGGGAATATGTCGGCGTATCGCATCCAGCAGCTCGTCCCGGCTGAAAGGCTTGGTCAAGTACTGATCCGAACCTGCAAGACGGCCCTTGGCCCGGTCGAACAGCCCGTCCTTGCTGGACAGCATGACCACGGGAGTATCGCTGTATGCCTTGTTGTTCTTGATCAACGCACAGGTCTGGTAACCATCCAGACGCGGCATCATGATATCCACAAAGATCAGATCCGGATGGTGATCCGCAACCAGCGACAGGGCTTCAAACCCATCCTCGGCGGTCACTACTTCACAACCTGCCTTGGTCAACAAATTCTCCGCCGTGCGCCGGATGGTCTTGCTGTCATCGATGACCATTATCTTGAGGCCGGAAACCCCGGAAGCTTCTTCATTCATCACTGCCACTCACTGTTTACACAACCATCATGATCCGGAAAATATACTACACTGCGACTCTGGGAGTTTGTCGGATTTAACGCTGATCGGCTGCAAATCCCACTTTCAACAAACGCAATCCGCGGCCATCACTGCTCTTTCTCGGTATCGGGAATAATGGTGGTGAGTCCCCAGAACTCCCACATGCGCATCCCCCCACGATAGTACTTTATCTTGTCAGCCGGGTAATCGGCTGCAAGCAGTCCGCGGATGGCCCGGGGAGACTGACCACAATCCGGCCCATTGCAGAACAGCAGCAGATCCTTCGCATCAGTAAAATCCCAGTTTTCCGTTTTGTACCTGGTATCGACTATGCCCCATTTTTCCAGCAGGGAAGTGAAGAAGCCGATCTCTCCCCGCTCCCTGGCGCCAAACTGTTCCAGCAACTGCGCCATCTCCGGCGAATCCGGTTCTTTGGTAAATTGCGGAAAAGGTATGTTGATCGAACCCGGGATCGTGCCTTTCTTGTACCAGGAAGGGGTACGGGCATCGATCAGCACGCCACTGCCGTCTCGCAACTTGGTTTCCATGAAATTGAATATTTCGACTTCACCATAGGTTTCTACATCAGGACTGGGGCTTATGGGCTTGAGACAATGGGGCGGACAGGGACGAATCGTCTTGGCGTAATAACCACTCAGCTCGTAGTTTGGATCCTGAACACGCTGCACCTTGACCGAGCTTCCATCATGGATCACATAAATATAGGGCTTGTCTGCCGTCAGCCCCACGAACTTGTTGTCCACCCCCACTTTCACTTCTTCCGCTGTTGCCAGGGAAGCCAGCGCCCCGACACATGTAACCACGCCAACAAATACCCGCAGCCTCTTGTTCATGACCAATTTCATTTTTTCTTGCCACCTCTCCCGGTAATTCTGTTTTTTCTTGCGGTATTGCCAGGGCATTACCGATTCATCTTTCTGTTGATGATCAACCGTCTGATCCGAGACATGGACGTCCCCTCGCGGTAGGCTTTGAACACCTCGGCCTTGTCCTTTTCCATAAGGGATTCGTAGAACGAGTAGGTTCCTTTCGCCTTGGCCTTGAGCACCCGCTCGAATTCCTGCTGACTCAACTGACCCGCGCCTTTCTTTTCCAGCCCCTCTATCGCCTTGGTCTCCCCTGCAGGGGTAGCGGCAGACTGCGGCTCGGAAAGTTTGGATGCCTCGGCATCGATATACTTCAGATATTCATCTTCGGTCAGCGCCAGGCAACTGCCGACAGACACAGCGCATAAACCAGCGATGGCCAGTAATCTACCCAAAGTCATGCTCCCTCCTCCACACACAGACTGCCTGCTTCAGCCTGCCCAAGTTCAGAAACCGTGTTATATCACCCCCATAACCGGTTATTATTCCTGGCAATATGTTTTTGCCTTTATGCGCTCAACATAGCAAGCTATGCCCGGTAGCGCAAGACAGCCGTGCAAATTCTGCGATCCCGTCGCTGAACATTTGAATTGCACTCAGCAACAACCCAACCAGCAACCGGTAAATTTAGCATGACAGTAAATATTGGAATTGTGATGGACCCCATAAATACGATAACTGTTGCCAAAGACAGCAGTTTCGCCATGTTGCTGGAAGCCCAGGAACGAGGCTGGTCTGTGCAATACATGGAGATGGACTCACTCTATCTCGAAAACGGGCGAGCCATGGCGCGCTCCCGCAAGCTGAAAGTATTCGACAACCCGGATCACTGGTATGAATACGATCAGGAGGCCATTGTCCCCATGCAGGACATGGATGTCATTCTCATGCGCAAAGACCCCCCCTTCGACATGGAATATATCTATGCCACCTACATTCTCGAACAGGCGGCAGCCAGGGGAACACTGGTGGTCAACCGCCCTGGCGCCCTGCGCGACGCCAATGAAAAGCTCTTCACCAGCTGGTTCCCGCAATGCATCCCGGACACCCTGGTATCCCGACGCTACAGCGATTTCTTCCGTTTTCTGGAACAGCATCGGGACATCATCCTCAAACCCCTGGGAGGCATGGGTGGCGAATCCATCTTCCGCATCCGGGACAAGGACCCGAACACCAATGTAATCCTGGAAACGCTCACCGCCAGGCAGACCCGCTACGCCATGGCGCAGAAGTTCATTCCGCAAATCAGCGCCGGAGACAAGCGCATACTGATCGTGGATGGGGTGGCGGTTCCCTGGGCTCTGGCGCGAGTTCCCAGAAAAGGGGAAACCCGTGGAAACCTGGCGGCCGGTGGCAGCGCTCACGGCGTACCGTTGAGCGACCGCGATCACTGGATTGTGGAGCAGGTCGCACCTCGCCTCAAGGAAGAAGGCATATTGTTTGCAGGATTGGATGTAATCGGCGACTATCTTACGGAAATCAATGTAACCAGCCCTACCTGTATTCGCGAGCTGGACAAACTCTATCATCTCAACATCAGCGGCATGCTCATGGACAGCATCGAAAACAGACTCCGTACAGCATGAACCATCGCCTCTGCATCACCCTGATTCTGCTTGCCATTTTCGGACTGTCAGGCTGCGACAGAAATGAGCCGGTGTACAACAGCCGGTTCCTTGCCTTTGGCACCCTGACGGATGTGAGCATCGTTGGCGTACCGCGGGAAAAGGCGGTCGCCGCCGTCGAAGCGCTGGAAAAAGACTTCACCATCATGAACCATGCCTGGCATGCATGGAACCCCGGCCCACTGACCCGCACCAACAAACTGCTCGCGGAAGGAAAGCGCTTTGCCCTACCCCCATCGGTGCTGGCACTGATGCGCAAATCAGCCATTCTGGCAAACAAAAGCGACCATTTGTTCAACCCGGCCATCGGCCGTCTGATTCGCCTCTGGGGGTTTCAGCAAGACAATCCGGACAACTGGCAACCGCCGGATGCCGCCGCTGTAGAAGAACTGGTGCAAGCCAACCCCAGCATGGACGATATTGTCATCGAGGACATCCATGCCCAGTGCAGCAACCCATGGGTACAACTGGATTTTGGCGCCATCGGAAAAGGCTATGGCATCGATCTGGCCATCGAACATCTGCGGGAAATGGGCATCAACAATGCCATCGTCAACAGCGGCGGCGACTTGCGTGCCATCGGCGCCCGTGGGGGCCACCCCTGGCGTATCGCCATTCGTGGCGCCACTGGCGCGGGCATACTCGGCTTTCTGTATGTATCCGGCGATGAAAGTGTTTTCACTTCCGGAAACTACGAACGAAACTATCTGTGGAAAGGCAAGGTCTATCATCACATCATCGACCCCAGAACCGGCCATCCGGCGCGGGGTACCCGCTCCGTCACCGTCATTCATGACGATGCGACCACAGCGGATGCGGCCGCCACCGCCCTGTTCGTGGCCGGCCCCAGGGACTGGCAGCGTATCGCCCGGCAGATGGGCATCAAATATGTGCTGCTGGTGGATGAAAACAATATCGTACACATGAACCCGGCCATGGCCAGGCGGGTGCAACTGATGGACAAGAACCAGTCTGTGGAGATATCCGCACCACTGATGCAGGACGACCACAACAACAATCCATGAGCATCGCCTATCGACAACCCCGTAATGAAGCCTTGATCACCATGACCGTGATCGCGGTCATTCTGCACGCCCTTTTCATTCTGGGGGTCACTTTCCATATGCCCGACCCGCAACCCCAACTCACCCAGCCCAGCCTGGATGTGATTCTGGTGCCCCCCAAAAAAACCCAGCCGAAACCGGAACAGGCCGATCTGCTCGCCCAGCAGAACCAGGAAGGCGGCACCGACATCAAGGGGCAGTCCCGTCCCAATGCCGAACCGACACTGCCGGCTCTGAAGAAAAGCCGCAAAGCCGCCGAAGAACGCATTCGCAGCGGCGTGAAAGCGCCACAGGCGCGCAAGCAGCCCAAGGTCGTAACCACCCGCAGTCCCGCCACGCAGAAAGTGAAGCCGGAAAAAACAGCACCGATCAAGGCGCGAAAGAAACCGGACATGAGCCAGCTGCTTTCCAGCACCCGCCAGGAGATCGCCCGTCTCACGGCGGAACTGGACCGGAACAGTCAATATGCCTCCCAGCGCCCCCGGCACAAGGCCATCAATGCAAGCACCAAGGAATACCGCTACGCAGCTTACCTGCAGGCCTGGCGGCAAAAGGTAGAGCGGATCGGAAACCTCAACTATCCCGATGAAGCCAAGCGCAAGAAGCTCTATGGCGATCTGCTGCTGCATGTAGCCCTGCGTGCCGACGGCTCGGTACAACAGATCCGGGTGGTGCGCTCATCCGGCCACAAGATCCTCGACGACGCCGCGGTGCGTATTGTCCGACTGGCCGCTCCTTTCGCCCCTTTCCCGGAAGAGATTCGCAAGGAAGTGGACATTCTGGACATCACCCGCACCTGGCAGTTCCTCAGTTCCAACCGGCTGTTTTCCGGAAAGTAGGCAGATCCTCATTGACACAGTGGCTGGCAAGGCTTTCGGCGAGACTGGTATAATACCTCCCGCCATGAGCGAAGCCACCTCCCTCACCGATCATTTTCTCATCGCGCTGCCGGTTCTGCAGGATCCCAACTTTTCCCGTACCGTCACCTATATCTGCGAACACAACCAGGAAGGCGCCATGGGGATCGTCATCAACCGCCCCTGCGACCTGGAACTGACGGATATTCTGCATCACATGAATATCGAGCAGAGCGCTGCAACGCCTGCCAGCATGCCTGTACACATTGGTGGCCCGGTACAGGAAGATCGCGGCTTTCTGCTGCACTCCCCGGCCAAACGCTGGGACTCCACCCTTGTAATTCGCGATGACATTGCCGTCACTACCTCACGCGACCTGCTGCAAGCACTGGCCCGGGGAGAAGGCCCGGAAGAACTGTTCATCGCTCTGGGTTATGCCGGATGGGGGCCGGGGCAACTGGAACAGGAACTGCAACAGGACAGCTGGCTGTTCAGCCCAGCCTCCCGGGAAATCATTTTTCACACCCCGGTGGAAAAACGCTGGGAAGCCGCCGCAAAGCTGGCCGGCGTGGATCTGAACCTCATCAGCAATATCGGCGGCCATGCCTGAAACCCTGCTGGGCTTCGACTATGGCACGCACAAGATAGGCGTCGCCGTAGGTCAGACACTTACCGGCACGGCCAATCCGCTTGCAGTACTGGGGAGGGTCAACGGCAAACCCGACTGGGACAGTATTCTGCAACTTGTCGAGGAATGGCGCCCACAGGCGCTGGTGGTTGGCCTGCCCATCGGTCCCGACGAAGACGAAACCCCCATGACCCGGGCCGCACGAAAATTTGCCCGCCAGCTGGAGGGCCGTTTTCATCTGCCTGTACACCTGGCGGATGAAAGGCTAACATCCCGTGAAGCATGGAGCCGTATCGGCGGCATCGCCACCCGGGATGTCACTCGCATCGATTCCATGGCGGCGAAACTCATCCTCGAAACCTGGTTCAGCAGCACATGAGCAAACGCATCTTCATGCAGCAGGACGCCATTCTGGACATCATCCAGGGCATGGCTCGTCTGTGCGAAAAGCATCTTCGGGAAGGAAATATCCCCGACCCGGCCATGATAGGCATTCATACCGGCGGGGTCTGGATTGCCCGGCATCTGCATGAACTTCTGAATATCCAGGCTCCGCTGGGACAACTGGATATCAGCTTCTACCGGGATGACTTTACCCGCATCGGCATGAACCCCCAGGTCAAGCCTTCACAGATCGCCTTCGAGGTAGAAAACCGGCACATCATTCTGGTGGACGATGTGATCCAGTCGGGACGCACCATCCGCGCCGCCATGAACGAGATCTTCGATTTTGGCCGTCCCGCTTCCATTACCCTGGTTACTCTCATCGAACGCAGCGGCCGGGAGCTGCCCATTCAACCGGACATCATGGGGCTGGAGCCTCCCCTGGGAGACGATGAGCACATCCGCCTCAAGGGACCGGATCCGCTGGTGCTGGAAATCAGCCGCCATGCGCAAAGCCGGGGAAACACATGAACGCTCAGATAGAGCAAACAGACGCCCAGGGCCGGCTGCGCCATTTCCTCAGCATCGAGGGTTTCCGCCGGGAACAGCTGGAACGGATCCTGGATACCGCAGAATCCTTTGCCATGCTGCCCGGCCGCCAGGTAAAGAAAGTGCCCCTGCTGCGCGGCAAGATCATCACCAATCTGTTCTTCGAGAACAGCACCCGCACCCGCACCACCTTCGAACTGGCGGCCAAACTGCTGTCCGCAGACGTCATCAACTTCAATGTCAATGTTTCGGCAACCGCCAAGGGGGAAACCCTGCTGGACACCTTGCGCAACATCGAGGCCATGCACTCAGACATGTTCGTGGTACGCCATTCCGCCTCCGGCGCAGCCCATTTCATCGCCCGCCACGCCGCACCCGGAGTGAGTGTGATAAACGCCGGCGACGGCCGCCATGCCCATCCCACCCAGGCCATGCTGGACATGTTCACCATCCGCCGCCACAAGGGGGATTTCACTCCCCTGCGAGTGGCCATCGTCGGCGATATCCAGCATTCGCGTGTGGCGCGTTCGCAAATCATGGCCCTGAACATTCTCGGCGTCACCGAAGTCAGAGTCATCGCTCCGCGCACCCTGCTGCCCGCGGACGTACGCTCCCTGGGCGTGCATGTCTATCATGATCTGGATCAGGGACTGGAAGATGTCGATGTGGTCATCATGCTGCGCCTGCAAAAGGAACGCATGGACAACGCCCTGCTACCCTCGGAACACGAATACTTTCAATTGTACGGTCTCACCGGCGAGCGCCTGAAACGCGCCAGGCCAGACGCCATCGTCATGCACCCGGGGCCCATCAATCGTGGCGTGGAAATCGCATCCGAAGTCGCCGATGGCCCCCAGTCGGTGATCCTGCAACAGGTGAGTTACGGTATCGCGGTGCGCATGGCGGTCATGTCCATGGCCCTGGGTGGCGGCGCCGGGGAGCAACAGACATGAGCAGCATCCATATCCAGGGCGGTCGTCTCATCGACCCGGCCAACGACATCGATGAAACCCTGGATCTGTGGTTGCAGGACGGCAAGGTGCTGGCCGTGGGCGCCCCACCAAAAGGTTTTTCTCCGAATCAGGTCATCGACGCAACCGGCAAGGTTGTCTGCCCGGGCATCATCGATCTGGGCGTACATCTGCGCGAGCCGGGACAGGAGCACAAAGGCACCATCTGCAGCGAGGCGCGAGCCGCCGCCAAAGGCGGGATCACCACCCTGATCTGCATGCCAGATACCCTGCCGGTTATCGACACGCCTGCCGTGTGGGAGCTGATACGCCGCCGGGCAAAGGCCTGCGGCACTGCCCGGGTGCTTGCCATAGGCGCCCTCACGCAATCCCTGGAAGGCGAGCAGTTGGCAGAAATGAGCGCCCTGAAACAGGCCGGTTGCGTGGCCGTGAGCAATACCCGGCGGCGCATGGCCAACACCCTGGTCAGCCGCCATGCCCTGGAATACGCCAGCACTTTCGACCTGCCGGTGCTGCTATGCAGTGAAGACCCCCATCTCAAGGCTGGCGGTTGCATGCACGAAGGCGCGGTAGCCAGCCGCCTGGGCTTGCCCGGCATCCCCGCTGCGGCGGAAACCGTGGCGGTGGCCCGGGATCTGGCACTGACCGAACATACCGGCTGCCGCAGTCATTTTCACACCCTGTCCACCGGGCGCGCCATCGAGATGATCCGCCAGGCCCGCCAGGACGGCGCCCGAATCAGCGCCGGCGTCGCGATTCACCAGCTGTTCCTCATGGATACGGATGTGGATGGCTTCAATGCCGCATGTCATGTGGATCCGCCCCTGCGCACCCAGAGCGACCGCGACAGACTGCGCAAGGCCGTGAGCGAAGGAGACATTCAGGTCATCTGCTCCGATCATCAGCCCCATGAAGCCGATGCCAAGACCGAACCCTTCCCGCTTACCGCGCCCGGCATCTCCGGTCTCGAGACCCTGCTGCCCCTGAGCCTGAAACTGGTGGAAGAAGGCGTGCTCGATCTGGCCACAGCCATCGCCGCCCTCAGCGCCGGTCCCGCCCGGGTTCTGGATCTGCCACTGGGACGCTTGGACCCCGGGCGCAGTGCGGATATCTGCATCTTCGATCCTGAAGCCATATGGGAACTCAGGCCCGGGGAAATGGCCAGCCAGGGGAAAAACACGCCTTTCAGCGGCTGGGAATTCCGCGGACAGGTCACCCATACTCTTTTTGAAGGCCGAATCACCTGGAGCAAGGACTCATGAAACACCCGCAGCAACGCGGCAGCATTTTCGTCGAAGACGCCAGAATACTCAGCCATGAAACCTGTGCCGGCAACCAGTTCATTCTGCGTCTGCATGCGCCCCGCTGTGCCGCCAGCGCCATGCCTGGCCAGTTCGTACATCTGAGGGTGGACCCCCAGCGCCCCATGCGCCGTCCCATTTCCATCATGCGTGCGGATCCCCGTGACGGCTGGATCGATCTGCTCTACAAAAAAGTTGGAGAAGGCACCGCATTGCTGGCGCAACGAAAACCCGGCGAAACCCTGAGCAATCTGGGCCCCATAGGCAAGCCCTTCCGGGTTCGCCGAAAACGCCCCCTGCTTGTTGGCGGTGGCGTGGGCATGCCTCCCATGCTGTTTGCCGCCGAACGCCTGCACCAGCGCGGTAATCACCAGCCCCTGGTGATTCTGGGCTCGGAAGTGCCCTTTCCCTTCAACCCCCGCCCGTCGCAAATCATGCTGCCGGGCATGCCAGAAGGGATCATGGCGACCCTGCCTCTGCTGGATGACTGGGGCATCGCCTGCCGCCTGACTTCCGGTCAGGACATGCCCGGCGTGCATCGGGGTTACGTCACCGATCTGGCCCGCCACTGGCTGCAATCCCTGGACGATAGCGCAAGAAAGGAAGTGGAAATTTTGGCCTGCGGGCCTCATCCCATGCTGGATGCCGTGGTACAACTGGCCCGGGAATTCGATCTGCCGGTTCAGGTTTCCCTCGAGGAGTTCATGGCCTGTGGCGTAGGCGGATGCGCTGGCTGCGCAGTGGAAGTGCAGACGGAAAACGGCGCCACCATGCAGCGCGTCTGCGTCGATGGGCCAGTGTTCGACGGTTACCAGGTGTTCTGACAACCCCGGCTTTCCACCGAAAGCCGGGGGTTAACCCGCATTTTGCGCGTTCTGGTGAAATATGCGGGTTAACAGGGTGTTGAAAAACGCAGTTTTTCGACATCCTGTGTGCGGTATAAGGATATACCGCCATTTTCAATAGCTGTAAGCCATTGAAAATGAAGGAACCGGGAAATCGCATTTTCCGGTTCCGGGGTTGAAAAAGTCCAGGGAAGGACTTTTTCAACATCCTGTTAAGGAATCAGTAATCGTCCACCAGCATCGCCGCATCCAGATCCCTGGCCCGGGAGCCTGGCGTATTGTCTCCGAGCTTGATCATCAGGCGCACTTCGTTGGCCGAATCCGCATGCTTGAGGGCATCCGCTTCGCTGATCTCCCCTTCCAGATAAAGTTCATACAAGGCCTGGTCGAAGGTAATCATGCCGTGTTCACGGGAGCGCTTCATCAGCTCCTTGAGCTCGTGGATCTTGCCCTTGAGGATCAGGTCGGAAGCCAGGGGGGTATTCAGCAGTACTTCTATGGCTGCCCGCCGCCCCACCCCGTCCGCCCGGGGAATGAGTTGCTGGGCCAGGATTCCCTTGAGGTTCAGGGACAGATCCATCAGCGCCTGTTCCTTGCGTTCCTCGGGGAAGAAGTGAAGGATGCGCTCCAGCGCCTGGTTGGCGTTGTTGGCGTGCAGGGTGGTGAGCACCAGATGGCCGGTCTCGGCAAAGGTCAGGGCGTGCTCCATGACTTCCCTGGTACGGATCTCACCGATGAGGATCACATCCGGCGCCTGACGCAGGGTATTCTTGAGCGCCACTTCGTAGGATTCCGTATCGATCCCCACTTCGCGCTGGGCGACGATACAGCCCTCATGCTGATGCAGAAATTCTATGGGGTCTTCGATACAGATGATATGTCCGTCGCTCTTGCGGTTGCGATATCCGAGCATGGCGGCCAGCGAGGTCGACTTACCTGTTCCGGTGGCACCGACGAATACGATCAGGCCACGCTTGACCATGGCCAGTTGCTTGATGATGGGCGGCAGCTTGAGATCCTCGAAACTGGGAATACTGGTTTCGATGCGGCGCAACACCATGGCCACCGCATCCCGCTGCACGAAGGCGCTGACCCGGAAGCGGCCAATGCCTGGTGCGCTGACCCCAAAGTTGCACTCCTTGGTGTGACGAAATTCTTCCCTTTGCTCCGGCGACATCAGCCCATAGGCAAGTTCGCGGCTCTGATCTGCCGTCAGCGCTGTCTTGGCCACAGGCTTGATGTGGCCATCCACCTTGATACAGGGTGGGCGGCCCACGGTAATGAACAGGTCGGACGCTTTCTTGTCCGCCATCAGGCGGAGAATATCATTGAAATCCATGTACTAACCTCGGTGTAATTCGTCTGTCATGCAAATCATGATCAGGTAAAGGCTTCCTTGTTCTGAGCCCGGGCGCGAGCGTCCTGACGCGTGATCAGGCCTCGCTGCAACAGTTCCTTGAGGTGCTGATCCAGGGTCTGCATGCCCACTGCCTGGCCGGTCTGGATTGCGGAATACATCTGCGCCACCTTGTCCTCGCGGATCAGGTTGCGGATTGCCGGCGTGCCAATCATGATTTCCCAGGCCGCGGTGCGTCCGCCGCCCACCTTCTTCAGCAGGGTCTGGGCAATGACCGCACGCAGGGATTCAGAGAGCATGGAGCGCACCATGGATTTCTCACCGGCAGGGAATACATCCACGACACGGTCGATGGTCTTGGCCGCAGAACTGGTGTGCAGGGTACCGAAAACCAGATGGCCGGTTTCGGCAGCGGTCAGGGCAAGACGAATGGTTTCCAGATCACGCAATTCGCCTACCAGAATGATGTCCGGGTCTTCCCGCAGGGCGGAACGCAAGGCTTCGGAAAAGCCCAGGGTGTCACGATGCACTTCCCGCTGGTTGATCAGACACTTCTTGCTCTGGTGTACGAATTCGATGGGATCTTCTATGGTGAGCACATGGCCGTATTCATTGTCGTTGATATAGTCGATCATTGCAGCCAGGGTGGTTGATTTTCCCGAACCCGTGGGGCCGGTTACGAGCACGATACCCCGGGGCGCCTCACATATGGTTTTGAAGGTGGCGGGACAACCCAGATCATCCAGCGTCAGCACCTTGGAAGGAATGGTCCGGAACACCGCCGCCGCGCCGCGATCCTGATTGAAGGCATTCACCCTGAAACGCGCCAGCCCCGGAATCTCGAAGGAAAAATCCACTTCCATGAATTCTTCGTAGTCCCGGCGCTGCTTGTCATTCATGATGTCGTACACCAGCGAGTGCACGGTCTTGTGATCCAGCGCCGGCACATTGATGCGCCGGATATCGCCATCGACACGGATCATGGGTGGCAGTCCTGCGGACAGGTGCAGATCCGAAGCGTTGTGTTTTACGCTGAAGGCAAGAAGCTCTGTAATATCCATGTTTCCCTCTCAATACCCCGGGAAGAAGCCGGCCGGCTGCATGAGCCGCAGATCCGCGAACTTCGCCCCCCTTGTAATCACTGACCACAGTGAGCTGTATCACAGCCGTCACGATGATCCATCTTTATGGGAACCTCGAAAAATTCCATCCTTGGAATTTTTCTCGTCGCAAAGAGAAAATGCGATTTTCTCTTTGCTCACATTTTCAATCACTCGTGGTGATTGAAAATGGTGGGACATCCCTGTCCCACTCGGGCTTCTCGATTTTTCGAGACGCCCTTTTGTCCGGTTATGATAGTACAGGCTGGCAAAATCCGATAAGGTATTTTCATCGATCTCACCTGGCCCGGATTGCATCATGGCGACTATCGAAGAAAGATTATCACAGCTGCGCGGACAGATAAGCAGCATTGCCCGTTCTTGTGACAGGGATCCCTCCCGGATACAGCTGCTGGCGGTAAGCAAGACCAGTCCGGTAGAGGACATCCTTGCCGCCGTGGCTGGCGGGCAGCAGGCTTTTGGCGAAAACTATCTACAGGATGCCCTGCCCAAGATCCATGCGCTGCAGCACCTGGGGCTGGAATGGCATTTCATCGGACGCATTCAATCGAACAAGACCCGGGACATTGCGGGACACTTTTCCTGGGTGCATGCCCTGCACGACTTCAAGCACGCCAGACGCCTGAACGAGCAGCGCCCGGCGGATCTGCCCGCGCTGAATATTTGTATCCAGCTGAACCTGACCGGGGAACGGAGCAAGGGAGGCATTGGCGCCGATGAACTGCCCGACCTGCTTGAAAAACTGCAGGATCTGCCCCACCTTGAACTTCGCGGACTCATGACCATGCCTCCCGCCAGCGCCGACGAAAAGCTTCAGCGTCAGGTATTTGGCCAGCTTCGGCGGCTTCTGCAACAGATGAACGACCGAGGGCACAGGCTGGACACCTTGTCCATGGGCATGTCGGGAGATATGCAGGCAGCGATCTGCGAAGGCGCTACAATGGTGCGCATAGGCACAGCGATATTCGGACCGAGAAAAAACAAATGAAGACGAAGACTCTGGTATTCATTGGCGGTGGCAACATGGCCAGCGCCATGATCAACGGGCTGCTGGAAGACGGCGCCGATCCCGGCCATATCCTGGTGGCGGAACCGGATGAAGCACGCCGGGAGCAACTGGCCGCCCGTTTTGGCATCCGCACACTGGATGACAACCGGGAAGCCGCCCGTCAGGCAGACATCCTCATACTGGCCGTCAAACCCCAGGCACTCAAGGCCGTTGCACTCGATCTGGCACCGACACTGGAGCAGAACCGCCCCCTGTGCCTTTCCATTGCGGCTGGCATTCGGCATGCCAGCCTGCAGTCCTGGCTGGGGACTGGCGTACCGGTCATCCGGATCATGCCCAATACCCCCGCCATGCTCGGTGCCGGCGCCAGCGGCCTTTTTGCTCCGCCTGATATCGACCAGGGCTTGCGGGAACTCGCTGAACACATCATGCGCGCCACGGGGATCGCCGTATGGCTGGACGATGAAAATCAGATGGATGCGCTTACTGCCGTATCCGGGAGTGGCCCCGCCTATTTCTTCCTGTTCATGGAGGCCATGGAAAACAGCGCCCGCTCATTGGGGCTGCCAGACAAAACAGCCCACCTGCTGGTCTTGCAGACCGCACTGGGCGCGGCGCGCATGGCCATGGAAAGCCCGTCCGGCCTGGAAAATCTGCGCAACAGCGTAACCTCTCCCGGTGGAACCACGGAAAAAGCGCTGGAAGTCTTTGCCACGGGTGGACTGACACAACTGGTGGACAAGGCGCTGCGCGCCGCCCGGGATCGTTCCATCGAACTGTCCGAATCCATGGGAGGAAACGAATAATGGGCGGCGGCTATCTGACCAACCCTCTGATATTTCTGGTACAGGTTCTGTTCGAGGCCTACATCCTGGTGGTGTTGCTGCGCTTCTTTCTGCAGCTGACCCGCTCGGATTTCTATAACCCCCTGTCCCAGTTCATTGTCAGGATCACATCGCCAGTACTGGTACCCATGCGCCGGGTGATACCGGGTGTGGGCGGCATGGATCTGTCCGCCCTGGTTCTCGCCTGGATACTCAAGGCCGTGGAACTGTTGTTGGTAACCGCCCTGGCCGGCGCCGGATTTCAGCCCCTGCTGGCAATCCTGGGCGCCATTCCCGGACTGGTGGAACTGTGTATCAACATCTTCCTTTACGCCATCATCATCCAGGCCATACTCAGCTGGGTGAACCCGGGCACATACAATCCGGCTGCCTCCCTGCTGCACAGCTTCACGGCTCCGGTATTGCGCCCGATACAGCAGATCATTCCGGTCTTCGGTGGTCTGGATCTGTCTCCCATGGCCGCCATCATTGGCCTGATTCTGCTGAAAATGCTGCTCATCCCTCCCCTGCAACAACTGGTCGCCGCCCTGGTCTGATGAGTGGCAACTGGTATCGAAAAGACGGCGACGACCTGTTGCTGTTCATCAGGGTGCAACCCCGATCAAGCAAGGAAGGTTTTGCGCAAGTGATGGAAGATCAGCGCAAACTGCGCATCAAGGCCGCCCCTGTGGACGGCAAGGCAAATGAACAACTGATCCGTTATCTTTCCAGATTGCTGGGTGTGCCCAAGTCCAGCATCCAGGTGGAAACCGGCCATACCAGCCGAAACAAACGCGTCCGCATCAAAGGACTCTCCGCCCTTCCTGATATACTGCTTTCTTAGTTAAGGTGTTGAAAAAGCCCTTCCCTGGACTTTTTCAACCCGGTACCGGAAAATGCCGTTTTTCAACGGCCTGTTGGATTAGCTGTTGATAAAGCCCCACACAGAGGAGTATATTTTCAAGGATCGGCTTATGGGGGATCAAGAATACATCATGGGGAATGGAGAACTTCAAGACCAGTTGCAGGGATTTGCCCGCTGGAAAATGCGCCAGCTGCATACCATGGAGCAGCTGGAAGGATGGCTGAAGCAACAGGGATTGTTCACCTCCCAGGCTCAACAAGCCATACAGCATGCCAACATCACCCTGCGCCAGGACTATGTAACGGTTGCCATCGTAGGCGAATTTTCCCGGGGCAAGACGGAACTCATCAATTCCCTTTTCTTTGGCGATCATGCTTTCCGTCTGCTGCCCACCGATGCCGGTCGCACCACCATGTGCCCCACGGAAATCTTCCAGGACAATCAGGAAGAACCGTATCTGCGCCTGCTACCCATAGAAACCCGCCTGGAAGAAACCAGCCTTTTCGATCTCCAGTCCCAACCGGAAAAATGGGAACATATTCCTCTGAAGATCGACGACAGCGAAGACATGTACAACAAGCTGCTCAAGATCAAGGAAAACAAGATGGTGCCCCGGGATACGGCCGTGCAGATGGGGCTGGACAATCTGGACGAAACCGACGACGACCTGGAAAGACTGGTATCCATACCCGCCTGGCGCCTGGCCCATCTCAATTACCGGCACCCCTTGCTCAGTCAGGGCTTGCGTATTCTCGACACCCCCGGCCTCAATGCCGTCAGCGCGGAGCCGGAGCTGACCTACGAAATATTGCCCAACGCCCAGGCGCGCCTGTTCGTCCTGGGGGCGGACACCGGGGTCACAAAATCCGACATGGAAATGTGGCAGCAGCTCATACAGCAGCCCGGCACGCGCAAGAAACTCGGCGCCATCGTGGTACTGAACAAAACCGATACCCTGTGGGACGAGCTGCGTAGTGATGCCGAAGTCAACCAGACCATCGAGCGCCAGCGGCTGGAAGTTGCACAGATTCTCGAGGTCAAACACAAACAGATTTTTGCCGTATCCGCGCACAAGGGACTCCTGGGACGCATCAAGAAAGACAAGGAACTGGAAATCCGCTCCGGAATCCCCAAACTGGAGAAACACCTGGCGGAAACCCTGGTGCACAACCGCCAGGCACTGATCGTGGAACAATCCACCGAACTGGTGCACAGTGCCCTGGACAACATCAAGACCCTGGTTGCTTCACGCCTCAAGCGCATGAAGAAACAGGCTCAGGAACTCAAGGATCTGAGCACCAAGAGTGAAGTCGCCATCGACAAACTGCTCAAGCAGGCCCAGGCGGACAAGGCCCGCTACCAGGCCAGCATCAATGCCTACAAGCAATCCCGGGCGGACTTCACCACGCATGGCAAGATCCTGCTGGATGCCCTCTCACCTCAAACCCTGCACCACATCATCGGCAAGGCAAAGAAACACATGTCCGGCGCCTGGACCACTGTTGGCCTGAAGGAAGCCATGCGCGAGCTTTTCGATGACATCAACAGCCAGATGGAAATCGCTGCAAACCAGTCCCAGGAAATGCGCCGTCTGATTCGCACCATCTATCGACGCTTCCAGACCCGGCATGGCATGAACCTTGGTGACCCGCGCATGCTGTCCCTGATCACCCACCAGGTTGAGCTGAACCTCATCTATCAGGAAGCAGAAATCTTCCGTAAAAGCCCACGCACCACACTTACCGAAAAGCATTTTGCCATCAAGCGATACTTCCAGACGGTGGTGCATCGCGTGGAGCTGACTTTCCGCAATGCACATAACGATGCAAAGGACTGGCTGGAAACCGCCCTGGATCCCTTGACTGCCCAGGTTCATGAACACCGTGCGGTACTTTCCCAGCAGCTGTCCGACCTGAAACTTACCGGCCGCTCCCGCACCACCGTGCGTCAACGACTGCAGGCGCTGAAACAGGATACCGCCCAGCAGAAGATTCAGCTGGCCACCCTGCAAAAGGTTATTGCCACCCTGGAAAACCCCTTGTCGGATCAACGCACCACCAAGCTCGACGGCACACGGGGTGACGCCATCAAGAAAACAGCCTGACACCCCCTGAAGTTTCACCTCGCGGGCAAAAAGGATCGATTGTTCTATACTGGAGACAGACTACCATCTAATCCGGTTTGGCAAGATTTCCGGTCATCCGCCGGTCCTGTATTGACAGGATATTGAAAAACGGTGTTTTTTCAACAGCCTGTTAACCGATTGCGGAAAAATGACTTTTACTAATCGGGGGAGCCCGATTTTTCGAGATGCCCTATTCAAAAACGCACCGAGGAGAACATCATGCTAAAAACCAGACTGATTTTTCTATCGCTGTTGGCTCTGATTCTGAGCAGCGGCTTCGTTCTTGCCGAAAACAGCACCAGGATTGGCGGTTATACCATCCATCACAATGCCTTTTTGAGCAATGAACTTTCCCCGGAAATGGCCAGCCGCTACAATATCCGGCGCAGCCCCAATCGGGCGCTGATCAACATCAGCATCATCAGAAACGTGCCGGGAACCACCGGCACCCCGGTTACCGCCCAGGTAAAAGTCACCTCCCACAATCTGCGTGGCCAGGTGCGCACGATTCCCGTGCGGGAAATCAAGGAACAGGGTGCCGTCTACTATATTGGCGAATTTCTGGTGGAAAATCAGGAGTCGGTCACTTTCAGCATAGAAGCCATACCCAATGGGGAAACCCGGGTGTTGCATGCTTCACTGAAACAACAGTTTTTTACCCGCTGATTCAATCAGACAGCCGGACGTAACTGCAGCAGCATCATCAGGCCAAACAGAATCACCAGCAGACCGGCGACCTTGCGCGCCAGAGGCTTGCGCAACAATGCGCCCAGCCATCCGGCTGCCGCGCCCATGAGCAGCAGATTGGGCAATGTGCCGAGACCGAACACCCCCATGAGCACGGCTCCGGAAAACAGGCCTCCGGCAGACAGGGACCAGATCAGCACACTGTAAACCAGTCCGCAGGGCAACCAGCCCCAGACCATGCCCAACAGGAAAGCCTGTACAGGAGAGCGTACGGGCAACAGCTTTCTGCCCAGTGGTTCAATGCGTTTCCAGACTGCCGAGCCGGCCTTTTCCACCCGCGCAAGGCCCATCCACCATCCCCCTAGATAAAGCCCCATCATGATCATGAACAGGCCGGCGATGACACTGAGGATCTGCTGGGTATATTGCAACGGTCCCGCCTGGGCCAGCAGCAGACCCAGACCACCGGCGATCATGCCCGCCAGCATATAACTGAGGATTCTTCCAAGGTTGTAGGCCAGCTGCAAAACCCAGAAACGGGCGCTGGCTGCATCCTGCTGCGGCAACCCAAGGGTCAGAGCACCGATGATGCCACCGCACATTCCCAGGCAATGCACTCCTCCCAATAACCCGACCACAAAAGCACCCAACAGATCGGGATTCATGCTTCCACCACCTCCTCCGGCCTGCACTGCTGCTCCTGTTTTATCAGCACCAGGATCAACAAAATGGACGGAATCCCCAGCGCTGCTGCATAGACAAAGAAGACAGGGTAGCTGGTGGCGTCCACCACAAGGCCGGAGAATCCGGCGACAAACTTCGCCAGCAGCAACATGATGGAACTGAACAGGGCATACTGGGTTGCCGTGTAGGCCTTGTTGGTCAGTGCCGACAAATAGGCAACAAAGGTAGTCGTGGCAATACCCGCCGCCAGATTGTCGGCTCCAACCACCAGGATCAGCCACAACAACTCAGCCTCCTGAGTCGCCAGCCAGGCAAACAGAAGATTGGTGACCACCACCAGCACAGCGCCCAGCAGAAGCATGCGCATCTTTCCATAACGCATCACCAGCACACCGCCCGCCAGCGCACCGGCAATGGTCACGAAAGGACCGACAGTCTTGGTTACCAGGCCGATCTCCAGCTCGGAATACCCCATGTCTATATAGAATGGATTGGCCATCACTCCCAGGGTGATGTCACTGATTCGATACACCATGATGAAGGCCAGAATCACCAGCGCAAACAAACCCTGGCGCTGGAAAAATTCCCGAAAAGGATTCAGCACTGCCCCCACGAACCAGCGTTTCAGGCGCAACAAGGCCGGTTGCTTGCTATCGGCGGCGGATAGAGGCGGATGTTCCGGCTCGGCGATGAGCATCACCATCAAGGGACCAACCAGCATGAAAGCCGCCATGAACAAATACGCCATGGGCCAGGAATAGAAATGCGCCAGGCTGAAGGCGCCACCACCCGCCACGATCATGCCGAGACGGTACCCCAGCTGATAGGCTCCCGCCATGGCCCCCTGGTAGTCTTCTCCAATAGCTTCGATGCGCCAGGCATCGATACTGATGTCCTGGGTGGCCGAGGAGAAAGCCGTGATTACAGCAAACAGCACCGTTGCCGCCAGATGCCCCGTTGGATCGCTGGAAGCCATGCTCACCAGACCATAGATCACCCCAAGTTGGGCCACCAGCATCCAGCTACGGCGTTGTCCCAAGGCCTTGCCAAGAACAGGAATGGGGGCCCGATCGATCAACGGCGACCAGAGAAACTTGAACCCATAGGCCAGCGCTACCCAGCTGACAAACCCGATGGTGGTCTTGTCCACGCCTTCCACCCGCAGCCAGGCTGACAAGGTGCCGAATACCAACAGTATGGGCAGCCCCGCAGAGAAGCCCAGAAACAGCATGGAAACCACCTTCGGATTGCGATAGACCAGAAAAGACTCGCCCCAACCGCGTTTTTGCCTCTGCTCGCTCAAGATTCCGTTCCGATGTCATAGTCCGTGATCAATGGCGCATGGTCGGAAAAGCGTTTGCGCTTGTAGATGGAAGCCCCCAGCACCTTGTCTTTCAGTCCCGGAGTGATCACCTGATAGTCGATGCGCCAGCCCACGTTCTTTTCCCAGGCGCGCCCACGGTTAGACCACCAGGTATATTGATCCGGTTCCTGATTCACCACCCGGAATGCATCCACGAAGCCCGCCGGGCCAAACAGCTCATCCATCCAGGCGCGTTCCTCCGGCAGAAAACCGGAGTTCTTCTGGTTGGAGCGCCAGTTTTTCAGGTCGATGGCCTTGTGCGCGATATTCCAGTCGCCGCAGATGATGTATTCGCGCCCGCTTTCCTTCAGTTCGACGAGATAGGGCAGCAGCTTTTCCATCACCTTGAACTTGATGGCCTGGCGCTCCTCGCTGTGGGAGCCGGATGGCATGTACAGGGAAACGATGCTCAAGTTCTGGTATCTTGCCTCGATCCAACGCCCTTCTGCATCGAACCAGTCCCAGCCTATGCCCTCCACCACGGCATCCGGCTCCTCCCGGCAATAGATGCCCACCCCACTGTAACCCTTGCGCTCCGCGGGATGGTAGAAACAATGGAAACTGGGAGGCCAGAACTGGCGATCGGTGATCTGATCGGCCTGGGCCTTGAGTTCCTGCAGGCAGACGATGTCCGCCCGCTGCCGCCGCAACCAGTGAAAGAAGCCCTTGCGGGCTGCGGCCCGAATGCCATTTACATTTACCGTTATTACTCGCATGACCGCGAATTATACTCCTGATAACATGCCTCCATCATTTTCCAACCCCGAGACTCTCATGCAAGACTACAAAAAAGACTTCCTCGATTTCTCCCTGGATGTCGGCGTACTGCGTTTTGGCGAATTTACCCTGAAATCCGGCCGCATCAGTCCCTATTTCTTCAATGCCGGCCTGTTCAATACGGGCGCAGCCCTGGCCCGCCTGGGAAAATACTACGCCCAGGCCATCGTGGATGCCGATATTGATTTCGACGTACTCTACGGGCCCGCCTACAAGGGCATCCCTCTCGCCGCGGTAACCGCAGCCGCGCTATACGACCAGCATGGCCGGGATACAGCCTATGCCTTCAACCGCAAGGAAGCCAAGGATCACGGCGAAGGAGGCGTTATCGTTGGACATCCCCTGGAAGGACGGATACTCATCATCGATGACGTGATCTCTGCCGGCACTTCCGTGCGCGAGTCCATGGATATCATTGCGCAACAGGGAGCCGAAGCCGCAGGCGTGGTGATTGCCCTGGATCGTCAGGAAAAAGGGCAGGGTGAACTGTCTGCCATTCAGGAAGTGGAACGTGACTACGGCATACCTGTTGCCGGCATCGTGAAACTGGAAGACCTGATTACCTACCTGGAGGAAAAGGGCGACAACAGCGATCAACTGGCTGCCGTCAGCGCATACCGGGAGAAATACGGAGTGAACTGAGAGTCCGAACATGTTTTTGTCATGATCACCACCTCTGCTTTATCAGAATATGATGATTTAATTGAGCCAGATCAATACGGCATGCGCAGGAAAGAGTAAACTGCCTCCCAAGGCATTGGAAACAATACCTTGTGGGTAATTAATGTTATCCAGAATGTTCTCACTCCTCCTGACTGTTGTCAGATTTAGCCCGCCGACCCTCTTTACGGCGGGCTTTTTTATGTCCAGGGATGCACAAGAGCGGCGATGTCCAGGGCGCTGCTTGCCTACACAGGCAGGTTCCAGTATACCCCGCCAGTAGAAACAATCACGGTCAAAACGCCCAGCAGCAGATTGA
>JALSQZ010000124.1 GCA_026985055.1 Sedimenticola sp. | reverse complement strand
TCGCCGCCGTTCTGGCCCGGGAGGGGCGATTCCTGGATGCGGCGACTCTGCTCCAGCTCCCTCTGCACCATCCAGGGCTGGATCAGGCCTTTCGTCGGCGGGCCCAGGCTCTCCAGGCGGAGCTGACCGCCGCCCTGCCACCGGACGAGCTGCTCCTGGCCCAGGCTCTGTTGACGGCCCCGATCCTGGGCCAGGCCGTGGCCGCGGCGATGGGGTTGGGTTGAGGTTGCGCGGCTGTCGGCGCGGCTGTTGGACCAGGATGATGCCGAAGAGGCGATGGTAAATAAGAGGTAGTGAAGAGAGGCTACGACGGAAATGCTCCACAGCTGTCCAGACGGGCTTCCCTTGACCGAAACCCGGTCAGCTAGCTATCCTGACATCGACTAAAACAATATTTGATATTGTGTTCATCCCAGCAAGACCAGGATGCCAGCCTCGCCAAGACATGGCAAGCAGAACCGAGGCCACCGTCAAGATGTCTTCAACAATTTGCTGCAATGTTGGACAGAGCTTGTTATATTCGATAGGACGGCTTCATCTGTAAGTTCAAACGGGTAGAATACTTCCAGGATTACTGGCCGATCTTCCATGCCTGTTTCAGAGAGCTCACGGGCAAAGGCTGCCACATCAAAGAGTCCCCGACTCTCCGGCCATCCCCAATGGGAATCGCTCTGAAAATCTGTGTTCTGGAGATGGATCATACCGATAGCGCCACCAAGCCCTTGCAACCAAGGGCGAGTTGCTGCTTGCGGGCCATAAAGTGGTTGATAAAGGGCATGGCCTACGTCCAGTACAAAACGGACGGGCACAGCAGTACGGCCAGAGAGATCGTCCATGAGTTGTTTGGCCTGTGCGATTGTATGGGGAAACTCACGGATTAAGGGTGTCGGTTCCACCAAGATCTCCTTCAGACCAGCACCCTTTGCCCCATCGGAGAGATTAGATACGGCAACAAGCAGCTCCTGATAGCGTTTCTTTCGAAGTTGTGGATCAGACGCATCAGCGACACTCATGCCCCCTAGCGGACCGCCCACTGCCTGGGCACCTATCCCTGCCGCTACATCGATAGCTCGGCGCCACCATTCCATAGCGCTGGCCCGGCCTGCCGGATCTGGGTGTAATAAGCCATTGTAAGTGTAGTTCGCCAGGCCAACGAAGGCGCTATGAACATAGATATTCCACTCTTTGGCCGCTTGCCGCACCTGGGCGATTAGAGCACTGCGCATGGGCTCAGGTGTCCAGGGATCCAATAAATCGAAGGTGAACTGAACCATTGTGAGATTCAGCGTTTCTCGGACGATCTGTGCCCACATATAGGGCTCAGGCCAACGTTTCACAGCAAAGCTAAGATTAATGCCAAAATATTGAACATTCATTTCACCGCTCCCAATGTCAAACCCCGAATCAAATTACGAGAAACGATGGCCGCAAAGACGACTACAGGCAGCACAATTAATGTCCCCGTTGCCATCATAGGCCCCCAGCGTGTACCGACAGCTGTCATGAAGTTCGCTGCCTCCACAGGTGCAGTGCGGGCCTCTGATCGGGTCAGCACGAAGGCATATAAGAATTCATTCCAACTGAAGATAAAACTGAGAATCGCTGCCACAGTCACCCCTGGGAGGGCTAAAGGCAAGCTGATTTTATAGAAAGTCTGCCACAATGTGGCTCCATCCACCAACCCTGCTTCGTCTATCTCCCTGGGAATAACGCGAAACTGGTCGATACTCAGCCAGATCACGAGAGGCAGATTGAAGGTAAGGTATATGAGAATCAAGCTTAAACGAGTGTCAAGCAGTTTTAAATCCCTGGCAATGAGAAAAAACGGCAGAGCCATGACAATAGGGGTAATAAATCGATTGGAGATGACCCAAAACCAAAGATCGCTCTTTCCCCGAAAGTCGAATCGGGCAAACACATAGGCTGCCGGTGTTCCCAACAGAACTGCCAGCAAGGTAGTAGCCGTCGCCACGACAAGGCTATTCACCAAGCTCTTGAGGACAACTCCTTCTTGGGCAAGCACCTGGTAATGGGCCAGGGTTGGTCGGAAGAGTAATTTTGGCGGGATGGCGAAAGTATCGGCAGTGGTTTTCAGAGAAGTGGTTACCATCCAATAGATGGGCAACAGAATGAAAACGACCAACACAACCAAGACGAAAACATGGAACAGATTGGTCAAGAGACGACGACGCCTGTGCGACAAGAGAGGGATCTGTGTTGCCGTATTCATGCTTCCAACTCCTGATAGAAGACGCGAATATAGATGCGCGCCAGGACAATGCTCAGGATCAATAATAGGATTGCTTGAGCTGAGGCCATTCCCATATCGAATACTCGAAATCCAACACGCTGCACGTAGAGACTTACAAGCTCAGTGCTGACACCTGGACCACCTCGTGTCAGCACAAAAACCATATCGAAGAGCTTAAGTATATCTGCAGTTCGGAGAATAAGCACAGCCGTAATACCAGGACGTAGATAAGGGAACTCCACGTACCGAAAAATCTGCCAACCCCGACCAGATTCAAGCTGAGCCGCTTCTAGAACTTCAGGTGGGATGGCTGACAGTCCTGACAGCATCACTAAGGCGAAGAAGGGAGTCCATTGCCAGATATCAGTCAAAGCAATAGTGAACATCGCGGTTCCTGGATCGCCAAGCCAAGCCACGGGCCCTAGTCCTATTAGGCTTAGCAGATAGTTCACAAATCCAAAATCACGGTTGAAAATCAAACGACCAACTAGGCCGATAACCGTTGGTGTCACTGCGATGGGAAGCACTAGTAGCACCCGCACTGTCCCGGCCAGACGACGCCATCGAACCCGATCCAGCAGCAAGGCGATGCCGATTCCCAGAACAAGCTGAACAGGAATCGTCAAAATAAAAAAATAGGCCGTCCGTTCCAATGCCTGCCAGAAGAGAGGATCTCGTATCACCTTGTCGTAGTTTTCGAAACCGACGAAAGGTGTTCCCAAGTAAGGTTTGGTGATCTGATAAAGCCGCATGCTCATGTTCAATGCTTTGAGCAGCGGGTAGACCCCTATAGCCAACAAGGCGATAATGGCAGGGGCCGCCATTCTCATGGCGGCCCTGATATTTCGTTGATGAAACATGCCCCTAACTCGCTCTGTTTACTCCAGATTGGTGTGCCGAGCACGCATCTCTGCCGCGCTTTGCCCAGTTTTCTCCCGCAATATCAATGTGACCAGATCGAAGAAAAGCAACTGCGCCGCTTCATAGAGACTTCCCATGGGCAAGATACTAGTAGTTTCACCCTGGTCGTCAGCCATGGTCTGGGCAGGTAAGTAAATCACCGTATCGGCCTGTTGAGCCGCTAAACCCGTCGGCTGGGCGGTGACAACCATGGTGCGAGCGCCTGCCTCCTTAGCAACCCCCATCAAGGCCAGCACAGTGGAGAAAGCACCAGGCCCGGCACTGACCAACAGCAGGTCTCCCTTTCCAATGGGGGGGGTGGTCATGTCTCCCACCACATGAGCATCCAACCCTAGATGCATGAGACGCATGCACAGAGCGCGCATCATAAGCCCCTCTCGCCCTACACCGTAGCAGGCGATTCGATTAGCCTTGAGGATCTCGTTACACATCCGCTCTGCAGTGTCGGGGGTGAGGGCGGACAGCACCGCCCCCACCTCCTGCAGAGCCTGAGCAGCCATCGTTTTCAGGTCGGTTGTCATTGCAACAGCGGTCTCCCAGAATAGTATCCAGCAGCATCCAGGATCTCGGTCATGCGCTCTTCGATCCGTTGGACGCCTTCTTCTACCGTCACATTCCCCAACATCATTTCCGAACCCCACTGAGCGATGACCTCGGAGATCTCGGGCCATTCAGGAAACCGAGGTCGGAAGATAGGGTTACCATAGTTTTCCCAGGAGATGACCAACGGTTCGAAGTAAGGGAACTGAGTCTTCAATTCCTCGTCTTCATAGGCGCTCATCCGCCCGGATACACCGCCAGCCCGAATGTAATCCTTGGCCTTCTCTTCCCCGGTGAGCCACTGGATAAAGAGCCAGGAAGCCGCCTGTTTTTCAGCGGAGCTGGCAGAGTTGATGCCTAAGGAGAAGCCACCCAGGGCCGGGCGTGGGCCGACTGGCCCAGCAGGCTCCACATCTACAGCCACACAGTCGGCGATCTTGGAAGACTCGGGGTTGGTTAACGCGGCCCAGAAGGCGCTCCATTCCGTGATCATAGCCACTCGCCCTTGAGCCAGCCCCTGCACCGTCTCGTCATGGTCCCATTCGACGATGTCCGGAGGCATAATGTCCAGGAGATCTTGGCGGAAGTTCAACCCGGCCAGGGATTCCGGCGAGGACAAGTTGGGTTTAAACTCATCCGTGAGAAGGGAGCCACCGAACGGCCAAACCATGCGCATAAAGGAATCAGCAGACTGAGTTTCGCCTCGCCGCGATTGCAACGCATAAGCAAACTTGTCATCTTTGGTCAGAGCTGGCCCATAGACATCTTTCAACTCCTGCCACGTTTTCGGCGGGCCATCGAATCCAGCCTCTTCAAGCATGCATTTGTTGTAAAACAGAAGCCCAGAATAGTTGTCAAAGGGCAGACCATACACCTTCCCACCCCAAGTTCCAAAAGATTCCAGCAGAATGGGGAAAAATCCTTCCAAATTCAAGTTTGGATCCGCCAGCGCAGGATCGTTGTAGAACTGCTCAAGGGGAAGGATCCATCCTGATTCAGCGAACTCGCCAATCCAGACCACGTCAATAAGCACCACATCAAAGTTGGCCGTGCCACCTGTGAAATCCAGCACCTCTTTCTCATGGGTATTCTCGTACGGGGTGGTTTCCCAGTTGACGTCAATCCCAGTGATCTCCTCGAATTCCGGGATCAAAGCAATGGCAGCATCATAGCCAGGCCGAGGTAAGAAAGCAGCATTGATGCTGACCCCTTTATAAGGAGCAGCAGCAGTGGCCAGGTCCCATTCCTCTATTGCAGCTGGTGCTGCTACTTCAGGTTGCTCTGCCTCAGAAGGAGCGGCTGCCGGTTGACCAGCAGGGGCACAGGCTGCCAACACCAAACCTAAGACTACGAGTACTGTCAGCAAATATCCAAGTCGTCTGAACTGCATAGGATCCCCCTTTGCACAGATGCGTTTCTGCCGGCTTTTTTCTATCAACGCAAATCGGCCGCCCACGCCGCAAAGCACGCCTTCATCCAGTTAGCACAAGTCGCCAGGGCCGTGAACCTCCTCATCATAGATCACGTAACTTATGGACAATTTGAACAGCTTTTCTGTAGCAACGAAATGGCCAGAGACAAAACCTCGTACAAAATCGGGCAGGATGCCATTTCGACATTTGTAAACGCGTGTAATACGCATCGTCGACCAATATCATCGACAGAGCCGAGGACTCACGCATCCGACGTTATGGAACAAAATACCAATGTTGATTGAATTCTATCGGAACAATTGAGGGGAGTTAGAAAGCAAGTCTGTGCGGGGGAAAACGGGGGCAATCGAACGATAATGTTGGAGTTTTCCTTAACCATCGAGTGCATCATAGCATACGCTGAAAACGTTGTCAATGATTTTTGAAAAACTAGCAATAGTTGCCGCGTTAATCTATCCAAAGCCAATCTATGCTGGCAAAGTCACGTCAATTTTGGGCTTCCCTTGACCGAAATCCGGTCAGCTAGCTATCCTGACGTCTAGAAAGTAAGCAGCCCAGCCGATGAAGAAAGCGACATAGCTTGTGACGTGGAATTTGAGTAGGAACAACCGGGCCTGCTTCTTCTCTTGCTGCGCGTACAGCCGATAGGTGATCAGGTTGGCCAGGGAGCCGATCAGGTTGCCAAATCCCCCCACACTGACACCCCAGAGCAGAGCCTGCCACCGTGGCGTGAAGTCGGCCAGGAGCAAGGCTGCCGGCACGTTGCTGATCACCTGGCTGAGCAAGGACGAAAGCAGGAAGACATGGTGGGGATGCACTAGCACAGCGGCCAACAGGACCCGAAGGTTGTCGGTGAAGCCGAAAAACAGCGCGAAGGTCACCAACAAAGCGTAGTCAGCCCGCAATCTTCCCCTCTCCAAAATGGCAACACCAAGCAGAACCCCCCATCCCACGGCGAAAGGGAGCAGCCGCAGGATAACCAGAAGGAGCACCAGTAAGGCTCCAACATAGAAATAAGCCGCGGGCGACAGATCGACGGTGTCGGGAGAGCTCTCGCGGACTGAAGGGCTACGACGCGTGTCCACCAGGAGCGCTCCGCCAAGGGTCAACAACAGGAAGAGGAGCGAAAAAGGTGCGATCGTCTTCACGAACTGAGAAAACGGCACTTGGTAGAACCAGTAGAGAAACAGATTCTGAGGATTTCCGAAAGGTGAAAGGGCAGAGCCAGCATTGGCGGCAAGGGCCTCCAGGATCACCAGCCACTCTTTCCTGTCAACACGCAGAGCCAGGGTCAGGGGCACCACTGCCAGCAACGCCACATCGTTGGTGACCACCCTGGAGAAGAAGAACGTAGCCAGAACCAGTTTCGCCGGGATGAACCGCCCGCGTTCGATCCCCGCGGCCATCTTGGTCAGGACCTGGTGCTTCTGGAGCCCTGCCGTCAAAGTGAACAGAATGAACAGAATAGACAGGGTCTCGAAATCCGAGGCAGAGTAGCCAGGAAAACGATGCAGGTAGAGCGAAGTGGAGAGAGTGCCCAACAAGGAAAGGAACAGGAGCCATTCCTCTTTGACGAAACCAACCCAAACCGATGCGTTCACATTACCCGTCTTTCATGGAGCCGGCTCGCGTGCTGGACAGCTGCAATCTACGCAACGTCCTTCACCCTGCCCGGTTCAGGCGAGCGATCTGCACAACGATCCCGGCCAGGAGGCCGGCGATGAGCAGGTAGAGCAGGGACATGTTCTCCACGCTGCCCAGGGAGTAGGCCAGCAGAGGACCCAGAGCGGCCCCCGCGTCCGAGGCGGTGGCGTAGGCCCCAATGTAGAGGTGAGGCCGGGCCGTGGCAAGGGCCACCTGGCTGGCCACGGCATCCAGGACCACGTTGAGTCCGGCGTTCAGGACCAGGGCCAGGGAGAGGGCGGCCAGGGAAACCACACCCGAGAGGAAGACCGCGGCCAGCAGTCCCAGGAGCAGGGCCGCCACCAGGAGCAGGGCTGTGCGATTGGGCCCCAGCCGGTCTGAGACCCCGCCCAACAGGGGCCCCACGGCCAGATCCGCCAGCCAGCGCAGGGCCAGGACCAGCCCAGCCACCGCGCCAATGCCCAGGCCCAGGGGGGCCAGGCCGTTTTCCGAGCCCAGGCGACTGGCTAGGAAGAGGGAGGCCGTGGCCACCAGCACGGAGTTGAAGACGAACTTGGTCAGGCCCGCCAGCAGGACCCAGCGAGGAAGGGCCTGGGCCAACGCGCTGCGCCAGCCCTGCCAGATGGAGCCAGCCGACGCATCGGCCGCCCGGACCGGATCCGCCGGCCAGGGCAGGGCCAGGGAGAGGGGAATGGCCAGGGCAGTGAAGCCGGCGATGGCCAACGCCGCCGGGGTGAAGCCGTACCGGTCCCAGAGGAAGCCGCCCACCACCACGCTCACCGCGCTGCCCAGCCGGATCACCCCCCAGGAGAGGCCCATGAGCCGCCCGGCCTGGCTGGGATCCCCCGTCCAGATGGCCTGGAAAGTCCCCTGGCGCAGGCCAGACCAGGCCACGCCCCAGAGCAACCGGGCCAGGAGGAAGAGCAGGAAACCCCAGCCCATGCCATAGAGGAGGGCGGTGACCAGCCCCATCACCGTGGCAAGGAGGAAGGGACGACTGGGGCCGAAGCGCTCGAAGATCTGGCTGCTCCAGGTGTTGGAGAGGAGGCGCACCAGCCGGTTGGCGCTGAGCAGCACGCCCACCAGGGGCAGGGGAATGCCCAGGGCCGGGGCCGCCAGGGGCAGAACACCGTAGAGGAGGGAGTCCCCCATGATGGAGAGCCCCACGGCCACAGACACCCCCAGGACCAGCCGGGTGGCCCGGCCAGCTTTCCATTCGGCTGCCCTCTGTTTGGACACAACGTCTCCTTTGGGCGGTTAGGAGATTGAGTGGAGGGGACAGGAAGATGACACACCGCGCAGAACGGACCAACACGTTCGATGCACCAGGCGGGTCCACGACCCGGTGAGCGAATCATGGGCCCGGCCAGAGGGCTACGAACTGGGGCGTCAAACTGCTGGAGGTTCGGAGAAACGGGGCGATTGCCCACGAACGACAAGCGAAACCGACGAGGTTCCCTGGCCCGATCCACCGCTCTCCAATCGCTGATCGCCGATCTCTGCTCGCCAATCGCTAGCTGCCACCCCGGTCGTCCCCTCGCCCAATCACCCGATCTTCTCCTGCACAAAGGCCAGGGCCGCCACCAGCTCCTCTTCCGTGTAGTACCAGTCCAGCTCCAGGGTGCGGACCGCCCCCTCGGGCAGGTAGTTGGCGATGTGGCCGAAGTTCAGCTCGCCCAGGCCGGGCAGCAGGTGATCCCGCAGGCCCAGGGTGTCGTGGATATGGACGCCCACGATGCGCTCCCCGAAACGGTTCAGCCACTCCTGGTGGAGGTGGTAGCCCAGGTTGTGCAGCACCTCCACGTGGCCCATGTCGTACCAGAAACCCACCACCGCTGGATCCTGGTCGTCCAGAAGCAGCCCCAACTCGTCCAGGGTGGGGATCTCTCGGTAGTGGCGGCGGGACTCGATGCCCAGACGCAGGCCCAGCTCCCCAGCCAGGGACGCCAGTTCGTCCAGGCTGCGCCGGGCCGCGTCCAGGAAGGGAGGCCGACGCCGGGCCCGCTCCGCGACGATGGCGTCCCGCAGCTCCCGGTAGTAGGGGGTGCGCCGCTGCCGGCCCAGGAAGCGCTGCTCCAGGGCCCACTCCAGGTGGGGGGGCATCTCCACCGCGCCCAGGTGCAGACAGACGGCTCGGGCCCCCATCTCCGCCGCGAAACGCAGGCTGCGGCGGCCCTGCTCCACGGCCCAGGCCCGGGCCTCTGGATCCAGGGAGGTCAGGAGCGCGTCCGCGGGCTGGGGGAAGGGGGATGGCTGGACCGGGGCCGGGTAGTGGACGGAGACGATGGGCAGATCCCCGGGCCGCAGATCCGTCACTTGCTCCTGGCGGACCACGTGGCTCACCTCCACGCCGGCGAAACCCAGGGCCTGGATCGCCTCCCAGAAGGCGCGCAGGCGGGAGAAACGGTGCTGCATCCACATGGTGGAGAGGACGTAGGACATTTTTGCCTCCCAGCACAGATGACGAGGAGTGCCCGCCTGGGGTTCGAGGGCGGAAAAGTCAGATCATAGGGTAAGCTGGCTTCTGGACAGAAGCCTGTTCGCTTTGTACACTAACCGGGGCAAAGTTTCAAATCCGCTGGAGCCGGTCTCGCCTCAAACAGATTCGGACACTGGCATATTCGGCACCGGAACATTTGACACTGGCACATTTGACACTGGCACATTCAGACACTGTTGACATCGGATTCATTCACACCCGCGCGCCAAGGACAACACCCGCCCATGACCCATCTACGCAACCACTCCCTGAAACGGCTAGCCGTGCTCAGCGTCCACACCTCGCCCCTGGCGCCCCTGGGCAGCCGCTACGCCGGGGGCATGAACGTCTACCTGCGGGAGCTGATCCTGGAGCTGGACCGGCGGGGCATCCAGGTGGACGCCTTCACCCGGGGCGTGCACCAGCCCCCCTTCACCGCCCTGCCCATGGGCCAGGGCAGCCGGGTGATCTACGTGGACATGGGGCCGGGCAAGGGCCTCTCCACGGACCAGCTGGTCAGCCGCCTGCCCCGCTTCTCCGCCCAGGTCCTGGAGCACGTCCAGCGCACCGGCGCGGTCTACGACGCCCTCTTCAGCCACTACTGGCTCTCGGGTCTGGCCGGCCTCTGTCTGCGGGGCGAGCTTGGACGGCCCCTCTACCACATGTTCCACACCCTGGGGCGGGTCAAGAACCTGGCCCTGCCCCCCACTGCCAGCCCGGACGAGCGGGCCAGCGCCCAGCGCATCGCCGCGGAGCAGGCCATCGTCCAGGAGGTGGACGGCCTGGTGGCCTCCACGGAGCAGGAGAAACAGGAGCTCCTCACCCTCTACCAGGCGGATCCTGCCAAGATCGCTGTGATCCCGCCGGGGGTGAACACGGCCCAGTTCCACCCCACAGACCCCATCCGGGCCCGGGATCGCCTGGGCCTGCCCCGGAGCTGGCGCATCGCCCTCTTCGTGGGCCGCATTCAGCAGATCAAGGGCATCGACGTGCTGCTCTTCGCCTTCGACCGGCTGCGACGCCACAGCCAGGCCCCGGAACACCTGCACCTCCTCTGCCTGGGGGGTGACAAGCCCGGCTCCCCCCGGATGAGCCGAGAGCAACGACGGCTCATGGAGCTGGCCGCCCGTCTGGAGCTGGAGGGCTCGGTCCACTTCCTGGGGGCCAAGGACCAGGCCACTCTGCGGGACTACTACAACGCCGCCGACCTGGTGGTGCTGCCGTCCCGAGCCGAGTCCTTCGGCCTGGTAGCCCTGGAGGCCATGGCCTGCGGCAGGCCGGTGGTGGCCTCCCACACTGGGGGGTTGCCCTCCATCGTGACCGACGGGGTGAACGGCTTCCTCTGCCCGGTGGGGGACGAAGAGTGCCTGGCGTCCAAGATGGATCTGGTCCTGAGCAACCCGGAGCTGCGAGAGTGGCTGGGGGAAAAAGCCCTGGCCCGCGCCCGGCGTCAGAGCTGGTCCGCGGTCTCCAACTGCATCGTCCGCCTGCTCAGCGGCGAGCTGCTGGCGAACCGGACTGGCCCACCCATCACCCGGGACGAGCCTTGCCCCTCCCGGGATTGACTCCGCTCCTCCCGGGGCCACCCCACGGCCCCGTCCCGCCCTCCAGGATGGCCCCACCGTCTTTCCTGGAGGGCTTTTTCGCGCCCTTGACAGATGGCAGGAATGCCAGTACACTGGGGACAATTAGCCACAACTAAAACCCAGTGGAAAGACAAGAGACGTTCCGACACAGCCCTTCGAGGACTTCCTTGCCACCAGGCTGGTCAGGAAGACGCTCCCCAGGCAAAATTTTTTCGCCCACATTTTTAGCCAAACCTAAAAACACGCTTCTTCGACATCGAAAAGGCAAGCCTCAGCAGCCCCTGGCCAATCCAGGCCCTGCACACAACCTTTGCCTTCAAGGAGGTCATATCCATGCAGAAAACCGGCAACCACCGCCTGTCCCGCCGAGCCCTCTTCCGGGCGGCTCTGGGAGGCGCCACCGCCCTGGCCGGGTTAGCCGGCCTGAGCCGGACCCGCTCGGACGCCCAGGACCATGCCTTCGCTTCCATGGCCCTGGTGGGCCAGGTGGACCACGTCCGCAACGGCTTCGATCCGCTGCAGATGCTGACCGAGTGGGACACGGGCACGGTGAGCAGGTTGCCTAACGGCCAGATCCTGCGGGAATACAGTTTCGTCGCCGTAGACAAGGAGATC
>JALSQZ010000123.1 GCA_026985055.1 Sedimenticola sp. | reverse complement strand
AGCGCGAAGCATCATCCTTATGTGCTGAGCAGTGCCGACTTCGGGCGCGCCTACCTCTCGGAAGGGTGGGCAACGCGCTTCATCAAGAACTTGCTGGAACGATATACGGTAGTGTTGCTGGGTTACCGGGCGGAAGACCCTCCCATCAGGTATTTGCTGCAGGGCCTCAACCATGGCGGCAGGCTGGATGGCTCCCGCCTCTATGCATTTGACCGCGGGCGCGCGGAAGACATCGAGGCCAAATGGCGTGATCGTGGCGTAACGCCTATCGCCTATGCCGAGCATGAAGCGCTGTGGCGCACCCTGGAGGCTTGGGCAGAACGGGCCGATGACCCGCGCAAGTGGCGCGCTTCCATTATCACTTCTGCGCGGCAAAACCCGAAAACTCTGGCAGCCCATGAGCGCGGGCAAGTGATGCATGTACTGCGCACCGTTCAGGGCGCGCGGATGTTCGTGAAGGCCGATCCTCCGCCGCATCCGGAATGGATCTGCGTGATGGACGACAAGATCCGCACAGTCAAGCCAAATGAACCGATTGATCCCGATCAAAAAGAAGAAATCTTCGACCCACGCGCAGCCTACGGGCTGGATGATGACCTGCCGGACATAAGTGAAGAGCAGTACAGGCAAGGCATCCGCAATGACAACCTTCTGCTGTGGCGTGAAGGCGATGACAACCCCACCGATCTGTACCGGCTGACACAACGCTTCGAGAAATATGCCCCCCTCCCGCGGCGGCTTGACCATCTCCTTACTTGGATCACAAGATCTCTGCACAGCCCCGTTCTGGCATGGTGGGCTATCAGACAGCGTGGCCTGCATCCGCACCTGCTATGGCAAATCGATTGGCAATTGGAAAGAGAAGGCTTCGACGAACGCGCGCGGCATGTCTGGAACCTGATTCTTGAACACCATCAAGCTCCTGATGATGATGAGCAAGATGATGATTGGTTTCATTTCGAACAGCGCGTAAAGCTGGAGGGCTGGACAGCGAGCACCTTGCGAGCATTTCGCCACCTCACGACACCGCATGTGTTCATCAGGCCCAAAGACATGGGTGTGGGACGGGTAAAGCCTCCCTCCGCATCCTGGGATGCTCTCGATCTCAGGGGGCTGGGAGAGTTCGAGGTCAGCTTCCCTGAGCGTCATGGCGACCTGGAAATCCCTGATGAAGTGTTGCCTCGGGCCTTCGGCATCCTGCAGGATCAGCTGACCACGACAGCCGGTCTGCTGCACGATATCGATGCCTTTTTTCTCTCTCCCACATGCTATCCGGAACGAGAGATGGATGGGGAAGAACATCTCTCGCCAGCCGGCAAGGTCATGAGGTGGTTTGTCCAGCTGTTCGACCGGCTGGTCCAGTTGCATCCTGATCTTGCGCGTGGCCATGCGTTGACCTGGTCATTCGACGAACCATTCATCTTCCGCAAGCTCAAGCTCTATGCCTTCAACCAAAGGCTTCTGTTCAAGGCCGAAGAAGCCGCCGAAGCACTGCTGGCACTGGATCAGGTAGCCTTCTGGGATTCCCGGATCACCCGGGAGCTGCTGTTTCTGCTGGTGGACAGGTGGAAGGAATTCACTGGGGAGCATCGCCACCAGATCATGGAGCGCATCCTGGCTGGCCCAGACAGGCTTCCAGATTGGTCTGAAGAAGAATTTCCGCGCAGACGCAGAGAGTGCGCCGCCAGGCGCGCCCGATATCTCGAGATGAAGGGATGCCAACTTTCGCCACAACATCAGGAAAAGCTGGCCGAATTGATCCGGGGCATACAGGACTGGCGTGATGGCTGGGCCAGTTCCGTGGTCATGCCCAGCATGGTGATACAATCAGGCTGGGTGCAAACAGATGACTCACCTGAATCCATCGCGCACCTCCCGGCAAATGAGATCATCCCTGCAATACAGGCAAAGGCAGAGCGACCTTTTGGAGATTTCGTCGAGCCGCGCCCGTTTGAAGGCCTTGTAAAAGCCAATCCGCGCAAGGCCCTGGCAGCGCTTTCCGCCGCCGCCCGGAAGGGGGAATATCCGCAGACCTTCTGGTCGGACATGATCGAACATCTGCCGCAAGATGCCTCTCCACGATTGAGATGCGTATTCCTGCACCGTCTGGCGCGTCTGCCCCAATCCGCCATCGTGGAGCTGCGCCACACATTGGGAAGTTGGCTGAGAGAGAACCTAGCCTCGATTCTCAAGTTCGACGAGGGGCTTGGCTGGGCTGTTTTCGATCATGTCGTCGATGGCATCCTGAGTGGCGGAGAAGAAGCCACTGAGAGCGGCATCGGCGTATTTCATCAAGGCGGCGAGGTTCTCAGGCTATCCAGGCGCACCCTGACTCATGTCATCAATGGCCCCGTGGGCATGTGCACGGAGGCGCTCTTCAAGGCCGTGCCAGATGACAGGAATGCGCAAGGCGCCCTCATCCCCGATTCCATCAAATCCCGGCTCGAACGTCTCCTCAAAGCACCGGGCGAAGGAGCGGATCATGCC
>JALSQZ010000122.1 GCA_026985055.1 Sedimenticola sp. | reverse complement strand
GCTTGCCCGAACGCCCTGCAAGCCGATGAATAACATCGACTTTTGTCCGTTCGAACAATCTGGGCAAAAATCTCTCCGGGAAAATTCCGGATTCCGGTGAAATATTCGGGCTAGACTGGACTTCGATACCACTGTCCTGCATCGATGTAACTGCATTCTTTTTCCAAAACAGACGGTCACATGAGTACGAACAATCAACCGCAAGGTGTAAAACGATGAACAGATATACCATTCCCTTTCTCGCTCTCCTTGTACTCGGGAGTGTCAATGCCCAGGCCGCCGGCACACACTATGAAATGCAGGTAGACGGACTGGCCTGTCCTTTCTGCGCCTACAGCATTGAGAAAAAATTCAAGAAAATCGATGGTGTGGAAAAGGTAAACGTGGAACTGGAAGCCGGGAAAGTAATGGTCGACGTGGATGAAGGAACCGAACTCACAGAACCGCAAATGATCGAATTGTTCAAGGATGCCGGATTCACCTATCGGGGCATGCAGTCCAGGCCACTGTGAACATGCAACATATCCCGGCATCGAACAGAAGCGTCACCTGGCTGACATTGTTCACCACCATGGGCACACTGATCTGCTGTGCCCTGCCCATCATGCTCGTTACCCTGGGACTGGGGGCCGCCGTAGTCTCCATGACCAGTGCCTTCCCTTTTCTGATCACACTGAGTCAGCACAAGATCTGGGTGTTTGCCTTTTCCGGCACCATGCTGCTGTTTTCCGGCTGGCTGTTGTATCGGCCGGGACGCCATTGCCCTGCAGATCCGGCGCTTGCTGCCTTGTGTGAAAAGAGTCAGAAATGGAACAAACGCATTTATTGGACATCCGTGATGATCTGGGCAACTGGTTTCAGCGCCGCCTATCTGGCCCTGCCCATTCGCATGTGGCTGGATTCATGAATGCCAGAAGAGAGGGGCTGGTCGCAGGGCATGGATTTCTGCACGTCATGGCATTCCTGTTGATGAGCAGCACCATCAGCGCAGCCCCCATCACCTTCAACACCGCCCTGGCCGTGGGAAAGGGCGAGTATGTACTGCGTGAGCAGTTTGTCGTTGTGCAGTCAGGACACGACCCTGCAGGTTTGAATCGTGACCGCAGAGAAACCGCAGTAGTTACCGCACTGGGATACGGGTTGAGCGGGAAATGGGCACTGTTTGCTGCCTTTCCCTATCGGAATATTGACCTGGATCTGGATAGAGAAGAACAAGCCATCAGTCGCCAGGCAAGCGGCCTTGGCGACCTGTCCCTGTTTGCAAGATACACCGCTTACCAGCACGATGCCGCAGGAAAAACCCTGCGCATTGCGCCTTTTGCTGGACTCAAGACGCCGACAGGCACTCACAGGAAAAAAGATCGATATGGCCTGCTGGCGCCATCCGTACAAATCGGCTCCGGCTCCTGGGATCCGTTTGCCGGAGTGGTACTGACCTATCAGACCCTGCAGTACCAGTTCGATGCTCAGTTCAGCTACCGGATGAACACCGAAGCAGATGGCTTCGAGGCCGGTGACATCGCCCGCCTGGACGGCTCACTTCAGTATCGACTGCATCCACACAAACTGTCGGCAGGAACACCCGGCTTTCTCTATGGTGTTCTGGAAATGAACCTGATACACCAGCGCAAGAACAAACTCAATGGCAGTTCAGACCCTGACACCGGTGGCACCCGGCTTTTTCTGACCCCGGGTATTCAATACATTACCCGGCGCTGGATCATCGAGGGTGCGGTACAACTGCCTGTGGTGCAGAATCTGAATGGCCGAACCCTGAAAAACGATTACATTCTGCGCACGGGTTTCCGCATCAATTTCTGACGCCATGATCACAGGCGGCGAACACCGTGCTCAACTTTGGGAATAGCGCATCCCCGCCTTTTCCCGCCAATACCCATTGCAGCCCCCTACAGGCATGAAGCGCTCCATATCCGGATGCTGATCCTTGCCCCGCAACGCATCGGCAAAAGACCGGACAATGTGAGCGGTATGTCTGGCCTGAGGACTGATGCGCAGCACATCCACGCCCAATTGCCGCATGACGCCCACCTCCGACAGCAAATTGCAGGTCAATGCCGACTGGGTCTGGATACCGTTGAGGGCAAGAAAAGGCTCTCCCTCACGGGTGCGCAAGGTCAACCCGTCCGCATGGTCCAGACAGCGGTACTGACAGTCGTCCTTGGGGAGATTGTAGGCGCGGGCAGTATAACAGCGTGCGGACATGGCCAGGGGCATGCGTCCCCAGGCAAAGACCTCGGTTTCCACATCCTGGGGGACTTCCTCCAGAATGGCAGCAAGGGTTTTCCTGTCCAGTTCCACGGGCGGCACCCAGCGTATCAGTCCGGCTTCAGCCAGAACCTTGAGTGTTGCCGCGTTGTAGACATTGACTGTGGGACCGACAGTAAACGGCAGTCCGGCAGCAGACATCAGTTGTACCGCCGCCATGTCATTGGCTTCCACGGGAAACTCACCATTGGCGCAGATCCTGCGCATAGTCTTGAGCTCGGACTCCGCCTCCAGCAGGGCCATGGTAGACAGCACCACCTCCTTGCCCGCATCCCGCAGCATACGCGCGGTTTCCAGCCAGTCATCATGACGAAACAAGCGCCGTTTGGAACAGACGGTTTCTCCCAGATAGACGATGTCCACGGGCATTTCCGCCACTTGCCGGTAAAATTCCTGCAGATCCTCGCGGGACCAGTAGTATTGAACAGGGCCTAGGGACAATTTCATGACAAACACCACCTCATTGCCAGGTACGGTGATAAGCACCAAGGGTGGTTTGCTGGCCCTCGGACACCGCACCAAGCTGTTGCATCCACTCACTGCGTGGCTGGAAGTTATGCGGATCATTCAGACAGGCATCTATGGCCTGCCTCCATACCCGGGTAACCTGACGCACATAGGCGGGACTGCGCTGACGGCCTTCGATCTTGATCGCCTTCACACCAGCGCCCAACAGTTCGGGCAGCAAGTCCAGGGTATTGAGGCTGGTGGGTTCTTCCATGGCGTAATAGGTCTTGTCCAGGGCATCATAACGCCCCTTGCACACCGTGGGATAACCCGCATTCTCACCCTTGCCCACCTTGTCCACCAGCACGCCGCCAAGGCGGGTTTCCAGACCGGTGGCAGTCTCCTCGTAACGCACTTCACCAGCCGGGGAACAGCAGCCGTGGGTATTGGGCGACTGGCCCGCTGCATAGGACGACAGCAGACAGCGTCCCTCCACCATCACGCACAGACTGCCAAAACCGAACACTTCGATGTCTACATCCGTATTCTCTGCCACATGTTTCACCTGGGACATGGACAGCACCCGCGGTAACACGGCACGACGAATACCGAAACGATCTCTATAGAATTTCAGGGCTTCATAATTGGTTGCTGAACCTTGCACCGACAGATGCAGCGGCAAATCCGGATAACGGCTTGCGGCGTAATCCAGCACCCCCATGTCAGCGGCAATCAGCGCATCCGCAGCCATATCCGCGGCGCGATCAACTGCCGCCTGCCAGCGTTTCCAGCCCTGGGGCCGCGGGTAGGTATTCAGTGCCACATAGACTTCCCGCCCCTTGCTTCGCACATAGTCCAGCCCCTGATACAAGGTTCTGTCATTGAAGTTCAGGCCGGCAAAATTCCGCGCATTGGTGTCATCCTTGAAGCCCAGATAAACGACATCCGCCCCTTCATCGATGGCGGCTTTCAGGGAAGGCAGATTACCTGCCGGGCAGACAAGTTGCATGAGTTCCCAGACTCCTATTCGGCATTTGCTGCGCGAGACAACCTGGAGGCCAGACTGCCTTGTCGCAGTTCGAGGGTTTCAAGATGATGGGTGATGGCATTGAGCACCCGCCACTTCTGACTGCACCAGTGGGGCGCAAGAAGAATTCTGGATTCGGCTGTACCGGTAAGACGATGATAGACCACGTCCTCCGGAGTATGCGCCACCATGCCCGCCACAGTTTCCACATAATCCGTCATTTTCAGCGGCTGGTACTCTCCACTTCGCCACTGGTTGGCCAGACGAGTGGCCTTTACCACATGCAGCGGGTGAATCTTCAACCCTTCCACGCCCAGTTCCAGTACGCGAAAAAGACTCTGCAGGGAATCTTGCGGCCGCTCTCCCGGCAGTCCGACGATCAAATGGGTACACACGCAAAGCTCACGCGCATGAGCCGCCCGCAACGCCGCCCTGTATTCGCCAAAGCCGTGTCCCCGGTTGACCTTTTCCAGGGTATGATCGAAAGCCGACTGCAACCCCAGTTCCAGCCAGATTTCGTATCCTTCGTCCTGATAGGACTTGAGCAAATCCAGTACCGCCGGCGGCACGCAATCCGGCCGGGTGCCTACAGACAGCCCCAGCACATCCGGCTCAGACAAGGCCTGACGATACAGTCTGTCCAGATCGTCCACATTCGCGTAGGTATTCGTATAAGCCTGAAAATACGCCAGAAATTTCTTCGCGCCAGTACGCCTGGCAAGCACCTTGCGGCCGGACTGCAACTGCGCCGCGATATCTGGCTCCTGACGGGCATTGGGACTGAAAGACACATTATTGCAGAAAGTGCAGCCACCCCGACCCTTGCTGCCGTCCCGATTGGGACAGGTAAAGCCGGCATTGATCGCCAGCTTGTGTACCCGCTCGCCGTAACGGCGCAGCAGATCCTGGCCAAAGGTATTGACCACATCAGACAAAACCACAGAAGTATGGGGCGCTGCTTCAGGCATGGCGCTTTATGCCACAAATGCACCGCCCCCGGTTTGATGCTGATCAAAATCAGCCAAGAATCATTGAACTATTTGATCCTGAAATCGGGGATATCCGCCCGTCCCATGACATGTAGCACAACACCTCCACCGACAAAAAAGACGATGGCGGCCGCCCAGGCCGCTACCGCAGGATGATTGCCGCCATGCTGCTGATAGAAATAGGCTACGGCGCCAATACTGACGAGGGCAAAAGCATAGAAGACATAGGCAAAAACAACCGAAATCTTCTGTGCGGTATTCTGCTTTTTCATTGAAATACTGGTGCCTGGGTGAGGAAAACGGTTTTTATCCTAGCACAAGTCGGCCCGGAACACCCCTCAACAGCATGTTGCCCCTGGCTCCTTGCGGCATACTGTCCATCCTTTGGGTTCGCCGCACCGCCATAACCTCTAGCCCGAATATTGCACCGGAATCCGGAATTTTCCCGGAGAGATTTTTGCCCAGATTGTTCGAACGGACAAAAGTCGATGTTATTCATCGACTTGCAGTGCGTTCGGGCAAGCTGGGTGAAAAGGTCCCGGGAAAAACCGGATAGCATGACAGGTACAAACTGTATCCAGCATACTCATCACGCAACAGGCTGTAATTCATGGTAAAAACCCCACATTTTGCGCGTTCTGGTGCAATATTCGGGCTAGGGATGGAGGAAATGCTGGAAATGTCGGGAACATTTCCAGTGCCATGGCTCCTTGCGGCATACCGTCCATCCTTTGGGTTCGCCGCACCGCCATAACCTCCAGGGATGGAGGAAATGCTGGAAATGTCGGGAACATTTCCAGTGCCATGGCTCCTTGCGGCATACCGTCCATCCATGGACATAAAAAAACGCTCCCGAAAAATGGGGAGCGTTTCCTTGCAGGCGTGTGCCCAGGAAATCAGAGCTTGCTGCAATCCTTTGACGCCAGTTTGGCGCGACGCGCTTCCATCTGCTTCTGCATCTCGGCACGACGAGCTTCCATTTCCTTCATCACCTCTTCATGGCTCTTGAATCCCTCAAACTGGGGAGCCTGAAAAGAAGCAGGCATGGGGCGTTGCATACTGGCCATTTCCTTTTCCATCTGGGCGCGACGCGCTTCCATGTCTTTCTCCATCTGGGCGCGACGGGCTTCCATCTCCTTCATGACATCTTCCCGGCTCTGGAAACCGGAAAACTGAGGAGCCTGGAAAGGCGCAGGCATTGTTTGCTGAGGAGCTGCCTGCTGGTACTGCTTGTACATCTCGGCCTGTTGCTTGGCGTAGGCTTCAGCAGCCTTACGCTGGGCTTCAACTGCCTTTGCATACTGCTCGGCAGCCGCTTTCTGCTGTTCTTCGGACATGGCAGGCGCTACAGGAGCAGCATAGGGCGCATAACCATAGGGGGCATAACCGTAGCCGTCATAGTAGCGGTTGTAGCCGTAACCACGACCATAACCATCGCCACGGGCATGCATGTTGAAGTTGAAATCCATATCACCAAACATGTCACCCAGGAAATCGCCAACACCATTGTTGTCGTTCCAGTCGTTGCCCCACCATGCGGAGGCGGAAGCGGAAGCGGCAACCAGAACCGCAGCCATACTCATTTTAACTATCTTGTTCATTACTCTCTCCGGTATCACCAAATTGAATCAACTCTAACTCAACTCGGGCGCGCCGATACCGCGGGCACGCCCGATCCACCACTAACTTACTTGGCAGGAGCAGCAGGAGCCTGAGGCGCCTGAGGAGCTACGGGAGCGCCATAAGGAGCGGGAGCACCATAGGGAGCCGGCGCGCCGTAAGGAGCGTAGCCATAAGGAGCATAGCCGTAGGGAGCGTAGCCGTAACCATTGTAGCCATTGTAACGGTTGTAGCCACGACCATAGCCGTTGCCACGGGCGGAACCGCTCATGCCAAAGCTGAAGTCGCCGGAACCGTCGCCCCATCCGTCCATGGCATCGTCCCATACATTATTACCGTAACCACGGTCACCCCAAGGGCCTCCCCACCAGGCGGAAGCAGAAGCAGAAGCGGCAACCAGAGCTGCTACTGCAGCGACTTTGATCATTTTTTTCATGATAATTCTCCAAATTCGATTAGTGGAACATGTGTTCGTTTCAGATGTCATACAGCAACTTGTCATCTGAGCATTAGTATTTCAGTTTTTACTTATATTGTTAAGTAGTAAATTTCTATTGATAATTCCGCCTGATATAAAAAAACTATACAGCACTCTTTCCCGTCCGCCGATCTCAGGACAGGCTCCCCAATTCCGTCCTGGGTGCTTGTGGTGCTAGAATCCACTCCAACGCTGGCAAACGTGCATATTAGCATACTCTTATATATGTCGTCTGATTACGAACCCGCTTTCCTGCCAGCAACGCAATACAGACGACCCGCAAACCGGACAACCAAGAATCAATATGAACCGACTTCTTCTGAATCTGGCAGTACTGCTGCTGGGTACGCAAATGGCTTCGGCCACCTCGATGCCCATCCAAACGTTCAAGCTGGACAATGGACTGACCCTGGTCGTGTCGGAAGATCACTCTTCCCCCACATTCGGCCTTTCCATTGCCTATCATGTAGGGTTCCGCCTGGAACCCAGGGGACGCACGGGCTTTGCCCATCTGTTCGAACACATGATGTTCGAAGGTACGCCCAAGGCGCCCAAGGGCAGTTTTGTGAAAATCATCCAGGGCGGCGGTGGCTCGCTGAACGGCTCCACCCGTTACGACTACACCAACTATATTTCCACCGCCCCCGTGTCCGCCCTGGAACCCGTGCTGTGGCTGGAGGCGGACCGCATGCGCCATCTGGATTTCTCCGAGGAAAATCTCGACAATCAGCGGGATGTGGTCAAGGAGGAAATCCGGGTCAATGTAAAGAACAAACCCTATGGTCTTTTCTTCTGGACCGATCTGGCCGCACTGGCCTTCGACAAATGGGAAAATGCTCATGATGGCTACGGTTCCTTCGTCGACCTGGACAAGGCGAGTATCGAGGACGTAAAACACTTCCACAAGACCTACTATGCCCCCAATAATGCGGTACTCGCCATCGCCGGCGATGTGGACCCTGAACAGGTCTATCAATCAGTAAAAAAATATTTTGGAGATATTCCCGCCGCGCAGATTCCGCCCAGGGCAGATGTGACCGAACCTCTGAACACAAAAGAACGCTTTCGGGAAGAACAGGATCAGCACGCCTCGGTCCCCGCCCTTGCCATTGGCTGGAAGATGCCTGGACCGGACAGCCCTGACTACTACCCTCTGGCGGTACTGGGAGAACTTCTCCTTGGTGGAGATGCCAGCCTGTTGCATCAGAAACTGGTCAAGGAGAAACAGACCATGCTTTCCATCTCCGGCGGCATGGGCTGGCCTCTGGGCGATCCCCTGACTTTCGACGGCCCAAGTCTGATGGTGGCCTTCGGCCTGTACAAACCCAAGCATGAAGCCACCGAAGATGTAAACAGTATTCAGCAGGTCATCGATGACATCGCCCGCAAAGGCGTCGCCAGCAAACGTCTGAAAGCGGTGCAGACCAAGATGATCGCGGATTATTACAAAAGCATCGCGCGCAATCTGAAACGAGCGGATTACCTGGCCATCACCCAGCTGCTGCATGGAGATGCCGATCTTCTCAACCGGTATCCGCATCTCATAGAAAAGGTAACGCCTGAAGACATCCAACGCGTCGCCACAAAATACCTGAGTACAAACAATCGCAGCTGGATCGACCGCAAGATCGCCCCCCACCAGCAGGAGAAGCAGCAATGAAACCCATCCGTCTGTCAACTGCACTGCTAACCCTGTTCTTGTTCCTGGGCGGCGGCCTCGCCCTGGCCGGAAAAGCGGATGTCCCCATCGAAGGATTGCCTGCCTACGGTAAGGACAAACCACTGGTGCTGCCACAGGTGGTGGAGAAAAAGCTGCCCAACGGGCTTACCCTCTGGCTCATCGAACGCAAGGGATTACCGCTGGTTTCCACCTATCTGGCGGTTAAAGGAGGTTCAGCCATGGACCCGAGGGAGCGTATCGGCCTGAGTGACATTCTGTCAGAGACCATCAGTGCCGGCACCAAAACAAGAAGCGCCCGGCAGATTGCCGAGGAGCTGCAGTCCCTGGGAGCGGATATCGAGGTAGGCACGGGCAAGGACATCACCTACATCGGCATAGACGGTTTGTCTTCCGCGGCAGACAAGCTGCTGGAAATCCTGGCGGATACCGCACGCAACGCCAGCTTCCCTGACAATGAAGTAAAACTGGCCATCGAAAACAAGCTGCAAAGCATCATTGCCAGCAAGTCACAACCTTCTTACGATTTGAATCAGGTGTTCCACCATCGGTTGTTTGGCGAGCATCCCTATGCCTTCGTCAATCCCCAACCCGAGGTCATCAGCCGCATCAGCCGTCCTGAGTTGATCAAGGCCTATCAACAGCGTTTTCAGCCGAACCGCGCAATACTGATCATGGTGGGCGATCTGCCCACAGGGACAATGGAAACCCTGGCCATGCACCACCTGGGCGACTGGAAAAACACCGGCGCCACACCCAAGGAGATCCCCGCAGCACCTGCGCATGCCCAGCCTTCCCTGGCTCTGGTGGATCGTCCCCACTCCGTACAATCCACGATTTACGTGGGCCGTCCCATGCCCGCTGCCGGCAATCCGGATGAATTTTCCCTGAAAGTCGCCAATACCATTTTTGGCGGCGCCTTCAGCAGCCGTCTGACCCAGAATATTCGTGAAGACAAGGGCTACACCTATTCTCCTCGCACTTCGGTAACGGAATGGGCGAAAGGCGGCATGTTCCGCATCAGCGCATCGGTGCGCAACCAGGTAACCGCCGCAACCCTGGTTGAAATCTTCTACGAGCTGGATCGCCTCGCCACCACCTTGCCCGAAGACGAAGAACTATCCAGGGCCCAGCGCTATCTAAAGGGCAAGTTTCTGCTGGCCAACGAAACCTCTTCCTCTCTGGCGGCGACCCTCACAGGATACTGGATCGATGGCAAGACACCCGCGGATCTGGCGCGCTATGTACCCGGTGTTGAAGCCGTCAGCAAAAACGACGTTCTGGCCATGGGCCGCAAGTATCTATCCTCGCGCCAGCAGAGCATCGCCATCAGCGGGGACGCCAGTGCAATCCGCGACCAGCTGTCACTGTTTGGCAAGGTAGAAGTGGTACAGCCCTGATGAGCCAGATCGCTTATCCGATACGCAACAATCTGTATCTGAACATCACGGACCGTTGCACCCTGAAATGCCGTTTTTGTCCCAAGCACCAGGCGCAAGGTCCCGTGGTGCACGAGTATGACCTGAGCCTGGATCATCGTCCGGAAGTTGCGGAAATTACCGCCGCCATCGGCAATCCCGCGGATTATGAGGAAATCGTGTTCTGCGGTTTCGGCGAACCCACCCTGCGCCTCAAGGTGTTGCTGGAAGTCGCCCGCTGGATCAAGGCGCGGGGAGGAAAAGTGCGCCTCAACACCGATGGGCTGGCAAATCTGGTGAACAAACGCAACGTGCTGCCGGAAATGCAGGGCCTGGTGGACAGCCTGTCCGTATCCCTGAACGCCCAGACCCCGGAAATCTATGCCCGGCATTGCCAGCCTGCCCTGACCGGTTCCTGGCAGGCCATGCTGGATTTTCTTCAAGAAGCGCCCAAATACATACCTCAAGTGACTGCCACAGCCATCGATGGCCTGGAAGATGTCGATATCCAGGCCTGTGAAAACCTGGCCAGGCAACGGGGCGTGAATTTTCGGCGCCGACAACTGGACAAAGTAGGATGAACAACCCTTTCGATCTCAACAACCCGGATGCCTATCAGCAATGGCGGGAACAAAAGCTGCATGACTACCCTGCCTCTCTTGAAGAAATCGTGGTAGAGATAAAAGACCCCCGCCAGCTGAGCAGCAGCGAGCAGCGCCAACTCGCAAAGGTCATTCGCAAAACCAACATGGCCGTGTATGCCTCAAAAACCGGCGACGATCCGGACAAGGAAATCGTGCGCCAACTGGGGATACGCTTCGGCCTGGCGCATCTGGATCACAACATGTGCGCCGATGGTGACGCCATATCTTCCCTGGAGCAGGCCGACGAGGAACCTCGCACCGGCTACATCCCCTACACCAACCGCCCCATCGCCTGGCATACCGACGGCTATTACAACGACCTGGACAAACAGATTCACGGCCTGTTGCTGCATTGCGTTCGTCCGGCGGCCGAAGGCGGCATGAACCAGCTGCTGGATCATGAAATCGCCTATATCATGCTGCGTGACGAAAATCCCGATTACATTCGCGCTTTCGAGCATCCGGAAGCGATGAGCATCCCACCCAATATCGTCGATGGCCAGGAACTGCGCGGCTGGGCCCGGGGACCGGTGTTCATGCGCCAGGCCGATGGCAGTCTGCACATGCGTTACACCCACCGCAAACGCAACATCGAATGGCGCGACGATGAACTCACCCGTCAGGCAGTGGCATTTCTGGGCAGCATCATGAATGCGGACAATCCATATTATATGGAAGGCACCCTGAATTCCGGCCAGGGTCTGATATGCAACAATGTCCTGCATACCCGCACCGGATTCGAGAAAAACAGCCAGCGGCTGCTATACCGGGGGCGTTATTTCGACCGTATCAAACTTTGACCTGAATCCAGGCGTAATTGGTCATTGTCCACCAGGAGCCTGTCGGATTTGACCGATCGAAGCGAAAATCCAACAGGCTCCCAGGCATCCCGCCCTCACAAATGGGTACCTCGAAAAATTCCTTCCTTGGAATTTTTCTCGTCGCAAACCGAAAATGCGATTTTCGTTTTGCTCACATTTTCAATCACTTGAAGTGATCGAAAATGGCGGGACATCCCTGTCCCGCAAGGGCATCTCGATTTTTCGAGATACCCAAATCCAGCTCATTTTGCATGGTTTTTAAGAATTTTTAATAAACCCATAATCTTTGACCTTAATCAATCCAAATACCCATTTTTTCCTGTGTAATTGCTTTGTACCCAAGCCATCAGGCAGGAAATGTGTTTGAAGCGGATGACGCAAAAACAAACCTGAATCGCAGACAATTGTTGCGGGGACGACTTCACCCGCAGTCTTTGCCCGTACGTCCCCCCTGGGCCTGCCAGGAAGATGAATTTGTGCGGCTGTGCAGCCGCTGTGACGCCTGTATCGATACCTGCTGGGCCGGAATTCTCATCCGTGGTTCCGGTGGGTTTCCCGAAGCCGATTTCCATTCTTCCGGCTGTGATTTTTGCGCTGACTGCCTCAAGGCCTGCAAAACCGGCGCCTTGAGCGCTGCGCCGCCCGCCCCTTCCCTGGCCTGGCGCCAACGGGCTTCTATTGAACCCAGCTGTCTGTCCCTGAACGGCATTGTGTGTCGCTCCTGTGGTGACGCCTGCGACACGGACGCCATCCGTTTCCAATTGCAGACCGGGGGACGAGCCACCCCGCTGCTGGACAGCGAACGCTGCAACGGCTGTGGCGAATGCTTCGCCGTCTGCCCCAACGATTCCATTTCTCTCGCAATTCCGGAGGCAAGTTAGCCCTATGGAAAACAGCAATACCATGAATTTATGCAGTTGTATCGTCCACACCCGCCCGGAAAGAGGGCAGGAAGTGGAAAAACTGCTCAACAGTATCCCCGGCGTGGAAGTCCACGGCGGGGTGGATGAAGGAAAACTGATCGTCACAGTGGAAGACAGCGAGGAAAGCTCCGCTGGCGACACCATGATGACATTCAACTCACTCGAAGGCGTGGTGAGTGCAACCTTGATTTACCACTACGGTGGGGATGATCTTAACGAGGAGGTAATCCGTGAGTTTAACTAGACGTGATTTTATCAAGAGTAACGCCATTGCAGCAGCCGCAGCGACTGCAGGTGTAACATTGCCGGCAGCAAAAACCGCCTTGGCGGCGGATGAAGATGCCGGTATACGCTGGGACAAGGCCGCCTGCCGATTTTGCGGTACCGGCTGCAGTGTATTGTTGGGCGTGAAAGATGACCGGGTAGTTGCCAGCCAGGGTGACCCGGACGCACCAGTGAATAAAGGTCTGAACTGCATCAAAGGCTATTTCCTGCCCAAGATCCTGTATGGCGAGGATCGGCTGACCAAGCCCTTGTTACGCAAGAAGAACGGCAAGTTCGACAAGAATGGCAAGTTCGAGGAGGTATCCTGGGACGAAGCTTTCGATGTCATGGCCGAAAAGTGGAAAGAATCCCTCAAAAAGAAGGGGCCGACCTCTGTCGGTATGTTCGGTTCCGGCCAATGGACACTGTGGGACGGCTATGCCGCCTCGAAATTCATCAAGGCAGGGTTGCGTTCCAACAACCTCGATCCCAATGCCCGTCATTGCATGGCTTCGGCAGTGGGCGCCTTCATGCGTGGTTTTGGTATCGATGAGCCCATGGGCTGTTATGATGACCTGGAAAAAGCGGACGCCTTCGTCCTCTGGGGCTCCAACATGGCGGAAATGCACCCGATTCTCTGGTCACGCATCACCGATACCCGTCTGACCAAGCCCGGTTGCGAAGTCCATGTACTGTCCACCTACCGGCATCGCTGCTTCGATCTGGCCGACAACGGCATGATTTTCACCCCACAGACCGATCTGGCCATCCTCAACTACATCGCCAACCACATCATTCAGACCAAGGCCTATAACAAGGAATTTATCGAAAAGCATGTCCAGTTCAACAAAACACCGACGGACATCGGCTATGGGTTGCGTGCCAATGATCCACGTGAGAAAAAAGCCAAGAACCGTATGAAAGGCAAGCTCTCAAAAATCAGTTTTGAAGAGTACGCCAAGTCGGTAGAGCCTTATACACTGGAAAAGGCGTCCAAACTGTCCGGCGTGCCCAAGAAACAACTCAAGCGTCTGGCTGAACTGTATGCCGACCCAAAGAAAAAGATCACTTCCTTGTGGACCATGGGTTTCAACCAGCATACCCGCGGCGTCTGGGTCAATGGCCTTTGTTATAATGTCCACTTGCTGATGGGCAAGATATCTGCCCCTGGCAACGGGCCGTTTTCCCTTACTGGTCAACCATCTGCCTGCGGTACCGCCCGTGAAGTGGGTACCTTCGCTCACCGTCTGCCAGCCGATCTGGTGGTTAAGAAGAAAGCCCACCGGGACATCGCAGAAAAAATCTGGAAACTGCCTGAAGGCACCATCAATCCCAAGCCTGGTTTCCACGCGGTCAAAATGATGCGCATGTTGCATGATGGTGTCATGAACTGCTACTGGCAGATGTGCAACAACAACATGCAGGCGGCCGCCAATACCAATACGGAACCCTATCCCGGCTTCAGAAACCCGGAAAACTTCATCACCGTTTCCGATCCCTATCCCACGGTATCGGCTCAGGCAGCTGATCTGATTTTGCCTACTGCCATGTGGTGCGAGCGGGAAGGCGCCTTCGGCAACGCCGAGCGCCGCACCCAGTTCTGGCGTCAGCAGGTTCATCCACCTGAAGGAGCGCATTCCGACATGTGGCAGATTCTGGAATTCTCCAAACGCTTCAAGATCTCTGAAGTCTGGCCGGAAGAACTGATTGCCAAGAAACCGGAATACGCGGACAAGACCGTTTATGAGGTTCTGTACGAAAACGGTCAGGTCAACCAGTTCCCGAAACAGGAAATCAAGGACGAGCGCGGCAATGTCTATGACAACGACGAAATGGAGCATTTCGGCTTCTATGTGCAAAAAGGCCTGTTCGAGGAATATGCGTCTTTCGGTCGTGGACATGGCCATGATCTGGCGCCATACGACATGTATCACAAGGCGCGCGGTCTGCGCTGGCCGGTGGTCGATGGCAAGGAAACCCTGTGGCGTTTCCGCGAAGGTTATGACCCTTATGTCGCCAAAAACAATCCGGACGGCGAGAAAGGCGATGTTTTCTTCTATGGCAACAAAAAGAAGAACGGCGGCCGCGCCAACATCATCACTGCGCCTTATGAGCCACCAGCAGAAAGTCCGGATGATGAATATCCATTGTGGTTGTGTACTGGCCGGGTGCTAGAGCATTGGCATTCCGGTTCCATGACCCGTCGTGTTCCCGAGCTGTATCGTGCAGTACCTGACGCGGTGGTCTTCATGAACAAAAAAGACGCCAGGAAGTTCAAGCTGCGCAACGGGCGCATGGCCAAGATCTCTTCCCGTCGGGGAACCATTACCTGCAAGGTCGAGACCCGCGGTCGTAACCAGCCACCACCGGGACTGGTGTTCATCCCCTGGTTCGATGCTGGCCGCCTGGTCAACAAGCTGACCCTGGACGCCACGGATCCGCTTTCCAAGGAAACGGATTACAAGAAGTGCGCGGTGAAAATCACCAAGGCATGAACGGGATATAGTCCACCCAACTTGGGTGGGCTCACATTCCAGACTGGAACTTGAAATGGCAAAATCAGACAAAAACGCAAAAGCAGTCAATCGGCGTCAGTTTCTGACTACGACACTCAAAACTGCCTGTAGCGTGGGTCTCATGGGCGTAGGACTGGGATTTTATACTCAACGCGCCAATGCCCTGCCACCGATGGCCATCCGCCCGCCGGGTGCGTTACCCGAGGAAGATTTTCTTGGCGCCTGCATCCGTTGCGGACTATGCGTCAGGGATTGTCCCTACGATATCCTGTTCCTGGGTCAGTTGGGTGATGACATTCCTTCGGGATCGCCCTATTTCATCGCCCGTACCGGGCCTTGTGAGATGTGCGAAGACATTCCCTGCGTCGCCGCCTGCCCAACCAATGCACTCGATCATTCGTTGCAAGACATCGAGAAAGCGCGCATGGGTCTTGCTGTGGTGGTGGATCAGGAAAACTGCATTGCCTTCCAGGGCTTGCGTTGTGAGGTCTGTTTCAATGTCTGTCCGCTGCGAGACAAAGCCATCACCCTGGATCTGCAACACAACAGGCGTTCCGGAAAACATGCCCTGTTCATCCCGGTGGTGCATTCTGATGCATGTACCGGCTGCGGTCTGTGTGAAAAGGCCTGCATTCTCGAAAAAGCGGCTATCAAGGTGTTCCCCAAGCAACTGGCAAAAGGTGAATTGGGGCATCACTACCGCTTTGGCTGGCAAGAGAAAGAAAAGGCCGGAAAGTCGCTGGTCACGCCCGATGTCAAACATCAATACAACCTTCCTGAAGGGGTACGCTATGACCTGCAGGGAGAAGGATTGATCATTGACAAGAAGGCGCCTGATACGCCCTTTTCCTCCAATCCACTGGACACACTTAACCGCAAGTCGGAGGAAAACTGACCATGGCCAACATGCCTAAAGATGCTGGCAAAGAAGCCACTCAAGTCAAAGGCTGGTTCAGTGCGCACAAGTGGCTGATTCTCAGACGCTTCAGTCAACTGGGCATACTGGCCGCTTTTGTGGCCGGTCCCTGGCTTGACCTGTGGATTGTCAAAGGCAACCTGGCCTCCAGCCTGACGCTGGAAACCCTGCCCCTGACAGACCCCTATATATTGCTGCAAGCAATGGTATCCGGCGTGACTCCAGAGCAAACCGCCCTTTTGGGCGCAGCAATTGTTTTGGTCTTTTATGCGCTCGTTGGGGGACGTGTTTACTGCTCCTGGGTATGTCCGGTGAACATGGTTACCGATACGGCCTCCTGGCTACGGCGCAAGCTCGGCATCCGGGGCAGTTCTCATGCCTCCCGCAGTACCCGCTATTGGCTGCTGGCATTGACACTCATATTGCCGCTTATTACCGGCGGTATCGTATGGGAACTGGTCAATCCGGTATCCATCATGTTTCGCGGTATTGTATTCGGTATGGGCCTGGCCTGGGTACTGGTGCTGGCTGTGTTCCTGTTTGACTTGCTGGTTTCCAGAGATGGCTGGTGCGGCCATTACTGTCCGGTGGGAGCTTTTTACAGCCTGCTGTCCACCCGAGCCATCATTAGAGTAACAGCGACTAACCGGGAAGCCTGTGATGATTGCATGGACTGTTTCAATGTCTGCCCCGAGCCACAAGTCATAAAACCAGCTTTGAAAGGCGCGGCCAAGGGTATAAGTCCAATCATCAGCGCCAATCAATGCACGAACTGCGGACGCTGTATCGATGTCTGTGCAGTGAAAGTATTCCAGTTTGGAAACCGTTATTCCACTGAATCCAAAGGCGGTATACAACCCGCCAAAGACTATTCCAAACCTACAGTTTAATTTGAGTTGATGGAGATTAAGATGAAAAAGATTGTCCAAATTACCATTGTAGCCTTCGGGTTGTTACTCATTATTGGCAGTACTGCGTCCGCCAAGGAAAGTGTTGCCTCATTACGCGGTACGGCCGATATCGAAGGCGCCTCACTAAAGGTAACAAAAAAGAAAGTGATTTCTCAGGAAGGCGGTTTTGAACGCAACTATAAGCAGCAGCCCCCACTGATTCCTCATAAAATCGAGAAATACAAAATCACCTTGAAGAACAATGGCTGCCTGAAATGCCACAGCAAGAAGAATCACAAGAAGGAAAAAGCACCTATGGTTGGCGAAAGTCATTTCCTCTCTCGTGACGGCAAGAAGCTTGAAAAAGTTTCAACCCGTCGTTACTTCTGCAACCAGTGTCACGCACCGCAGCTTGATGCCAATCCTCTGGTAAAGAACGAGTTTGAAGGTGTAAAATAATACATATCTTTGCGGCCTCCTTCGGGAGGCCAATTACTTAAACACGCATATCGAAAACAGGGGTTGAATCATGACTAGCGGTCAAAAGAAGGGGACATTTTCCGTGCTGCTCATCGGCGTCATTCTGGGCATAATCCTGTGGGGTGGCTTCAACTGGGCACTCGCACTGACCAATACGGAAACATTTTGTATTTCCTGCCATGAAATGCGTGACAATCCCTATGAACAACTGCAGGACACCATCCATTTCACCAACCGTACCGGTGTTCGGGCAACTTGTCCTGACTGTCATGTCCCCAGGGAATGGATCCACAAGATCGTGCGCAAGATCCAGGCTTCCAACGAGTTGTATCACCACTTTATTGCCAAAGACGTTGACACCGTAGAAAAATTTGAGGCCAAGAAGCTGGAATTGGCAAAGCATGTATGGAAAGCCATGAAAGAAACAGATTCCAGGGAATGCCGCAACTGTCACAATTTCGATTCCATGGATTTTGACAAGCAGGAAAGCCGCAGCGCCGACCGACATGAAGAAGCTATCGATAAAGGCTATACCTGTATCGATTGTCACAAGGGTATCGCCCATGAGTTACCGGAAGGCTACGATCCAGGTGAAGATGCTCCAGGAGGTGAAAACGACGAAGGTTAAACCGTTTTCACACATCTCAAATCAGAGCGGCCTGTCTGTAGCAGGCCGCTTTTTTGTGCAACCCAAACAAATCCCGGAAGGCTTCTATTGGGCATCTCGAAAAATCGAGATGCCCAAGTGGGACAAGGATGTCCCACCATTTTCGTTCACTACAAGTGATTGAAAATGTAAGCAAAGAGGAAACCGCATTTTCTCTTTGCGATGAGAAAAATTCCATGGAAGGAATTTTTCGAGGTTCCCTATTGAGATTTTCCCTGAAGCAGTGATTCCGGATGACGCTCAAGATATTCCGCTACCCCCTTTACCGCGCGTGCGGCAGCATTCAGTTCACGCATGGTTCTCGCCAGTTCACCTCCCATGCTCCCCTGGTCTGAAACTGATTTTTCCAGAACCTGAAATACTTTTTCCACCTGGACAAGCATTTTTCTGGCATCCGTGCTCAATGTTCCAAGATCGTTCATGATGCCAGGCGCTTTTTGATTCAAGGTAACCATCAGTTCGTTCAGTTCATCGAGCACCTGCCCAAGGGCTTCGGCACTTTGCTGCACACCCGGATTGTTGACCAGTTTGTCCATTCCCTCACTGAACTTGAGCAGATGTTCACCCATCTCTTCCAGCGGCAGGCGTTTGAGCTTGCTCAACAGGGTTACCAGGCTATTGGTAATGTTGGACAGGGAATTCGGCGCCGTAGGCAGCACCGGGTATTTTCCCGAATAGTCAATGGCGGCCTGTGTCGCTGCAGGCTCCAGATCCATATCCACAACCAGCTGGCCGGTGAGCAGGTTTCCCGTAATCAGTCTGGCACGCAAGCCCCGGGCTACCAGTTTGTCCAGCGTTTTCTGGAACTGCTTGCGCCGCTTTTCATCGTCCATCTCCGATTCCACGGGATAGTGCACATCCTTGGAAAACGGCACACGATCCGGTTCCAGGGCAATGAGCACGGCGATATGCACCGGCTGATCATCCTGACGCTTGCTCAGGGTGATATCCAGTACTTTCCCCACCGGAATGCCACGAAACTCCACCGCCGCCCCAACCGACAACCCACGCACCGAATCATCGAAGTAGAGCACATAGGGCAATTTCAGACCACCGGAACGCTCTTCACTCTTTTTTCTGGACTCATACAGATGGAACAACGCCCCTTCCTCTGCGATGGTGTCCGCCTCCAGACTTCTGGGGGTATCGAAGGCAACCCCGCCGGAAAACAGCGAGAGCAGTGATTCAAAGCGGACATTCAGGCCATCCGGGGAGAGTTCCATTCCCACACCGGACACATTCCAGAAGCGCGTAGTATTGCGCACCAATTGATCATGTGGCGCGTGTATGAACACATCCATGTCCACGGAGCTTCCGTCTTCCGCCAGGCGGTAACCGGTGACCTCCCCCACCTGTATCTGCCGATAATAGACTGGCGATCCCAGGGATATGGATCCCAGGCGTTCAGCCTTCAGACGGAACAGACGCCCCTTGGCATCAGACAGGATTTTTGGAGGTTCTTCCAGGCCAACGAAGTCTTCGCTATAGCGCCCCCCCTTGCCGGGATCCACGGCAATATAAACGCCACTGAGCAGGGTGCCTATGCCTGTTGCTCCTGAAACGCCGATTCTGGGACGAACCACCCAGAACCGGGTATTCTCCGACAGCAGGCTTTCCATGCCCTTTTTTAATTGGGCTTGCACGACAACCTGAGTCAGGTCTTCACTGAATTCGACGTTTGTGACCTTGCCGATGGCCACATCCCGGTAGCGGATTTCCGTCTGTTTGGGCTTGATGCCCTCTGCGCTGCGAAAAACGATATCAATGCCGGGGCCTAGGCTGGAATATTCCCGGTAGATAAGCACCACACCGATAACCAGGGCGACCAGAGGCACCACCCAGACGAAGGAAAATCCTGGATTATTTTTTGCTACCAGCGCCTCGGGCAATTCATCGAGTGTTGTTTTGCTGTCATTCATGACATATCCCTGTCCCAGATGAGGCGCGGATCGAAGCTGATGGCCGCCAGCATGGTGAGCACCACCACTGCTGCAAAAGCCTGAGCCCCTATTCCCGGCTCCACCGAAGATATGGCCCCCATCTGCACCAGGGCAGTGAGGATACCAATAACAAAAACATCTACCATGGACCATCTCCCCACCAGCTCGGTTATTCTGTACAGACGGGCATGCTGATGAGCCCGGTACGAGGGAAAAGTCCGGCGGACATTGATCAGCAAATACAACAGACTCATCATTTTTGCCAAAGGCACGAGAATACTTGCGGTAAAAATAATGCCCGCCAGCAGCCAATCTCCTTCGTTCAAAAACAGCGCCACTCCACCAAGAATGGTACTGCTGCTGTCTGCCCCCAAATAGGTATTGGTCATTACCGGATAAAGATTGGCCGGCACATAAAGTATCATCGAGGCAACAAGCAAGGCCCAGGTTCTGGACAGACTATGGGGGTATCGTACATGAATCCTGCTTCCGCAACGCGGGCAACAGACGGGCTGGTGATCATGTACACGCGCCACCTGCAGACAGACACTACAACTGGCGACCCCGAGTTCACGCGCACGCGGCAGGCTCACCCGGCTTCTCCCGCATCGATGGCCGAATCGGCTATCCGGGGCTTCCCCTGCATTCTCTCCAGCAGTTCCCACATCAGGAACATGTCCATGCCCCCTCGCGCTGCAATCCCGAGCACGATGGCAGCAAGCAAGGCATACAAGCCCACATCGACTATGACTTCAGCCATGCCTGACATCTTCACCAGAGCCACCAGTACACTGATGACAAACACATCCGCCATTTCCCAGGGGTGCATATGACTTAGCAACAAGAGTACGTTGCGCATTCCCGGCAGTTGTTTTTTCCAATACAGCCCCGTCAATACATAGAGCGTGCCTCCAATCAGGGTTCCCGGCACCATTACGGTAGTTGCAAGCACCAGAATACCCAGCAATTTCATATCATGCTGGTAGAGCGCCCAGCCGGTGCCCGCCAACGAGGTATCCCGACTGGCCCCGCCAATGTCCAGCGTAACCAGGGGGAACAGATTGGCCAGGAGGTAAAACAGGAACGCGCCGGACATCAGTGCCAGAGGCCGTTCCATGCCGCCGCGTGGATTTCGATAGAGCAGACTGCCGCACTCCCTGCAAAGCGCTTTGCGACCCGGATCGACATGAGGTATGCGCTGCAGCGCATCACATTCCTGACAGGCCATCAGCTTCTGTTCGTTCATGGGTTGGCGCTAACCTTCTGCCCGTACCAAAGTTTCCCCCGCCGTACGGGACTCCACGGCATACTGTTGCAACCGGGAGAGTTCTGGTCTTCCGGAAATATCGGAAAGACAGCGCATAAAGTAGCCTCTCAGGGATTTCTTCAGGTGTGGTTTTACCTTTCGTGGCGGAATGTCCTTGAGCATCACAAACAGCGCCAGGGCATAGCTGTGATCCCACTGCGACAAGACACTTTCACGCCTGATATTGGTGGTGCAGCTTGCGCATCCCCCCGAAGGAAAAAGGAACGCGCTGTTGGCAAACATCAAGCCGAAGCCCAGATAATCTGCCAGCACTTCCGTGACCTGCGGCCAGTTGTCCACCCCCCCGGGTGGAGCCTCCCGGGCCGTATAGCCGAGATACTGAGCAAGACTGTGGGCAAATCCCGCTATCAGGGATTCCGGGCTACCAATCAGCAAACGATCATAGACGACCGGCAAGGGATGCTTGTAACCGAAAGAAGGAGAAGCCTTGCCAACCAATTCCTGCGTGGCGCCCGCTGGAATTTTCTGAATCGCATCCAGGCTGCAGTGGGATTTTTCCACCACCTGCCACGGCCAATGAGCCATTCCCGCGTACTCCGCGACACGCTCGAACACCAGTTCCGCCATGCCCTGAACACTATCGACTTTTCCCGGAAAATACTCGTTGGTCGGCAGCACCAGACGGTTCTGGCGAAAGAACACCTCGGAAGGAAAATTACGCAAAGCCCACTCGAAAACATCGAACAACCATCGCACGGACACTTCGTCCAGTGGCGGCTTTCTCTTGAACAATACTGAAAACAAAACGGGAATCCTGATAAAATTCAGCGCCAGATGGCGACGGGACAGGCTATATGATACTGGAAAACTACTACAAGATTGAACAAAACAGGATTCGGGTCTCTCCCGAACAAGCGAGTAATTTCGCCAAGAAGATCGCCAATGACTTCAATCCCCTGCACGATCCCGAATCCCGGCGCTTCTGTGTTCCCGGTGATCTGCTGTTCGGTCTGATCCTCGATCAATATGGCCTCAGCCAGCACATGCGTTTCGAGTTTTCCGGCATGGTGGGCAATGGCATAGACCTGCATTTCCCGGAAGAAGATGGCGAACAGCTGCGTATTCTGGGTGACAACGAAAAGGAATATCTTAGGGTACAGCGCGGTGGGGACAGTACCGATGACAAGGAACTCATCAGCCGCCTGGTACAGGCTTATGTGGCTTTTTCCGGACATGCTTTTCCCTGGGTGCTGGTGCCACTCATGGAGGCTCACGGGGTAATGATCAACCCTGATCGGCCACTCATCATTTACGAAAGCATGGAAATCCACCTGGAAAGTCTGGAAATGGAAAATCCGCAACTACGTCTTAGCGGCACCTGCTTCAACATCCGAGGCAAACGCGGTGAAGTACAGCTGAACTATACGCTCACCGACCAGGGACGGAGCATCGGCCATGGTTCCAAGAACATGGTGCTCAGCGGCCTGCGTCCCTGGGACAAGGCACGCATGGATACCGTGGTGCAGGATTATCTGGAACGTCAGGAACGTTTTTCGCGGGCTTGAGACGGCGGCTTTCGAAAATCTCGATTTGCCGGGATGGGGTTTTCAACAACCTGTCATTTGGACTTTTTCCGGACTTCCCGGTATTTGACGATCGCAGTGGTAATCGCAAGAGCGATTCCTGTGGACAGTATCATTCGCGCCAGCCATTCCGGCCAGGCCGGGTTGGGCGTAAGCAAGGCGAAGCCTCCGATCACGATCAGCCAGAAGGACAGCTTGGCAAGCAAGGCATCACGCATGAGCCTTTCCCGAACGCTCTTGCCGTACCGAAGCAGATACGGAATCGGAAAAACGCAACGCATGGGGTTTGTCCACTTCAACCTCAGCCCTGACAATGAGCGGATTTTCCATCACCAGCTCCAGCACATCCGCCGCCAGACGCTCCAGCAACATGAAACGCCCATCCTCGACGAAACGAATCACTTTCTTGGTAATGGTGCGGTAATTGACCGCATACTTCACATCATCGGTTTCTGCTGCCTCATCCGCCTTGTAGCTGAAGACAATGTTGATCACTACGTCCTGGCGCTTTTTCACTTCCTCATCATTGAAGCCGATATAGGTGCGCAAACGCAGGTTCTTGACGCGTATGGTTACCATCAGAGCTTGATCAGGGTAAGAAATTCATCCCGGGTCCGGTGATTGCTGCGGAAGGCACCCAGCATCATGGAAGTCGTGGTTGAAGAGTTCTGCTTCTGGACACCACGCATCATCATGCACAGATGAGACGCCTCTATGACCACCGCGACACCGGCAGCGCCAATGGCATCCTGAATGGCATATGCCACCTGGGTAGTGAGCTGCTCCTGAATCTGCAGGCGACGCGCATACATGTCCACGATGCGCGCGATCTTGGACAGGCCAATCACCTTTCCCTTGGGCAGATAAGCCACATGCGCCTTGCCGATGAAGGGAAGCATATGGTGCTCGCACAGGGAATAGAGCTCGATGTCCTTGACGATAACCATCTCATCGTTGTCAGACGGAAAAATCGCGTCATTCACGATATCATCCAGGCTTTGTTCATACCCCTGGGTCAGAAACTCCATGGCCTTGGCTGCGCGCATGGGGGTTTTCAGCAATCCTTCCCGGCTGATATCTTCTCCGACCCCGCGAATGATCTGCTGATAACAGTCCGCCATCTGCTCTGTTTTGTCGTCACTCATTTCCACTCCTTGCTGTACGCCGAATCATTGTATGACATCTCAAAAAAACCGGGATGCCTGTGTGGGATCAGAACGCCACATTGTTTTTCAGCCCCCTGTAGTCAGCACCCTTGCATCGACTATCCAAACAGCAAACCGGGCCAAAAAACGGGATACAAAGAAACGTACTTGATTCATTTTGTTGAATTGCTGGTGGAAAAGAGTATAACCGCTTCCCCTGCATTTTTCCCTTGGCGAACCAGTGGAAAAACAGACCATGAGAGTCGCCAGACGGAAATTGCGCCTGCCGGCGCTTGTCGAACCGGCCTTTTTGAAGTCGGAGGTTCGAATTTCCCTTGTAGCTGAAAAGCAAAAAGCCCACCCAGCGGTGAGCTTTTCTTCAGTATGGCGCGCCAGGAAGGATTCGAACCTCCGACCGCTCGGTTCGTAGCCGAGTACTCTATCCAGCTGAGCTACTGGCGCAAAAGTGGTAGCGAATGATGCTTGTTTATTCGCTGTTTGTCAATGCTCAAAAACCATGTTAAGACACTTGCGCTCGCCTCTGCTACGCGCTGCCGCGCTTCGCGGTCGAACCCGGCTTGTTTGAATCGAGGGTTCGAATCAGCCTTCCGACAAACCACGCTGCCAATCCGGATACCGGCAGTAGCAATGCAGTATATGGCGGAGAGCGAGGGATTGGCTCCCTGCGCTCGCCTCTGCTACGCGCTGCCGCGCTTCGCGGTCGAACCCGGCCTGTTTGAATCGAGGGTTCGAATCAGCCTTCCGGCAAGCCGCGATGCCAATCCGGATACCGGCAGTAGCAATGCAGTATATGGCGGAGAGCGAGGGATTCGAACCCTCGATACGCGTTAACGTATACACCCTTAGCAGGGGTGCGCCTTCAGCCACTCGGCCAGCTCTCCGAATCTGTTTAACCTTGCATGCGCATTATTCAATGAACCAATGGTTCCAGGCGATCCTGTCGATGATGGACAAAGGATGAATATGGCCCGCAACCAACTACAAGGGCGGCTATTCTAGCCGCCCTTGTAGGTTTTTTCCAGCACTTATGCCTGTTCTTCGTTTCCGGTATCGGCCTCCACTTCGCCAAGGCCTTCTTCAGCCTGTTCCGCCTTGATGCGTTCGTAGATTTCTTCACGGTGCACCGAAATATCCCGAGGCGCATTGACGCCAATGCGTACCTGATTTCCCTTGACGCCCAGCACGGTGACGGTGACATCATCACCGATCATCAGGGTTTCACCTACCCTGCGTGTCAATATCAACATAACTGCAATTCTCCAAATTCCATTGTGCCCTTCATCCTGTTTCCTGATTTCGGGTACATATCAAATAAACAAACCAAGCCTTCCGCTAATATAACTATAGCGAACTTCGCAATTTTAACAGTAGATACGCAAGAAAAAAATCAGTTCTACAATATTATTAATGTGAGATAACGCAGTTTTTACCTTCTCATCTGAACAAACGGCGCTTTTAACAATTCATGATTTGCATTCCGGCACCCGGGAATCCGGGATTGTTGCGAATCCCTGTAATCGAAGTACCCTGTTGTTTATAAATGGGGTTTATACCAAATAAATCAATGATGCCAATAGTGGATGGGGAAGGAAACATTATTGCCGGGCAACGGGACAAGCCCAGATTCAGCCTTGACAGACCATTGGTATCCACATGATTTATAAAGAAAAAACTCCTTGGATGATATCCAGGGCTAACCAAGACAACAGCATACTCATTTTCGAGAAACTGTAATCTTCAGTCGTTCATTATGATGAAAAAACGGACTGCTGGGCGCCCTGAACCAGATGTGCTGACAAGACGTTGCCAATGAATCAGCTCAATCTACTTCCAGCAAAAGGGAAATAGCCTGTTTGAGCAATTTGAGACGGAAAATCCCACGCTATTGATCAGGTTTCAACTTGATCCAGTCCAAAAGCCTCATGCAAGGTACGGACACCCAATTCCAGATACTTTTCTTCCACCACCACAGATACCTTGATTTCTGAAGTGGATATCATCTGAATATTGATTTGTTCCTTGGCCAGCGCCTTGAACATGTTGCTCGCAATGGCCGCATGAGAACGCATGCCTACCCCCACCAGGGCGATTTTGACAATCTTGTCGTCGTACTCGACTTCCCTGGCGCCAATCTCGTCCGCGGTTTTTTGCAAGATGCCTACTGCTTCATCTAGATCGTTGCGGTGGATGGTAAAGGTAAAATCAGTCGTGCCGTCCTTGCCGATATTCTGCACGATCATATCTACTTCTATGTTGGCCTCTCCAATAGGCCCCAGGATCTGGTAAGCCACCCCCGGATGATCGGGGACCCCTCGAATGGTCAGCTTGGCCTCATCCCGACTGAATGCAATGCCTGCAATTTTTGCCTTTTCCATGTCTTCTTCCTCCAGAGTGATAAGGGTTCCCTCACCTTCCTCAAAACTCGACAGCACCCGCAAGGGTACATTGTATTTTCCCGCAAACTCCACCGAACGGATCTGCAGAACCTTGGAGCCGGAACTGGCCAGTTCCAGCATTTCCTCGAAGGTAATCCGATCCAGCTTGCGCGCATTGGGCTCGACACGAGGATCCGTGGTGTACACGCCATCCACGTCAGTAAATATCTGACACTCATCCGCATCCAGGGCCGCTGCCATGGCCACAGCTGTGGTATCCGATCCGCCGCGCCCCAGGGTGGTGATGTTGCCATGCTCATCGGTGCCCTGGAAACCGGCCACTACCACTACACGCCCTGCATCCAGATCGGCCTTCACCCGGTCTCCATGGATGTCGACTATGCGCGCCTTGCTGTGGGAACTGTCAGTGCGGATATGTACCTGGCCACCAGTATAGGAACGCGCATCCACTCCCAGTTTGTGCAGAGCCATGGTGAGCAGTGCGATGGTTACCTGCTCACCCGTGGAAAGAAGCACATCCATTTCCCGGGCACTGGGCCGGGAAGTGATGTCCGCCGCCAAAGCGATGAGTTCATTGGTTTTTCCCGACATGGCGGAAACAACCACCACAATCTGGTTACCTTCATCATGGTAGCGTTTTACTTTTTCCGCTACGGCTTGAATGCGTTCGGTACTGCCCACCGATGTACCGCCATATTTTTGAACAATCAATGCCATGATACTTCCGCCAAAAAACAAAACAGCCCGGCGATATCACGCCGGGCTGCAAGACAAATGTCTCTCACCCGGCTTTAGAGCCGTTCTCTCGCCCAGGTTTCCACCGATGCCAGCGCCTTGGGCAGCGCTTCAGGTTTACTGCCCCCCGCCTGGGCCATATCCGGACGCCCTCCGCCCTTGCCGCCAACCTGCTCCGCAACCATCTTTACCAGGTCACCGGCCTTGATCCTGTCAGTGCGATCCTTGGTAACGCCGGCAACCAGACTTACCTTGCCATCACTGGCCGCTGCCAACACGATCACCGCAGGAGCAAGTTTGTTCTTGAGCTGATCCAGGGTGTCGCGCAGGGTTTTAACGTCCGCGCCTTCGAGCTTGGCCGCCAACACTTTGGTGTCGCCGATTTCCAGAGCCTGACTGGCCAGATCCGACCCGGCTGCAGATGCCAGCCTGGCCTTGAGCCGTTCGATTTCCTTTTCCTGCTTGCGCGCCTTGTCCACCAGAGCCTGAACCTTGTCGCTACTGTCTTCCAGACCGGACTTGACCAGGGAAGCAATCTGTTGCAACCGGGATTCGGCCTGTTCCACCCATTCGATGGCCCGTTCCCCGGTCACGGCCTCGATACGCCTCACCCCGGAAGCAATTCCACTTTCGCTGACAATCTTGAACAGGCCGATATCACCCGCCGCACGCACATGGGTTCCGCCACACAGTTCGGTAGAGAAATCACCGATACGCAATACCCGCACCTGTTCGTCATACTTTTCCCCGAACAGCGCCATGGCGCCGGCCTGTCTGGCATCTTCCAGGGCCATGATTCGGGTTTCCACCATATGATTGTCGCGAATCTGTTCGTTTACCAACTGCTCGATGGCGCGCAGTTGTTCCCTGCTTATGGGCTCGAAATGGGAAAAATCGAAACGCAAGCGTTCCGCATCCACCAAAGAACCCTTCTGCTGCACATGGTCGCCAAGAATCTGGCGCAAGGCGGCATGCAACAGATGGGTGGCGGAATGATTGAGGGCGATACGACGCCGGTTGTTTTCATCCACCCGGGCCAATACCGTATCACCTACATTCAGCTCCCCGGCAGTCACCCTGCCCAGATGACCGAATACCGAGCCCCCCTGCTTGCGGGTATCCACGACTTCGAAACGGGTTTCGGCGCCAGGAAGCAGCAATTCCCCCTTGTCACCCACCTGACCACCGGATTCGGCGTAGAAAGGCGTCTTGTCCAGCACCACCATGCCGCTACTGCCGGTTTCCAGGCGATCCACGGGCTCGCCGTCGCGGAACAGGCCAATTACCGTGGCCTGTTCTTCCAGACGCTCGTAACCGGTAAAGTCCGTATTGCCATCCAGGGCAATCTCGGCCTGCTGATCCACGCCAAACTGACTGGCGGCGCGGGCGCGGGCGCGTTGCGCCTCCATTTCCCGGTCAAAGCCTTTTTCATCGATCTGCAACCCGCGTTCGCGGGCAATGTCTGCGGTCAAATCCGCCGGAAACCCGTAAGTGTCATAGAGCTTGAACACCAGCTCTCCGGGAATGAGCTTGTCTGGCAAATCCTCTATGGCCTCTTCCAGGATTTTCATTCCCTGTTCAATTGTCTCCGCGAAGCGCTCTTCTTCCACCTTGAGTACGCGCTGCACGTTTTCCTTCGCCTTTACCAGTTCGGGATAGGCATCTCCCATCTGTTCACACAGCGCATCTACCAGGCGGAAAAAGAAAGGCTGTTTCTGCCCCAACTGATAACCATGGCGAATGGCGCGGCGAATGATACGTCGCAACACATAGCCCCGCCCTTCGTTGGATGGCGTCACTCCGTCCACGACGAGGAAAGCGCAGGAACGAATATGATCGGCAATCACGCGCAGGGATTTGTTTTCCAGATCGGTAACGCCAGTCACTTGCGCAGCAGCGCGAATCAGCGCCTGGAAAAGATCGATCTCATAATTGGAGTGAACCCCCTGCATGACTGCAGCGAGACGCTCCAGCCCCATTCCCGTATCGACAGACGGCTTGGGCAGGGGCGTCATGTTACCATCAGCATCCCGATTGTACTGCATGAACACCAGGTTCCAGATCTCTATATAGCGATCCCCGTCTTCTTCGGGCGTTCCCGGTGGACCACCTTCCACTTCCTCTCCATGATCGTAGAAAATCTCGCTACAGGGTCCACAAGGGCCCGTATCGCCCATGGACCAGAAATTGTCGCTTTCATACGGCTTGCCACCGGGTTTGTCACCAATGCGGCTGAAACGCGCGGCATCCACGCCCACTTCCTTCAGCCAGATATCCGCGGCTTCATCATCCTGTTCATACACGGTAATCCAGAGCTTTTCCGGGGGCAGTCCCATGACCTGGGTAAGAAACTCCCAGGCGAACTGAATGGCCTCGCGCTTGAAATAGTCGCCAAAACTGAAATTGCCCAGCATTTCAAAAAACGTATGGTGGCGAGCCGTATAACCCACGTTTTCCAGGTCATTGTGCTTGCCCCCGGCGCGCACGCAGCGCTGGGAAGAAGCAGCACGCACATAGTCGCGCTTTTCCTTGCCCAGGAACAGATCCTTGAACTGCACCATGCCGGCATTGGTAAACAGCAGAGTGGGATCGTTGGCAGGCACCAGGGAACTGGACTCCACCACGGTATGTCCCTTGCCGGCAAAATAATCAAGAAATGCCTGTCGTATTTCGGCGCTGGTTTTCATCGGTTTCCGATTGGGAAATTGCAAGGCGGTAAATGTTATGCAGTCCGGAGGAAAATGTCACCTGAAAATTGCAGGCAAACTGCGAAATATCAAGGAGAAAACCGCGAAAACGACCTCAAGGGAAGCTTGTACGGCTCTTGCCCCGGCAAGCGGTGGCGACTGCGGCCTTATCCCCGGAAAAGGTAATCGCTGATCATCCAGGACGGGAATCCGCGTGAAGCCAGAAACCTGCCCCGCCGGGCCAGTTCCCGGCGATCTTCCGCCAAGTCGGAACCAAACTTGCGCCGGGCCACTTCCTGCATGAGCTGTTGCCAATCTGCGTTGTCGTAGGTTTCGAGAGTCTGGGCAATCAGTTGTGAAGCTATCCCGCGCTCGCCAAGTTCCGCCCGGATGCGTACCGGACCATAACCCCTGCTCCTGCGGGAATGAATATATTGTCGGGTAAAGCGCTGATCGCTCTGCAGACCTTCCGCAGCCAGCTCGTCCAGCACCTGCGCCACCTTGTGCATGGGATGGTGGCGCAGGAGCTTTCTTTCCAGTTCCTGCCGGCTGTGCTCCCGCGTGGCGAGAAAGCGCACCGCGGCATGCCGCGTTTCCCGCAACTCATCGGCAGTTTCGGCAGATGATTGGTCAAGGGTCAGGATTTGTTCTCCTCTTCCGGCGCCTCTTCCGTCATCTCGGCTTTGGGAAACACCTCGGCACGAATGCGCGATTCGATATCCGCGGCAAGCTCCGGGTTTTCCTTGAGGAAGTTGCGTACATTGTCCTTGCCTTGCCCGATACGTTCGCCGTTATAGGAATACCAGGCGCCGGATTTTTCCACAAAGCCGTGCTTTACCCCCAGATCGATGATTTCCCCTTCCCGGGAAATGCCTTCGCCGTAGAGGATCTGGAATTCCACCTGCTTGAAGGGCGGAGCCACCTTGTTCTTGACGACCTTTACCCGGGTCTCGTTGCCCACCACTTCATCACCCTTCTTGATGGCGCCGATACGACGGATGTCCATGCGCACGGAAGAATAGAACTTGAGGGCGTTGCCGCCGGTAGTGGTCTCGGGGCTGCCAAACATTACGCCGATCTTCATGCGAATCTGGTTGATGAAGATGACAATGCAGTTGGATCGCTTGATGTTGGCGGTGAGCTTGCGCAAGGCCTGGGACATGAGCCGGGCCTGCAAGCCCACATGGGAGTCCCCCATATCCCCTTCGATTTCCGCCTTGGGCGTCAGCGCCGCCACGGAATCCACCACCACCACATCCACTGCGCCGGAACGCACCAGCATATCGGTGATCTCCAGGGCCTGCTCTCCGGTATCCGGCTGGGAAACCAGCAGCTCATCCATGTCCACACCCAGCTTTTCCGCATACTGCGGATCCAGGGCATGCTCGGCATCGACGAAGGCGCAGGTGCCGCCGGTCTTCTGCGCCTCGGCCACGATATGCAACGTCAGAGTGGTCTTGCCTGAAGACTCGGGGCCATAGATTTCCACGACACGTCCCTTGGGTACGCCACCGATCCCCAGGGCAATATCCAGCCCCAGGGAACCCGTGGAAACGGCTTCGATATTTCCAATGGCAGTTCCATCGCCCATGCGCATAACAGAGCCCTTGCCAAACTGTTTTTCGATCTGGCTCAGCGCCGCTGCCAGTGCTTTCTTACGATTCTCATCCATTTTTCACTACCCATGTCAGTTGAATTACAGCCGGTAACAGAATTCTAGTTTGTTCTCTGTTGGTTTTCCAGTATTTTTTCTTTTGGAAACCTCGAAAAATTCCTGCCATGGAATTTTTCTCGTCGCAAAGAGAAAATACGATTTCCTCTTTGCTCACATTTTCAATCACTTGTGATGATCGAAAATGGTGGGACATCCCTGTCCCACTCGGCCACCTCGATTTTTCAAGATGCCTTTTTTGCCGGAACCGGGAAGAAGTATGCCGGATGCAGTGGCTCAGGAGATGAGTCACTGAAAAAATCACTGATCCAGCGGCCAACTCTCCAGCACCCGATACCAGGGCGGATGTCCTCCCGGCCGGGATTCGACCAGCACGAAATGATCCACCTCCCAGATTATCGGGGTTTCCAGCCTAATCATCCCGGAAGGCGGCGCCTTGCGCAACAGGGTCACATGGGGACGATATGCGCGTCTTTCCCGGCGCAGGCCACAATTTTCCAGATGGCCCCCAAGATCGGAAACCAGGGCAGACAACGCCTGCGGCAGCTCCTCCAACCCGGCCCAGACAATGCCCGGACCAGCCCAGTAGTCCAGATGGGTAATCGACATCACGAAGGAATCGCCACTGGTCCGATCTGCCGCCTTGCTGATGCAGTGTTGCTGCTTCGCAGCCACAGACCCCAGAAACTGCAAGGTCATGTGCAGATCATCCCCATGCACCCAATTTCCCTGTGTCTGAGGAAGCAAGGTCTGCAACGCGGCCAGCTCGCGACGAACGGTAGCATCCGGCCACAGGGCGAAGAACAGTCTGCGGCTATTTCCGGCCAAGGATATCCTCCAGCCCGCGCAAGGCGTGAATGCTGGCCCGGCGCCTGACCTCTTCCCGGTTTCCCGGGAACCAGCAGCGCTCCGCCCGCAACCGGAACGGATCCGCCCAGGCAAACCATACGGTTCCCACCGGTTTGTCTTCACTGCCGCCTCCGGGCCCGGCTATTCCACTTACCGCCAGAGACACCTGGGCCCGGCTGTTGCCCAGCGCGCCCGCCGCCATTTCGCGCACGGTCTGCTCACTTACGGCGCCAAACAGCTCGATGGTGGCCGGGCGCACGTCCAGCATCTCCTCCTTGGCCTGGTTGCTGTAGGTGACAAATCCCCGTTCAAACCATTGGCTGGAGCCGGGAATATCCGTCATCAGTTTTGCTATCCACCCGCCGGTGCAGGATTCCGCGGTTGCCAGGAGCAAGCCGTTGCGCAACAGCCCTGTTCCGGTGTTGCGCGCCAATTGTTCCAGATACGCATCTTGCATTACACTCACCTCTTTGCATCGGCAGTCAAACCAACAGGTACTCAATGAACAATCAGGGCATATTGCTTGAGCGTAACCCCTCTCCCATGAAACTGGAAGTCATGGGCGTGGAAAACTGGGGCATCTGGAAGAAGGAAAAATCCACTTTCCCCTGGACCTATGCACAACAGGAAACCTGCTATATCACCCGTGGACGCTTTGTCGTCACCCCGGAAGGCGGTGAACCCATGGAGTTCCAGCGCGGCGACCTGATTACCTTCCCCGCGGGAATGAAATGCACCTGGGAAATTCTTGAAGACGTGGAAAAATATTACGACTTCCAGTAACGCCCGGTGAGCGCTTCCTCCAGACATACACCCATGATGCAGCAGTATTTGCGCATCAAGGCAGATTACCCCGAAATGCTGGTATTCTACCGCATGGGGGATTTCTACGAACTGTTCTACAGCGATGCGGAAAAGGCCGCGCGTCTGCTGGACATCACTCTCACCAGCCGTGGCAAATCCAACGGGCAGCCCATTCCCATGGCAGGTATTCCCTACCACGCGGCGGAGAACTATCTGGCGCGACTGATTCGTCAGGGAGAGTCGGTCGCCATCTGTGAACAGATTGGCGACCCGGCAACCAGCAAAGGTCCGGTGGAACGCAAGGTAGTACGCATCATCACACCGGGAACAGTGACGGACGAAGCCCTGCTGGAAGAACGGCATGACAATCTTCTTGCTGCCCTTTGGGAAGGAGATTCCGCTTACGGACTGGCCTGGCTGGATCTGGGCAGCGGCCATTTCCGCGTCCAGCAGGCAGAAGACAGGGAAACCCTGGCCGGCGAGCTGGAACGCCTCAAGCCCGCGGAGCTGCTGCTGGAAGAAGACTGGCAACTGCCTCCCGGTACTCCGGAAATTCGTGGCATCACCCGGCGCCCCGCCTGGCATTTCGACCTAGACAGCAGCCGCGATCAATTGCTACGCCAGTTCGGTACTCAGGATCTGAGCGGTTTCGGCGTGCAGGACATGCCTTTTGCCATCATGGCAGCCGGCGCCCTGCTCCAGTATGTGAGTGAAACCCAGCAGGCTGCCCTGCCCCATATCACCGCTCTGAAAGTGGAGAACCGCAGCGAGGCTCTGGTCATCGATGCCGCCACCCGGCGCAACCTGGAGCTGGATCAGTCCCAGTCCGGTTTGAAGCAGCACTCCCTGACCGGGCTGCTGGACCAGACCGCCACCGCCATGGGAAGTCGCCTGCTGCGCCGCTGGATCAACCGCCCCCTGCGGGATCAGCAGGCCATTCAGGCCCGTCATGACGCCATTGCCGCTTTCCTCGATCAGGACCGGCTCAAGGAGTTGCATGGCCTGCTGCGAGGCGTGGGCGACATCGAGCGCATTCTCGCGCGCATTGCCCTGAAAACCGCCCGCCCCCGGGATCTGGCGACACTGCGCGATTCCCTGGCCGTGCTTCCCGAACTACAGCGACAGCTGCGGTCACTGTCCGCAAATCTGATTCGGCAACTGGCGCAACAGGCGGGCAGCCACCAGGATCTGGTCGATCTGCTGCAACGAGCCATCCGGGAAAATCCTCCCATGCTGATCCGTGATGGCGGCGTGCTGGCGGAAGGCTGGGACGCACAGCTGGACGAATTGCGCGCCCTCTCGCAAAACGCCGATCAGTTTCTTCTGGATCTGGAAAACCGCGAGCGTGAACGCACCGGCATCGCTTCCCTAAAGGTCAGCTACAACCGGGTTCATGGCTATTACATCGAGATCAGCAAGGCCCATTCCGACAAGGCGCCGGATGATTATGTGCGCCGCCAGACCTTGAAATCCGCGGAACGCTTCATCACCCCGGAACTGAAAAAATTCGAGGACCAGGTGCTCTCCGCACGGGAGCGCGCCCTCGCCCGGGAAAAGGCGCTGTACGAAGACCTGCTGGATCAGCTGCAGGAAGAGATTGCGCCCCTGCAGCAATGCGCCGAAGCCCTGGCCGCCCTGGATGTGCTCATCAATCTGGCGGAGCGCGCCCACAGTCTGAATCTCAGCCGGCCGCGTCTCAGCCGCACGCCGGGAATCTCCATCGAAGAAGGCCGTCACCCCGTAGTGGAGCAATCCCTGGATCAACCCTTCGTGCCCAATGATCTGACTTTCGACGAGGAGCGGCGCATGCTCATCGTCACCGGCCCCAACATGGGGGGCAAATCCACCTACATGCGCCAGTGCGCCATCATCGTCATCATGGCTTGCGCCGGCAGCTTCGTCCCCGCCCGCTCGGCGCAAATCGGCCCCATCGATCGCATTTTCTCACGCATTGGCGCATCGGATGATCTGGCTGGCGGACGCTCCACCTTCATGGTGGAAATGGAGGAAACCGCCAATATCCTGCACAACGCCACCCGGGAATCCCTGGTGCTCATGGACGAGGTGGGACGTGGCACCAGCACCTTCGATGGCCTGTCCCTGGCCTGGTCCTGCGCCGTGGAACTGGCGGAGCGCATCCAGGCCTGCACTCTGTTTGCCACCCATTATTTCGAACTGACCACCCTGCCCGAAGAATTTCCCGGCGTGGCCAATGTCCATCTGGATGCCGTGGAACACGGAGAGCGCATCGTATTCATGCATGCGGTCAAGGAAGGGCCGGCCAACCAGAGTTATGGCCTCCAGGTGGCGGCTCTGGCCGGTGTACCCAAAACCGTGATCAGACGCGCCCGGGAACGTCTGCAATCCCTGGAAAATGCGGCTCTGCGGCATGCGGAACAGGACATTCCCCAACTTTCCCTGCAACTGGCTCCGGAACCTCCTTGTGTTTCCATGCTGGAAGACAGAATAAAGGATATTGACCCGGACGAACTCACCCCCAAGCAAGCCCTGGAACTGTTGTATGAGCTAACCCGAATATTGCACCAGAACGCGCAAAATGTGGGGTTTTTACCATAAATTACAGCCTATTGCGTGACGATTATGCTGGATACAGTTCGTACCTGTCATGCTATCCGGTTTTTCCCGGGATCTTTTCACCCAGCTTGCCCGAACGCCATGCAAGTCGATGAATAACATCGGCTTTTGTCCGTTCGAACAATCTGGGCAAAAATCTCTCCGGGAAAATTCCGGATTCCGGTGCAATATTCGGGCTAAAGAAGCTGGATACCTGAAAGCAGCCTGTCAGGCCTCTGCCATGACTGGACGCGCCAGCACCAGGGAAATATTGTCCCTGCCGCCTCCATCCTTGGCCGCCTGAACCAGCGCCCGGGCGCGGCTTTGCAGGGAAAGTTCTTCCCGGGCCATGAGCTGCTGGATGGTGGATTCTTTGACCGGCCCGGTCAGGCCATCGCTGCAAAACAGAAACAAGTCACTGTTGCAGACCACAGCCTCGTTCACATCCACATTGATTTCCAGGGTAAAGCCCAGACTGCGGGTCAACACATTTTCACCCACACCGGCTTCCCTGGCTTCTCCCCGGTTGGGAAAGATCCCGTGATCCAGCACTTCCTGAATCAGGGAATGATCGCGGGTCAATTGCATGAGTTTGTTGTTGCGCAAAAGGTAAATGCGCGAGTCCCCCACATGCGCATAATAAATGTGGCCATCCTGGAACAGGGCCAGCACCAGGGTGGTTCCCATGCCGGTCAGTTCCTCCTTGCTCTGGGCCAGGGTGTATACAGACTGGTTGGCTCTTTCCACCGCTTCGCCAATATGCATCAGGCACTGCATGGTGTCCATTTGGGAAAAACGCTGCGCATGGCGCAGTTCTTCCACGGCCACTTCCACCGCCACTTCAGCGGCTACTTCCCCTGCCAGGTGCCCCCCCATGCCGTCCGCCAGGGCAACAATACCCTGCTCCGGCATGACGAACAGATAATCCTCATTGATCTTCCTCACCAGTCCCACATCCGTGGCGCTTGCGGTATCCAGCAGAATAGCGCTCATGGCAGATCTATTTCTTATCCAGTCCCTTGGAATCAAGCAGCTTTTTCAGCCGTGTGGGAGGAATGTAGCCGGGAATCAGCTCGCCATTTTCCAGCACCAGCGCGGGGGTACCGGTCACCCCGACCACCTTTCCCAGTGCGTACTGCTCGGCTACCGGATTGTCGCAAGTCTTGTTGCCCGGGTTTTTCCCCTGTTTGGCTTCACTTATGGCCTTCTTGCGGTCATCCGCGCACCATACCGCAGCCATTTTCCGCCCGGATTCACTGTTGACGCCGGCCCGGGGAAAGGCCAGATAACGCACTTCGATGCCTTCCTTGTTGTACTGATCTATCTGGGAATGAAGTTTTCGGCAATAACCACAATCGACATCCGTAAACACATTGATCGTATGTTTCCGGTTGTCGCTTCCAAAGATAATCATGTCTTTTTCATCGACCGCATCGATAAGCTTCCTGCGTGCGGCGGATACCTTTTCTTCGGTAAGATCCTGCCCCGTTTCCAGATCGTTCATGTTGCCCTGAATGAAATAGCGTCCATCAGCAGATACGTAGTACAAACGGGCGCCAATGAGCACTTCATACAAGCCTGGAACCGGCGATGGTTCTATACTGTCGAGCTTGATATCGCCCAGCCGTTTGGCCAGGGAATTGCGGATCTGATCGATGGCCGGATCAGATGCAGCAGCTGGCGCGGCAAGTGCCGTGCCGGTCAGCAGCAACATCAGGCAAACCGCGAGAGAACGAATAAGGGGAGAATAAAACATGATGTGTAAACGCACCTTGTGTCTGTGAACAAACCGAATTGGATCCGCATTGTAACCGGAAGTTGAGGATCTTGCTTGAACCGGATACACAAACCCTGGATCACCATTGTCAGGATGTTGAAAAACGGCGTTTTTCAACGGCCCGTTATCCGCGAGGGTGATGCAAGGCATGCAACTGCTTCAGACGCTCCTTTGCCACATGGGTATAGATCTGCGTCGTGGAAAGATCACTGTGGCCAAGCAACAACTGCACCACCCGCAGATCCGCCCCATGATTGACCAGATGGGTGGCAAAGGCATGTCTGAGTGTGTGGGGCGACAAATGCTTGCGTATGCCCGCGGTTCGGGCATGCTTTCTGACCCGATACCAGAATGCCTGACGGGTCATGCCAGAGCCACGCCGGGTGGGAAACAGCGCATCGCAGACGCGCCCGCGCAGCAGTTCCTGACGCGCTCCGCGCATAAATCCCTGAAGCCAGTCCTGGGCCTCATCTCCCATGGGCACCAGGCGCTCCTTGCCCCCCTTGCCCGTGACCCTTACCAAGCCCTGGGCAAGGCTGACCTGATCCGGATGCAGTCCGACCAGTTCGGATACGCGCAGCCCTGTCGCATACAGGAGCTCCAGCATGCAGCGATCCCGGAAACCTTCCGCAGTCTCTGTATCGGGAGCATCCAGAAGCGCCAGCACCTCGGATTCAGTCAGTGTTTTGGGCAAGGGGCGGCCCAGCCGCGGCGCCTGTATATCCAGACTTGGATCCACCGCCACCCAGCCCTCACGCAAGGCATGTTGAAAAAACTGGCGCAAGGCGGACAGGCGCCGGGCGCTGGTACGGGCGCTCTGTCCTGCCGCCACCAGACTGGCCAGCCATGCCAGGAGCTGTTCCTGTCCGGCTTGCACGAGAGAGGTTCCATGTTGTTGCCCCAGCCATTTCGACGCCTTGCGCAGATCCGACTGGTAGGACGCCAGGGTGTTGCGGGACAAGCCCCGTTCCAGCCAGAGCATGTCCGTGAACAGGGCAATGGCCTGTTCATCGTTCATGGCGAATGAGCCAGCGTTTGATATCCATCCAGCGCCCTTGGGTATGCCCGGCAAATCCGCCATCCCCGTTGGCCGCCACCACCCGATGGCAGGGAATGAACAAGGGGATCGGATTACTGCGGCAAGCTCCTCCCACGGCACGCGGACTGCTGTCCAATTGCCTGGCAAGCTCGCCATAGGTACGGGTCTGGCCCGGAGAAATTTGTAACAATGCCTTCCACACCCTACGCTGGAAATCCGTGCCCTGAGGTTCCAGGGCGGCAAAGCGAGGCCACTTCCCTCCCCCCAGCCAGGCGTCCAGCACCGCACAAGCCTGATCCGCAAGAACATGCCGACCGGCTTGCAGCCGCGGCTGGCTCTCCAGGATCTTCACCTTGACCACGGCATCTTGCGAAGCAGCAACGGCCACCCAGCCTATTGGCGTGTGGCAGGCAGCCTGATATTCCGCTGCCGGGCTTTGGTCTGTCATAATCTCTCCCCTGATCAGCCCCAATGGGAAACCGTCATGTCCGCCGATTATCAGGAACTTTCACGACAGCTGCAACGCATGGAAGCAGAAATGCGCGCCCTGGGCTGGTGGTCAGAACAACCACCGGACCCCCAGGCCTTGGCCAGCACAGCCCCCTTCTGTCACGATCGCATGGAATTCCACCAGTGGCTGCAATGGGTGCTGATACCGGGATTTCACCAGCTCATCGAGCAGCAATCCCCCTTGCCTGGAGAATGCGCCATTACGCCCATGGCGGAAATGGCCTGGCGGGAGGAAAATCCACTCAAGGTACGCGGGCTGTTGGGCGTCCTGAAAGATTTTGACCAGCAGGTAACAACAGGTTGATGAAATGCGCCAATATGCACAAAAAGTTTTCCACACAAGCTGTGGATAACTCTGTCAGTAACATGCGTAAAGACATCAAATTCCGCATCAGTCATGGAATTGTCTTAAATTGACCAGTTTTTGAACAAATTGATATATTTTACATATTATCAATATGTTATGATTATCTTTTAGAAAAAACATTCATAGTTTTCTCTAACCCGATACAAATTATCCTCCCTGCAACCGGCTTGTGCATAACGGCTGGTAGATAATGGGTAGAATCTCTGTAGAATGGCCTCCATGACCCAAACCGCCCCAAACTTCTGGCAGTACAAAACCCTGGAAGAAATGACCACGGAAGAGTGGGAATCTCTTTGTGACCGCTGTGCCAAATGCTGTCTGCACCGCCTGGAAGACGAAGACACCCGGGAGATCTATTTCACCAATGTTCATTGCCGGCTCCTGGATACCGCCAACAGCCGCTGCTCAGACTATCCGAACCGCTCCAGACGCGTGCCGGATTGCGTCACCATCACCATGGACGAGCTGCAAGACCCCTACTGGCTGCCCAGCACTTGCGCCTACAGGCTGCTCGCCGAAGGCAAGGCCCTGCCAGACTGGCATCCCCTGGTCTCGGGAAATCCGGATTCGGTCTACCAATCCGGAAACGGCATCAATGGGCGCACCATCTGTGAGGATGATGCCGACCGGCTGGACTGCCATCTGATCGACTGGATCAAATAGACATGGCCCAGGGCAGCCAGGTCCATCATGTGGAAATCCAGCTGGCGGATGCGGACCGGGAACGATACCTTAACCTGAAAATCAGCACGCCCCGGCACCCTTCAGAAACCACGGAACGACTGATACTGCGCCTGCTGGCTTTTGCCCTGTTGCACGAGGAAGGAATGGAATTTCGCAGCGGTGGCGTAAGTCAGGGAGACGCCCCCGACCTCAGTGTTCGTGCCCTCACCGGAGAACTTCGCCACTGGATAGACACGGGTACACCGACAGAACAAAGGCTGCGAAAAGCGGCCAAGCATATCCCGGAAGTAACCGTGCTCACCCACGACGGTCTGCTGCGCCGCTGGCAAAGTCAGCATGGCGGGAAATTGCCGGCCTTCGATGGCCGCATTCTCTGCCTGGAAGCGGATCTGGTGGAAAACCTGAGCCCCTCGCCACCCCGGCGCATACGCTGGCAAATGACCGTAACCGGGGGAACCCTGTATCTGGACACGGGAGAACAAACCCTATCAAGCCGTCTTGTCGAGCTTTCCTGACCAGGAGCCTGTCGGATTTGACGCTGATCAGCGTTAACCCGCATGTTGCACCGGAATCCGGAATTTTCCCGGAGGGATTTTTGCCCAGATTGTTCGAACGGACAAAAGCCGATGTCATTCATCGACTTGCAGGGCGTTCGGGCAAGCTGGGTGAAAAGATCCTGGGAAAAACCGGATAGCATGACAGGTACGAACTGTATCCAGCATAATCGTCACGCAACAGGCTGTAATTCACGTTAAAAACCCACATTTTGCGCGTTCTGGTGCAATATTCGGGTTAGCGCTTCGCATAGGGATTGGAACCGTCCGGCTGGGCGCGAAAACGCCGGTAAGGCCACTGATACTGCGAAAGGTACTGGCGCGCCAGCTTCTCCACGCCGGCGTTGAGTTCCGTGGCGGCCAGTTGCGCATCCCGGTCGGCAATGGCCGCTTCCGCCAGATGACCGATTACCCGGTATTCCGGTCTGCCCCCCGTGCGCACGAAGGAAATGAAATACACGGGCGCTCCGGTCTTGCGCGCAAAGCGGTTCACCAGCGTCATGGTCAAGGCGGGCACGCCAAAGAACGGGGCGAACACGGCTCCCTTTTCACTTTTGGGCTGTTGATCCGGCAGAATGACTATCAGTTCACCGTTGGCCAGTGCTTCATACAAGGCCTTGATGCCATGACGATCCGTAGGCACCATGCGGTTCTGTCCCGGCCGGTTTCGCCCTTCCAGCATCACCGATTCCAGCCCCTCCTTGCGCGGTGGGCGATACAGCCCCGTAGCCTTGCCGATGCTGCCGAAAAAATGCGCGCTGATCTCGAAATTGCCCAGATGGGGCATGGCCACCACCACGCCCTTGCCCCGGGACATGAGCTCCCGTATCTCATCAGGAACCCGTCCCATGTCGAGGCGGCGCAACCAGGATTCCGTGTTTCCATACCATACCGAAGGCATTTCCAGCAGGGTGATGGCATTTTCCTTCAGAGTGGCCCGCAACAGGGCGTCTTTTTCCTTTTCATTCAGATCAGGAAAACAAAGTTCAATATTGACCCTGGCATTCTCGCGCTCACGATTGGGAATCCGATACGCCAGCCAGCCAATGACGCGCCCGGTCCCGCGCAACATCGGCAAAGGCAGCACAGAGAGAAAACGGATAAAATAGCGCAACAGGCGGGTTCGCATGAAACAATCAACCTATAATCAGAATTTGCCCAATACTAACTGGAAACCAGCATGGATAACACAACCCCCATCGGCCTTACCCCTGCCGAGTCGTTCAAACTGTTGAACGAGAATCCCCGCGCCGTTCTGGTGGATGTTCGCTCCAGCATGGAATTCCTGTTTGTGGGCCACCCGGTCGGCGCGGTGCATATCCCCTGGATCGACGAGCCCGACTGGGACATCAACCCGAACTTTGTTACCGACATCCGGCAGCTGCTCCTGGGGGGAGTTTCCCATGATGACAGCCAGGCCAGCGCCCCGGTCATCCTCATCTGCCGCAGCGGCAAGCGCTCCCTGGAAGCCGGCAAGCTGTTGCTTGAAGCCGGGCTGACAGATGTATACAACGTGAATGAGGGCTTTGAAGGCGAACTCAATGACAAGCACCAGCGCAGCACCATCAATGGCTGGCGTTTTCGCGGTCTCCCCTGGGAGCAGTGCTGATCCATGAGCGTATTGCTTTGCCGGGATACACCTGGCCTGCACCTGCCCAAGCTGACAGGGCGTTATGGTCTGGAACTGGAATGGGTTCCCGACCGGCACCCCATTCCCGGCTCCCACTTCGGCGACCCCGAGGCCGGACTCATCGGCAACAGGCTGCTGGTCAGAGGCGACACCCCCATCCACTCTGCTTTGCATGAGACCTGTCATTACATCTGCATGGATGCTGACAGGCGTGCAAAGCTGCATACGGATGCCGGCGGCGGATATGACGAAGAAAACGGCGTCTGCTACCTGCAGATCCTGCTTACCGACCACCTCCCCGGTTTTGGCCGAAAACGCATGTTTGCCGATATGGACGAATGGGGTTACAGCTTCCGCCTTGGGAGTGCTTCTTCCTGGTTTCATCAGGACGCAGAAGATGCCCGCGCATGGCTGCTGACATACAATCTCATCGATACAAAAGAACAACCCACTTGGATACTGCGCTCATGATCAAGAAATGCCTGTTTCCCGCCGCCGGCTACGGTACCCGCTTCCTGCCCGCCACCAAGTCCATTCCCAAGGAAATGTTGCCCATCGTGAACAAGCCGCTGATTCAATACGGTGTGGAGGAAGCCAGTAACGCCGGAATGACCGACATCGCCATCGTCACCGGCCGGGGCAAGCATGCCATAGAAGATCTGTTCGACAACAACCGCATCATCGAAGAAGCGGTGCGAGGTTCCGACAAGGAAATCCTGCTGGAAGAGACCAACCGCCTGATGGAGCTATGCACATTCTCCTACACGCGGCAGAAGCAAATGAAAGGCCTGGGTGATGCCATTCTTTCGGGAGAACCCCTGATCGGTGATCAGGCCTTCGGCGTGGTGCTGGCCGACGATCTTTGTATTGGAGAAAAGGAACAACATAATGTACTGGCGCAAATGGTCGAAATCTACAACAAGTACCAGTGCAGCATCATAGCCATCGAGGAAGTGCCGGAAGAAGAAACACATAAATACGGTGTGGTAGCCGGCATAGAAGTCGAGCCGGGAATCTACCATGTAAAGGAAATGGTGGAAAAACCCCCTGCCGGAACCGCTCCCAGCAATCTGGCCATCATTGGTCGTTATTTGCTCACTCCGGACATCTTCGATCTGCTGCGAGACACCCCCGCCGGCGCGGGCAACGAAGTTCAGATCACGGATGCTCTCAAACGCCAGACCCAGACCAACAGAGTCATTGCCTACAAGTTTCAGGGCAGACGCTTCGACTGTGGCAGCGTGCATGGTTTCGTCGAAGCCACCAATTATTTTTATGAAAAATACTTTCGCCAGACGCCTGTCTGACTCGGCGGGATCTCGCAAACAGAAAATGCGAGTTTCTCTTTGCTGACATTTTCAATCACTTGTGGTGATCGAAAATGCCGCGACATCCCTGTCCCACTCGGGCATCCCGATTTTTCGATATGCCCTCGGAATATTTCTGCGATGGAGGCGAGCGCTGAGTTTTGTCAACGCATTTCTGTTGCTAATACCTTATTATGAGCAGGTTGCCAGCCGGGAGGCCGGTAACTTATTCTTGTCGGAATTGTTTGCAGGCAGAATCTGAATGTCCGAATACGCACTCATACTGGTAAGCACCGTACTGGTGAACAATTTTGTCCTGGTGAAATTCCTCGGGCTTTGCCCTTTCATGGGCGTTTCCCGCAAGCTGGAAACCGCCATGGGCATGGGCCTGGCCACCACTTTTGTGCTCACGCTTTCCTCCGTGGCCAGTTATCTGGTGAATACCTGGATGCTGGAACCCCTGGGACTGGAATACATGCGCACCATCGCCTTTATTCTGGTGATTGCCGTGGTAGTACAGTTTACCGAGATGGTCATGCACAAGACCAGCCCGGTACTCTATCAGGTGTTGGGTATCTTTCTGCCCCTGATTACCACCAATTGCGCCGTACTCGGAGTAGCCCTGCTCAACACCCAGGAACAACACAATTTCATCGAATCCGCCCTCTACGGTTTTGGCGCCGCCGTGGGCTTCTCCCTGGTCCTGGTATTGTTCGCAGCCATTCGTGAGCGGGTAAATACCGCCGATGTGCCCGAACCCTTCAAGGGCAACGCCATTGCCCTGATCACTGCCGGACTCATGTCCATGGCCTTCATGGGCTTCTCCGGCCTGGTATCCGGATAAGATGTTTACCGCCATTTTTGCCATCGCCGCCCTTTCCACGGCCTTCGGCCTGCTGCTGGGCTATTCCGCCATCCGTTTCAAGGTGGATGGCGACCCCCTGGTGGACAAGATCGATGCCATTCTCCCCCAGACCCAGTGCGGTCAATGCGGATTTGCCGGTTGCCGGCCCTATGCCGAAGCCATCGCCAGTGGTGAGGCGGACATCAATCTCTGCCCTCCCGGTGGAGAAGCCGGAATGCTCGCCCTGGCCGACCTGCTGGGCAAGGAGCCGGTACCCCTGGAAAACGAGGAAGCGGCAGGCAAGGGAAAGATGATCGCGCACATCCGCGAAAATGAATGCATCGGCTGCACTCTCTGCATCCAGGCCTGCCCGGTGGACGCCATCATCGGCGCCGCCAAACAGATGCACACGGTAATCGCCGACCAATGCACCGGTTGCGAACTCTGCCTGCCACCCTGCCCTGTGGAATGCATTGAGATGGTACCGGTCAAAACCACCCTCAGTAACTGGAAATGGCCTTTCCCTGAAGCCGACGAACAACCCGCCACCCAGGAGTCCGGCACATGATCACGCACAAGCCCGGAAGCTGGGATTTCCATGGCGGCATTCATCGCCCGGACAAAAAATCGGTTTCTGCCGGAAAATTCCTGGGAAAGGTTCCTCTGCCGGAAATTCTGGTTCTGCCCCTGCAACAGCATATCGGCGCCATGGCCGAGGCCATCGTCGAAGTTGGAGAAAGAGTCCTCAAGGGACAAACCATCGCCCGGGTCAGCGAGTATATCGGCGCTCCCATTCACGCACCGACTTCCGGAACCGTTGTTTGCATAGAGGAACGCCCGGTGCCTCACCCTTCCGGCTTGAGCGCCCCGTGCATCGTCCTGCAAACGGATGGAAAAGATGAATGGGGTGAGCTGCCGGAACCGCTGCCCTATTTCGATGACATGGATCCCTCGTTGTTGCGCGAACGCATCCGCTGGGCTGGCATCGTGGGACTGGGCGGCGCAGCCTTTCCTACCAGCGTAAAGGTGAATCACGGACCAGACCGGCCCATTCAGACGCTGGTGATCAACGGCGCCGAATGCGAACCCTATATCACCTGCGATGACCTGCTGATGCGGGAACAGGCAGACCGCGTAGTGGAAGGCATCAAGGTTCTGCTCTATGTGGTGGACGCCGATGAATGCCTTATCGGCATCGAGGACAACAAGCCCGAAGCCATCGCCGCCATGCGCGAGGCGGTAGCCGAGTCCGGTCTGAAGGACGTGCAGGTAGTTCAGGTGCCCACCCGTTACCCCATGGGTGGAGAGAAGCAGCTCATCAAGGTGCTTACCGGCAAGGAAGTGCCCTCCCACGGTATTCCATCGGAAATTGGCGTCATTTGCGTCAATGTGGCCACCGCCGCCGCGGTAACCGACGCCGTCATGGCCGGACGCCCCCTGCTCAGCCGCCTGGTGACGGTAACCGGTGAAGGCGTGAACAATCCCGGCAACCTGGAAGTGCCTTTCGGCGTTTTCATGTCTGATGTGATCGCCCAGGCCGGTGGCTACAGCGAGCGCGCATACAAACTCATCCTGGGAGGGCCCATGATGGGCTTCAGCCTGGGAGACGACGAACTTCCCGTTACCAAGGGCAGCAACTGCCTGCTGGTGGCCAGCCGGGCGGAAGCTCCCGATCCGGACAAGGCCATGCCCTGCATCCGCTGCGGCAAATGCATGGATGCCTGTCCCGCCCAGCTGCTGCCCCAGCAACTCTACTGGTACGCAAAAGCCAGGGATTTCGACAAGACCCAGGAATACAATCTTTTCGACTGCATCGAATGCGGTTGCTGCTCCTGGGTCTGTCCCTCCCATATTCCGCTGGTGCAGTACTACCGTTTTGCCAAAACCGAAACCTGGGCCATGGAAAAGGAAAAGCGCCAGGCGGAAGACGCCCGCCGTCGCCATGAGGCCCGGGTAGAGCGGCTGGAACGTCTGGAGCGGGAACGCAAGGCGCGTCTGCGGCAGAAAAAAGAGGCGCTGGAAAAGAAAACCGCAGCCGGCGGCGCCAATCCCAGGAAAGCCGCCGTAGAAGCCGCCATGAAACGCGTCGCGGAAAAGAAGGCGCGACAAGCCCAGGCGGAAAAGAACACCGAGGAGTCCTCATGAAGTTTCCGGTTCATACCTCCCCCTATGGCGGGCTGCCCAACAATGTCACCCGGGTCATGGGCGAAGTATTGCTTGCCCTGGTGCCGGGCATCATTGCGCTGGTGTACTATTTTGGCTGGGGCGTACTGATCAATATCGTCATTGCGGTTATCACGGCACTGGCGGCGGAGGCCGGAATACTGCGGTTACGCAAACGGCCTGTCAAACCCTCTCTCACGGATTTGAGCGCCACCGTTACCGCAGTACTGCTGGCGATTGCCTTGCCTCCGCTGCTTCCGTGGTGGATGACCATACTCGGGGTACTGTTTGCCATTGTCATGGTCAAGCATCTCTACGGCGGGCTGGGGTACAACCCTTTCAATCCCGCTATGGCCGCCTATGTGTTGTTGCTGGTGTCCTTCCCCGTGGCCATGACCCAGTGGCTGCCACCACAAATGCTCAATGAGCATCCGCTGACTTTCACCCAGACCCTGGCGGCCATCTTCGGCGGCGGACTGCCCCATGATCTGACTTGGGATGCCATAACCAGCGCCACCCCCCTGGACGCCATGCGCGAGCAGCTGAAGATGAACAAAACCATCAGCGAAATCGCCCAGAATCCCATGTGGGGCGATTTCGGCGCCCGGGGCTGGGAATGGGTAGGCAACTGGTTTCTGCTGGGAGGGCTGTTCCTTTTGTGGCGCAGAATCATCACCTGGCATATTCCTTTCGCCATGATTGCCGGCCTGCTTCTGAGTTCAGGGCTGTTCTGGCTGTTCGATGCGGAATCCATGCCTTTCCCCGGCTTTCACCTGTTCAGCGGCGGCATGATTCTTGGCGCATTTTTCATTGCCACGGATCCGGTAACCGCCAGCACCACTCCCAAAGGGCGTCTGATCTACGGCTTCCTGATTGGCGTTACCGTATTCATCATTCGCAGTTGGGGCGGCTATCCCGACGCCGTGGCTTTTGCCGTGCTGCTCATGAACATGGCTGCCCCCACCATCGACTACTACACCCAGCCCAGGGTATTCGGCTTCAGGGGCAAGGACAATGCCTGAACTGAAGCGCAACATATTCATCAGCGCCGCCATTCTTGGCATCTTTGGCATCCTCGGAGCCACCCTGGTTTCCCTGACCTGGACGGCAACCGCTGAACGTATCGCCCTGAACCAGAAACAAGCCTTCCTCAACAACGTATTCAAGCTCATCGACAAAGAGGAAATCGACAACGACCTGCTCACCGATGTCATCACCCTGCACGCCCCTTCCCTGGCGAAAACCGAATTCAAGGCATACCGGGCACGCAAGGCGGGCAAGCCCGTAGCGGTGATTTTCAGCCCGGTACAGGCGCCCGGCTATGCCAGTCCGATCAATCTCATGGTGGGCATACGCCATGACGGCACACTCGGAGGGGTACGGGTGCTTTCCCACATGGAGACTCCCGGCCTGGGCGACAAAATCGATGCGGAACGCTCGGACTGGATACTGAGTTTTACCGGAAAATCCCTCGGCAACCCGCCGCTGGAACAGTGGAAGGTAAAAAAAGACGGCGGCGTATTCGATCAATTTACCGGGGCCACGATTACTCCGCGCAGCGTCGTGGCCACCGTCAGAAAGGCGCTGGAATACTATGCCAGGGAAAAGGAAAATCTGTTCAAAGCCCCAGCCCAAAAGCTGGATGAAGTTCCCATGCATTAAGCAGGAAAGATCATGAGCACATCGAACCGAGAAATCATCAGCAACGGTCTGTGGAACAACAACCAGGCCCTGGTCGCCCTGCTGGGTCTCTGTCCCCTGCTGGCGGTTTCCAACACCCTGATCAACGGTCTTGGCCTGGGCCTGGCCACCACCCTGGTGCTGATCAGCTCCAACGCCACCATTTCCTTCATCCGCAACTGGGTGCGTCAGGAAGTGCGCCTGCCCGTATTTGTGCTGGTCATCGCTTCTTTCGTTACCGCCGTGGAACTTGCCATGAACGCCTGGTTTCACGATTTGCACAAAATTCTTGGCATTTTCATTCCATTGATCGTCACCAACTGCACCATTGTCGGCCGCGCCGAAGCCTTCGCCTCACGCAATCCCGTGCCCCAATCCATGCTCGACGGCCTGAGCATGGGCATGGGCTTTACCCTGGTGCTCATGACCCTTGGAGGGCTGCGTGAATTCATCGGCCAGGGAACCATTCTCGCCGGCGCGCACCTCATGTTCGGCGAAGCCGCCAGAAGTCTGAGCTTTTCCATGGGCGCAGACTATCACGGCCTGATTCTCGCCATACTGCCCCCCGGCGCCTTCTTCGGACTGGGCCTGCTCATCGCCCTCAAGCACGTCATCGACAAACGCAACGCCCAGCGGGCGGACAAACCAGCGCAAGCTCCCACCGCCGAGCCTGCTGCTGCGGAAGGATGAACAGAGAAAAACGTGCGGAAATCTTCCGCCGCCTGCGCGAGGCCAATCCGAATCCCACGACGGAGTTGAATTACAACAGCGCTTTTGAACTGCTCATTGCGGTGATTCTCTCTGCACAGGCGACCGATGTGGGGGTGAACAAGGCCACAGCAAGGCTGTTTCCCCTGGCCAGTACGCCGCAGGCGATTCTCGATCTGGGTGAGGAAGGACTGAAGGAACACATCAAGACCATCGGCCTGTACAACAGCAAGGCGAAAAACATCATTGCCACCTGTCGCATCCTGCTGGAAAAACACGCGGGGCAGGTGCCGGACAATCGCAAGGAGCTGGAAGCACTGCCGGGGGTCGGGCGCAAGACCGCCAATGTGGTGCTCAACACCGCCTTTGGCCAGCCCACCATGGCTGTGGATACCCATATCTTCCGGGTAAGCAACCGTACCCGTATCGCCCCGGGAAAGACGGTACTGGAAGTGGAGAAAAAACTGCTGCGTACTATCCCAAGAGAATTTTTGCTGGATGCCCACCACTGGCTGATTCTGCATGGGCGTTATACCTGCATTGCGCGCAAACCGCGTTGCGGCTCCTGCCTCATTGAAGACCTGTGTGAATACAAAAATAAAAATCTCTAGCCCGAATATTGCACCAGAACGCGCAAAATGTGGTTCTTCTCCGGTTATGTGAGTGAAGAATACGCCAGATCATAAAACATGGAATGGTCATCGGGCAGTGATGATTGCCGAATCTTGAGCTTGAAAT
>JALSQZ010000121.1 GCA_026985055.1 Sedimenticola sp. | reverse complement strand
GGCGCCGCGGACGCTTCAATGCTTTCGACATTTTCGAGATCCTGCAGAATCATCCACGAACTGCCGAATTCATTTGTGAAAAAATGTGGCGGGAGTTCATCAGCGTCGCTCCACCAGACAAGAACGTCATCAAACAGTGGGCCCGCGTTTACCGCAAGAGCGGGCTGAGCATGCGTGTCTTGCTGCGCACCATCCTTCACGGAGAACCCTTCTGGGCAAACGAGCACAGGGGCGCTCTTGTCAAATCTCCCATTGACCTGGTGGCGGGCACGTTGCGCGCCGTGCCCCTGGAGGGAAGCACCCTTACGAGCCGCCAAATCACCAACCTTTTGGCGCAAATGGGCCTTGTGCCCTATCAACCGCCCTCCGTTGCAGGCTGGAACGGTGGGCTTGCATGGGTGGATGACGCTCGCCTCATGGCGCGCAGGCAATTCCTGCATCGCATCTCGCGCGGGAGCATGCTTCCAACCAAGATGCCAAAAAACAGCGTCTTGCCTCCGAACAAGTTGTATTCCCCCGATCATCCGATCAGCACGCCCTGGGCAATCCTGCCGACGCCTGCAGAGCTGCCCAGGACACACTGGGCAGAATGGCTGTTGGCTGTGCCTCCCTTCACGCGTGAAACGTCGCACACGTGGGTGGAAAGCCTGCGCACCATACTCCTCGATCCCACATACCAGGTGAAATAGGAATCAAGCCATGCCCACCATTTCCAGACGCACTCTTCTGCAACTGGCGACTCTCCCGTTGCTGCAGGATATTGCACCGCTGTGGGCAAGATCTGCATCCGCAAGGCGAATACTCGTACTGGTGGAGCTGCAGGGCGGCAATGATGGACTGAACACGCTCATTCCATATGAAGACAGTGCGTATTATCGTCTTCGCCCGCGCATTGGCATCAGGAAGCCGCTGAAACTCGGTGATGGCATGGGCATCCACCCGGCCCTGGCGCCACTCATGCCTGCATGGTTGGCTGGGGAAATGTGCTGGATACGTGGCTTGGGGTACCCCGAACCCAATCGTTCCCATTTCCGTTCCATCGAAATCTGGGAAACCGGATCTGGCAGCCGCCAACAACTGCATGAGGGATGGTTGAGCCGGATTCTGCCTGCCGACGGAACCCTGCAAGCCATCGTCATTGGCGACGATGCCGGCCCACTTGCCGGCAATCGCATCAATGTGGCCGTCTTGACGCATCTTGATCACTTCCTGCAACGTGCGCGCGGCTTTGGGGAAGTGAACAGAAAAACTTCAAACCCTGCGCTTGCGCATGTCCTGCGCATACATGACCGCATTCATGACAATGCCGCCTTGCTGGCCGAACGGCTGCGCAATTCCGCTTCTTTCCTTTCCGCTTATCCAAGGCACCGTTTCGGAAAGAGCATGGCTGCCGTGACACGTATCCTGCTGGCTGGCGTGCAGGTTTCCGTCCTGAAAGTGGGTATCAGGGGCTTTGACACCCACGTCAACCAACAACCGCGCCATGCGCGCGTCTTGCGGCAATTGGCAGAGAGCCTGGCGATTTTTCGCACCATCATGCAGCAGGCAGGACTTTGGGACCACCTGATGGTCGTTACCTATTCCGAATTTGGTCGGCGCGCGCGCGAAAATGCAAGTGGCGGAACCGACCATGGGACGGCAGCGCCACACCTTGCCATTGGAGGCCAGGTGAAAGGTGGTTTTGTCGGCAAAGAGCCCGATCTCTCCAGGCTGGACGATAAGGGGGATCCTTATTTCACGCTGGATTTCCGCAGCCTGTATCACACTCTCGCGACTGCCTGGCTGCAATATCCTTCATCTCCCTGGGCACATCACGGCCAGTTGGCAATCTTGCATTAAGGCCCGTTTCCTTGCCGTTTTGCCCTTGCCTGTGTGCCCGTGAGGGCATGCTGCTTCCGGTGGCGCCCCTACAGAGGACAAAACCCGGCACAATTCAGAAGATTGCCGTGCCGTTCCAGGAACAGTTGCCAATCATCAACTCGTTCCATTCGCGCCGGATGCCTGCTTGTCAGAATATGCCGCGTGCGTTGTGAAACAGCCCAACCAGGGGCACTGCCGGCTGGACAGGCATGAACAAAGGCGGCATACCTGCGTCACCAGCCGGCCCGATGCTCATGACCGGAGGCAGATGTATGCGGCAGGGGACGCGGAAATTCATCGGGGTCATCCTCACCTTCAGCTTCCTGGTGGTGTATGTGCTGGTGATGATGGTGTTTGGCGCGGCGCTGGCGGCGCGGGGGGTGGGGTTCTGGCCGAAGCTGGCCTATCATGCCTTCGCCGGGGTGGCGTGGCTGCCGGTGGTGATGCTCATCATCAAGTGGATGAGCCGGCCCGATGCGGACACTGACGCGCGATGAGCGGGCGCTGACCGAGAGAGCGCGAAGTGGCCGGGCGCGGGCAGCATGAGCGCGCACCGGCATGCATGCGGCTGCGACGTCTTGTCCTTGAGCGGCGTGCTTGAACATCCGCCTTGCGGCCCCATTTTCATCGCCAGGGGAACGATGCGCGCCGCA
>JALSQZ010000120.1 GCA_026985055.1 Sedimenticola sp. | reverse complement strand
GAAACGGGAAAAGTAAAATTGGTTTTTTATCGCATCTATCTGCTTGCAATAAAAGAATAAATGGCTAACAAATAAGGTTAGATTGTGTGAGGAACGAACCACAATCTTAACCGTTTGTTGGACAAGCCCGGCCTGCTATATAGAAAACAGCTTTTTCTTGCGAGGTTGTCTGATCAGGAAAGAATGAACCAGCGGAATCTCTGAGGTCGAGCTGTGGGTCTTTGAAATGATCTTTTGTTGAGCATCAGCATTTTTTTCTGCGAAATGCAGTGATTTTGGACGCAGGTGTCCATTTCCGGCCAGGCCGGGTTTTCAAAAAGCAGTCTGTCTGCTGCGGTTACATAACCGGTTCCTCCTCCAGGCTCACGTGACCGGAACCGGCGGCCTGGCTGGCGGTTTTGGTATCATGGTCTGGATGATCTCCATGGCTTGGCCGCAGATTGGACAGATGATGGCTGGCCGTTGCTTCAGGGTGCGCTTCAGCAAGGCGAGCGGATTGACCCGGAGCACCACCTGCAGGAACTGGATCAGCTTCTTGCTGCAGGGATGGAGGAATCCATAGCACCTGGCCCGTCGAAAACCCCTGGGCAGGACGTGGAGCATGAGGAGATAGAGGAAATATTCACCCCGCACGGTCCGTGTCCTGTATTGGCCGCTCTTGGCATGCATGTAGCGGAAGGTGACCATGCCATCCTCACAGCGCAGGATATCCTGCTCCCGGATCACCCCCCGGTAGAGGTACCGGCCAAGATAGATGATCGCCTTGTCGCCGTTGCCCACATCCCTGCAGTCGACCACCCACTCTTTGGGGCAGTCACGGGGCACCTTCAGGCCGCTGTCCACCAGGGCCTGGAGGAGTTTGGCCCGGAATACCCGGGCCAGGGCCTTGTGATTGAAGAGATAGCCTGCAGGCTTCACCCGCCAGTGGCCGGTCTTTCTGTTGATGCTGGCCCCGGGCATGAGGACATGAATGTGGGGATGATAATCAAGGGACCGGGTATTGGTGTGCAGGACCGTGGTGAAGCCCCCTGCGCCGCCGAGCTTGGCGTCATTGCGGACAAAGGATTTCAGGACCTCCTGGACAGCGGTGAACATCAGGGAATAGACCGTCTTCTGGTTTCTCCTGGCCAGATGCCGGAGTTCTTCGGGCAGGGTGAAGGTGAGCAGGTAGTAGGGGGCCGGCAATTGCTTACATAACTGGTTGTCGATCCACTGGCTGTTTTCGTGGTTCTGGCAGTGGGGACAGCTCCGATGGCCGCAGGAATGCGGGATATAGACATGGTGGCCGCAGTCGTGGTCACTGCACTGAGCCAGCATGTGCGGACCATGTTCCTGCCGGCACCGGGCCATGGCTTGAAGGGCATTCCTGTGACTGGGCAGGACAGTGTCTTTGTAACGGTCGAAAAAACGATCTTTGAATTCTCTGATGATCGAGGAGAGGAGAATCATCGGACACCTCCCCATGTGATCTCAAAGGAGTCTGCCAGCGCATTGACGGCCTGACGGGCGTTCTTTTCCGTCTTCGCTGTCAGGTGGGTGTACCTGGAGGTGGTCAGAATGCTGACATGGCCCAGGATCTGCTGCAGCTCAACGAGATCGACCCCGGCCTCCAGCATATGGGTGGCAAAGCTGTGGCGGAGCGAGTGGCACGAGATTTTTTTTTAATCCCGAGTTCCCCGACCACGGCCTTCATGGCAGACTGGATACCGCTCCTGTCCAGGGGCCGATCAACCAGGCAGGCGTTTTTAAGGCCCCGCCTGCGGCTGGGGAAGAGAAGATCAGGATGGTGATGGACGGTCCAGAACCTTCGCAGGACATGCAGGGTGTTTTCCGGCAGCGGTACCAGCCGGTCCTTGTTGCCCTTGGCGTCGCGGATATGGACCTGCATCTTGACAGAGTCGATATCGCCGACCTTCAGCCTGACTCCTTCACCAAGCCGGAGGCCCAGGCTGTAGAGGGTGAAGAAAAAGACCTTGTAGCTCAACCTGGCGGTTGCGGCCAGCAGACGTTCTACCTGCTCGATGGAGAGAATATCCGGGATCCTGGACACCTTGGGCGGCTTGACCAGGGGAATCTCCTGCCAGTCCCTGTCCAGGACCCTGGTGTAGAAGAACTTGAGGCCATACAGGTCGAGCTTGACCGTACTCCAGGAATGGCACTCCAGCAGCTCGGTGAAATAGTCCAGCAACTGGTCTGAAGTCAGCCCATCGATCCGGCAGTCGAAATAGTTGCCGATCCGGCGGATGGCCCTGGAATAGGCATCAATGGTCTTGGGCTGCATGCCGGCGAGCTTCAGGCATTTGCAGTGCTTGTGGTACTGTCTGAGAAACTGCGGATCACTGGGTAGACTGGTGTTCATGGGGAACCTCCTCTTGCTGCATGTTGACATGGATGGCAGTGGCCCGTGCACCGCCCATGGCTCTTTATGGCAGAGGAGCGAAGAAGTTACAAGAGGTTACAGCAAAGAAGGGATGGAATGGCAGGGGGTGTCTGCCGCGTAGCGGCTTCGTCCAACAAATTC
>JALSQZ010000119.1 GCA_026985055.1 Sedimenticola sp. | reverse complement strand
TGTTGGACGAAGCCGCTTTGCGGCAGAAGGGGCTTCGTCCGATAAACCGTAGAATGTAACCTCACGCCCTCGTACCCGAGGGATCATCAGCCAATGATTTGTGAGGTTACCTGGCCATGACAGCAAAATCCGAAGCACACTTCAAGCGCAATTACGAGACTCATCTCAAACATTTGAAACTGAAGGGCCTGCAGCCCAAGACCATCGAGGCCTATGCCCGGGCCATCCGGCGGATCGGCGCTTATTTCGACCACCGGATCGATGATCTGACCGAGGCGCAACTGACCGATTATTTTGCCAGTCTTTTGGAATCGCACTCCTGGAGCACGGTCAAACTGGATCTGTATGGGCTCAAGTTTTATTACACGCATGTGCTTCAACGGCCCTGGGCGCATCTGGATCTGATCAAGCCGCCCAGTGGCCAGCGGTTGCCGGATATTGTCACCGTCGAGGAAGCCAGGCGGCTGTTTGCGGCGACCCGGGTGGCCAGTTATCGGGTGTTCTTTTTCACCCTGTACAGTCTGGGGCTTCGGCTCGGTGAAGGATTGCGCCTGGAGGTGGGTGACATCGATGCCGGGCACCGCAGGGTGCATATTCGGGATGCCAAGGGCAACAAGGATCGCTTCGTCCCCCTGCCGGAGCGGACGCTGGGGGTGTTGCACCGCTTTTGGCAACTGCATCGCCATCCCTGGTTGTTGTTTCCCAATCGCCAGGGGGGATTGAAAGGGGCGCATTTTGCCGCCTCGCCCCTGGATCGAGGCGGCGTCCAGCTCGCCATGCGCAAGGTGGTGGAAGGCTGCGGGTTAAAAAAAAGATCACCCCGCACAGCCTGCGCCACAGTTATGCCACTCATCTGATCGAGGCCGGCGTCGATCTGCTCGAGGTCCAAAAGATCCTCGGGCATCGCTCGATTCTGACCACCGCCCGGTATACCCATCTGACTTCCCATACCCACCACAACGCTTCTGAGCTCATCAATCGCTTGATGAATGCGTTCGAGTTGGACTGGGGGACGGTCCGATGATCCGGCTCGCAGAGATCATAGAAACCTTCGAAGAGGCGTTCCTGGCTCAGTATGAAGGTTCTCTTCTGCCTTCCCACTTCAAGGCTCTGGCGGCCATGAAGCGCTGCCGCAATGCCCTCAGCCTGCAGATGCAGGCTCAGTGCCCGGAATGTGACCACCAGATTCGGGTGCCGCATTCCTGTGGTCATCGCCTTTGTCCCCATTGCCAGCATCATGAAAGTGAACGGTGGCTGCAAAGGCAGCTCCAAAGACAGGTGCCGGCCGAGTATTTCCTGGTCACCTTTACCCTGCCGGCCGAGTTGCGGTCCTTGGCCTTCCAACATCAGCGGCTGGTGTATTCGGCAATGATCCAGTGCGGCTGGGAAACCCTCCGGACCTTCACCCGGAATGATTCCAGACTCAAAGGGTCGGCAGGGGCCGTCTCGGTGCTCCATACCCATTCCAGGCGCCTGGATTTCCATCCCCACGTGCATTGGGTGGTGCCCGCCGCCGCTGTCGATGCCGGGAAACAACGCTGGCGCACCAAACAGGGCTATCTGTTCAATCACCAGGCACTGGCCAAGGTGTTTCGGGCTAAAATGCTCGACACCCTCACCCGACAGGGTTTACCGCTTCCAGCACAGTATCCACCACTGTGGGTCATCGATTGCAAATCGGTCGGCTCCGGTGAGAAGGCGCTGGTCTATCTCGGGCGTTACCTCTATCGGGGCGTGATCCGGGAAAAGGATATTCTCGCCTGTGAAAATGGAAAGGTGACCTTCCGTTATCAGAATACCAAGACGGGCAAATGGGAGTTGAAAACCCTCTCAGGCACAAGGTTCCTGTGGCTGGTCCTTCAGCATGTCCTGCCCAAGGGCTTCCGCCGGGCCAGAAACTTCGGCTTCCTGCATCCTAATAGCAAAAGACTGATCTCTCTGCTGCAATACCTGACGGGAATCGATCCCAACCGGGCCCTGACCTGGGTGAAAATCCGGCCCAATTGGACTTGTCCCTGTTGCGGGGGCACCATGATCGTCGTCAGAACCCGGATGCCTCCATCCGCTTCCTCCAGGGCGCTCCCTCAGTCTCCAGAGCGCATGACAGGCGGTGTGATGTGAACCCGCCCACTCCCGTTCCCGGAAGCAGCCGTCATTTTGGGCTGAGGCGGGCGTTCGCCTCAAATATCGATAAAATGGCCTCAATCACCCCGTTTTCGGCCCTTCGTTGCGGAAGTGGCGATGTAAAAGTCAAATCTCTGCGTCAGCCGGGTGGGGCGGCGTCCGGATCACCCAGCATCCCATAAAAGATATTTTCTATAACCACCGTGCCAGTCCAGCCGGGCTTGTCCAACAAACGGTTCATGTCGTGGCTCGCTTCGCGATCACGACATAACCTTATTCGTTATGTGCTTTTTGCTGATAGAGGAAAACGCTCTGGATGCTCAATGATTTCTGCTGTTAAATCGATATCCAAGTCCGGCCAATAGAAATGCCCTGGAGAAACTTCCTCCACCCTTAAAACA
>JALSQZ010000118.1 GCA_026985055.1 Sedimenticola sp. | reverse complement strand
CGATTTCCTCTTTGCTCACATTTTCAATCACTTGTGGTGATTGAAAATGGTGGGACATCCCTGTCCCACTCGGGCATTCTCGATTTTTCGAGATGCCCTATTCCCTTTGAGCGGCCTTCAAGAAGCATCCCCACGGATCATCTTCCCGGTGTAAAATCATTCCCCATGATCATCAACCTCATTGCCGTCGGCGACAAGATGCCTCGTTGGGTGGCAGAAGGCTATCAGGAATACACCCGGCGCCTGCCTCCCGAATGCGCCCTGAAACTGACGGAAATAAGCGCCAGACACCGGGGCAAGAACGCAGATATCCGGCGCATCATCCGGGACGAGGGACACGCCATGCTTGCGGCCATTCCGCAAGGAAGCCGGGTCATCGCTCTGGAGGTAAAAGGACGATCCTGGAGCACCGAGGATCTTTCCCGCCAGCTCGACAACTGGCTGGGTTCGGGGCAGGATATCGCCCTGCTGGTAGGTGGTCCTGAAGGACTGGCCGCCGAATGTCGGGAGCGGGCCAATCAGCTCTGGTCCCTGTCTCCACTGACCCTGCCACACCCGTTGGTGCGCGTGGTGGTGGCGGAACAGATCTATCGCGCATGGAGCATTCTGCGCAATCACCCCTATCATCGAGGCTGAACACCGCACTCTGTCAGGAAACCGAACAAATCATGTCCAGATCGCCACAGAAATTCACATCTTCTTTTACTCCATTTTCCTTCAACCGATTTTTTGCGGGACTGATCTTTCTGCTCCTGGGAATGGCGCCGCTGGTTCCGTGGTCATCCTCCGCGAGCAGCAAAGAAGCAGGCATTCTCAAACTGGAGGAGCCCCACACCGGGGATCTTGCGCAAATGAAGAAGCGGCGCCTGTTGCGCGCCCTGGTGGTGTACAGTCCCACCGACTTTTTTTTCGTCAAGGGCAAGCCCAGCGGAATACAGGTGGAGCTGCTGCGGGAATACGAAAAACAACTCAATGCGGGAATCAAACGGGAAAGCGACCGCATTCATATCGTTTCCATCCCCGTGCCCTTTGCCGAGCTCATTCCCCGGCTGAAGGCCGGCAAGGGTGACATTGCCGCTCATTTCCTCACCGAGACGCCGGAACGCAAGAAAAACCTGCGTTTTGTTTCCGCTAGAAAAGTCAAAATCAATGAGCTGATCGTAGCCAATAACAAGGTTGCTCTTCCGGACAAACTGGAAGGACTGGCGGGACGCAAGCTGCACATACTGCCCAACAGCAGTTACCTGGAACATCTAAAGGCACTGAATCAGGAGTTTATCCGGCAGGGGCTTGCCCCCATCAAGATAGAAATCACAGACCCGCAGCTGAGCATCGAAGACATTCTTGAAATGGTCAATGCCGGGGTAATCGAAATGACCGTTGTGGATGACTACAAGGCGAAGCTCTGGGCGAAAGTGTTGCCTGATATCCAGGTCGCGGAAAATCTTGCGATCAGCCGGGACAACTACCTCGGCTGGGCGGTGCGGGCCAACAACCCCGAACTGGCCGCCGACCTGCAACGCTTCTGGAAGAAAGTGAAAAAAGGCAGTCTGCTGGGCAACATGCTGATCAAGCGCTACTATCAGAATACCCGCTGGATCAAGAACCCGGCGCGGGAACAGGCACGAAAAAAATTCGAGCAACTGCTGAACCTGTTCAGCAAATATGGCGACAAATACGGCTTCGACGCCCTGGCCCTGGCCGCACAGGGTTATCAGGAGTCAGAGCTGGATCAGAACCGCAAGAGCCACCGGGGCGCCATAGGCATCATGCAACTGCTGCCCAGTACCGCAGCGGACAAGAACGTGGGCATACCAGATATCACCACGGAAGACAGCAATATTCACGCCGGCGCCCGCTACATGGCTTTCCTCCGTGACCGCTATTTTTCCGATCCCGCCATCTCCCCCAACGACCGCATGGCGTTTTCCTGGGCGGCCTACAACGCCGGGCCGGCGAAGGTCAGAAAAATGCGCGCCTTGGCGGAAAAAATGGGCCTGGACCCCAATCGCTGGTTCGGCAACGTGGAAGTCGCCGCGGCCAAAATCGTCGGACGGGAAACCGTGCGCTATGTAGCCAATATCTACAAATACTACACAGCCTACCGATATCTGATGCAGGTCGGAAAAGAAAAAGCGAAAGCAAACGCGTCATGATCGTCCTCGCCTCCCGCTCTCCGCGCCGCAGTGAGCTGCTGACCCAGATCGGCATAGCCCACAGGATCTCCCCGGTGGAAATCGATGAAACCCCGGGCAAGGATGAACCCGCGGAAATCTTCGTTGAACGCATCACTCGGGAAAAGGCCTACCTGGGCCGCGCCCTGCATCCCCTGGCGCCTGTACTCGCGGCTGACACCTGTGTGGTTCTGGACGGCACACATCTGGGCAAGCCACGCGATGAAGAACATGCGGTGCAGATGCTTATGGCCCTTTCCGGCCGTCAGCATGAAGTGCTCAGCGGAGTAATCCTGTTGACCGCAAAGGGCGAAAGCTACCGTCTGAGTCGTAACCAGGTAAATTTTCGCGCCATCAGTGAAGATCAGGCCCGGCGCTACTGGGCCACGGGAGAACCTGTGGACAAGGCTGGCGGCTATGCGATTCAGGGACTGGCCGCCCTGTTCATCGAGAAAATATCCGGCAGTTACTCCGGCATCATGGGATTACCCCTGTTCGAAACCGGAGAATTACTCACCGAGGCGGGGTTGCTGAAGGTGTAACATAACCCCATGAGCGAGGAAATCCTTATCAATGTCACCCCGCCGGAAACCCGCGTCGCTCTCATCGAGAACGGCGTGGTTCAGGAGGTGCTGATCGAACGCACCGCCAACCGTGGTCTGGTAGGCAATATCTACAAAGGCAAGGTGTGCCGGGTGCTGCCGGGCATGCAGGCCGCTTTCGTCGATGCCGGTCTTGCCCGGGCGGCTTTTCTGCATGCGGCGGACATCAGCAGCAACCATAACGAAAAATCCGCAGACATCACCCAACTGGTTCAGGAAGGCAGTTACATCGTGGTGCAGGTGGTCAAGGACCCCCTGGGCTCCAAGGGCGCGCGCCTGACCACCAATATCTCCATACCCTCCCGCTATCTGGTGTACATGCCCAACAGCAGCACCACCGGCGTATCACAGAAAATCGAGGACGAGGAAGAACGTCATCGGCTGAAAAGGATTCTGCGTGAAGTCGCGGAAGAATGCGGCCTCCAGGGAGGCTTCATTGCCCGCACAGCGGCGGAAACCATCGACGCCGACGAATTGCGCCGGGACATGATTTTTCTCCAGCGACTGTGGCAGTCCATACAGGAAAAAGCGCACGCCACCAACAGCATTCGCATCGTCCATGAAGACCTGCCCCTGGCCCTGCGCGCCCTGCGCGACCTGGCCGGCCCGGAGGTGGAAAAAATCAGCATCGACTCCCGGTCCACCTGGGAAAAAGCCGCGCATTTCGCCGAAGAATTCAACAAGGATATTGCTGATCTGGTGAAGTATTACCCTGGCGAACGCCCTCTGTTCGATCTGTACAATGTGGAAGACGAAATCCAGAAAGCCCTGGCGCGGCGAGTGGATCTCAAATCCGGCGGCCATCTCATCGTCGATCAGACCGAGGCCATGACCACCATCGACGTCAATACCGGCGGTTTCGTGGGACATCACAATCTGGAAGAAACCATCTTCAAGACCAATCTGGAAGCGGCCCAGGCCATCTGCCGGCAGCTGCGCCTGCGCAACCTTGGCGGCATCATCATCATCGATTTCATCGACATGGCCGAGGCCGAGCACAAACGCCAGGTGATGCGCGCCCTGGAACGCTGCCTGGCCCGCGATCACGCCCGCACCACCGTATGCGAAGTATCGTCCCTGGGACTGGTGGAAATGACCCGCAAGCGTACCCGTGAATCCTTGGAACATGTGCTTTGCGACAACTGTCCAACCTGCAATGGCCGCGGCTACATCAAGACCGCGGAAACCACCTGTTACGAGATTTTCCGTGAAATCCTGCGTGAAGCGCGCCAGTTCGAAAGCCAGTCGCTGCTGGTACTGGCCTCTCCGGAAGTGGTGGACCGTCTTCTCGACGAGGAATCCCAGGAGCTGGCGGAGCTGGAACAGTTCATCGGCAAACCCATACGCCTGCAAGCGGAAAGCCTGTACACCCAGGAACAATATGATGTGGTGCTGGTATAACACAGTGAGCAGGGAGTGCTGAGTTGTTCTGGAGCATCTTCAGAGGGATTGGCACACTCATAACCCGGCTGCTGTATCTGCTTATCATTGTTGGCGCCATTGCCAAGGTACTGACTTTCGGTTTTGCTCTCTATGCCGAATCCCACAAGGAAGTCATCGAAGACCTGGCCAGCCGGGTGGTCGGCACGCCAGTGCATTTTTCCCGCATCCAGACCTATTGGGCCGGCCTCACGCCACGCATCTGGGTACGCCAGCTCACCCTGGGCAAACATGAGCAACTGGCTTTGGGCGACGCTCTGGTGGGCATCAATCTGCGCGCCCTGGCGCACTGGAGGGACAACCTACCCCTGAACATCCGTCTTGAAGGCACCCGTATCCAGGTGCTTCGCGACCGCGAAGGCAAGACCCGCATTCTGGGTCTGCTCAAGCACAGGCACAGCGTCAATCTTCCTGCCTATATCCATCTCACGAATGCAACCCTGGACTGGCTGGATGTCAAACGAGACACCACGGTACACCAGGAACATCTCAGCGTACGGCTGACAACCAGGGGACGACACAGCAGCCTGCACATCAATTCCGCCCAGGATGGCTTTCAGATACGCGGAGAGATCGAAGGTTCCATCACTCGCGCGAACTGGTCCGGGCGTTTCTGGTCCAAGGGCAATGCGCTTCAATCAGAAAAATTTCTGCAGGCCTATCTACCTGAGGATTATTTGCTTTCCAACCTGCAGTTGAGTTATGAGCTTTGGAGTTACTGGACATCCGGGAGCCACAGCGCCACCCGCATCCGCTTCAACGTCGATGGCCTGGAATTGCACGCAGCGGATGGCGCCACTCTGGATCTTTCCGGTTTGCAGGGTGATCTGCTCTATGAAAGGCGTGCGGACGACTGGAAACTGCAGATTGCGGATCTGCAATTGCAGATCGATGGACGATCATGGGGAAACACACGGCTGGCATTGCAAAAACACCAGGGGCGGCTGGGCCTGGGCGTATCCCGCATTGCACTTGGCAGCCTGGCGCCACTGAGCCATCTGCTGGCGGACAACAGTTTCGTCAAATTACCCCTGCAACAACTATCGCCCACGGGGGAACTGAACAATCTGCGTGCTTCCGCTTCCACTCCCCTGTTGAGCGAGCCGGCCATCCAGGCCCGCTTCCAGGGCGTATCCCTGCGGCCCTCGGAGAAACTGCCGGGCATCAGCAATTTCAGCGGCCGGATATCCCTGGAGGGACAGCGGGTACAGCTCCATCTGGATACGCAACAGGCGGAAGTGGAATTCAAAACCCTGTTTCGCGAACCACTGGATATCAGCCGTCTGCAGGGGAAGCTGGACTGGACCCACCGGCCCGACGGCGGCTGGCGACTGGACGGCAGGCAACTGCTGCTCGATACACCGGACCTGCATACTCTGACCCGGCTGCAGGTGGAACAGACGCCCGGACAGCCGCCCATCATGGATATCCAGACCGATTTCCATGATGGCAACGGACGCAATGCGGGGCGCTATTATCCGGTGGGAATCATGAAACCCCACCTGGTGAACTGGCTGGACAAGGCAATTGTCTCTGGCCATGTAACCCAGGGCAGTTTTCTTTTTCACGGCCCTCTGGCCAAAGGACATTTCCCTTTCCACAAAACCCACGATGGTCATTTCGAAGTGGCCTTCGACGTGGAAGATCTGGAGCTGAACTATCGGAAAGACTGGCCGCCCTTGAAAAAGGTACAGGCGCATGTGCGCTTCCACAACAACGATCTCGACATCCGCGCCAGCCAGGGACATCTCTACGCCAGCACAATCAGCCAGGCCCGCGCCAGAATCTCGTCTCTCAAGCCCCCTACCCCCATTCAGATCCACGGCCTGGTCAGAGGACCGGGCAACGATCCCCTGCGCCTGTTGCGAAACAGCCCTCTGCGCCACAGCTTCGCCAGACGCATCCAGGGAATGGCATTGGACGGCAGAATCGAACTCCAGCTCGATCTCGACATTCCCCTGCATTCCCGCCATCCCGGGGAAAAACCGGGCGTGGCCTTTTCCGCCGTGGCGAAGCTGCAGAACAACAAGCTGATCCTGCAACGCCACCAGCTTGCCGTGCATGACATCAGGGGCAGCCTGAAGATCGATAACCAGGGTCTGCATGCTGACGGACTACAGGGAAATGCCCTGGGAGGTGTCCTCGGCATAACGATCTCACCGGAGAAACAAGGCATGCTCATCCGCGCCAATGGTCACTTGCCTGCTGCCGGCATCGTGGCGCAATACCCTTGGCTGCGTCCCCTGTCTCTCAACGGCGACGCCGACCTGGATATTTCGCTGAAAGTTCCGGGACTGGCTCATCCCGACACACCCACTCAATTGCAGATTCACAGCACCCTGAAGGGCATGAGCGTAGCCCTGCCCGCACCGTTGGGAAAAAACGCCACGGACAGTATTCCTCTCAAGTTCAATACGGAACTGAATGCCGATCAACCTCACACCACCGTAGAGTATGGAAACCGCCTGAACCTGACCCTGAACAACACCGAACAGGGAAACGATCTGTTTCTCAAACTGCCTTCCCTGCCACTGCGTCCCTGGCTGGCGCGACTGCAGGAAGCGGACACTCCCGGCATGGACGCCAGTGTTGTGCAAAACCTGTTCGTCAGCATCGGAACTCTGGAAGCCCCCCCGCTCAAGGCAGGCAAGTTCAAGCTGAACCTGCAACGTCAGGGAAGGCTATGGAAAGGCAGGCTGAATTCCGAGGCGCTCACGGGTGACCTGAGCTTTGCCACTGACTTGAACAGCCGTCCTCTGCTGTTGCGCCTGGAAAGGCTGGCTCTGGACACCTTGTCCGAAACAGACCAGAAGGACAAAGCTGCCACAGAAGACACTCTTACTCAGGTATTGCCCGGCAATTTCCCTTCCCTGGACATCAGCAGCGAATCCCTGTACCTGAATGGCGCAGACATTGGCAGGCTGGAACTGCATACCCAACAGGAAGGGGATCATCAACTCATGGACAGGCTGGAACTGCATGGAAAACTGCTGGATCTGTCTTCCCAGGGAAGCTGGGAAACCGCCGCCCATGGCAGCACGACCTGGATCAAGGGAACACTCACCACAGACGACATGGGTAAACTGTTGAAGAAGGCATTGCACAAGGAATTCCTTTCCGGCAGTCGTACCTATCTCAGTTACGACCTGAGCTGGCCAGGCGCGCCTTTTCAACTGGACACGCAAAGACTGCAAGGCGAAGCGCAACTGGACATGGCTCGGGGACGTTTCCTGAACTTCAAACCCGGCCTGGCGCGGATTCTGGGTCTGATCAATTTCCAGAGTCTTGGGCGCCGCCTCAAACTGGACTTCAAGGATGTGTACAAGGAGGGCCTGGCGTTTGACACCATACTGGGCAATTTTCAGCTGGATGCAGGTTATCTGTACACCAACAACCTGGAAGTTTCCGGACCTTCCGCAACATTGCTGATCGCAGGCAGCGTGGATCTGATCAATGAAACCTATGACCAGGTACTTTCCGTTTCCCCCAGGCTTGACGCCACCCTCCCCGTGGCCGGCGCCATCGTCGGCGGTCCCGCTGCCGGAGTTGCCGTGCTGCTGGCACAACAGGCTTTGTCCAAAAAACTGGAAAAGGCCCAGCGCATCACCTACAACATCAGCGGCACCTGGGAAGAGCCAAAAATCACACGGCTGGACAGCGAGCAAGAGCCTCCGCCCAGCACCTCGGTACTCGACCAGTAACCGACAAATGTCCATCTACATGGTATTCTTGGGGCAGAAACAGAAACAAGAGAAACTCTGAACCCGTCATGACAGAAACCACATTCAAGGCCGCCTGCATCCAGCTCGCATCGGGTTCCAACGTCAACGCCAACCTGTTGGAAGCCGAACGCTTCATCGAGCATGCCGCACGTGATGGCTGCCGCCTGATTGTATTGCCGGAGAATTTCGCCTTCATGGGCGCACGCTGCAAGGACATGCAGAAAATCCGGGAACAGGACAATGATGGTCCGATCCAGCATTTTCTTTCCCAGACTGCACAGAAACTGGGCATTTGGCTGGTAGGAGGCACCGTACCCATCGCTTCCTCCGGCGGACAGCGCCTGCGCGCCGCCTGCCTGTTGTACAACGACCGCGGCGAACGTGTGGCCCGCTATGACAAGATGCATTTGTTCGATGTGAATCTGGTGCAAACCGATGAACAGTATGTCGAATCGGAAACCATCGAGCCTGGCACCGAGCTGTGCGTGGTGGACACCCCCTTCGGACGACTGGGGCTATCCGTGTGCTACGACCTGCGCTTCCCGGAGATGTACCGCGCAATGCTGGATAAGGATGTGGAGATTCTTGCGCTGCCCGCGGCCTTTACCGCCATGACCGGCGAGGCGCACTGGGATGTACTGCTGCGCGCCCGCGCCATTGAAAATCTCTGTCACATACTGGCTGCGGCCCAGGGTGGCTTCCATATCAGCGGACGCAAGACCTGGGGACACAGCATGATCATCGACCCCTGGGGCAGCAAACTCGCGGAACAGACCAGCGGCAACGGCCCGGTGATCGCGGAGATCGACCGGGAGTTTCTCGACGCCACGCGACGCAACTTCCCCAGCCTGCAACATCGACGCATCCACTGCAAATAACCCGGCATTCCAGACCATGAGCAATCCCCTTGATCTCGCCAGAGAGACCCTGCTGTCTCCCGTTGGCATCGACGACGGCAAACTGCAACACATCATGAGCCGCCTCATGAGCAGCCGACTCGACGCAGCAGATTTGTTTTTTCAATACAGCCGCCAGGAATCCTGGGTGCTGGACGATGGCATCATCCGCGAAGGCAGCTTCAACCTGGAACAGGGCGCCGGGCTGCGCGCCATCAGCGGCGACAAAACCGGTTTCGCCTATACGGAGGACCTGCATCTGGAAAATCTGCTGGAAGCCGCCTCATGCGCTCATGCCATCACCCGAGCCGGAGAAAACCAAAGCCTCGCGGTGACGGGAGAAAAACCGCAGCAGCCGCTTTATCCCGCGGCAAATCCCCTGCAAAGCCTGCCTGACGAGGACAAGATCCAGCTCATGAAGAAGCTGGATGAAACTGCCAGGGCGGCTGACCCGCGGGTGCGGCAAGTCAGCGTAAATCTGGTTGCAAGCCATGACACCATATTGATCATGGACAACGAAGGCCGTCTTGCCGCCGACCTGCGGCCCCTGGTGCTTTGCTATGTGAATGTCATTGTCGAACAGGATGGCCGCCGCGAACAGGCCGGCAGCGGTGGCGGCTGCCGGGGCTCCCTGGATTACTTCCTGCAACAGGAGCGGGGTCTGGGCTATGCAAGGGAAGCGGTGCGCCAGGCGTTGGTAAACCTGGAAGCGGTAGACACGCCCGCAGGCGCCATGACCGTGGTACTGGGTTCCGGCTGGCCCGGTATCCTTCTGCATGAGGCTGTTGGACACGGACTGGAAGGCGATTTCAACCGCAAGGGTCTGTCTGCCTTCGCCGGGCGCATTGGCGAGAAAGTAGCCTCTTCCCTGTGTACCGTAGTCGATGACGGCACCCTGCCGGGACGACGCGGATCACTTACCGTGGACGATGAAGGAACACCGACCAGCAACACCATGCTCATAGAGAATGGCGTCCTCAAAGGCTACATGCAGGACAAACTCAATGCCCGTCTCATGGGCATGCAACCCACGGGCAACGGGCGGCGCGAATCCTATGCCTGTCTGCCGTTGCCGCGCATGACCAACACCTATATGCTGCCAGGCCAGCAGGAACCGGAAGAGATCATTCGCTCGGTGAAAAAAGGACTCTACGCGGTAAACTTCGCTGGCGGCCAGGTGGACATCACCTCCGGCAAATTCGTCTTCTCCCTGAGTGAAGCCTATCTCATCGAAGACGGCAGGATTACCGCGCCGGTGAAAGGAGCCACCCTCATTGGCAACGGCCCGGAGGTGCTTACCCGGGTGAGCATGCTGGGCAACGATCTGGCGCTGGACCAGGGCGTGGGAACCTGCGGCAAGGACGGTCAGAGCGTACCCGTAGGCGTGGGCCAACCCACCATGAAAGTGGATGAAATCACCGTGGGAGGTACCGCAGTATGAACAGCGTGGAACAGCTGGAATCCATGGTTGCCGATCTGTTGGCCGAAGCCCGAAAGCAGGGCGCCAGCGCTGCGGATGCCGCCGTATCCAGCAGCGCGGGACTGTCCCTGACCGTACGGCTTGGGGAAGTCGAGACCATTGAGCACACCCGCGACCAGGGACTGGGCATCAGCGTTTATTTCGGCAAGCGCAAAGGCTCCGCCAACACTACGGATCTCAAGCCGGCCGCCTTGCGCGAAGCCGTGAGCAAGGCCTGTACCATCGCCCGCCACACATCGGAAGACGACTGCGCCGGGCTGGCCGATCCACGCTGTCTGGCCAACAACTATCCGGAACTGAACCTGTACCACCCCTGGGACTTGGACATGGAACAGGCCAAGGCGCTGGCTCTGGAAACCGAACAGGCGGCGCGCGACTACGATTCACGCATCAGCAATTCCGAAGGCGCCACCTTGAGCACCCAGACCGGCAGCTTCATCTATGGCAACAGCAATGGTTTCGTTGGCGGCTATCCCAGCAGCCGCCACAGCCTGAACTGCGTAGTGCTGGCCCAGGATGGCGACTGCATGCAACGCGACTACTGGTATGACAGTCGCCGGGACTGGCGGGATCTCAAACCGGCGCAAACCATCGGTGAGAAAGCCGCGGCCAATGCCGTGGCCAAGCTCAATGGACGCAAGCTTGGCACCTGTCAGGCGCCGGTAATTTTCCGCGCCGACATCGCCTCACATCTGCTGCGCAGTCTCACCGGCGCCTTGCGCGGACATGCCCAATATCGCCGTTCCAGTTTCCTGCTGGACAGCCTGGAACAGCAAATCTTTCCTGACTGGGTGACGGTCACGGAAGATCCGCATATAGAAAAGGGCCTGGCCAGCGCTCCTTTCGACAACGAGGGCGTAGCCACCAGACCCAAGGCCATCATCGAACAGGGCATCATTCAGACCTATCTGCTGGACAGCTACTCGGCCTGCAGACTTCAAATGCAAACCACGGGCAATGCCGGGGGAGTGCGTAATCTGGCGGTCAGCAGCGGCGATCTGAATCTGGAACAGATGCTCAGGGAAATGGGTACCGGCCTGCTGGTCACGGAACTCATGGGCCAGGGCGTAAATGGCGTCACCGGCGACTATTCCCGCGGCGCCGCCGGTTTCTGGGTGGAAAACGGCGAGATTCAGTACCCGGTGGAGGAAATCACCATCGCCGGCAATCTCAAGGAGATGTACTGCGATCTGGTGACGATTGGCAATGACACGGACATCCCCGGCAGCATACAAACCGGCTCCTGGTGGATCCGGCAGATGACCATTGCCGGGAACTAACCCGAATATTGCACCAGAACGCGCAAAATGTGGTTCTTCTCCGGTTATGTGAGTGAAGAATACGCCAGATCATAAAACATGGAATGGTCATCGGGCAGTGATGATTGCCGAATCTTGAGCTTGAAAT
>JALSQZ010000117.1 GCA_026985055.1 Sedimenticola sp. | reverse complement strand
CAAGAACGCCACCAGATCCCGCACCGCATTTTCCGGATTCTGTTCATGGGGAGAAAGCCGGATGCCATATTCGGAAACCTGCCGCAGCGCCCGTGTCGGCGCAAAGTCGAAGACGAAGCAGACAGGTTTCAGGATTTCTTCCTCGTTCGGGTCATCGCCATTGGGATTCTTGATGGACCAGGGCGACTGCACTCTGAAGGCGGCCTGGAAATAGGTTTCCGGCGACTGTAGATTGCGCAGCATCAGGATGGCCGACCACTGCGGCACGGTAACGCCGGTGGTGAGCTTGCCACAGGAAAGCGTGATGGTCTTGGTATCAAAACCGCTGCCGATGGCCTTGCGCACCGGCTCCAGCGCCTGCAGGCCAATGCCCGCCTCGGCTCCCGCCGCAACAATGATCTCATAATCATGCCAGAAAGTGTTTTGCCGCGCCTTCAGCAAATTGGCCATGGCATGGCAGGCGGCGACATTCGGTAGAAACCAGAAGGAATGCTGCAGATATGGCAACAAGCGCACGTCGGAATAGGGAAAGGGCGGTTTGGTGCCGGTTTTCAGGGCTTCAACAGCCTTGGGCATGTATTGCCCACGGATGATGTCCAGCCACTTCTGCACCTCATCCTCATGCTTGAAGCGCGCCTCTTCCCCCCTGCCGGTAGCCGAGAAGAACTCGTTCAGATCAAACTCGTCAAACTCTCCGGCACTGGCGACCGCTAGGATTTCATCGGGCATCTGGTAGGTCAACAGGCGCATCTGCGGCAGTGCGGCGTATGGGTTCCATTCGCCGGGGTGTTCTTGGGCAAATTGCTCCCTGGCGCGCTGCTCATCGGTATAGGTCCAGTTGAAAATCTGCTCTTCTATGAACTCGCCTGTGGTCAGCGCCCGGAAAGGGGTGCCAGAGAGGTAAAGGTAGGCCCTGGTGGTAATGGGCAGAAACTCGGAAGCATGCTCGTCCAGGTCTTCATTGATCTGCGCCAGTCCGCTGTCGTATTCCTGCTTCAGCTCTTTTTTGGAGACAGCCTCATCCTCTCCCTCGAACAGTTCCTTGGCCGTCTCCCGCCATGCGCCGAAATGATATTCATCGAATATCACCAGATCCCAGTTGATTTCGTGAATCCACTCGTTGCGCGGCTTGATATTTCCCTGCCTGTCGCGCCCCAGCAAATCCTGGAACGAGCCGAAATAGACCATCGGCTTGTCCGGGTCGATGTCGCGCGGGTTGCCACCGGAAGCCCGGGAAAGATATTGCCAGCCGTCGAAATCGACATGACTTTCCAGGTCGCTCTCCCAGGCATCCTCAACGGCGGGCTTGAAGGTAACCACCAGAATGCGCTTCGCTCCCATGCGCTTGGCGAGCTGATAGGCGGCAAAGGTCTTGCCGAAGCGCATCTTGGCATTCCACAGGAAGCGCGGCACGGCATTGCGGTCCTCAGCCCAGCGGGAGCGGAAATAATCGAGCGTCAGGCGCACGGCCTTTTCCTGCTCCGCCCGCATGGGAAAATCCAGGTGATGCGTGCCCGTGAACCTCTTGCCCGTGCGCAGCTCCTGCAGCACGGTGCGCACGTCCGCCACCGTGCAGCGCATCCACTCTCCTCGCACACGCTCAAAGCCCTTGGCAGCCAGTGCCGCGCGCACCTCGTGATCGGTAAACAAGCTGCCGTCTTCGCGCTCGGCTGGCTCATCCAGCTCGATGCGATAGTTCTCTATCGCCGGCGTGCGCAACTGCTCGGCCACCCGCTGCCGCACATCGCGGGTGGTCTGGCCGATCTTCAACAAGCCCGTATGCGTCTCAGCGTCGATGGAATAGGCATAGATACGCAACCGGGCTTGCGGCTTTGGTGTTAGGATTTCATCAATTTTTTGCTTAGGTGGCATGGCTAAAAAGACCTGCCTGCATTTCATGAATATATTCCTCTATCATCTCAATTTCATTATCGCTAAGACTATATCTTTCATACAACTCTTCATCCGTCCAGGATCTTGAAAAGTCTAGGATTGGAATAAATGAATATGCTGACCTTGGTAAGTCTTGTGCCGATGTTCTCAAAGTGATTAAAAATCTAAAGAATTTAGTTGTAACATAAGACAGGCAATTTAATGCCTCTTCTTCAGAGTTATAGGCACCCAAAATTACATATGTTTCTGTTGTGGCTGAAGGGGGCGGAAGGACGCCAGAACGAGAAAGAACCCTACGCATACCGCGCTTGTCTGGCTGGCCAGCATGTTCGCTTGATGATTTTGATGTAAAAACCTTCCATTTATCTATCATTTCTATTCCTTCTACTATTTTATCCCTGCCAATCCATGCGCTCCCACCACTTTGGAGCAAGAATATATCTGTATCTCTTTGTTTGGGATGCCCCCTAAAATAAGTGCGAAGCCCAAAAGGCTTTTGGCCGCTTACTTGTTTCTCGAAACGCAATTCTTTTGGGAGGACGATTCCATCCTTACCAGTTTCACGTAGATGTATTTTTCGTAAAATTGATATTCCATCTGAATTTCTTATAAATATATCAATCCCCTTTTCCAAAAGGGGGCGATAGCTTGA
>JALSQZ010000116.1 GCA_026985055.1 Sedimenticola sp. | reverse complement strand
GAATGCGATCAGTATGGCTGGTCATGAAAAACTCCGCTGGCAGAACCCAGCTCAGGGCTTACACAATGCCACCGCCCGGAGCAAGCCATGGGGGGCTCCCGGCATGAACAACCTTCATCATCCACCTGCCGGACCGGCAATGACTCAAGCGGCATCATGACTGGCCTGGGCTCGCGTGGTGAAGTTCACCAAGTGGACATATGTTGCCTTGGGCTGAGTGTGAGCTGGCTGGCTGCTTCTCGTCTGTTCATAACCGGCATTGCGTGTTGACGCCTTCGGGCCGGTGAAGATAGCATCCTCATATGCTGAAGATGATGAATCAGTTTTTGCCGATGGAGCCGGCGCAGGTAGATGCTGCGCTGCGCTCTTTCCGGCTGATTGCAGATGACGCAACTGAACGGCAAAGACAGCCCACATTGTTTGACGACACCGGTGCGGCTGCTCCCACCACAACGCTGGTTGATGAGATCGTGGTGGGGGAACGGACTTACAAGCGCTATGTCAACGAGTTCTGGACAGCACGGCAGCGTGGCGGGCACTCGCTGCATGAAATTTCCTACCGGGCCTGCTTCAAGGCCGAATTGCCACGTTTTTTTCTCTCTCTGCTGCACCCGCCACATGAAAAGCCGGTGATGGTGTATGACCCTTTCATGGGGCGAGGAACGACATTGCTGGAAGCGGCGCTGTCAGGTTTCCGGGTGGCAGGCAATGATGCCAATCCGCTCAGTGAGATACTTCTGCGTCCACGGTTGGAAGCACCGTCGCTGGACAGCATTGTCGAACGGCTGGAAGAGTTGCGGCTGGATGCCCCGGTTGCGGAACCGGAAATTGATCTGAGCATGTTCTATGCGCCAGGCACGTTGCGGCAGATCATGAATCTGCGCACATGGCTGAACAGGCGTCGCGATCTGGGCGAAGAGGATGCCGCCGACCGGTGGATCCGCATGGTGGCTACCAACCGTCTGAGCGGGCATTCCAGCGGATTTTTCTCCGTTTATACCCTGCCGCCCAATCAGGCGGTATCTGCCCAGCGTCAGCGGGAGATCAATGCGCGTCGTCAACAGACACCGCCAGAACGGGATGTGAAGGCCATCATCCTGAAGAAGACCCGCAGCCTGCTGCGGAAATTGACGGCGCAACAGGCACGGTACTTGCGCAATGTTGCACAATCGGCCCTGCTGATGTGCGAGGACGCGGGCAGGACGCCAATGCTGGCGGATGAATCGGTGGATATGGTGATCACCTCGCCGCCATTTCTCAATACAGTGCAGTATGCGCAGGACAACTGGCTGCGCTGCTGGTTCAATGGGCTGGACGCCGAAAGCATTGCCCGGCGCATCACGGTTACATCCTCCCTGCAGCAATGGCGCGCGTTCATCGGAGGCGTGATGCATGAACTCTACCGGGTGGTGCGCCCCGGTGGCTGGGTGGCCTTCGAGGTGGGGGAAGTGCGCGGCGGCACGCTCAATCTGGATGAGGTGGTGGCTCCCCTTGGCGAGGCGGCAGGCTTCAGGTGCATCGGGATTGTCATCAACAGTCAGCATTTCACCAAGACGGCCAACTGCTGGGGTGTGGACAACAATGCCAAGGGCACGAACACCAACCGCATCGTGCTCCTGTGGAAGGTGCCAGCGTAATGAGCCGTGAGGAGCAGTTGAAACGCATCATCCGGGACATGTTGCGCCCGCTGAAGGACATTCCGCTGGACATCATCATCGAGGCCATCACGGAAGGACAGTGCACGATCTGGCCATATGACGGCCACTGCAAGGACGAGTTGCACCGCATTGCCCGATTGGCGCTTGGGGAAATCAACCGGCAAGGCATCCTGTCCCGCCGCCCGAACGAGGTGGGCAATTATTGCGAGCCGCACGTGCGCAAGGCCATCGAGCTGGCGGGCGGGAGTGCCGATACGCCGCAGGCCAGCAATGGCAGGAGGAAATCCACAGGCTATCCCGACCTGGAGGCCGAGATAGGCGGCAAGCCGTTCTATCTGGAGGTAAAAACCTACAACGCGAACAATCAGGACACCACCCAGCGCGCCTTCTACCTTTCACCATCGAAGGATTTCAAGATCACGAAGGATGCCTACCATCTCATTTTCGCCTTCTGCATGGAGGTGATGGAACGACAGGGGCAGCAGATGCTGTTCCGGGCGATAAGCTGCACCGTCATCGATGCGCATGACTTGCCTTGTGACGTGAAATATGAGTTCAACTCCGACAACAGGCGCATGTATGGATCGGATGAGCGCATTGTCATGAAAATCGTGGCGGACGAAGCATCCGGCCATGATTGAGGGGAAAGAGACCATGGACATCAAGGCGCACAAGCAGGTGGCGCGGCAGGCCATAACCATGGCGGCCCTCCCGGGCATTACCCTCGCGCAAGGTTAGGAGCCGCGCGCGCCCGCCGTCAAGGCAGCCCTGCCCGGTTTTGTGGAAAACTCCTTGGCGGGAAGCGGATGCAATCCCTTCCGGCAGCCCCCATCATGATGCCGGGCGCAGACCCGGGCATCCAGACGAAGGCAGGCGCAAGAATGCGTGGCCCTGGATTGCCGGATCAAGCCCGGCAATGACGTAG
>JALSQZ010000115.1 GCA_026985055.1 Sedimenticola sp. | reverse complement strand
GCGGGTAAGTCTGGTCCCGGCGCACTGAAAAAAGCCGCAGGATCGGCAGTACGGCGAAAATGAATATCACAGGTAAGGGCGATCCTTATCTGCGTATGGATCTGACCCATGCACAATTTCATTTGTGAAGTGCGCAAAGTAAAGCCCGTGCGCATCAATTTCATTTTCTGACATATCTTCCCAATCCCCATATCGAATCGCCACATACATGACCGCCATGAACGTCAGCGCCACCAGCAGGAAGGTCAGGGAGATCGCCAGGGCGGGTATCAGGACGCCGATGAGGATGGCGGCAAGTAGTCCCAGGCTCAGGGGATGGCGGCGGGTGGCCGCGACGGCACAGCCTAGCGGGGGCAGGTGCTGGAGGCGGCTCAGGATTGCCCGCACCGCGTGAAGCATCCCCCTGGGCAGCCAGTTCAAGCGCGCCAGCAGGCTCCAGGCCAGGATCAGGCCGTAGATGGCCAGCGCAATGAGGATGCCGGCCTCGATGGGGTTTTTGAGCAGTGTGAGCATGGAGAATCCCTGTCCCTGTGTTCCGTTCATTTACAATGTAATAAAAAAAGTGTAGTCCGGAGCCGGCAGGTTGTCAAAGCTGCTGGTTACGACAAATCATTACTCCTGGTCAGGCAGCTTTCGCCGCGAGGCGATCTCCACCATGGTTTCCAGGCGAACCACCCGCTTGTCGATGTCGATAGTGCGATCCGACAGCTTCTGCGCCAGCTCGTTCAGCCGACAGCAGCATTGTCGAAAACGGAAATAGACGAATGACAGTACCTACAAAATTACATGATTCGTTCGATTCGTGCTATAAATGTCCAACAAATACCACACACCATGGAAAACACCATGCAGGAAATGACCGCCAATGAGGCCAAGACCCATTTTGGAGAATTCCTCGACAAGGCGCAGCGAGAACCGGTACAAGTGAAACGCCACAACCGCGTGGTGGGCGTACTGGTCAGTGCCGAAGATTATGCCGCCATGCGCGCCTTCTACGCTGACCGGTTACGCCATCGTCTGCAGGAAAGCGCCGCAGCTGCCAGCAAGGCCGGATTGACCGAGGAAAAGCTCGACAAACTGCTGGCAGATGAGTCCTGAGCAGAAAGATGACCCCTGGCAGCTGGTCGTCGTCGATACCAATGTACTCATCAGCGCCGCTCTCAGCCCTCAATCCGTACCAGCGCAATTACTTCAGCACTTGCTGTCCAACAGCATCCTCGTCTTCTCCCACGCCACCTTCGCGGAACTGGAAAGCCGCCTCTGGAAACCAAAATTCGACCGTTACCTCTCAATAGAAACCCGTCACGCCCTGCTGCACGACTTCAGCGCCGCTGCCTATTGGGTGGAAATCGACCCGCAACTGGCCAAATGCAGCTGGAGTCGTGATCCGGACGATGACCACTTCATTCGTGCCGCACGCCAATGCCGGGCACAACGCCTGATCAGCGGTGACCAAGATCTGCTTTGCCTGGGGCAAATCGAAGCACTCAAAATCTGCACCCCACGCGATGCCCTGGAAGAACTGTCAACCCTGATCCGGGTGTAAATCGTTCACCCTCTTCCGCCATCCCTTTGGACGACCACGCTTTTTCGGCTTCAACCGTACAGCTGCTGGCCGAACACCCTAATATTGGACGCAGAGGCCGGGTGTGCGTCACCTATGATTTAGTGATCACAAGCCAGCCATACATTGAATCAAGAAAAAGCAGATCCAGTTTCTAAGTGTCTACCATGCCGCAAGAAAATGGCCGGAGGCGTTTTGAATGAATGCCGAGGCATTGTCCACTACTTAGAGTATTTTCTGGGAGTACACTATGTCGAACCACCCCAACTTATGGATTGACGGGCGAGGAACACGACATGAAACAGAGAACCCACACCTGGCTCGCGCTCCGGGCCATCGCCTTGCTGGAGGATGAAGGCAAGGCACCCAATCTGGTGAAGCTCCTCAAGCCTCATGCGAAAGATGCAGCAATCGGCTCCTGGATTCCCGACATGGCCGATGCGAAAAAGGGGTTCGGCGACATCGATAACCACATCTTCAAACTGAAGCCCTACGACAGGCTGGGGAAACAGCGCTTCGTCCGCTCGAAAGAGAAAACCCTGCAGGATCTCGGCTCCCACCGGCTGATAACGCAATTCATCCGGGACTGGGGCGACATTCTTGGTACAGACTGGTGGCAACAGGCCTATCGCGCCGATCCGCCCCCTGGACAGCACCTGGCGAACCGCTCCATGGCCTTGTCCACAACACTGGTCGATCAGCTCATCCTGGGCGATCCCAAGGTCGCCAGACTGGTGCCTGGACAAGTTCGGTTCGCCCACAACCTGGCCCCTGACAGCCGTCCCCGCCCTGAGGAAATCGCCACCTATTGCTTCATGCTCAGCCATTTCGTGGCGGATGCCTGCCAGCCTTTCCATTGCGACGCCCGTCCCATGGCGGGGTATTCCGCTGGCGTGCACAAGGAGCTGGAGGCGCACTGGAACAAACTGTGCGGCACCTATTTTGAAAAAAAGAAACTGCTGAAAACTACTGATTCGCCTCACACCATCCTGGAGCAGTCCCGAGAGGTCGATCAAAAAATCGGCGTTCAATTTGCTGACAATGTTCCGGATCTGAATGCCAAGGATCTATGGCAAGAGGTGGTCTACCTGTGCCGGGGATCATTCACTGTCTCAAGCATCCTGGTGCCTCCAACCAGGATCTCCTATCGTTCAAAGACACACACAACCTATGACGCCGTGTTCAAAAGCCGCAATGTATCCCCAGACTTGTTGCCCACGCTCGACCAAGCGGTATTGCACGACAGCGTATTGAATATCGCCATGGCGTGGAAGAATATGTGGAAGACGTTCTCCTGATCTGCATAAATGACGTTTTTTCGACATTTACGACCCATATCGCTACCTTTGCTAAATGCGAAAATGTGGCATGGTCAAGCGGCGTCAAGTTTCGCGACGTGGCGGGCTAAAAGCGGCAACCCAAAAAGAGGAGCCCCCAGAAAAGCTGAACCCCGGGCGCATGCATAAGCAGAGGCGGATCCGGGGTCTACGATTTAAGGATAGGACGTAATGAGCACACTAGTCAAGAATTTTTCCTTTGATGAGGAAGTTTTGGATGCCCTCGAAACATCTCTTTCTCCTCAAAGAATAGCTACTTACACGGCAGAGACAGGGGGAAACAGAGAACTTGCCTTGCGCCTATATACCTGGAACACGGCAATCAGTGCCGCTTTTTATGGACCACTTCAAGGTCTCGAAGTTGCGCTGCGCAACGCTATGCACCAACAACTCAGCACAGCCTATGGGGCAGATTGGTATGACAATCCTGCTTGCGGGCTCGATCAAGGCGCAATGCGCAAAATTGAAAATGCCAAAAAAACTCTAGGCCGTGGAGGCTACGCCATTGATCCCCCGCATGTGGTTGCAGAGCTGTCGTTTGGGTTCTAGGTATCATTGCTGGGACGTGGCGGACGAGCGGCACCACCTGATACGGGCAGGAAAAACTACGAAATGACACTGTGGCGGCCAGCGCTATATAAAGCATTTCCACATAGTCACCTGAAGCGCACTGATACACATCGACCGCTCGACTACCTGCGAACCTTCAGGAACCGGATCGCTCACCATGAGCCCATCTTTAACCGGCATCTCCAAAAGGACTACCACTCGATTTTGAATGTTACGGGCTGGATTTGCCCAAAAACCGCTAACTGGATAAGGCACCATAGCCGCGTTGAGGCACTATTGGCGTGCGGATGGCAAGAAGGCGGGGTCGCGTTCTGATAAATGTGGTCGCCATATTGATGAAGAAAAATACCACATCCAAATCTGCACAGGCTTATCCACAGATTCTGTGGATAAGCCTGATTGAAGATGGCCGCTCCATTTTTTAGATCGATCCCGTTTGAAACCCACCGCCGCTTGATTTATCATGGCCCTACATGCACCAGGATCCATTTACCGCATGTCCGGCGCTTGCCGGGGATCCACGTCCGGGTTTTTCCCGGCTTTCCTCAAGATCGCACAGCATTGTAGTGCGGTCACAGTAAATCAGACTGCCCGAGAGGGACGACCAGCAGGTGCTGGTGGTTCACATTGCTTTGGGCTTTTCGCTTTCACTGTATTGAGGATCGACGTGCATGAACACCACTGACAAAAAATCCCCCGCCCCTTCCGATGCCCGGTCTGCACAGGCTGCCCAGCCAGGGCGCTTGCGCGGCAGCTATGCCATTATCCTGCACACCCGCCAGGCGCAGCGGTTGTTTCGCGGCCGGCGCAAAACCGATGACAAGCCCGGCATCATCGGCCTGACTGCATTCTCGGCCATCATGACGCGGATATGGGAAGCCGCCGGTCTGGATGATCCCTATGCCGACTGGTTTCTGCTGCAGGCCGAGCAGGCCATTGAGGAGGCCCGCAAAGGCGTTCACGCCAGGCAGCAGGAAGTGGACAGGGTTCTCCAGTCCCGGGAGCGGGTGAAGATCGAGGTGGCTTCTTCCCTGGAGCCGGTGGAGATGCCCCTGAATTTTCCCACCCCCTACGGCTACATGGGCGCCTATCTCATCGAGGACTTCGATCAGCTGGTGCTGAGCCTGCTCACCGCCGTGCATGTGGCGCTCATGCCCCGCGACATGGCCATGGCCGGACTCTCGCATACTTCCAAGATCATTCGCCGGGCCTTTTTGACGCCCGCGCACTACAAGCTGCTGGGCATCACCCGCAAGGACATCACCATGACCACCCAGCGCGGCGCCCAGGCGATAGATCAGATGGGAGAGCTTCCGGCCGAGGTTCTTGAAGGCACCCTGCGCTCCCGCTTTGCGCCGCCCATCCGCACCGTTTCGGGCACTGCGGATGCCAAGGTCGATCTTCTGGATGACGAAGAGGAGTCCGCTGATCCGCAAGCGCCCGGGGTTGACGACGGCGAGGCCTCGACCGATGCCACGGTTTCCGGAGGAAGTTCGTCATGACCCAGACTGTCCTGATCGTGGAGTCCCCCAACAAGATCAAGAAGATCACCGCCCTCCTCGGGCAACAGTACAAGGTTGTTGCCAGCGTGGGTCACTTTCGGGATCTGCCCCGCCGGGAAATGGGCGTGGCTGCACCGGACTATCGGCCGCACTATGAGATCACCAAGCCGGATGTGGTCAAGCGCCTGCGCGCCGCCGTGCGCGGCAACCGCGTACTGCTTGCCACCGACCCGGATCGCGAGGGGGAGTCCATCGCCTGGCATTTGCAACAGACCCTGAAGCTGTCCGGCGCCGAGCGGGTGAGCTTTCAGGAAATCACCCGGGAGGCGCTGCAACAGGCTCTGGCCAAACCCCGCCCCATCGATGCCAACCTGGTGCGCGCCCAGGAAGCGCGCCGGGTGCTCGACCGCCTGGTAGGCTACCGGGTGTCCGGCGTGCTGCGTGATCTCACCGGCCAAGCGCTTTCCGCCGGGCGCGTACAGACGCCTGCGGTGCGCCTGGTGGTCGAGCGAGAGAGGGAGATCCGGGCCTTTCGTCCGCTGACACACTATCAAGTACAGGCCGACTTTGAATCCGAGGGTCTTGCCTGGACGGCAAAGTGGGACTTCAGTCCCTGGTTGAAATCCGGGGAAAAATACTGGCTGGACGTCACCTACGCGCAGGAGGTGGCCAGGCTGCGCCGCTTTCGGATCGCCAGCATCGAGACCCGAACACAATCCACGCGGCCACCCGCGCCTTTTACCACCTCGACCCTGCAACAGGCCGCCTCCTCACAGCTCAAGCTGCGGCCGAAGAAAACCATGGATCTGGCCCAGCAGCTGTTCGCCGCCGGTCTGATCACCTATCACCGCACGGACAGCCCCAATCTGTCCGATGAGGCCATCGAAGAGGTACGGAATTATCTGGCGGAGGCTGGCCTTGGCGCCTATGTGCCCTCGTCACCCAATCATTGGAAATCGAAGGCCGGAGCGCAGGAGGCCCACGAGGCCATCCGTCCGACCCACATCGACAAAACCGATGCAACCCAGGAGGCGGACGATCCCGCCGCCGCTCGCCTGTACCAGTTGATCTGGACACGCACGGTGGCTTCGCAGATGAAGAACGCCGAGGATCAACTGGCCACGGCCACCCTGTACAGCCAGGAAACCACCCCGGATGGGCGGCAACACAGCTTTGTTGCCAGTGGTCGGGTGGAAATCTTCGATGGCTGGCGTCGCCTTCTCAAGGATATGGAGCATGAGCGCACACCCCTGCCCGCCCTGCAGCAAGGGCAGTCCCTCAGCGCACAGGAATGCAAGGTGGTGGAAAAACGCACCAAACCACCGGGAAGGTATACCGAGGCCACCCTGATCAAGGCGCTGGAGCGCCGGGGCATTGGCCGTCCCTCGACCTACGCCAGCATCATGGAAACCCTGCATGCCCGCGGCTATGTCACGGAGAAAAACCGTCACCTGGTGCCGGCGGAGCCTGCTTTTGCGGTCATCGAAGCCCTGGCAGGACGGTTCGAGTTCGTGGAATACGACTACACCCGCGACATTGAGGCCCGCCTGGATGAAATCGCCCAGGGCATCCACGGCTACCGTCAACTGGTGGAACAGGTGGATCACAAGCTGGATGACGAGCTGGGGCAGTTGTCCTCTGTTGCCATTGCCAATACCCCTGCATACACCTGTCCGGAATGTGGCTCGCCGCTGGGCAGACGCAAGGGCAAGAAAGGCTGGTTCTGGGGCTGCAACAAGTACCCGGATTGCCGATACACAGCACCCGACAACCAGGGCAAGCCCGGCGCCCGACGATCCACCGCCACAACCGGCGACAAACACCAGGTAGGCGATCCCTGCCCCCAGTGCGGCAAGGGAAACCTGATTCTCAGAACGCTCAAGAAAGGAAAAAACGAGAGCAAGCAGTTCCTCGGATGCAGCGGTTTTCCGAAGTGCGATTTCTTTTCCTGGGCGGCATAATCACGCTACGGCAAGACACAGGGACATATCACAATGGAAACAGCAACCACATTGACCACCCGCGCCCCCACGCAGATCGAACTGCCCTGGCGGGCATTCAAGGCCTTCGTGCAACTCTATGACCTGGATGCAGGCGCCCCGCTGATCGCCTACCGGGTTTTCTCCCATAAGCATCTGCTGGTTTTTTCGAAAACCCATGGTGGCGAGATCATCCGCAGACAGCTGCTGGAGCGCCGCCTGATCACCATGGATAACGAAAGGCAACGCTATACTGTCTTGCGCGGCATCCCCCTGGGACGAAATACCGACCATGACAACCCCCTTGATCCGGTGGTGCGGCCACAAACCCGATCCACCACAGGCATCGCCTGGGTGGCCAGCCAGGGGCGATGCAGCTATTGCGGTACGCCCCTGACTTTCTTTTCCCAGCTGGCACTGGGCACGGGCGATGACGGTGCTCCCCTGTTCGCCTGCAAAAGCTGCCATTCCATGCGCGGATCCCGCTCTTTGGAGGAATTCCGGTTCCTGGCGGGCATGAAGGAGTTCGAGCGACAAAACGGTGTGCGCTTTAATCGGGAGCAGCTTGCCTTTTTGCAACAGCGGGGATTGGAGCTGGAGATTCCGCACATTACGTTCTGGTTCGAGACGCATTTGTAATTGATGGGAAGGTTATTCTGTCGGAATAAAGGCGAAGCAATGAGAAAGAGCAACTTGGGTGGTGCTCCCGGCAACCTGTCATGCATGTTTGTCCTACATCTTGTACATACCTCAACGGAAGCCTATACTTGTACCTTATTATGTACAAGTAGAGGGATGAGATGCGAATCGTATCATTTTCTGAGGCAAGAAACCGACTGAAATCTGTTTTAGATCAAGTGGCTAACGATGCGGACTGTACGGTAATAACGCGCCGGGACAGTGAAGATGCCGTCGTGATGTCGCTGGATTATTACAACAGTCTCATGGAAACCGTGCATTTGCTCAAGTCCCCGGCAAATGCCGAGCACTTGAGAACATCCATCGAACAATACCGTGCTGGCCATGTCCACGAAAGGGACTTGTTGGATGAGTAGAAAACTCACGTGGACCGAAGCGGCCTGGTCAGACTACTTGTACTGGCAAGGCCAGGACCGGAAAACGCTGAAACGAATAAACAAGCTGATTGCCGATGTCATGCGCGCTCCTTTTGAGGGGATTGGCAAACCGGAGCCTTTGAAAGAAAACCTGTCCGGGTTTTGGTCAAGACGAATCGACGATACCCATCGTGTCGTCTATGCTGTTGACGATGCCCACATAACAATCATTGCCTGCCGGTATCACTACTTTTGAGACAAGGCTGACGCTGCGCAAAGCTGCCATTCCATGCGCGGCTCCCGCTCTTTGGAGGAATTCCGGTTCCTGGCGGGCATGAAGGAGTTCGAGCGGCAAAACGGCGTGCGCTTTAATCGGGAGCAGCTTACCTTTTTACAACAGCGGGGGTTGGAGCTGGAGATTCCGCACGTCACATTCTGGTTTGAGGCACCTTCCAACCATGCTGCAATAAACTCCTGACATCAGGCTGTCAGGAGGAGTGGAGTATAGTTAAAACTCCAACGCACTCTCCAGGAGAGACAACAATGACTGATCCAATGAAACAACATGGCGCTTTCAGCTGGAATGAATTGATGACCCGCGACGTGGATGCCGCTAAAACCTTCTACAGCAATTTGTTTGGCTGGACGTTGGAGGACATGCAAACTAATGACATGGGCTACACCATAGCAAAGGCGAGCGATAAAGAAGTAGCAGGCATCATGGGCATGCCACCAGAAGCTGGCGACATGCCGCCCATTTGGGGCGCCTATGTTACCGTTGACGATGTGGAAGTCAGCGCCAAACAAGTTGAAACACTCGGTGGAAAAATCCTGCTGGAACCACGTGATATCCCGGATGTCGGAAGATTCTGTGTTATCTGTGATCCACAGGGAGCGACGCTGTCGCTAATTACCTACGTCAACAAATAGGCAGGCATGGCAGTATGCGACGCGCAGACCGCTTGTTTCAGATCGTACAATTCCTTCGATCTCGACGCATAACCACTGCACACTGGTTATCGGAAGTGCTTGAAGTGTCTGAGCGAACAATTTATCGGGACATGCAGGACTTGATCGCATCAGGCGTACCGATAGAGGGAGAAGCCGGTGTTGGCTATGTTATTCGGCGGGGGTATAACTTACCTCCGCTGATGTTTACCCGAGAAGAAATCACAGCACTGACCCTCGGTGCACGCATCATCAACAGTTGGGCTGATCCCAGATTGGCGATGGCGGCTCAATCGGTATTGAGCAAGGTTGAAACAGTCCTTCCGGATACTCTCAAGGGAGAGCTTGATCAAACCCGGTTGTTCTCTCCCCTGGTTCAAATACCTGCACACGTCGCAGCCTTCATGGGGGAGCTACGCAATGCCGTTGACCATAACCAGAAAGCAATCCTTTCTTACACACGAGCGGATGGCATCAGTTCCCGGCGAACGATCTGGCCATTGGGGTTGTTCTTCTGGGGCACAGTCTGGACGCTGGGAGCCTGGTGCGAATTGCGCCAGGCATTTCGAAATTTTCGTCTGGATAGAATCGAAGCGCTACAAGTTTGCGAAACACGCTATCCTCATGAGCCAGGCAAAACATTGGAAGACATGATTGCCCAGGAGCAAAGAAGGATGGAAAACAGCAATCGTTGAATTTCAAAGGAGTATTCATTCTCATGGCAATGACCAAGCAAAAGAAAACCAACACAATCCTGTGGTTGATTCCGCTTGCACTGCTTCTATTCGCAGGATGCACATCAATGGAGTCCAATGGCAAGCACAGCATCACGGCAACAGTCGAGTCAGCCGATGGCAGTCCCATTGTGTATGGTGTTCGCGGGCATGGTGAACCGGCCATTGTCTTTGTGCATTGCTGGACATGCAACCACAGTTTCTGGGATCCGCAGCTGGACTACTTCGCTTCACATTATCAGGTTGTCTGGTTGGATCTGGCCGGTCACGGAAAGTCAGGCAGTCACCGTCAACAGTACACCATGGCCGCTTTCGGCCAGGATGTGGCGGCAGTGGTAAACCGGATTGGCGCCAAAAAGGTCATCCTGGTGGGCCATTCCATGGGCGGACCGGTGATTGTGGAAGCGGCGAAGTTGCTGGGTGATCGTGTCATTGGCATCGTCGGAGTCGACACCTTCTATACGCCCTTTGAATATCCAACCAACCAAGAGGCGATAGCACAATTTGTGGAACCGTTCGAAACGGATTTTCACGCAACCAGTGATAAGCTGCTACGCTCCATGTTCACACCACAAGCTGATCCTGCTGTTGTCGATGCGATCATCGCAAAATTTTCGTCTGCTGATCCAAAAGTAGGGATCAGTGCCATGTACCAACTGTTTGACTGGAATGCTCATCAGGCATCTTCTGATCTGGCGCACTTTGCTGATATCCTTTACAACATCAACGCCTCCCCTACTGGCAAAGAGTCCCCGGCAAATGCGCATGTAACGATGATACCTGGTGTCGGGCACTTCGTTGCACAAGTAAAACCAGCGGAGTTCAATAAGGCGCTGGAGGCAATCATAGAAACTGTAACAAAATAGTATTGCTCTGCAAGCAAGTGATGTCGTCCTATTGATTCCACATTGCGGTGGTGTTCAGAATTCTGTGTCATTTCTCTAAACTGGCAAGAGGAGGAATGATACATGAACGACGTCATCACATTCGATATGGATGCAGCCATCAAGGCGCTGCGTGAAGGCAAGGACCTGAGCGGCCAGGGTGGCATTCTGACACCGCTGATCAAGCAGCTCACCGAGGCGGCCATGAAGGCTGAACTGGATGAACATCTGGCTCAGGACAAGACCCCCAATCGCCGCAACGGCAGTACCGGCAAAACCGTGAATAGCCTTGCCGGTGAGTTCGAGTTGAATACGCCACGCGACCGGGCCGGCACCTTTGAGCCGCAGATTGTCAAAAAGCATCAGACGCACCTCACCGATGAGCTGGAGCGCAAGATCATCGCCCTGTTTGCATTGGGTACCAGCTACCAGGATATCCACAGCCGCATCGCCGATCTGTACGGGATGCGGCTTTCCAATGGTACGCTCAATGCGGTCACCGACAAGCTCCTGCCCGAGCTTGCGGCCTGGCGGGAACGGGATCTGGAGGCCGTCTATCCCATCGTCTGGCTGGATGCCATTCACTACAAGATCCGGGAGCACGGGCGCTATGTGAGCAAGGCGGTCTATACCATTCTGGGGCTGAACATCGAGGGCAAAAAAGAGCTGCTGGGCCTGTATCTCTCCGATCAGGAAGGGGCGCATCACTGGCTGAGTGTGCTGACCGATCTGCACAACCGGGGCGTCGAGGATATCCTGATCGCCTGCGTGGACGGGCTGAAGGGCTTTCCCGAGGCCATCGAAAGCATCTATCCGAACACCGAGATTCAGCACTGCATCATCCACCAGATCCGCAACTCCCTGAAATACATTGCTTCGAAAAATCAGAAAGCCTTTATGGCGGACCTCAAGTGCGTCTACAAGGCGGCGACGCTCAATGCCGCAGAAAGCGCCCTGGATGAACTGGAAGCCAAATGGGGCGAGAAATACGCCATGGTGATCAAGTCCTGGAAAACCAAGTGGCCAACACTGTCAGCGTACTTCAAATACCCGGACTATGTCCGCACCGCCATCTACACCACCAACGCGGTTGAGGCCGTCCATCGACAGTTCCGCAAACTGACCAAGACCAAAGGTGGCTTTGCCAACGAGAACAGCTTACTCAAGCTGCTCTATGCGGGTATACTGAAGGCCTCCGAGCGTTGGACGCACCCCGTGCAAAACTGGAACCTGACCTTGTCACAACTGGCGATACATTTTGACGGGAGACTGGAGAAACATATCGCTCTGTAATATTCAACTGACACAGAGTTTTAAACACCCTCCACGCATACTCCGAACCCCGATCTGATTTGACCTCCAGGTGCAGTTCATGTGGTTTTTTATCTGTATCCAAGTGCTGATCCACCAATTTCCAGGGAGACTG
>JALSQZ010000114.1 GCA_026985055.1 Sedimenticola sp. | reverse complement strand
AAAAATATCCAAAAATAAAAAAGCCGATTATACAGCGTAGCCATTGGATATTGTTGCGTCCCCGTCATCCCCGCGGGAAGGGGAACCAGTCACAGGGATGTGGCCCACCGGCGTGGGTGGCCCTCCCTGGCACTGGATTCCGGCGTCCCTGCCGGAACGACGGGATTGCTGTCATCCCCGCGGGACGGGGAACCAGTCACAGGGAAGTGGCCCACCGGCGTGGATTGCCCTCCCTGGCACTGGATTCCGGCATCCGTGCCGGAATGACGGGAGTGCTGTCATCCCCGCGGGGCGGGGATCCAGTCACAGGGATGTGGTCCACTGGCGTGGATTGCCCTCCCTGGCACTGGATTCCGGCATCCCTGCCGGAATGACGGGATTGCTGTCATCCCCGCGGGACGGGGAACCAGTCACAGGGATGTGGCCCACCGGCGTGGGTAGCCCTCCCTGGCACTGGATTCCAGCATCCGCGCCGGAATGACGGGGTGGATCGGTTTTGACATCCAGGAGGAGGAAATGAATAGAACCCGCAGGAGATTTTTCAAGGTGCTCGCCCTGTTATCCGTGCCCGGCGTGTTATCGGGAATTGTGCGTGGAGCGACGCATACGGAGATCGCAGCAGAAGATGACCGGCTTGTCGTCGTCAATGGCTGGGTATTGAAAGCCTCTGATCTGCGAAATACTTGATGGAAACGGGCCGAGTTGTTCCGAATTGAAAGGGATTTCGAATGAGTATTGTGGATCTCGACCAGGTCGAGGGTGATCCGTTCAACGGCGTTCACTACGATTATTGCATTTGCGGGGCGGGGCCGGCTGGCATTACCGTGGCGCGGAAACTGGCAGAAAAATATCGGGTTTGTCTGCTGGAGGCTGGCGGCATGAGTTATCGGCCGGAGTCTCAGGACCCGTACAAGGGAACTTCTACCGGAAAGTCCTATTTTCCACTGGATGCTTGTCGGTTACGTTATTTTGGAGGGGCGTCGGGGCATTGGGGTGGTGTTTGCAGACCGCTGGATGAGGAGGATTTCAAGAAAAAGGATTTTGTCGAATACAGTGGGTGGCCCATCCACAAGTCCGATCTCGATCCGTATCTGGATGAAGCCAAGGATATTCTGGATGTTCCCCGCGAAGACACGCTCGATCCAGCGCCGTGCGATGAACGCTGGATGCCGAAATTTCCGGAATATCGGGAGACTCGTTTCTGGATGAGCAAGCCAACGCGGTTCGGCGAGAAGTATGCGGATGAAATTTCTCGTCATGCCAATATCGATTGTTATCTGAATGCGAATGTCACTGATATCCATCTCAGTGACGATCACCAGCGCACGCTGTATTACGAGGTGAAGAACTACAGCATGAAACGTTTCGAGGTTCATGCTGGTCGTTTCATTCTGGCGACTGGTGGTCTGGAGAACGCTCGGATATTGCTGAATGCCAACAAGCAGATGGCAACCGGCATCGGTAATCAGAATGATCTGGTTGGGCGGTTTTTTACCGATCATCCCCATCAGCATCTGGGCGAATATATTCTGGAGGATGATATTGCCCGGGAATGCGAAAACGATACGGTCTACTGGAAAGGGCCTCCCGATGCAGCGGCGTTGCAGGGGCATTTTTTCAAGCCGACGGTCGGTTTCGAAATGAGCAACCATAAACTCAATTTTGCGCTCAGCATTGCGCCGGGATCGACCCGGCCCAATCATCACGACTCCGGTTTCAAGTCAAAGTTGAGAGCAGCGATCTGTTCATCGGAGTTGCTGCGCGAGTCGGCAGAGTGGGTCAAGGATGGATCGGTGACTTGCTTTGATGTCGATGGTTATATCCGGATACAGTCGGAGCAGGAACCGAATCCGGAAAGCCGTCTGACGGTCACGGATCAGAAGGATGCTTTCGGCTTGCCGCGTTTGAACATGCATTGGCAGTTCACGGATCTGGATCGGGAGACCATCCGGGATGCTGCCTATCGGGTGGCCGAGCGGTTTGCGACAAGTGGCGTGGGACGTGTGCGGTTGGAGCGTTGGCTCAGAAGGGAGAGGATCAGCCTGCCGGGTACGAATGATCATACGCCTTCGATCGTTGCCGGCCCGCATCATATGTGTACGACGCGGATGTCGGATTCACCCAAAACCGGAGTGGTGGACAGGAACTGCAAGGTTTTCGGCATCGACAATCTCTATATCGCCGGTTCCAGCGTGTTTTCCACCGGGGGTTTTTCCAATCCGACGTTCAGCATTGTTCAGTTGAGTCTACGTCTGGCGGAGCATCTCAAGTCACTGCATGGATAATGGGTGAAGTTGCGCGCGGTCAGAGAGTATTTATTTGATCACGATCACAAATTTGTACGGATCTACTGTATTGTATCGTCTTGGAGATAGACGTGTTCTCTGACATCGTCTACTAGGATTCAGTAGGTGTGTTGCGGTTCGTCATCCCGGCGGGACGGGGATCCAGTCACAGGGAAGTGGCCCACCGGCGTGGGTAGCCCTTCCTGGCACTGGATTCCGGCATCCCTGCCGGAATGACGGGAATGCCGTCATCCCCGTGGGACGGGGATTCAGTCACAGGGATGTGGCCTGCTGGCGCGGGTAGCCCTCCGTGGCACTGGATTCCGGC
>JALSQZ010000113.1 GCA_026985055.1 Sedimenticola sp. | reverse complement strand
TTTGTTTTTGCCAGAATAGCGTCTTAATCCCCTGATTATCGGGTCTCGTTTATTACCCAGAAAAAGGAATCATCTGTGTAAAATATAAAAGTCTTAATCCCCTGATTATCGGGTCTCGTTTATTACGGAGGACTTGCACTCTACTGGCTAACATCAAACCGTCTTAATCCCCTGATTATCGGGTCTCGTTTATTACTTGCTTTCTGGTGAGGATAACTCACAAAGAGCATTGTCTTAATCCCCTGATTATCGGGTCTCGTTTATTACACCCCCCCTTCCGCTTAATTTTTCTTTATTTATCAGCCACCTGAAGACCTCACACAAAATATGAAACACGCCACATTTTGGAGTTTGCGTATAACGGCCAAGCTGCACGCCTGTGAAGGCAATTTTGCTACAGCGGATGTCAGCTTGCAAGCATCTGGGATCGGTTCACCCTTTTTTTCCGGCATGTCGTGTGTGCCCGGGCAGGTTCCTGCCCAGAAATACCACGTGGGGGCCGGTACGGGTGATTCGGGTTTTTTCGGGGTGCAATTCCAGACCAAGGCGCCCGAGCTGTTTTTCGGTCCATTTCAGTGCGCTTTCTGCCCATTTTCGCTCCGGCGCAAACAGCAAGAAATCATCAGCATAACGCACGAAGGGCAGGTTGCGTCTGTCCCACCCCCTATCGAGTTCATCCAGGTAGAGGTTGCACCACAAAGGGGACAGGACCGCCCCCTGGGGAATGCCCCGGCGGCGACCAAAGAGACTGCTCTGCGAATACCCCACCGACAGCCATCTCTCCATGAGTCGCATCAACTGCCGGTCGCGAACGAATTTTCGCAGCCTGGGGAGCAGTCGATCATGGGGAATTTCATCAAAGAAACTGCGGATGTCGGCATCCACCAACCAGTCGAGATTGCAGTGGATGCGCTCGCAAGCCCGGGCAAACGCCATATCCACGCTTCGTCCGGGACGATACGCAAAGCTGTCTGGATGAAAGATCCTCTCGGCCCGTGGGGACAGCACCAGCATCGCAGATGTCTGCAACAGTTTATCGCGCAGCGTCAAGGCAGAAAGCACCCGTTGGCCTCCCGACGGTTTGCGCACGGTGAAACGGCGCAGTCCCGCAGGCCGGTATTCTCCGGAACGCACCTGTTCCACGAGTTCCAGGATATGGCGCAACGCATGGGCCTCCATGGCGCTACGGGGAATGCCGATGTCCCACAGAGTTCGATCATTGCGTAGACGCCGCCATGCGAGATCGAGGGTCTCCGGGCTGAGCATGTGGTCCAGTAATTCACCCATCCAGGGCGGCCCCGGTCATGGGATCGTACGGACCGAGCCGTTCGCGCAGCCACCGGACCTGTTCCCGGCACCGTGCGGAAATCGGCTCACCAGTCTGCAAAGGATCCGGCCATTCCATTCTTGCATCTGCCCATGCAGCAAAGAAATGTCCCCGCGCCTCCTTGGATAACCTGCAACCGTCGCCACGGTTGTTGTGGAACTGTCCAGGTTGCAACACGCCTCCTCGGATCAAGCCCAGCACGAAGGCATCGACACCGGCGCGCAGCGGTTCCATGAGATCGAGAGTCAGGGTTTCCCTTCCAGGAAGCAGGTCATGCAGGAAGCCCAATGCCGGGTCCAGTCCGAACTGGCGAATGGCCGAGGCCATCTCCGCTGCCAGCAAAGTGTAGCCCAGTGACAGCAGGGCGTTGACCGGGTCGCGGGGGGGACGACGATTGCGACCCCCGAATTCCCATTCAGCAGGCAGAATCCTGGACAACTCGCGCCACCAGGCTGAGGCTGCGGCACCCTCGAAACCCATTATGGACGAAACATCGGTGGCTTTTTCCAAATCGGGCAGGCCCGAGAGGATGCTCCCAGAAGCCTCTTGAAGCCCCTGCTGCCTGGCCAGCTCGGCCTGTGCCTCGAGCTTGCGCCGCACCAGTTCCGCAGCGATCTCGATCCGCCGGCGACTGTGATAGGCCCGGTGCTGGGCAATGCGCACGGCAATGCTTGCCCCGAGCCCCTGGCCGATCCAGGCCCCTTCCCCTCGCCCCCGCACGGGTAAAAGCACCGCTGGTATGTTGTGCTCTCCCAACGCCCGCAGGACCCGCATTTCAACCTGTGGGTTCCCTTGGACAACCACCAGGGCAAGCAGTCTCAGGGGCACGAATTCAGGAGCATCATCCGGCCGCCGGATGCACAGCGAGCCGCCTTGGAGACTAAGGGCCGCATCCCGACGATCCACGAGAAGGACGAGTTCCTTCATGCCACCCACCGTTTCCACACATCCCGCAAGCGGGACTTCCTCCCTGGCATCAGCAGGGCGGTGTTCTGCAGGCCCTTGCCATACATCCAGGTCGACTGGATCTTGTCCACTGGCCAGGCGCGCATGTCATCGACCTTGAGCTTCATTTCCCGGGCCAGTTCGTCCAGCAGTGATTTCAGGTCTCGTTCACTGCCCTGGTAGAAGAAAACGGACTTCTGAACCGCCATGGCTTCACGCTTGAGCCGACGCTGGACCCGCTGTAGGCGCCGGGGATCGCATATATCGTAGGCCACCAGGTACCAGTTGTCGTTCCTGCTCATCGTGGCATCCTCCTTGTCAATCATCGCAGGGCACGCAACCT
>JALSQZ010000112.1 GCA_026985055.1 Sedimenticola sp. | reverse complement strand
GCGCCTTGCCACCAATTGCCTGCTGCATGAGATCGACAGCAATGCCGAACACCTCATCCTCGATGGCGTCCAGATCCTTCTGGCTCAAATCGATTTTTCCAATGGGATATTCAATTCCACACAGGGCATGCTTGAGCATTCCGTCGGATGAAAAACGGATCTGAGGCGTATTGGCATCCTTGAATTCGAATTGTGGCCGATCGGATGCTGAAGCCCAATGGTCTGGCTTTTCCTGCCACTCTTTTTTGTCAGCAACGTTCAGGAGTGCCGCAAAACGCTTTGCATTGCCCGTTTCGTGTCCGCGGCGGAACAGGATAAGTTGCTTCTCGCCCGGATCATGCACCCACGCCGCCGCCTTGGCCTGCCAGATCTTTTCTTCAATATTAGCCATGACCATGCCCCGCCTTTACAGTGTCTTTCCGCCCATGTGATCCATGAAATTCCTTACAACCTTCCAATCTGGCTGGAAGGGCTTCTTTACAACTTTCTTCCCCTTCATGGCCAACTGATCTTCTACGAATCTGCTTGGGAGGAATGTCAACATAACTCCTCTTATATTATGAACATCATGAAAATGAACTAGCAAAGGTGAGGCATGTCTTTCGTGTTTGTCCTTTTCTTTATCAAATGCAGATCCATAATTCACATATACAGAAGCCATTTTTCTAGCTCTCCTCTTATCAAATCCCTGTTGCAAAAATTTTTCAAATATACTCTTGAAAAAATAATTGTGCGGAAGCCCAAATACAGCTCTCTTGGGGGGATGTGTTGGCATAATCCCATTGGCTACATCCATCATATTGTCATGATCCTGTTTAAAAGTAGGGATTTTCTTTTTCTTTGGATTTTCATTCACTTTCTTGCAATCTCTTTCATAGTATCCTCTCCAGTTCATGAATTGGCAACCAAATTCAGATATACCCAAATTAACCCAATCTACTCGAGATTCTTCTGAAAAGGCTGCAAATGGGGGTAAAGGGCATTGAAGGACCTTCTCGTTAACTCCCATCCACTCCAGAGTTTTGGGCAGTTCATTGATATTATGCGGAACAACACCTTCCGGATGTTCATTAATATTTAGAGACTGAATTGCTACAGAACCTACACCCCGTCGGGAACGGGCACCAATGCCGCCAAAAAGTCCAAGCGCCACCAACGCTTTCAACAGTTGGTCTACTTGCTTGGTTGCAATCTGTGGATGCAGCAACAGAACGGCAGTGATCTTAGTCTCCGGTGCAAAAGCTGCCATTCTGCGATCCAAGCCTTGTCCCTTCAGATATTGCCAGCCAGCCCCTTCCAGTGTGTCAGGAGTTTTTTCCTCTTCATGATTGTGTATGGAACACCGCAGTCTGAACATGCTGGCACGGCTATCCTTTCCTTTTTCCGCAGCAACACCGAAAAGCTGTCCTTCCCATTGCCGCAGCAGGCTTAAAGCCCTGTCTTCGTTGCCATGTTCCTTCTGCCACGCCTCGTTCCACATGAGCGCACGCCACCAGAAGCGCAACGCTCCCTTGAACGATGCCTCCCGCATGCGCTCCGAGGCAACATTGGATGCATGACCACCCAGATACATGGGCGTTGTGATCACGTAACGCGCCTCGATCTTGCGAAAAGCCATCCCCTACCTCCCTTCGTCGATAATCCGCACCTGCTCCGGCTTCAGGGGCAAATCGTGGCAGTAGCGCCCGCTGCCCGCATCGTGCCGCCTGCCGATCTCGTAGGCCTTCGCCGGCCCCGGCCCCAGCGCCTTGCGAAAGGCGCTGTTCACCTCGTGCTTGCGGCGCTCGAAATAGTTCTTGTCCATGCCCCCCTTCAGCGCCCGTTGCGTCTGTTCGGCGGGCGGTTCGGCATTGATGTCAGCGTATGCCTGCAGGAACTCCCGCGCCAACGCCGCATCCGGCACGCCTTCCATCGGACAGTGTGTCTCCCTTTCTGCCACAAGACGGCGCGCCAGCATCAGCAGAAAAGCTTTTCCCGCCGCCGGCAGCGGCACCTCGGTGCCGGAAGCGCGCACCTGACCACGCTCCAGATCCAGCTCCAGCTCCGGCTGGCCGAGAAAGGCCTGCGCCCGCGCCATCAGCTCGCCAAAGCCCCGGGCATTGGCCAGCAGGCTGGCATCGAGCAGCGAACGCAGGCGGATGAGCGGAATCTCGGCTAAAGACACCTTCGCCTCTGCCGTGTCACCGGACGCTGCTGTGGCGGCACGCCCACCAGCAGCACCTGCGGCTGCGGCGGGGGATAGAAGAAGCCGGGATGCGACTCGAACGGCGGGCTGACCAGCACATGCGACAGCACATCCTGTGGCCGCCCCAGCAGGCTCAGCGCCAGCGCCAGCGCCACGCCCATGGTCTTGCGGCCACCGGCTAAAGAGGCATGCAGGGCGCAATCGTCATCCGTCGTGAAATCGCGCAGGCGCTGCATGATGGCATCGGCCACCAGCGTGTTGTCCTCAGCGGTGATGATATCTTCCAGCACCGAGCCATCCGCCCGGCGCACCACCTCGATGTCTTCTTCGCGGAAGACATCGCGCAATTGCGGCAATTCGAAATCACGACAGAAATTGAGGAATTGCCCGCCATCGGCCTGAAAAAGCATCAACCGCGCGCGCTTTGCACCGGCGGCT
>JALSQZ010000111.1 GCA_026985055.1 Sedimenticola sp. | reverse complement strand
CGCAGCGACAAGATGATGCGCGTCATTCCCGGCAGCTCCATCAAGGGCGTGCTGCGCGCCTGTGCGGAGCGCATCATGAACACGCTCAGGAAGCCTGATGAGCCATCTTCCGGCAAGCGCGATGATTTCCTCGGGCAACTGGATGCCGATCCGTTGGTAAAGGCCCTGTTCGGCGCACGCGGCAAGGGCAAGAAGGAAAAGGCGCAGGATGCAGTGGAAAAGGGTACGGATGGCAAGCAATGGGCCGAGGGCCTTTCCGCCCTGTTCGTGGACGATTGCCACTGCACGGATGACGCGCTCCAGCGCGAGGAATGGGAAGCGCTCTTCAGCGCAAAAAATACAAAACAGCTCCAGGATACCATCGGCGAGGATCGCCTCAAGACATGGAAGCCGGCCTTTCACGTGGCCATAGACCGCTTCACCGGCGCGGCGGCGGAAAACCAGCTCTACTCGGTGCTGGAGCCGTTTGGTGGCGACTGGGAGCCCCTGTGCTTGCAGCTTGACCTGAAGCGTCTGCCCGATGACAGAAAGGATGCGGCGAAGGCCCTGCTGCTGCTGGTGCTGCGTGAGCTGGCGCAAGAGCGCATTCCGCTAGGCTTCGCCACCCATCGCGGCATGGGCGCCATAAAGGTGCAGAACATCGCCTTCGAGGTCGAGGAAGGGAGCTTTCCCGTGTCGAGCCTTGCTCCCGGCGATTTCGAGGATGTGGAAAAGATGCAGGCCTTCGGCAAGCTGAACGAGGCCTGGCAGGATTATCTGCGCGCGCACGGCATGCTGGAAGATCAGCAGGTGAGATGAGGCCGCACCGGCATTCAATGCATGGGGCAGGGGAGAAGTGGCGCATGAAACAGGTCGGGCTGGAGCAGACAAGGGGACAAGGCGGGCCGCAAGACGCACTGAAGGCATTTCAGGTCACCAGTGGCGCGGTTGGGGGCGTTGGGGATGCCATCGCCATCATCTACATGCCGGAGCGAGCGTGCTTCGCTCGGCTTGAGGAGGGCGAGCTGCGGGATGGGGACGGAAAGGTCGTGGACTTGCAACGCGCTTTCGAGTTCCGCCTGTTTAACGAGGGGGCGGAGTTGCGCTGGCGGCGGCGCGGCAACACGGGTGAATATGTGCTGCTGCAGGAGGGAGAAGGTGGAAAGCCCCACTGGCGGCGAGATACACAGTATCTGCTGTGGGGCGAGCGTGATGTGAAACAGCCGGACAACACGGGCTGGCTGGGTCTTTCCAGCAGCCAGGTGGGCGGCATCGAGGTGCCGCTGGAAGCGAACGGCAACGTGCGCCGCGTTGTGCTGCGGGCCTGTGAATATTTCACCACGTTCGAGGATGGCAACATCGGCTTCGCAACCGAGCGCCTGCTGGGGCTGGCGCCAGCCGGGCCGATCCACTGCCGCGGGGAGGCGAAGTGATGGCGGAAGGCAAACTGGTGAAAAAGGGGCCAAACCTCAATACATGGGAAATCTGGTTGGACAAGCCCATCCGCGGAAAGCGTGTGCTGAAACTGCTTCCAACCGGCAAACATTCCAAGGCGCTTGAGGAGGCTGCCGACAAGTCTGTAGTCATATTCAGTGTGGCGCCAAACGGGCAGGCTGAGAAGGTGCGGCTGGCAGACGAGACTGAAGAGGTCTGCAAATCTGCTTTGAGTGAAAGGGCTTCAAGACAAATGGATGCGGAAGAGGCCGATGCACCGCTGATGCGCTGCCTGCCTGCCCATTACAAGCGTGGGGAGAAGAAAGTGGAACGCAAGTTTATCAACCCCTACAACTTCGTGCCCGCGCCACCACCGGAGACGAAGGGGCTGTTGGGGCAGCATGCGCCGGCGGGGCATCATCGCTATCACGAAGAGTGCTGGAATGGCCGCATCGAGGTGAAGATCAAGACCATCACCCCGCTGCTGTTGCCGGATGCCGCCAAGGAAAGGGCAGGCGAAAACGGCCACAAGACCTTTCCCGTCCGCCGTGGGCCGGATGGCCGTCCCTACCTCGCCCCCACAGCGCTGAAGGGCATGTTGCGTTCCGCCTATGAGGCCATCACCAACTCGCGACTTGGCGTCTTTCGCGGACATGAAGACCGGCTGGCCCGCCGCATGGAGGCCACGGAAGGGCTGGCCATGATCCCCGCCCGCATCAGTTCTGACGGGCAGCATGTCGAGCTGCTGATGGGCTTCACCAGCGGCAAGCCAAGCAAGTCAGGCAACGGATGGAGCGTTCCCGGCGATTTAATGTATGCCGCCTGGCTGCCGCGGTATGATCGCAAGCATGGCGGCATTGCCCGCTGGGCCGTGCGCTATCCGAACAACGATCTGCCGCAACACGGCAATGAGGTCTTCTGCTGGCTGCAGGAGTTCGGAAAGCAGAGGAACGGAAATACCGTTTTCACTTACTGGCGCGTCATTCACATCGCGCGAGAGGAAGATGAACTGCCCAGGGCGCCAAGTCGGCAGCAAGGTCACGGCTCCCATCAACCAACTGGCAGCAAGCCGCGCAAGGTCAAGGGCATTGTCTGCATCACCAACCAGAACATTGGCAACAAGCATGACGAGCGGGTGTTCATTCTTGAAAGCCTTGATCCTGCAACGCCTGCACATCACGAAACCATCCCCCTTGCACCTGAGCTGAAACAAGCCT
>JALSQZ010000110.1 GCA_026985055.1 Sedimenticola sp. | reverse complement strand
GATCAGGAAGCATGCCCGGGCGTGTTGCCATCGCCGGGTCAGCGCCATCTCATCTGCCCGGACCAGCAATTCCTGAAGGCAAAGTCCGATGGCTGTCCTGCGGTCGTAATCGAGCCCGGCCCAGTGCCAGTGTGCCTTCGCCGGGCCAATCCCTTCTTCCCCGATCGCCTGAAAGTGGGCAAGCAGCAGGGACTTCAATCGCCGTTTACCCAGCCTGCGGGATAGGTGTGACATCCGATCCTCATCACTCAAGGTGTCACTGGGCAGGTGCCGTTTGAGCGTATCCGGCAGGAATGTCTCGATCGATTCCCCCAGGATCCGGCCATGCATGACTTCCTCGACCATGGGGCGGAAGCTGATTTCGATATCCGCGCCGGTTCGTAAGGCAAGCTGGATGACGGCCATGGCCTCGTTGCGGTGCCCGCTGAATCCGAATCCACACAGGAGATGATCCAGAATGTCGTGGATCAGCACGGAGGTAGGTACTTTTTCTCCTGTGTATGCTGTGCTGGCGATGACCGTGCTGTCCATCAGGGAGGCATCGAGTTTCCAGCCTCTCGCTCCAAACCCTTCCTGCCATTCATCGCGATAGGTCACGGGTATGCGCGTTCGTTGCCTGCTGTTATAGGTCTTACTCATGTCTAACAATGGTTGTACATACAAATAACTGGGCAACATTTTACGATTTCTCCAGCGTGCTTCTTGCCTCACGCAAGGCACGGACCAGTTCCTGAAACTGTTTGTCGCCGAGCCTTGTCCGCATGGCCTGAAACAGCCCTTCACCGATCTTCTCCAGCTTCTTCTGCAACCGTTTTCCTTCCGCAGTCGGAAACACAGCAGCGGAACGCCGGTCGGTGTGGCTGGTATCGCGACGCACCAGGCGACGTTCTGCCAGTGCATCCACAAAGCGCGTCACCGTTGACGGGGCGAGATGCAATTCCTCGGCGAGCTGCTTCTGGGATATGCCCGGTTCGCTCAGCACCAGGCGCATGACATAGGCGTGGGGCGCCGAGAGGCCGGTCTGGCGGAACTCGGATTCCCATATACGGTTCACTTTGCGTGTCAGCGCATTGAGATTGAAATAGAGGCATCGTTCAAACATGGTGATGATAATAGTCAATAATGCTTGTACATACAAGTAATATTTGCCGCTCAATCCGCCTGCGAGGGTTCCATGCAATGGTGTGGCGACTCTCATTTAGTGGAGAGCCGGAAACTGAATGGGGCCTTCATCTAGCGATATCCGCATCGAACGCTTTGATCTGCTCCACGCGCGCAATGCGCAAGGTATAACGGCGATACCATTTTTCCCGGCCACGCTGCTGGGCCTGCAGGTGTTCGGTCTGCTTTCGCCACGCGGCGATGGAGGTCAGGTCCTTCCAGTAGGATACCGTGATGCCCAGTGCATCGTCGCGCGCCGACTCGACTCCCAGAAAGCCCGGTTGTTGTGCGGCCAGTTCCAGCATGCGTTGGGCTGTTTCTGCATAGCCGTCGTCTACATCCGTTCGTTCGGATGTAAAGATGACCGCGTAGTACGGTGGCTCAGGCGTTGCGTGTCCAGTAGCGTCCGGATTATCTATATTGTGGGTCATTTCAGCACCTCGATGTACCATTTGGAATGAATCCCGGACAGGTCCCGGCGGACGGGATCGTCCCGATCAGGCGCGGGATCGAGTATGGCCTCGCCGCTTTCGTCACGGTGAAACACGACCCAGTGCCACATGGCCAATGTTTCCTCGACATGCCATTTTATGGCAAGCAACGCCCTGTCGGGCAAACTGTCCCAGCCCACGAAGGGGCGCTCAGTGGAAGTCACTGGGATGCCGAGCTGGTCGAGCAGGCATTGCAGGGGGTCGGTGCTCGTGTAGAGGGTCTTGTCACCGGCTCGGATGCCAAGGGGTGCTGCAAGGCTTGCGATCTCGTCATAGCTCCGCCCGGCCAACATGGCAGCACAGGCCAGGGCACAGCCTTCCGGATGTTTTTGTGTAATAGCTTTCATGATGCGCTACTCCTGTTGGTCAGACTCACGAGAAAGACGCCACACATCACCAGCACCGCGCCGAGGAGCTGGGACAGGGTCAGGGCCTCGTCGAGCACCAGCCAGGCCAGAAGCAGGGTGGAGACCGGCCCGACCGTGCCGATGATGGCTGCACGATCGGCTCCGATGCGGCGAATGCCGGCGTTCATGAGAAAGGCCGGCAGCACGGTGGAGAGCAGTGCCAGGGCAACGGCCAGGGCCAGGACATCCGGCGGTACGGCGAGTTGGGCCAGGGGCTTGCTCAACAGGAAATGGGCAATGGTCACCCCGCACGCGACCGACATGGACCAGGCGGTAAAACGCCTGGCACCGAAACGTGGGATGTAGTGACCGCTCGCGGTCATGTAGATGGCAAAGGCAAGGGCACTGCCAAATACCAGCAATGCGCCCAGGGCTACGTTGGGCGATGCAGTCATCGGTTGGGTACCGTACACCAGTCCGATCCCTGCATAGCTCAGGACCAGCGCCATACGCTGGATTCCGGCAATGGGGCGTCGATAGAGCAGCGCTGTCAGCAGGACGACGAACGTCGGATAGAGAAACAGGATCAGGCGCTCCAGTCCGGCGGAGATGTATTCCAGACCCTTGAAGTCCA
>JALSQZ010000109.1 GCA_026985055.1 Sedimenticola sp. | reverse complement strand
GTTTTTCCCGGGATCTTTTCACCCAGCTTGCCCGAACGCACTGCAAGTCGATGAATAACATCGGCTTTTGTCCGTTCGAACAATCTGGGCAAAAATCTCTCCGGGAAAATTCCGGATTCCGGTGCAACATGCGGGTTAATATAAGCAACATGATCCATCAGCAAACTCTGGAAATCCAAACCCATGGCCGGGGCACAATCAATATTACGCGGGACATCGATTCTGCGGTCAATGAGTCAGGCATTCAAACCGGACTCTGTCATGTGTTCGTACGTCACACCAGCGCATCCCTGATCGTCTGCGAAAACGCCGATCCGCAGGTACGCAAGGATCTGGAGAACTTTCTTGCCGACAGCGTGCCGGACGGTTCACCCCTGTTTCGGCATACCGCCGAAGGCGTGGACGACATGCCCGCCCACGTACGCTCCATACTCACCAACATGGATCTTTGTCTGCCGGTTAACCAGGGGCAGCTCAATCTGGGCATATGGCAGGGGGTGTACCTCTATGAGCACCGGGTCAGACCCCACCGGCGGCAGATCATCGTTACCATCAATGGCTGACCCGGGATTTTCCTCGTGAGCATGGCGCCGGCAAATGCTGGCTCAAGCTGAGCCTATTCCAGCACCAGCACCGCATCCATTTCGACACCCGCCCCCTTGGGCAAAGAGGCTACTCCAATGGCGGCTCTGGCGGGATAAGGTGCGTCGAAGTATTCCGCCATCACCTGGTTCACCAAAGGGAAATGAGCGAGATCCGTGAGAAAAATGTTCAGCTTGGCAACATCCGCCAGACTGCCACCAGCGGCGTTGGCTACCGCCTGGAGATTGTCGAACACTCTCCGGATCTGCGCTTCCATGTCACCCTGCACCAATTCCATGGTTTCCGGTATCAGCGGAATCTGTCCGGAAAGATAGACAGTATTGTCCAGCTTCACCCCCTGGGAATAGGTGCCAATGGCCTGAGGCGCCTTGTCCGTGCTGATGATTTCTTTTTTCATGATTTGACCTATAGTAAATGCTATGTACAGATGGCTGATTTTGACACAAGTTCTCTGGTTTGCCACAGGTTGCGAGCAGGAGCAGAAAACTCCCCTGCCTGCGGAACCCTGGTCAACGGAAGCAGAAGAGGTCTTTCAGCAGGCGGAAGTACTCAAATACGAACTGGAACAGCAGCGCCTGGAAACAGAACGGTTGCGGGCTCAGGGCCTGGATGGCGCCCCGCCGGGTGAACGAAAATAGGCCGTTACCAGCATCATAACCAGCAGCAACAACACGGACCAGTTTCCGCCTCGCATCCAGGGAGTGCTTCCGGTCATAGGCCGCACGGTTTCGGTGATTGCGCCGCGCTGTCCCCATCCCAGAACCTTCAGCAGCTCCCCCCGCTCATCGATGATGGCGGAAATCCCTGTATTCGTGGCGCGCAGCAGATAGCGCCCGTTTTCCAGAGCACGCATGCGCGCCATCTGCAAATGCTGATAAGGCGCCAGCGAATTGCCAAACCAGGCATCATTGCTGGCATTCACGAGAAAAGCCGCCTGGGGCAAAGCCTGAACGGTTTCTGCGGGAAAGGCGTCTTCATAGCAAATGGATATGCCCGCAGTATAGCCCGCCAGCTTCAACGTGGGTGGCTTGTTTGTCTCTCCCGCGGAGAAAGACGACATGGGAATGGCGAGCATGCGCACCAGCGGCTGCAACAGCGCGGCGAAAGGCATGAACTCGCCAAAAGGCACCAGATGTCGCTTGTCGTACCTTCCCCGGCCCGACCCGCCCAGGGCAAGCATACTGTTGAAATATCGGCCATCTTCCTCCAGCACGGGAATGCCCAGCAACAGATCCCGACGCTGTTTCTTCAGGCGTTCATGCAGGGGCTGAAGGAAAGTCTTTTCTACCTTGTCTGCAAACGACGGCACAGCCGTTTCCGGCCAGACGGTCAAACGGCTGTGTACCAGCTTTTCGGTTTCCGAAACATAGAATTCCAGGGTGGGACGCAGCTGAGAGGGTAGCCACTTCCTTTCCTGGGGAATACTGGCCTGCACCAGACTGGCCTGAAAGGGCGCACCGGCAGGCAAGCTCCATTGGATCTGTTTCAGCCCCAGCCCGGTCAGCCCCACAACAGGCAGCAGCAGTATCCAGGGCGTGCGCCACAAGACCAGAGCCCCGGATGCCAATGCCGTCGCCAGACTCACCCCATAGACACCCAGCAGGGGTGCATATCCGGCATGAGCGCTGTCGATCTGGGAATAACCAATACTCAGCCAGGGGAACCCGGTCAGCAACCAGCTGCGCATCCATTCCACCAGCACCCAGCAGGCAGGATAAGCCAGCAGCAGACGCAGGCTTCGCCCCGTAACAAAACGATTGGCCAGCCAACCCGCCACGCCAGGAAACAGCGCCAGAAAAGAGGCAAACAACAGGGTAATGAAAACCGCCAGGGACAGATTCAGGCCACCGAACTGAGCGATGCTGTTATGCAGCCAGAACACGCCGAACCCCATGAGTCCCAGCCCCCAGGCCCAGCCCAGCAGAAAAGCCCGAAAAGCGCTTGCCTGTTGCCAGAGAAAAAACAGCAAGGCCAGCGACAATGGGGCGATCCAGCCCTGGGAAAAAGGCGCAAAGGCCAGTACGCACAGCCCCCCGACAACAAACGCCAGCAAGAGCCTTGCGCGAAAATCCTCCATCAGCCGCATGTTCTTCAGCTGGGGCGGCTCAACAGCCGGTGTTGAGGCCAAGCTGACAGACCATCCCGATCATTTTTCATCTTCCCCCCCGGTTGTCACGGACTGCCCGCCATCCGGCCTGCGTTCGATATTGAGCAAACGCACTTTCCGACTGTCGGCCCGCACCACGGTAAAGCGGAAATCGCCGATGTCCACGGTTTCTCCCCGGGAAGGCATATGCCCGAGGGCATTGACCACCATGCCGCCAATGGTGTCATAGTCGTCATCCATGAAATCGGTATGGAAGAATTCATTGAAATCCTCGATGGTGGTATGCGCCTTGGCCGTGTACAGATCCCGCCCCCGTTTGAGGATATAGGCGCCTTCATCGAAGTCATATTCGTCTTCGATTTCGCCGACGATCTGTTCCAGTACGTCTTCGATGGTAATCAGTCCCGCCGCGCCTCCGTATTCATCGATGACTATGGCCATGTGATTCCGGCTCAGACGAAACTCCTTGAGCAGCACATTGAGGCGCTTGCTCTCGGGCACGAACACTGCGGAGCGCAACACGTCGCGCATGTTGAAAGAGGGCGCAGAGGGGCCACAATACTGGAGCAGATCCTTGGCCAGGAGTATGCCCACCACTTCACTGCGGTCATCTCCAATCACGGGAAAGCGTGAATGCGCGGATTCCACGATTACCGGCAGGATTTCATCCATGGGCCGGTCTCTTTCCACCACTACCATGCGCGCCCGGGGGATCATGATGTCCCGCACCCGCAACTCCGATACCTGCAGTACCGCCTCCATCATGGAAAGCGCTTCACCATCCATGAGATGCCTGGCGCGCGCCTGTTTGAGCACGGCCACCAGTTCTTCACGGCTTTCAGGCTCCGCTTTTACCAGGGACATAAGGAGCTGCCTGAGCCCCTGGCGCAGTTTCGAGTGTCCGTTGCTTCTGTTGTTCATGCTGTCTCTCGATAGGGATCGGGAACGGACAGCGCCGCCAGCAGCTGCCGCTCCCGGGATTCCATGATCTCCGCTTCATGCTCTTGCATGTGGTCATAACCACGCAAATGAAGTACGCCATGAACCACCATATGCGCCCAATGATGGGCCAAAGGCTTGTGCTGCTGTTGCGCTTCCTTGGCTACCACATGGGCGCAGATAACCAGATCCCCCAGATGTTCATTCGGCACCCCCGAAGGTACTTCAAAAGGAAACGACAGTACGTTGGTGGGTTTGTCCCTGCCCCGGTATTCTCGATTCAACTGCCGGCTTTCCGCCTCGTCCACGATGCGGATCACCAACCCCCGGCGTGTTTCGCCTTCGAGGGCGGTTTCCGTCCACGCGACAAAGTCCTCTCGGGGCGGCAAGCCGGATGCATCGGTTTCGATCTGAAGCTCAAGGTTCATGGCGGCGTCCTGGAAATCAGTCGCGCTCATCATGACGATCGTAGGCCTGCACCACCCGCTGCACCAGCGGATGACGCACCACATCCATGGCGTTGAAAAACGTAAAACTGATGCCATCGACCTGAGCCAGTATCTCCGTGGCCTGACGCAATCCGGATCGCTGGTGACGAGGCAGATCCACCTGGGTTACATCTCCGGTGATTACCGCAGTGGAACCGAAACCAATGCGGGTGAGAAACATCTTCATCTGTTCCGGCGTGGTATTCTGCGCTTCATCCAGAATAATGAAGGATTCGTTCAGGGTACGGCCACGCATGTACGCCAGTGGAGCGATTTCGATGACATTGCGTTCCACCAGCTTGTGAACTTTCTCAAAGCCCAGCATTTCATACAGTGCGTCGTACAGGGGGCGCAGATAGGGATCGATTTTCTGCGCCAGATCCCCGGGAAGAAAGCCCAGGCGCTCACCGGCTTCCACCGCGGGGCGCACCAGCATGATGCGCCGCACCCGGTCACGTTCCAGGGCTTCCACGGCGCAGGCTACCGCCAGATAGGTCTTGCCCGTGCCCGCCGGGCCCACGCCGAAATTGATGTCGTGGGTCATGACCTTGTGCAGGTATTCCTTCTGGTGCGGTCCACGCCCCCGAATCAGCCCGCGTTTGGTTTTGATGGTCACTTCCGGCAATTCCGGTTCCGCCGCTTGCAGCAGCTGTTCCACACCGGACTCCTGCAAGGCGAGATGTACCGCTGCGGGGGTAAGTACATCCTCCACAGTATCTTCATACAAGGCCTGCAAAACCTGACTGCCGGCGGCTATGGCCGGCCCGTTGCCCAGCAGGCGGAAAACATTGCCCCGGTTGCTAATCTCCAATCCCAGGCGCCGCTCCAGCAGACGCAGATGCTCATCAAGCTGCCCGCAGAGATTGCGCAGACGCTCGTTGTCATCAGGAGTAAGAATCAGATCCAGGGATTCAGGATGTTCAGAAGCCAGTGCTTGGGTCATACAGTTTCAGGCGGTTGCCGCGGCAACGGCGGATTCCGGCAGTTCTCCTCGCAGTGAATTCGGCAGCGCTTCGGTGATACGTACTTCCACGAACTGCCCGATAAGGGATGCAGGGGCGGTAAAATTCACCACCCGGTTGTTTTCCGTGCGCCCGGCCAGTTGATTGTCGTCCTTGCGCGCATGCCGCTCCACCAGCACCCGTTGCAGGCTGCCTACCATCTGGCGGCTGATGCGTTGAGCGTTGCTGTTGATGGTTTGTTGCAGCTGCGCGAGGCGAGCCTGCTTTACCTCGTGCGGCACATCATCTTCATAGTCCGCCGCGGGGGTGCCTGGACGGCGGCTGTAGATGAAGCTGAAGGACTGGTCGAAACCGATGTCCTCGATGAGCTGCATGGTGAGCCGGTGATCCTCGTCCGTCTCACCGGGAAAACCCACGATGAAATCCGAAGAGATGGCGATATCGGGGCGTACTTCACGCAGGCGTTTGATCTTCTGCTTATAGTCGAATGCGCTGTGACCACGCTTCATGGCCATGAGAATGCGATCCGAGCCGGACTGCACCGGCAGATGCAGGAAACTCACCAGCTCCGGCACCTCGGCATAGACCTCGATGAGGCTGTCCGAGAACTCCAGGGGATGAGAAGTGGTGAAGCGGATGCGTTCAATGCCGTCGATGGCGGCCACATAGCGGATCAGCAGCGCCAGATCAGAAATCCCGCCATCATGCATCTCGCCGCGGTAGGCATTCACGTTCTGTCCCAGCAGATTCACTTCACGCACGCCTTGCGCGGCCAGCTGAGCCACCTCGGCGATCACATCATCGAAAGGACGACTGATCTCCGTTCCGCGGGTATAAGGCACCACGCAATAGGTGCAATACTTGGAGCAGCCCTCCATGATGGAGACGAAAGCCGTGGGCCCTTCCGCCCGGGGTTCCGGCAGGCGATCAAATTTCTCAATCTCGGGAAAACTGACATCGACCACGGGTTGCCCGGTGGCACGAACCCGTTCCAGCATCTCCGGCAGGCGGTGCAAGGTCTGGGGGCCAAAGACCAGATCGACATAAGGTGCGCGGCGGCGAATGGCATCACCTTCCTGGCTGGCCACACAGCCGCCCACACCAATCACCAGGCCCGGCCGATTCCGTTTCCAGTCCTTCCAGCGGCCCAGAAGGGAAAAAACCTTTTCCTGGGCTTTTTCCCGGATGGAGCAGGTGTTGAGCAACAACACATCGGCATCTTCCGGCGCGGTCACCAGTTCCAGCCCGTGCGCCTCCCTGAGCACATCCTCCATTTTGCTGGAATCGTACTCATTCATCTGACAACCAAAGGTCTTTATGTACAGCTTGCCGGGCATTCTTGCGCAATATCTCGGAAACGGCAGGAAATTGTATAACTTTCAGCAGATTCCCGCCATCGCGCATATACCCACGAGTTGTGGGGATCTCGATTTTTCTGGATGCCCTTGTGGGCGTCCGTAAAACATGAACTGCCCTACAAACCCACCAGTTCGGCATGCAGCCCCCGGCTTTGCACCGGATAGAGCAGATCCAGACTGCCCACGGCCGAGGGATCATAATCCACCAGCATCAGATGGCGGGCTCTTTCATGCACACAAGCGCTGTAAACGCCGTCGATCATGCTTACATCGCGCTCGATATCATGGATATTTGCATCATCCAGTTCTTCATCTATGTGAATCACAACATCAGTACACCAGTCAGACATCTCCTCTCTCCATTTCATCATCTGTAAGGGAACTCGAAAAATTCCTTTCATGGAATATTTCTCGTCGCAAAGAAAAAATGCGATTTCCTCTTTGCTCACATTTTCAATCACTTGTGGTGATTGAAAATGGTGGGACATCCCTGCCCCACTCGGGCATCTCGATTTTTCGAGATGCCCTGTACTTATAAGCAATAGCCCGGATGCCGGAAAATACAAGTACAATTCACTCATGTCTCACAAAGCCCGCAAACGTTTCGGCCAGAATTTCCTTCACGATCCCGGCATCATCGAAAGAATCGTGCAGGCCATTGCTCCTGCCACAGACGATCATCTGGTGGAAATCGGCCCTGGCCAGGGCGCCATCACGGAACGACTTCTGTCCCAGGCAAAATGTCTGGACGCGGTGGAACTGGACAGGGATCTGGTTCGCCTGCTGGAAAAAAAATATGCGCGGCATGCGCATTTTCACCTGCATTCGGCAGATGCCCTCAAATTCAATTTCTGCCAACTCGCCCGGAATGATGAAAAACTGCGCGTGGTGGGCAACCTGCCCTACAATATTTCCACGCCCCTGCTCTTCCATCTGCTGGATAACAGCCAATGTATTCGGGACATGCATTTCATGCTGCAAAAAGAGGTAGTGGAACGCATGGTTGCAGGCCCCGGCAGCAAGATCTATGGACGCCTGAGCGTGATGCTGCAGATCCGTTGCCGGGTACAGATGCTGTTCCCCATCGGACCTGGCGCATTCCAGCCGCCACCCAGGGTCGATTCCGCTTTTGTCAGACTCATCCCCTATCAGCGCCCCCTGCATCAGGTAACCGACATGTCGGTGTTCAGCCTGCTGGTCACCCGGGCATTTTCCCAACGGCGCAAAACCCTGCGCAATACGTTAAAAGACCTGGTGCCGCCAACGGTCATGGAAAACTGTGGCATAGACCCGGGCAACCGGGCGGAACAGCTGCAACTGGCAGATTTTGCCTGCCTTGGCAGAGAAATCTCAGAACGGCAAAAAAGCAGCACACAACTCGAACCCCGCACGGTGAATACGGAAAACTTGTAATCCCCCCAGTCATCCCCATGTTGGAACATCCATCAACCCGGGAAATTCAGGCATGACCGACCAAGAAAACCAGTTACTCGCTCGTGCAGACGAAGTACTGCCCAGCATCATTCATATTCTGCCCATTGCGGCCCGTCCCTTCTTTCCCGGACAGGGCGTGCCTCTGCTCATGGACGCAGGTTTCTGGATGCCGACCATAGAAGCCATCCAGGCATCCGACTCGGATCTCATCGGCCTGCTGCTGACACCGGATGACGAAGCGGAAAACACCTCTCCCGATGCCATGTACGAAATCGGAACCGTGGGGCGCATCCACAAGGTGCATACCGTGGATGGACGCCTGCAGGTACTGGTGGAATGTCTGCAACGTTTTCGGGTAGAGAAATTCATCAGTGACACCCCCCCGTACATTGCCCGGGTGGAATATCTGCGTGAACCCGGCGGCAAGCCCTCGGAAGAGGTCAAGGCCTACGCCCTGGCCATCATCAATACGATCAAGGAACTGTTGCCGCTGAATCCCCTGCTCCAGGAGGAACTGCGCTTCTTTCTCGACCGTTTCGGCCCGGACAACCCTTCCCTTCTGGCGGATTTTGCCACCGGGCTGACCTCGGCAAACAAAACCGAACAACAGGAAGTGCTGGAAACCGTGGAATTGCTGCCGCGCATGGAAAAGGTTCTGGCCTTGCTGAGCAAGGAACTGGAACTGGCCAGATCCCAGCAGAAAATACGGGAAACCGTGGAAGAACGCATGGACAGCCAGCAACGTGAGTTCTTTCTGCGCGAACAGCTCAAGGTAATCCAGCAGGAACTGGGCATCTCCAAGGATGACCGCACCGCGGATATCGATAAATTCCGCACCCGGCTCGAACAGCTGACACTCACGGAAGAAGCTGCAGAACGGGTGGAAGATGAGCTGGACAAACTGGCCATGCTCGATTCCAGTTCCGCCGAATACAATGTCACCCGCAACTATCTGGACTGGATCACCCTGCTGCCCTGGGGCAGGGAATCGAAAGACAACCTGGAACTGAATCATGCCCGCAAGATTCTGGATCGCGATCATTTCGGTCTGGAAGACGTGAAGGAGCGGATTCTGGAATTTCTCGCCCTGGGGATACAACGGGGTGAAATCAAGGGCTCCATCATTCTCCTGGTGGGGCCGCCGGGCGTGGGCAAGACTTCCATCGGAAAATCCGTAGCCGAAGCCATGGGGCGCAAATTCTATCGCTTCTCCGTGGGCGGCATCCGCGATGAAGCCGAAATCAAGGGCCACAGGCGCACCTATATCGGCGCCATGCCAGGGAAGTTCATCCAGGCCATGAAACAGGCAGGCGCGCAAAATCCGGTCATCATGCTGGATGAAATCGACAAGATCGGCGCCAGCTACCAGGGCGACCCGGCATCCGCCCTGCTGGAGGTTCTGGATCCCGAACAGAACAGCGAATTCCTGGATCATTATCTGGATCTGCGCTTCGATCTGTCCGAAACCCTGTTCATCTGCACCGCCAACCAGCTGGACAGCATTCCCGCGCCCCTTCTGGATCGCATGGAAATCATTCAACTTTCGGGCTACATACCCGAGGAAAAACTCCAGATCGGCCGCCGCTACCTGTTGCCCAAGCAACTCCGGGAAGCAGGTCTGAAACGGGGGGATGTAAAAATCAATGCCCCCGTACTGCGCAAAATCATCGAGGACTACGCCAGGGATGCGGGAGTTCGCCGCCTGGACAAACAGCTGGCACGCATCGTGCGCAAAGCCGTAGTGAAAATACAGGAAGGCCACGAATCACCGATCGCCATCGAAAAAGACGACCTCAAGACCTATCTTGGCCCCGCAGTGTTCCGCGATGAACGCAACCTTGCCGGGCCCGGCGTGGTGACCGGGCTGGCCTGGACCGCCATGGGCGGCGCCACCCTGAGTATCGAGGCCGTACACACCCACAGCTACAACCGCGGCTTCAAACTGACCGGGCAACTGGGCGACGTGATGAAGGAATCTGCGGAGATCGCCTATGGCTATGTGCTCAGCCATGCCCGGCAATTCGGCATCCCGGACAACTATTTCGAAAAGGCTTTCATTCACCTGCATGTGCCTGCCGGCGCCACGCCCAAGGATGGCCCGTCTGCCGGCGTTACCATGGCATCCGCCCTGGTCTCACTGGCCCTGGGAAAAAAACTGCGCCCCATCGCCATGACCGGCGAGCTTACGCTTACCGGCGAAGTCTTTCCCGTGGGCGGGATCCGGGAAAAAGTCATCGCCGCCCGCCGCGCCGGCATTCGGGAGTTGATCCTGCCGGCGGACAATCAGGGCGACTGGGAAGAGATACCCGAATATATCCGCAAGGGGATCCGGGTTCATTTCGCCACTACCTATGAGGATATTCTGCCGCTGCTGTTTCAAAAAAAGCCGCGACGCCGCAACACCGGGCGCTCCAAATGATCCATAATGGATATATTGACTCGGCAACAATCTATATCGCGTTCCGGCTCTTGCCAAGGGAACAACCCTTGCCTTCGAGCAGCGCCTTGATCTAACCTGTTCTTGAAGCCCTGAATACGACATGGATTGTTGCCGAGTTAATAACAGCAGGGATAACGCGATCCCCATGTCGGCAGCCTCGATCATATACGATACATATGCCGGCCAGGTTAATGAATTCCCCTGCCAAGGAGGTAAAAGATGGATCGACGCATCAGCCCCAGAGTGGAATGGCATGGCCCCGTCCATTATCGCACCGGCGCGGACGAGCCGTTTCGCGTAGGATTTCTCAGTGACATCAGCACCACTGGCGCCATGCTCTGGTTGCCCGAGGAGCTACAGATCGACGCTGCGCTTGAAGTGGTGATGAAATCTGAATTTGATCCCGGCCCGGTACACATGCACATGAGCGTAACCCGCCGCAGCGAAGAAGAACGTCACGGCTATTACGGTTATGGCTGTACCCTGGAAATCCATGAACCCTGGGAAAAAAACGATTGATGGGCATCTCGAAAAATCGAGATGCCCGGATGGGAATGCCCTGACAATTCCGCCAGTCTGGGAATTCCCACAAACGGTCAGGTATACACCGCCATGGCTGTATCCAGCGCCACGCCCTTGCTGATCGGGGCTTTCATCTGACCCAGCACTGCTTCCAGGGCAGAAAGGCAAAGAAGGACATTCTTCTGATTGCTGGCATGCCCCATGAGGCCAATACGCCAAACCTTGCCGGCCAGGGCGCCCAGTCCGGCGCCGATTTCCAGATTGAAATCATCCAGCAGGGCGCGACGCACCGCCGCTTCATCCACCCCATCAGGCACGCTCACCGCATTCAGCTGTGGCAGGCGATCCCCTTCCCTGACCACGAAACTCATCCCCATGGCCTCCAGACCGGCCCGAAGCGCCTGATGATTTTTCTCATGGCGCGCCCAGGCATTCTCCAGGCCTTCTTCCTGCAGAATGCGCAAGGCTTCATGCAAGGCGTACAGGGAATTGACCGGCGCGGTGTGATGGTAGCTGCGCTGGGCACCACTGCCCCAATAACCCATCACCAGGTTCAGATCCAGAAACCAGCTCTGAACCGGATGCTTGCGGTTGCGGATCACATCCAGAGCCGCCTCACTGAAGCTGACGGGGGAAAGACCAGGAACACAGGACAGACATTTCTGGGTGCCGGAGTAAATAGCATCCGCACCCCATTCGTCCACCCTGACCGGCGTTCCCCCCAGGGAAGTCACGGCATCCACGATACTCAGGCAGTCATGTTCCCTTGCCAGGGAGCAAAGGGCGGCGGCGTCAGACTGGGCGCCGGTAGAGGTCTCGGCATGAACGAAAGCCAGCACCCTGGCATCGGGATGCGTCCGGAGGGCTTCCGCAACCTTGTTCGGATCCACCACCTTGCCCCATTCATCCTCCACCATCACGGCTTCGCCGCCACAACGAATGACATTTTCCTTCATGCGCCCGCCAAACACCCCGTTCTGGCATACGATGACCTTGTCTCCCGGCTGCAGCAGGTTGGCGAAGCAACTTTCCATGCCAGCAGACCCCGGAGCGGAAACCGGCATGGTCATGGCATTCCTGGTCATGAAGGCATACTGGAGCATCTCCTTGACTTCCTCCATCATCTCCACGAAACGCGGATCCAGATGACCAATGGTGGGACGCGACAAGGCCTCCAGCACCCGGGGAGATACATCGGACGGCCCCGGCCCCATGAGAGTACGCACCGGAGGGTTGAAAGTGGATATGCCAGACATGTTCTGTTCCTCTCGTTCATTCCCGCGGAGTCATCGCAGGATCTTCCCAATACAGGAAATGGTATTATTACCTCGGCAACAATCTATATCGCGTTCAGCCCGCTTGCCCTTGTTCGCGGCAAGGCATCAGACCGCCGTTGTAGTGATTCTACAACAAGGGCTGATAACGCTGTCCGCGGGCAAGGGCAAGCGGGCCTG
>JALSQZ010000108.1 GCA_026985055.1 Sedimenticola sp. | reverse complement strand
TGTTCGAACGCACTGCAAGCCGATGAATGACATCGGCTTTTGTCCGTTCGAACAAGCTGGGCAAAAATCTCTCCGGGAAAATTCCGGATTCCGGTGCAATATTCGGGTTAAAACTGGACATTTCACCACTATTGGCGCAAAATTTACCGAATTACGCGCTGATTCAGCGCATTTCCCAACAAGTTCAAAACAGAAGCGCTGTTCATGCTCCGAATCCTGGTATTAAATGGTCCGAATCTCAACCTGCTGGGAATCCGGGAACCCGGTCATTATGGCAAGGCGACTCTAGTGGATCTCCAGGCCCGTCTTCAGGAGCAAGCGGGAATACTGAATGTGCAACTGGATTTCTTCCAGTCCAATGCCGAGTTTGAACTTGTAGACAGAATTCATCAGGCCGGCCGTGATGCAGAGGATTTCATTCTCATCAATCCCGCCGCCTTCACTCACACCAGCGTCGCCCTGCGCGATGCCTTGCTGGGTGTGAACATTCCCTTTATCGAGGTGCATCTGTCCAATGTTTTCGCCCGCGAAAGCTTCCGCCACCATTCCTATTTTTCCGACGTGGCGGTTGGCGTGATCAGCGGGCTGGGCGCCCAGGGCTATGAACTCGCCCTGCAGGCAGCCGTGCAGCAACTTGGCGCACCGACAGACAAACAGGTTTGAATTCATGGATATACGCAAAGTTAAAAAGCTCGTCGAACTCCTGGAAGCTTCGGATATCGCCGAAATAGAGATTCATGAAGGCGAGGAATCCGTGCGCATCAGTCGTCATGGCACCCTGCCGCCACCTCCGACCGCCCCGGCGCCGGTGGCGGTTGCGCCGGCGCCCGCCGCCACTCCAGTCGCCAGCAGTGATCCTGAGGAAAACAAGGAACCAGAACTGGAAGGACATATCATTCATTCTCCCATGGTGGGCACCTTCTATCGCGCACCCAACCCTGGAGCCAAACCTTTCGTTACCGAAGGCCAGTCGGTAAAGGCCGGCGAAACCCTGTGCATCATCGAAGCCATGAAGATTCTCAACCAGATCGAATCCGACAAGACCGGGGTGGTAAAACGCATTCTGGTGGAAAACGGTCAGCCGGTGGAATACAACCAGCCCCTGTTCATCATCGAGTGAGGCCCGGGCCATGATTGAAAAGATCGTCATTGCCAACCGGGGCGAAATCGCCCTGCGTATTCAACGCGCCTGCCGGGAACTGGGAATCAAGACCGTTGCCGTACATTCCGAAGCAGACCGGGATCTCAAGCATGTTCGTCTGGCGGACGAGTCGGTCTGTATCGGCCCGGCCTCATCCACGGACAGCTACCTGAATGTGCCTGCCCTGATCAGCGCCGCGGAAGTCACCGATGCCCAGGCCATTCATCCCGGCTACGGCTTCCTTTCGGAAAACGCGGATTTCGCCGAGCGGGTGGAGCAGAGCGGCTTCATCTTCATCGGGCCAAAACCCGAAACCATCCGCCTCATGGGAGACAAGATCACCGCCATCGAAGCCATGAAAGCTTCCGGCGTACCTACGGTACCTGGCTCCGACGGCCCCTTGGACGACAATGACAAACGCAGCATCATGCTCGCCAGGGAAATCGGTTACCCGGTCATCATCAAGGCCGCTGGCGGCGGCGGGGGACGAGGCATGCGCGTGGTCAACTCCGAGGCGGCCCTGATCAGCGCCATCAGTCTCACCAGGGAGGAAGCCCGCACGGCTTTTGGCAATGACACCCTGTACATGGAAAAATTCCTTGGCAATCCGCGGCATGTGGAATTTCAGATTCTTGCCGATACCCATGGCAATGCCATTCATCTGGGCGAGCGCGACTGTTCCATGCAGCGCCGCCATCAGAAGGTCGTGGAAGAAGCGCCAGCACCCGGCATCAGCGAAGAAGTTCGCCAGGAAATCGGCTGCCGTTGTGCTGAAGCCTGCCGCAAGATCGGCTACCGGGGCGCCGGCACTTTCGAATTCCTCTATGAGGACGGGGAGTTTTTCTTCATCGAGATGAATACCAGGGTGCAGGTGGAACATCCGGTCACGGAAATGATTACCGGGGTGGACATCGTCAAGGAGCAGATCCGCATTGCCGCCGGCAAGGAGCTGGACTATCGGCAGGAAGATATTGTGCTGCGCGGACATGCCATCGAATGCCGCATCAATGCGGAGAATCCGGAAAATTTCATGCCCAGCCCCGGACCCATCAACCAGCTGCATGTGGCCGGCGGCCCGGGAATACGCTTCGACAGCCATCTGTACAACGGATATACGGTTCCACCCTATTACGACTCCATGATCGGCAAGCTCATCGCCTGGGGCGAGACCCGCGAGTCCGCCATCGCCCGGATGCGCACCGCCCTGTCGGAGATGGTCATCGAAGGCATACTCACCAATATCCCGCTCCAGGAAGACATCATGCGGGATGCGGGTTTTGCCGCCGGCGGGGCGAACATTCACTATCTGGAAAAGAAACTCGGTTTGTGAATTCCCTTTCCGCCTGCCTGCTTCGGCGAACTGCCTGCAGCTAGCCCGAATATTGCACCAGAACGCGCAAAATGTGGGTTTTTTACCATGAGTTACAGCATGTTGCGTGACGATTATGCTGGATACAGTTTGTACCTGTCATGCTATCCGGTTTTTCCCGGGATCTTTTCACCCAGCTTGCCCGAACGCCCTGCAAGCCGATGAATAACATCGA
>JALSQZ010000107.1 GCA_026985055.1 Sedimenticola sp. | reverse complement strand
ACATGGCGGATGAGCGGCAGATCGATAGCCTCGAAGGAGGCGATCTTGTAGATGGGGCAGTTCAGATCTTCCAGGAAATCCACGGCGGTGAAGTCGAAGGGGGTGGAGAAGGGCAGTATGCCCAGCTCCCGTGCCCGTTCGAACAGCGGCTGGTGCCACTCCCAGGGGGTATAGGCTTCCTGATAGAGCTTGTGCAGCGTATAGCCATCCCACAGCCCACCCTTGATGACGAAGCCGGGGCCGTCATGGTCGAGGGTGATGGTATCCGCCGTGTAGGTTTGCAGCTTCACCGCATGCGCCCCGGCTTCCGCCGCCGTCTCGATGATCTTCAGCGCCCGCTCCAGCGAGCCGTTGTGATTGGCCGAGACCTCCGCGATGATGAGGGGAGGATGTCCGTCTCCCACCTTGTGTCCGGCCAGCTCCACCACCTGTTCGCTCATGTCACAATCTCCCGAATGACGCTGAAGGCCTCCGCCGCCGCCACTCCTACCGTGGCGCCGCGCCACCTGGCAAGTGCCTCCACGGCCTCGCGTGAGCGCGCATGCGGAAAAGCGCGCATCTCGTCCGCGTAGCAATCCAGCAATGCCATCTTGTGCTGGAGGTAGCCGGAAATATCCACGAAGCGCACCGGCCTGAAGGCGGGGGCTACTTCGGGCGAGGCCCATTCGGTGCTGGAAGGCACTTCGAAACCGTAGATGGCGTGCACGCAAGAGCCGGGCTGCGGGCGGCAGGCGGTGAGGACAGCCTGATGCACGATTCGGTGGTCAATGTTCAGATCATTGCCGTGATGGGTATAGATGATGTCCGGTTTTACCTCGGCAATCACTTTCTCGACCGCCTGAACGACCTCCAGCAGTGGCACTTCATCCATGCGGTTGTCCGGAAAATCCAGCAGGATGGGCATGGACGCACCAAGCTCCCGCGCAGCAGCTTCCGCTTGCTGTTGCCGCAGGGCAACATCGGCGCCCTCGCCACGCGAACCGGCGCCATCTGCCAGAAACAGGCATTGCACGCGGTCTCCCGCTGCCACATGCTTGGCCAGCGTGCCACCACAGCCCAACGCCTCGTCATCCGGATGCGCGGCAATTGCCAGGATGCACGACATGTCTCTCAATCCTCAAGGGTGGGGGGAGCAGTGATGATCTCCCTGGTGCGCTCAACACCGATACAGAACACGATGTCAAGAAACCCCATGAATGGAACAAACTCCGACTGATTTGGCTGTGGATAAGGCTCCTCGCGTGGCACATGATAGCGCACCCTGATGCCACTGCCGGCAAAAGCCTCTTCTACTCCATAAGCTCGTCCGTTCGCACCGGAAACATATGTTTTGCAACCCAGTTGCTTGCAGATGGCCAGCAATTTGTGCGGTCCCTGCGCTGCGGAAATTTCATCCTGAGGCAGGAGCGATGCTCTCTGAATATTGATCTTGATATCGAATATTTCCGAACTATTCACAAGCATTTTTTCTAACACATCAACAAATTCTGTTTGCCCCGCAGTTATCATTTCTTTTACCCCCTCATAGTATTTATTCAATATTCTCTCGTTGTAATAAGGGTGTTTTTTGTAATTATGTCGTATCGCCTTCTTGTGCTGATCAATCCAATCGGCGCCACTGATGTGCGTGTCCTTGATCAAGGCACGTGTGGAGGAGCTGATGGGGACGCTCAGCCATTTTGGCGTGGGAATGAGCAGCTTGTTCCTGTTCTCCCACCCTCTGCCCTGACGCTGGACAACGTCCAGCAGAACGAAGCAGTCGGAAAAATGGAGCCGTTGGATGTAGCTGATGATGGGCAGATAACGCGGCTGAGATATGACGCAAAGCGTGTTTGTGGATGATCCAGTCATGTCTTTTCCGCAATCACTGCCCATTCGGCGTGGATATCATCGCAGGGATGCAACATGTTTGTCCATTCCCGGCGTTGCACTTGCAGCAATTTCCAGCCCTGGCCGAAAAGCCTGTCGATATCCGACCTGGAAACAAACAGGACAGGGCCTATACCCACGAGTGTGCCCGCATCGATGTCAGTCTTCCTATCATATTCGTCCAAGCGGCCACTGCGGTAGCTGGAATGCGTATCCGCATAACCATTGTACAAGAAGCGCCCACCGGGCTTCAGCACGCGTCTGATCTCGGCAATGGCCTTGATGAGCGCATCCCTTCCGGCACAAGTCAGCGCCTCCCTGTCCACCACGAGATCGAATTCCTCGTCGGCAAAAGGCAATTGCGTGAAATCTCCGACGCGCAGGTCGCCTTCCAGCCCTTCTTCCGCAAAACGTTTGCGCGCATATTCCACGGCGGTTTCGCTGCCCTCCACGCCAGCCACCGAGAAACCCTCACGCGCCGCAAACCACAAATTGCTGCCGGTGCCGAACCCTACCTCTAGAATTTTGACTTCGTTGCGAGGCTTGCCCTTGGGGGCATTGCGGAACACGAAACTGACGACGATATCCCAGGGATAGCGTTGCGTATGTCCAGCCTGATAGATGTCTTCCCAGACTTCCAGGGAGCGGGAGGTGGAAGAATCATTGGTGCTCATGATTTTCTCTCTCTGACAGATGCCGCGTTCATGAAAACGGTCCGTGAGGCGAATTGCTGTTTAGCAGAAAACGCCGAAAGCCACCATCCGTTTCGGTTGCTGGATCTTCCATGAAGCCACAAGCCAGAAACAGCTTGCGCGAAGGGTGGTTTTCCTCATGCACCAGGGCGAGGAGCTTCCAGTCTGCTGCGATC
>JALSQZ010000106.1 GCA_026985055.1 Sedimenticola sp. | reverse complement strand
CGCCGGCATGAATGGCCAGGGTGTCAAATCCCGGTGCCTTGTCGCTCATGATCTTTCCTCCCTGTGTGATGCATGAGCAAAACCATAACACCGTGCTGATTAAAAGACAACCCGTTCGTTATAAGAAACAAAAACCAATTTTCCGGTTAATGCTCCGTGAGCTTGAGTTGCCATTTTGTTCTTGAAGTGTTATGCCCATGGCATGAATGCCGGTTGCCATTGCGCAGGCAAGCCGGGATAATGACCGCCAGAATCAGCTTGGAGGGGATATGGGCCTGTCATCTTTGGAATTGTGCGCTGGTGCGGGAGGTCAGGCTCTCGGGCTGGAAATGGCAGGTTTCGGTCATGCCGGACTTATCGAGAATGATGCGCCTGCCTGCAATACCCTGCGGCTGAACCGTCCACGATGGAATGTCATAGAGCATGACCTTTTTGAACCCTTGGATATATCCGCATTCAAGGGCGTCGATCTGCTGGCTGGAGGGCTGCCTTGTCCGCCTTTTTCCATAGCGGGCAAGCAGCTGGGAGAAAGGGATGAACGTAATCTGTTCAATGTTGGCGTCAATTACGTGGATGAATTGCGTCCGAAGGCCGTGATGTTTGAGAATGTGCGCGGCATGCTGGGCAAGCCTTTTGCGCAATATCGCCAATGGATTGACGCCAGGTTGCGAAAGATGGGGTATGAAACGGACTGGCGTTTGCTGAACGCCTGCGATTTCGGCGTGCCACAGCTGCGCCCACGGGTGTTGTTCGTTGCCATCCAGAAGGCCTGGGCGGACAAGTTCGATTGGCCCGAGGGCAAAAGGAAGCCTGCCACGGTAGGAGAAACCTTGCATGATCTCATGGCCGCGCGCGGCTGGCGTGGCGCGGATGAATGGCGAGATAAGGCCAATGCCATCGCGCCTACAATAGTCGGAGGCTCTAAAAAGCACGGCGGCCCCGATCTGGGGCCTACGCGGGCGCGCAGGGCTTGGGCGCAGCTTGGCGTCAACGGAAAATCCATAGCGGAGCATGCGCCGGAAGCTGATTTTGCAGGCGATCCTCGCTTGACGGTGCGCATGGTAGCCCGCATCCAGGGTTTCCCCGATGAATGGGGGATTTGGGGCCGCAAGACTGCGGCATACAGGCAGGTGGGCAATGCTTTTCCGCCGCCAGTGGCCAAAGCTGTGGCTGGGCGCATCAGGCAGGCGCTCGAATCCGGATCTGCAAGCATGACAGTGAAATCATGGGCAGGAAACGCATAGGAGCACGCACCAGGCTCAGGGAGCATTTTCTGGCCAATATTGGCCGGGTCATGGGATCTGACGAGCTGCGGGAAGTTGCTGGCGGTATCACAGAATGGGCCCGCCGGGTGCGTGAGCTGCGCAATGAGGAAGGATTTCGCATTCTGACTCACAATGACCGCAGCGATCTCAAGCCGGGGGAATATCTGCTCGAAGATCCCAAGCCCCAGCCAGCTTTCGAGCGTGGTATTTCCAAGGAAACCCGCGCATTCGTTCTGGACCGCAACGGCTTCACCTGCCAGATGTGCGGCGCAGTAGCGGGTGAACCGCATCCCTATGACAAGGGGCGCAAGACCCGGTTGCACATCGGGCACATCGTGGACAAGTCCTTGGGCGGCACGGATGATCCTTCAAACTTGCGCGCCTTGTGTTCTGTCTGCAATGAAGGCGCGGCCAATCTGACTCTGGACAGGCCAACAGCGGCAAAACTCCTGGTGCAAGTGCGCCGGGCCAAAAGCCACGATCAGCTGGAATTGTTGAAATGGCTCATATCCAAATACCCCAGGCAGGCCGAAGACATGCTGGATGACTGACAAGATTTCCAAGGCGCGCAGAAGCCGCAACATGGCTGCCATCCGCTCGGGGAACACAAAGCCGGAAATGATCGTGCGCCGCCTCGTCCACGCTATGGGATACCGCTACCGGCTGCACCGCAAGGACTTGCCCGGCAAACCCGATCTCGTCTTTGGCCCGCGCCGCAAGGTAATTTTCGTGCATGGCTGTTTTTGGCATCAGCACCCGGCCAAGGATTGCCTGGATGGCCGTTTGCCGAAATCAAATACTTCCTACTGGACAGCCAAACTGGCGCGCAATGTGGAGCGTGACAGGAAAAATCAGCGTTTGCTGAAAGATGCCGGCTGGAAGGTTCTGGTTCTGTGGGAATGCGAAATATTGAAATCTCCGGATTTGGAGGAGCGCATCAGGAAATTTCTGGACGAAGATTGATTCGCCAGCCTGGCAATTCGAGGCTCCCTCAATGCCGCCCGTGCAGGCACAGGGCGTGGTTGGCGAGGACTTCGATGACCTTGCAGGTGGCGCTGGTGCCGTCCGGGCGCGGGCAGAGCATGTTTTGCAGCTCCTTTTCCAGTGCCTGCAGGCGCGCGATCTTGCCGCGGATATCCGCCAGCTGGCTTTCGGCGATCTCGTGTGCCTTGCGGCACGGCGCCTGCGGATCGTCCTGCAAGGAGAGCAAGGCGGCGATGTCGGCCAGCGCAAAGCCCAGCTCGCGCCCGTGGCGGATGAACTTCAGACGCCGCAGGGCCGCCTCGTCATAGCGCCGCTGCCCGCCTTGCGTGCGCTCAGGGCATGGCATGAGCCCCTTTTGCTCATACCAGCGGATGGTTTGCACCCTGGTATTGGCCGCCCTGGCCAGCTCGCCGATGGTATATCGCATGATTGGCATCCTCGATGAAAAAAGGGCTTGAACCTACAGCGATTGTAGGGTGTAGGGCTGCATCCGGCAAGGTCATCTCAAGGAGTCCGGTTCATGTCCTCTTCGTGCTCTTCATCCTCCGGCTGCGGCTGTTCGGGCAA
>JALSQZ010000105.1 GCA_026985055.1 Sedimenticola sp. | reverse complement strand
TTTTTTTCTTGCTTGTATTTTGGTTGATAGGTTTGGGTTTTCTTGCTACTAGAAACCCGAAAATTGGTAAGGCAAGACTTGCTGCATTCATACGATCGATGGTTCAGGCGGTAATCTTCGCGCTGGCGATCTTGATCGTATATGATTTCATTTTCCGGCAAGATGTTCGGTGGGAAACATATACGGCTCTTATTCTTCCACCTGTCGTCTTTGCAATCGCTCTGTACATGTTCGGCGTGTACAGAACATGATGCGTTCTGGACCTGTATACGGCGCCCTATGACCCCAAGCGGCCGGTGGTGTGCTGTTCCGGACACCGCTGCCAGCGTTGGACTGGGTGGCCCATTTGCTTGAGTCCCCCGTGTTGCCAGGAATGGGAGACGTGGTATCCATGTTTTTTGCGTTCCCAACGGTGCCATTCCGAACGTTTCCGGAGATGCTCGCCCGGATGATTGGGGAGGAGCGTGAACCGATGACATCTTCTGTGCTCAGCCCTCTACGGAGGTTGCCATGTAGAACTGTCGAGTGCGAGTCACCCGATATCTCTTGCGAAGCTGGTGGGTGGGATTGGGCTTCCTAACAGGAGTTCTGGCAGGGTACACCCTGCCGCCGCCTCCGCCCGTCCCGATCTCCACCCCTTCTCCCGTGGTGGACGCGGCCCGTTCCGCTCTGGTGAGCTACTATCAGGCTCTTGTCCAGGGGGACTACTTCCAGGCCGCAGAACTGCTGGATCCGGAGGCAGGGCTGGAGCCCCAGGCTTTCCGGCCTCTGTGGGAGCAGATGGCTGCCCAGGGCTGGCGCATCGTCGATTTCCAGGTGGGTGAGGCCAGGATCTATGACCCCGAGCGGGTGATCTTCCCCGTCACCTACACCCAGGAAGGCGACGCAGCGGAGGCCGGTCCACCGGGGACCTCCACGGTGTTCGTGGTGATGCACCGTGGGGAGGACGGCATATGGCGCTTTGCGGGTGGGATTCTGGAACGGCGTCCCCTCTTCGGGGGGCCGGTGACCCGGATGGGATTGAGCGTACAGCCCCATCAGTGGACGGTAGGACCTGCGAGCAGCGAGGTGACTGTACGGCTGTCCAACGGCAGCGACGGGACCATTGTCTGGCCGGCGGACGGTGGTGAGTGTGCCCGGCTGCGATTGGCCGATGGCCAGGAGCTCCAGGCCGCGTGTCCGCGGCCACCAGAGTCCATTTCGCCCGGAGAGCAGGTGGATATCCCCCTGTCGTTTCCGGCGGATGCGCTGGGGCGGGCCCGTCCCCCCATCCCCAGGTCCTGGTGCTGGAGGGGATACAGGGGCCGGATGGGCCCTTCGGCCCTGTACGGATGACCTTACGCTAGGGCCACTACTAGTGTAACAATCCCGGAATCTTCGAGATTCCGGGATTGTTACATAAAGGTGAAAACCACCTCTCGTTCGTATGTGCAAAACCACTAAAGACGATGCATTCCGTGCGCCGTCTTTGGTGGTACCATCGATATTTGCATAGGAAGGAGGACAAAGAACGATGCTGCGCAAACTTGGCATTCAAACCCAATCGAAACGAGAGCGGATATTGTTAGGTATATTAACAATCGTCGTATTCGCCGTGCTTGGCTACGCCTTGGTTGACCTCAAGACGCATGGCATACACCATTATTGGTGGTTTGGTTCTGCCAATGTCGCCATCGGCATACTGGGTTTATGGATTTGGGCAATCTTCCATCGGCGACTTCTCGAACCTGAGCGATTCGTTCTCCGTTGCTCGTTAGGTTTCTTGCTCTCCTTGGTGATGTTGTTCGATGTGGTGAATTGGTTTTGGAATATATACAGATCTGCAGCTCCTACTATGCAATTCTTGCGTCCCCTTCAGTCCGTTCTCATAATGGTGTTATTCTTTCTCCTGTTTTGTCGTCGAAACTTGGCCCGATAATCTTCGTCCAGAGGGCATAAGAATTGGCCAAGAAGCAAGGGACACGCTCTCCACACAGTCTTGCGAGCCGATTGCTCATCGTCGCGCTATTCGGTTTGCTTCTCAGTCAGCCAGCCTCTACCGCGGCTGGCCACGACACCGTCACGCCCGCCCTCTCTTTTCCTATCGCCATTTCTCCACAAGCATGGCCGACGGCGGTGCCGGCAGCGGTCATCGCAAATTGGGAGATCTGGGCCGTGCCCGCGGGGAAGACGTGACGTTCGCCATAGACGCGGGCGGGAACCTCATCGATGGTCAGCCGATTGTTCTCTATGCCAGCCAGGACCGAGCCAGTGGACGTATTTACAAGTGGGTGAGCAAAACGTCTTTCGCCCAAGACATGAGCCGTGCCCAAATCCGTGCTTTGCTCGATGAGGGCACCCTCTACGTGGCCCACTTCCAGGACCTGGATAATGACAGCGGCTGGACTGTGAAGGGTGTGATGCCCACAGAGGACAACCCGGGACATGGCCGCTGGATTGAGCTAAACATCGCCAGCAAAGACATCGCCCCCAATGCCGTCGCCCTGGGCCATCCATGAACAAGCGACCTGCTGCGATTGCAGAAAAGAGACGGATCTATCTCCCCTTACTCGGTGGTGATCCCTGAGCGACTGTCTTTTTCCCTTTGCTATCCTTGACAAACGAAGAGGCAGCGCCCTTTCCGGATCGCCGCCTTCTCACCGCTCCACAACCGGCAGGAAGATGAACCGGGTCCCCGGTGAGGGCGCGGTTAGGTCCACGCGCAGAGCGGCGTCGTGGCGGACTGCCATGCAACAAACCCGGAATCTTTCGAGATTCCGGGTTTGTTGCGCTGCGAACCGCTTCCCCCTCACCGGGCCACCAAGGGCAGGTAGATCC
>JALSQZ010000104.1 GCA_026985055.1 Sedimenticola sp. | reverse complement strand
GCGTTGTCCTGGCGAAACCCGTCCCTATGGACGCCGTTCCGGGGGGGCGGGCAGGTGAACGGGCGGGTCCTTCCCCGGCGCCACCGGACGGCGTCAAAGCGTCCATCATTGTATCGACTGGTCAGGAAGCTGTCAAACCTGCTGAACTTCCGGGACTCCGATCCATGAAACACGACATGGCCGGAAAAGTTACGGCCGCGAGCGGGGCGAATCGATTCCCGGCCAGACTCGGCTGGCCCGGGAATTCTGCCAGGTGTGGGAGTTTGTGTATACTTAGCTCGGTCCCGCTCTGCCAGGCGTCTTCCTGGCGCCCCTTCCGGACCTTTTATCGGCGCGTGGCCTGGGCCCCTGGGCCGTGGAGCCGACTGGCCGTCCATGTCAAGGTGGTGGAAACTATGACCCACGAGAGCCGCAAGGCCGACCACATCCGCATCAACCTGGAGGAGGACGTCCGTTTCCCCCACCTGACCACCGGGCTGGAGGGCTATCGTTTCGTTCACCAGGCCCTGCCCGAGCTGGATCTGGCCCAGGTGGACACCCGGATCGAGCTCTTCGGCAAGACCCTGGCCGCGCCCATCCTGGTCAGCTCCATGACCGGAGGGACGGACAAGGCCCGGGACATCAACCGGGTGTTGGCCCAAGCTGCGGAGGCCTGTGGCCTGGCCATGGGCATGGGCAGCCAGCGCACAGCCCTGGAGTCGCCCCAGACCGCGGCCACCTTCCGGGTGCGGGATGTGGCCCCCACCCTGCTCCTTTTCGCCAACCTGGGTGCGGTGCAGCTCAATTACGGCTACGGGGTGGACGAATGTCGCCGAGCCGTGGAGATGGTCCAGGCGGACGCCCTGATCTTGCACGTGAACCCCCTGCAGGAGGTGCTTCAGCCCGAGGGGGACCGGAACTGGGCCGATCTGCTGCGCAAGATCGAGGCGGTCTGCCATGGGCTGGACGTGCCGGTCATCGTCAAAGAGGTGGGATGGGGCATCAGCGGCCGGGTGGCTCGGATGCTCATCAACGCCGGGGTGCAAGGCATCGACGTGGCCGGGGCCGGAGGCACCTCCTGGAGCCAGGTGGAGATGCACCGGGCCGACACGCCCCGCCTGCGGCGATTGGCCCAGGCCTTCGCTGACTGGGGAATCCCCACCGCGGAGAGCCTGGTGGCGGCGCTGCGGGCCCGAGATGAGATGGGCCAGCCGGAGGTGCGGGTCTTCGCCAGCGGGGGCATCCGCAGCGGCCAGGACGTGGCCAAATGCCTGGCCCTGGGCGCGGATCTGGTGGGCCTGGCCTCGCCCTTCCTGAAGCGCGCGGTGGAGTCCACCGAGGCGGTGGTGGACGAGATGGAGTACCTTCAGGAGGAGCTGCGCATCGCCATGTTCTGCGCCGGGGCTCGGGACATCCACGCCCTGCGGGAGCCGGGGCGGTTGGTGTCTGTGCGTTGACTGGCCGACCTGTGGCGCCAGCCCCCTGGACGGTCACCGCCGCCAACCTGCCAAACGATAGCCCGTTCGCCTTGGGAGACGACCATCATGCAACAGAACGGTTTCCATACATTTGCCCAGCGCTGGCTGCCTCAGGTGGAGGCGGAGATGCGCGCCCTGCTGTCCTGGGAGGATCCCCAGGTGGCGCCCCTCTATCAGATGATGGCCTACCACCTGGGCTGGGTGGACCAGACCTTCCGCCCGGGGGACTTTCCGGCTGGCAAGCGGGTTCGTCCCCTTTTCTGCCTCATGGCCTGCGAAGCGGTGGGCGGGGATCCGTCCAAAGCCCTGCCGGCGGCGGCTGGGGTGGAGCTGCTCCACAATTTCTCTCTGATCCACGACGACCTGCAGGATGGCGACGAGACGCGCCGTCACCGGCCCACGGTCTGGCGGCTGTGGGGGGCGGCCCAGGCCATCAACGTGGGGGATGGGATGTTTGCTCTGGCCTATGCGGCTCTGTTGCAGTTGGCGGAGCGAGGGGTGCCGGACGGGGTGGTGCTGCAGGCTGTGGCTCGGTTCAACCAGGCCTGCCAGGCCCTCACGGAGGGGCAGTACCTGGATATGCGCTTTGAGCAGCAGGAGCGGGTGACGGTCTCGGAATACATGCGCATGATCCGGGGGAAGACGGCTTCCCTCATCGCGGCCAGCCTGGCTTTGGGAGGGCTGCTGGGGGGCGGTCGGGCGGATCAGGTGGAGGGGCTGGCTCGTTTCGGGGAGTCCATCGGCCTGGCTTTCCAGATCCGGGATGACATCCTCGGGATCTGGGGCGATCCCGGAGTGACGGGGAAGCCGGTGGGGAACGACATTCTGCGGGAGAAGAAGAGCCTGCCCCTCCTCCACGCCCTGGCCCACCCCCGAGTGGGTGAGCGGCTCCAACGCCTGCTCCAAGAGGCCGTCACCCCGGCGGGGCTGCCAGCCATCATGGCCCTGCTGGAGGAGGCAGGCTCCCGTCCCTTCGCGGAGCAGGAGCTGGTTTCCCTGCACCAGGCCGGCGTCCGCTCCCTGGAGGAGGCCCTGGGCGTCCACGCCACCTCATCGCCTCTCATGGCCCTGGCGGATGAGCTTCTCCAGCGCCAGGCGTGAGGGGGGATCCACAGAGTGAGTTCGCCTCGTATGCTGCATATTTTGTCCCTACGTGATTGGGTTGCCGTTGCCTATAGCCTGTTGTTGTTTTTAGGCCCGGGTGCACTGCTTGCAGTGGCTTACCGTCGAGATGCCGCCCTGCCGGGGTTGGTTCTGAGCAGAGTGGCGCTCTCCGTGGCCTTTGCGCTGGTGTTCTGGCCTGTCTTGTTCATCTGGCTGCACCTGTTCCGTTTTCAGATGGGGCGGGAAGCTGTGCTGAGTGTTGCTGTGCTCGGTTGGCTGTTTGCTTTCGTGGTTTGGAGACGAGGCCGGCCCCGTATCTCAGCGGATCAACGGTTCCGTCTCGGGTATTTTGGGCTTTTTTTCTGGGGGATCCTGGCCTTGTCCACGGCTGCCAATCTATGGGTTGTACGCGATCTCGTGGCCGCTCCTGGTAGTGATGGTTTTCATCACACGTTTTTCACTGAAGAGATTTTAGCCCGGGGGGGAATTCCAGACGATCTCTTGCCATTGACGGCAGTGGCCAGCTTCTCCTATCATTTCGGGTTCCATGTGGTCGCCGCAGTGATCGCTTGGTTGTCCGGTGTTTCGCCGGTCTACGTGGTGCTTCTGTTGGGGCAGATCCTCAAGCCTGTTGCTGCTTTGACCACAGCCTTCTGGATGGGATCTTTCTTCCATTCCACGGAGCGCTCTGCCCGAATCTCCATGCTTGCGGCCGCAGCGGTCGTGGCCATTCTGGCGGTGTTTCCCGCATACTATATCAACTGGGGACGGAAGACGCAGCTGACGGGCATGGTCCTTCTGCCTGTACTCTGGTTTATGGCCTGGCAGTGGGGGAAATCTCGATTGGCCCCCAAGCACCTGCCCTACGTAGCCCTGTTGGCGGCCGGTCTATCCATGACCCACATCCGCATCTTCTTGGCCGGCATGCTTGGCGTGTTGCTGATCGTGGCGTTGAACAGCGGGCGGTTCGTCCGGAAGCTTTCCCCTGGGCAGATTGGGTCCCGATTGGTCTTGGGAGGTGGACTCGGGGTGGTGGCGGTCACGCCTTGGCTTGTCCACGTCTGGCGCAGCCGCCAGCAAGGATACCCCGTAGACATTGGCCCACGTGTTCCGGTGGATTTTCGCATCGCCCTGTGGGGGCCAAAGGTGTTGACCTATCCCACCAACGGCATCTTGTTGCTGTGCGCTCTGTTGGGCTTGGTGTGGGGGCTTTACCGGAGGAACCTCCGTGTTCTCTTTCTCTCCTTGTGGGTGGGGTTGGTGTATCTTGTGGCCGATCCCCGCATTGCTGGTTTGGCTCTGGATCGTGGCACAGTGGTCGCCGCTTTCTGGTTGCCCGTGGCCATCGGGGTCGGCTATTTTGTCGCCTGGATGGACAGATTCCTATCGCGATGGACACAGGCATCTGCGGCGGGCCTTCTGGGGGCTTTGATCCTTCTGGTGATCGGCGCCAATGCCCTGGTTCATGTGCTCGATCCGAACAGCATCTTTGTGGAGCCGAGCGATGCGGTGGCCATGGAGTGGATCCAGGAAAACACACCCCAGGATGCCTATTTTTTCGTGAACACCGTGACGTTTGATTTCGGAAGCAGCAACTACGTTATTGGGGGGGATGCAGGTTTCTGGATACCTGCGTTGGCTCGGCGGCGTGCCATCACCGCGCCCATGACCTACTCCATTGAACGGGCGGATCGACCCGACTTTGGGGAGCAGCTGGTGACGTTCCATCGGGTCAGCAGCGAACTTACGTCGCCTTCGGGGCTGCAATTGCTCGCCCGAGAGGGGATCACTCATGTCTACCTTGGGCAGCGGGGGGGCATCATTTCGCCGAGCTCACTACAAGAATCCCCTGCATTCCGTCTGGTTTACCAGCAGGATGAGGTGTACATCTTTCAATTTCTGGGTGATGGCTCTCAATCTCTGGGTGGTGAGCTAGAAAGTCTGCAGAGCCAGGGCCAGCCATCGGCGCGGCCAGGGCGTGGAAGCTGATCCATGGCTTATTTTCGGAATTTGCTCCAACTCTGGCGGCTGGCCCGGAAACGGCATCGTTCTGAGAACGATTATCGAGAGTTCCAGTCGTTCCAGGCACAACTCTTGGTGGACTATCTGGAGCGGTTCGGCGTCGAGCTGACAGGGCGTCGCGTCCTCGATCTGGGCAGCGGCATCGGTGGCTACAGCCAGTACCTGGCCCAGCACGGCGCCGACGTCATCAGCCTGGATCTGATGATGCCGTCGCAGGTTGCAGGCCTACCTCTAATCGGTGACGCCCTCCGACTGCCGCTCCGGGATGGTTCTATCGATATTGTTTTCTGTGCCAGCCTGATCGAACATGTGGCCGATCCCTTGAGGCTACTGCGCGAGATTGAACGAGTGCTTCGGGGTGGTGGGTTCTGCTATCTGAGTTTCCCTCCATACTACAGCCCCCTTGGCGGCCACGAGTTCTCCCCATGGCACTATCTCGGCGAAAAATGGGCATTGCGCTTGAGCAATGGACGCTCCCACGTTCCCGAGTGGGTGGCTCGGCTGTACAAGATGCCCGAAACCCCGGGATCGTTCTCCGAAATCTACTACGGTTGGGGGCTTTACCGCATGACAATCCGCAAGGCTCGCCGTCTCATCGAGAAGAGCAATCTGGCTCTATGGGACCAGTCAACCCGCTATCTGCCAGTGAGCGCAGTTCGCTGGCCGCTGCTGGGCGAGTTTCTCACCTGGCATGCACAGTTCCTTCTGAGGAAGCCCGGGTGATCTCCATATATCGAAAATTCCTCGTCAAACTACTCTGCGATCCTGTGGGGACTCTCAAACGTTTGGTGTACAAACTCTCCATCGAGCCCCGGCGTTACCGCACAGAGGGCGATTACGATGCCATGCGCTATTGGGACGACCGATTCGCCCGCTACGGCGCGTCCCTGCGCGCTGTAGGGGACGAAGGATTGTCCGAAGAGAGGAACGCCTCCCAGTATGCCCAGGCGGCAGAGGTTTTTGAGAACGTGCTACGGCAAGTCCACCGGGGTGATTTCTCTCAGAGCCGAGTGCTGGAGATTGGGCCCGGCTCAGGGTTCTACACAGCCCTCCTCTGGAATTGGGGTGTGCGACGCTATCTGGGCGTGGACATCACCGACCGTTTCTTTCCGCTTCTGCAGCAGCAGCACCCTGGCTTCGACTTTCTCCGGGCGGACGTGACCCAGGATCCCCTTCCTGGCGCCTTCGATCTGGTCATCATGATCGATGTCATCGAGCATATCGTCACTGAGGAGAAACTCGAACGAGCGCTTCGTTCCTTGGACGCCGCCTTGGTTCCTGGCGGGCTGCTGGTTATCGCGCCGGTGATGCCTGTCAGCGGACGCCACCTGTTTTACGTGCGCTTCTGGTCCAAAGAAGAGCTGCAGACCTATCTGCCCGGTTTTCAGTTCGTGAGCGAGGTTCCCTTTCGCGACGGCTCCCTGGCTGTCCTGCGCAAACCTGGGCCGCAAAGCCAATGAACGTCTGTCTCGCAACCACGGTGTTCCCACGCTGGCAGGGTGACGGGGAGGGAGTGTTCGTCTGGCGGACTGCCAGGCTGCTGGCTCGGCAAGGTGTTGGGGTGTATGTGGTTGCCATGCACTCTTCGGGAGCAAAGCGCCGGGAAACCTGGGATGGGATCGAGATCGTTCGCCCTCCGTACTGGTGGCCGGTGCGAGCGGAGCTCCTGCGTCGAGACGGCGGTGGCCTTCCTGTCACGTTCCGGAAATATCCATTGGCCAAGGTGCAGCTGCTCGCCTTCTTCGGCAGACATGCCTTGACCATCGCCCAGGTGGCCGCTCAATGTGACCTGATCCATGCTCAGTTCACCCTGTCGGCAGCCGCAGCTCAGCTGGCCAAAGTTGGTCACGGTCGCCCAGTTGTGGCCACTGTGCACGGCAGCGATATCTACCAAGTTCCCCATCTGCCAGGCGGTCGATGGTTCTCGCGCTGGGCGCTGAACGGGGTCGAGCAGGTCATCGCGGTTAGCCAGGATCTGGCCGAGGCCACAGCTGCACTGGGCATTCCCAAGGACAAAATTCGGGTAATTTCGAACAGCGTTCAGGTGGAGCTGTTCCAACCTGCCTCCTCCGAACGCGAGCCGGTTTTGCTTTTTGTGGGCTCGCTGATCGAACGAAAAGGCCTTGCCCATCTGTTGGATGCACTACCGACCGTCTTGGAAGCACATCCTGAGTATCGGCTGGTAGTTATCGGTGACGGGCCGGAGCGGCCCTTCCTCCATGCCCAAGCCCTTCGGAACGGTGTGGCGGACAAAGTGGTTTTCCTCGGGTGGGGCGCGTCCGAGATCGTCCGTGATTGGATGCAGCGAGCCCGTCTCCTTGTTTTGCCTTCTGTGGAGGAAGGGCAGGGGGTGGTGCTGTTAGAGGCATTGGCTAGTGGTTTGCCGGTCGTCGCCACCGAGGTGGGCGGTATTCCCGACGTGATCGACGAACAGGTGGGGCGCTTGGTTGCGGCAAGCGATCCTCAAGCCTTGGCTTCAGCTATTGAGGGGTTGCTGGCCAATCCTGCTAAGTGGCGCAAACTGGCTCAGTCCGCCCGTAGCCGCGCCGAAGCTCGGTACAGCGAGGCCCGTATTGCCCGCCAACTGCTCCAGACCTATCAATCGGTCTTGGACAATTTTCTCGGATAGCTTGGGCGCTCCGGGGCATACAACCCGAACTCAACCAGGTTGTGAAGGATGAGCGATGTTGCAACAACGATGGCAGGATCTTCTGGCGTCCCGACCAAGCGCTCGCTCTCGTCGGCCAATGTCTCCGGCGTTTTGGGGGCAATACCAGGCCGTTCGCCCTTTCATCCTGCGCTATCTGCATGGTCGGGTTCTTGATGTCGGCTGTGGCGCCATGCCGTACCGGGCCGAGATCGCGCAAGTGGCGGAAAGCCATCATGGATTGGATCGGGCTCCCCAGAGTGGCGGTGCTGTCATCATGGGCGACGCTGAGGAGCTGGCGATGATCTCGGATCAGAGCTACGATTCTCTGCTCTGCCTGGAAGTTCTGGAGCATTTACCCCGCCCGGGGAAGGCGATTGCGGCGATGTACCGGGTCTTGAAGCCGGGCGGCTATCTGGTGCTGTCTGTTCCGCACCTGAGTCGCTTGCACGATCTGCCCCACGATTACTACCGGTACACTGTTCACGGCATCCGGCATCTGTTGCAGGCCGAGGGATTTGAGCTTGTGGATTGGAATACGCGGGGCGGACTTTTTTCGTTTCTGGGACACCAGCTATCCTTCCTGCTGTTGTCTGCGAGCGGGACAATCCCAGGTGTTCGACAGCTGGTTTGGCATGTGAACAGATGGCTCGTCACCATCTTCTGCATGGGCCTGGATCGCTGGCTGGGCACGGATCGCTACTTTCCCCTGGGTTATGTTGTTGTGGCCCGTAAACCTGAGCAGAAATCTGGATCCGATATCGAGTGAGGAATCGCGCATGCGCAAGACGATGGAGTGGACCGGCAGAAAACGAGGGTATCAAGAGAACTTCTCGCTTCTCCATCCCCGGATTCACAATATGGCCGACAGAGCCAAGAAGGCTCGAAAAATTCGCCAACTGCTGGCAGAGTCGAACACCGCTGCCCGCTTTGAACCGGCTGTCTGTCTGGATATCGGCTGTTCATCCGGTCTCATCACCTCTCAGCTGGCTTCTCTCTGCGACCAAATGATCGGAATGGACTATGATAACATTGCTCTTCACCTGGCCCCGCCTTTTGTACGGGAAAGGGTGAGCCTTCTCCGCGGGGATGCCATGTCCATGCCTTTTCCAGATCAAAGCATCGATCTTGTCCTGTGCGCTCAGGTGTACGAGCATGTCCCGGATGATGTGCGCCTGTTCGAGGAAATCTACCGCGTGTTGCGTCCTGGGGGGGTCGTGTTCTTCAGCGGTCCGAACTGGCTCTTCCCCATCGAGCCACATTACTATTTGCCTTTCCTGCACTGGCTGCCTGAACGATGGGCCGATCGTTACCTGCGGTTGACGGGAAAGGGGGATCGCTATTACGAGCGATCTCGGCATTTGTGGGGGCTTCGGAAGTTGTTGCGCCAATTCGCGATCGAAGACGTGACCTTGAATGCCCTGAAGCAGGTGGATGCCCCCTGGCTCTCTCCCATCGTCACAGCAATCCCGGCGTGGCTTTGGCGCTTTCTCCTGCCGTTGCTGCCCAACTTCAACTGGATACTGTACAAGCCGATGGCCTGAGGTCACCATGAGCGAAAGTTGGCGACGACGTTTGTTTATGGTTGGCATCAGTCTGGGACTGGGGCTGTTTTTCTACCAGATCTGGCTGGCTGTACAGGCCTGGGGCACGCTAAGTGCAGGTTTGGCCGTGCAACTGCCATACTTGTTTTATGGGATGCTATGTGCCCTAGCCGCCTATGGCCTGCAGATAGCTGTCTGGACATTTATCATGCGTCAACTTGGTGTCCCCCTCCAGATTGTGGATGCTGTGCGTGGATACACATTGTCTTTCTTGCCGCGTTACATCCCAGGGAGTGTGTGGGGGTATTGGGGGCGAAGCCATTGGCTTTCTCAAGCCTATGGCACACCCTATCGGGTGTCGTTGTTGGGTTCGGTCTACGAGGCGGGGTACCTCGTTGTATCGGCGTTCATGGTGGGACTTGGGTACTTAGGGACTCATCTCGAAGTAGTCGATTTGCGGTTTGGACACCCTCTTCTCTGGATCGCTGGCCTGTTTGTCGCTCTCTTGGTGGCATCGATCCTATTTTGGATCTGCAGTCCAGCCGTCTTTGGCAATTATTTCATGAGGAAGCAAGGCCGTTCGGCTGTGAGCCCAGCTTCTGTGTTCCCTGGGCGGCTACAGGACTGGATCGCCGTGATCGTTGTTCTCGGGCTCTATCTGGTCATGTGGGTTCTACACGGCTGGGCGATCCAGTTCATCGGGGGCATCTTCGTTCGTTCCGGGCTAGACGGCAATGCATGGGGGATCATCGCGGCTACCGCTCTCGCATGGGCTGCTGGCTTTCTTGTCCTGCTGGTTCCATCTGGTTTAGGGGTGCGGGAATTGAGCCTGGTGGTGCTGTTGCAGCGATTGGGGTTAGTGGACACCAATCTTGCCCTACTGATGGCCACCCTGTCCCGAGTATTCTTACTTGCCTCGGAATTGATTTGGGTTCTACTCAGCTTCGCTTTTACCTTTGCTCACCAATTCAGAGTTCGTCGTGGCAGCAATCTTCCGGGGAAGACTTGAACGGATTTGAAGGGTGAGCCCGGTTTTGCGTAATTCAAACTTGGTTATTGGCATACTCCATACGGGGTATTGTTGCCCGTTCTCTCTGGCAGAAATCACTCACTACCCTGGATGTTGTATTGAATTCGATATCTTTCCAATTTATATTTGTGCAGCAATGCTGTAGTCCAGTGCATTCAATACTGTCTAGTGTATCCAACCTGCATCTATCGTCACGTCGTAAGCCTCAACCACAAGTTTCGATGGAAAAAAGTCACTCGGAGGTCAACAATGAAACGTGTTGCACTAACTCGCAAGACAGCCACAATGATCGTATCCGTTCTTTTGGCTGTCGGTTTGATCATGCCTGTAATGGCTGGGTCAACCACGAAAAATCTCAGCAGTAACTTCACCCTTGTGAATTTAGGAAGCGCCAATGCTAGTGGGCAGATCGAATATTTGAAGCCCGACGGCACACCCTGGAAAACCCCTGCAGACCAATTCAGCAATCTACCGCCAGGTGGGCAACTGATTTACCGTCAGTATGAAGCCAGCAGCGGACTGAGCGCGGGCCGGGGTTCCGTGATTGTAAGCGCCGACCAACCTCTGGGAGCGGTTGTACAGCTCCAAGCCCGAGACGGCCAGGTTCCCTCCAGTGGCGCCTATTCTGGTGTGGCATCCCCTAGTGATAAGTATTATGTGCCTTTGGTGATGCGGCGCTTGAGCACGGCCAGCGGTCTGGGCAATAGCCAGATTATTATCCAGAATACTACGCCAGGGCAGAGTTGTAACGTGGCTGTCGACTTAATCAAGAGCGATGGCACCACCACATACACCAAGACATTTACAGGAATTCCTGGTGGCGCCTCTGAAGAATATGACCTGGATGATGAAACCAATCTCCCTGAGAATTGGTTCGGTTCTGCTGTGGTGCGGACTACCACGAGCGGTTGCACCGTCGGGGTGGTGTCGAACCTGTTCTCCGGTCCTCATGCGCTTCAGACTTTCAACGGGTTTGCCACACCTGCTCAGAAATGGTTTGCACCCCTTGTCACATCTCGCCTGTCTAATGGGCTGAGCACACCGGTGGCTGTGCAGAACCTGAGTGGTGGCGATATCCCCGCGAACGGCATCACGCTGAACTGCAAAAAGGATCCCGCCAGCCCAGGCAGTGACTTCTCTGTTCAGAACGCTACAGCAATAGGCAACACCGCCTCCTACTTCTTCAATCCAGTTGTGGACACTACAAACTTTCCTAGTGGCTGGTTCGGCTCTTGCTCTCTGGACACCACCGGCTACGACACAGTTGCTTTCGTTCAGATGCGTGTGATCGGTCAGGACAATGCGGCCTCTTACGAGGCAATTCCTGGAAACGGCACAGCCAAGAAGAGCATTATTCCTCTGGCTGCCAAGCAGCTTGCCAACGGCTTTGCCACGGCTGTCACCATCCAGAACCTGAGCACCACGGCGGATGCACATGTAGAGCTGAAGTACATCCCTTCTCCTGATTGCCCAAGCGGTGCCGGCCAGCCTTGCGCAGGGGGAACCATCACAATTTCTGGCCAGACAATTCCCGCCGGCGGAAGCCTGATCCAGAACCACCGCACCGATAACGGTGTGCCTCAGCTGCCCGCCGGTTGGTTTGGTTCGCTGGTGGTCACCTCCTCGGATCAGCCTATCGATTCCTTCGTGCAGTTGACCATCATTGGCGCTACCACAGGCGATACCTTCCAGGCCCATAATGGTTTCACGTCGACTCCATAGCGCCCAGATCTTGACGTCAACAGTGAATACACGGTAAAAACAGCGGGTCAGCTAGCATGCTAGCTGACCCGCTGTACTACGCTGACGATGGCGAAATCTTGATATGACTTTCTGTTGGTCTATTGGTGAACTTAGTGAACAGTGAGACTGCAATGAAACTTCGTAATCGGATGTACTGGCGAGTGTGCCTTGTTATTCTGGTGTTGCTCCTGGGGGCCACGCTGGCGGCATGCGGGAAGAAAGCCCCCCAATCCGCCTCTCAGGATGTTCCCACCCCAGTGTCGGACACCCCGACTGTAAGCCCGCTAGCGACTGTTGCCAGTCAGGAGCTTGTGGCAGTATCGCCACTGTCAACCCCTGTGTCTCCTCTTCCAACGGTTGTCATCGATCCGAGCCTGCCAGAGCCATCGAAAGGCACTGCTACCGTGGCCGGTGAGCTCTATTCGTTTGTTTTTCACAAACCGATCCCGGGAACCGTTTTCTATTTCACCCCTGCTCAAGGCGCGAACAAGGATGAGCCACCAATTGCGTTTTTCGGCGCGCGAGAGGAATATGGGGATGTTTCGGGCTTGTCAGACGAGGAAGGGCGCTTCGTGATCGAAGATATGCCACCCGGAAAATACTTCTTGGCGGTATGGGCGCCATACAGTTGGATTCTGGCGGTCGAGCAAGAACAAAGCCGTGTTCCGAGGTTGTTCATTATCGAACCGGATCAACGGCTTAATTTCGGACGCCTGTTCTTTGACTGGCCGAATGGATAAAAACAGCCACCGGTTTTGCTAGGAAAGGGTCCCGCATGGTAGGAGTGCACGTCATGCGGGGCCTTTTCGATCCTCCCCCCGCTTGCGCAGGAGGTTGCCGAAGAACATCTGGCGCAGGAAGCCAGGGCCCTCCTCCTGGAGCGCGCCAGGTGACGTCTCCTCGCCCCAGGCCTGCCGGGATGCCACGGACTCCCACTGTTCCCGGTCCCCGATGATCTTCTTCAGCAGCAGGGCCAGCTCGTCCTCGTTCACGTCGGCCAGGATCTGCTGCCAGGCGGCCAGCTCCTCCTGGAACTGGGCCAGGCGCTGGACCAGATGCTCCCGGTTGGCATGGAGGGTGCTGGCCAGCCCCTCTGGGCTCCGCCCCATGTCCGTGACCTGGGCGAAGCGCCGTCCCGCCAGCCGCCGGGCTTCCCGCCAGCCAGAGGACTCGCTGCTCATCTGCATCAGAGCCAGCCCCAGGAGCTGAGGAAGTTGCTCCACCAGGGCCACGATCCCGTCGTGCTCTTGCACGTCGATGAAGAGGGGCTCGGCCCCCACCCGCCGGGCCAGGTTGCTGGCCAACTCCAACGCGTCCGGGTGGGTCTCCACGTCCGCGGCCAGGCAGAAGACGCTCTTCTCGAAGAGATCGGCCCGAGGCTCCAGAGGACCGGTCAGCCCGGTGATCACCGGATGCCCGGCCACGAAATGCACCTC
>JALSQZ010000103.1 GCA_026985055.1 Sedimenticola sp. | reverse complement strand
TAGATGAGGCCCATGTGATCCGCCGCCAGCGGGTGCAGCAGCTCGCCATCCGGGTGGCGCTCATCACCCAGCCACTCGCCTTCCGGGCCCCAATAGACATCTTCCTCCGGCTCCCAGATATCGACGCGCCCGCCGGCAAAGCCGAGCGTCCGAAAGCCCATGTCCTCCAGCGCCACATTGCCGGCGAGGATGATGAGATCGGCCCAGGAGATGGCATCGCCATACTTCTTCTTCACCGGCCACAGCAGGCGGCGTGCCTTGTCGAGGTTGACGTTGTCCGGCCAACTGTCCACCGGCGCGAAGCGCTGGTTGCCGGTGTTGCCGCCGCCGCGGCCATCGAAGATGCGGTAGGTGCCCGCGGCATGCCACGCCATGCGGATGAACAGCGGGCCATAGTGCCCGTAGTCCGCCGGCCACCAGTCCTGCGATTCCTTCATCAGCTTGCGCAGGTCGGCCTTCACCGCCTCCAGGTCCAGTTTTCGGAAGGCCTGCACGTAATCGAAGTCCGACGGCAGCGGCTTCAGCCCTTCCGGGTTCTGGTGCAGGATGCGCAGGTTCAGCTGCTGCGGCCACCATTGGCGGATCTGGTTGCCGCCAAGCGTGGTGTGCCGCAATGCATCGTGCATCACCGGGCATTTACCTGTGTTCTTGAGCATGGCGTGTTTCCTCCTGCCTGTTCGTGCCTGTTTGCGCTGCTGCGCCGTTGAACCGGGAACTTCCACCGGCGCGGCCCTGCCCCACCGGCGTGCCCACGGGCATGCAGCCCATGAACTTTAATTAGAATAATTCCATATTGCAGATGCTGTCAACGGCTAATTGGAATTATTCCAAACAATATGGATGTGGAACACCCTGCTCCATGCCTTGCGAGAAGTGAGCGCGCCACGCAAAATGCCCGCGAAGCAGTTGAATGCGAATCAGGTGCGCCACCATGAATGTTCAGTCCACATCAACTGCGGTGCAGATCGGCGACGCCCTGCTGCATCATGGCGACTGCCTGGATGTGCTGCGCGCCATGCCTGATGCCAGTGTTGATCTCGTCTTCACCTCCCCGCCCTATGCTGACCAGCGGCGCAACACCTACGGCGGCATTCATCCCGATGATTATGTGGAATGGTTTCTGCCCATCAGCGCCGAGCTGCTTCGCGTGCTCAAGCCGGAAGGCACCTTCTGCCTCAACATCAAGGAAAAGGTGGTGAATGGCGAGCGCAGCACCTACGTGCTGGAACTCATTCTGGAAATGCGCAAGCAGGGCTGGCGCTGGACGGAGGAGTTCATATGGCACAAGAAGAACTGCTATCCCGGCAAGTGGCCAAACCGCTTTCGTGATGCATGGGAACGCATCCTGCAATTCAACAGGCAGAAGAAGTTCCACATGTATCAGGAAGCCGTCATGGTGCCGATGGGCGACTGGGCAAAGTCCCGTCTGCGCAAGCTCGGCGACAATGATCGCAAGCGCATGGATTCACAGGTGGGCAGCGGTTTCGGCAAGAATATCGCCAACTGGCTGAAGCGCGACAAGGCCTACCCTACCAATGTGCTCCATCTGGCCACCGAATGTGCCAACAAGGGCCATAGCGCCGCCTTCCCGAAAGATCTGCCAGACTGGTTTATCCGTCTGTTCACGCAGGAGGGCGACGTGGTGCTGGACCCCTTCGCCGGCAGCGGCACCACGCTGGAGGCCGCCCTGGCCCGCAAGCGGCGCGCCATCGGCATCGAGATTCACCAACCCTATTTCGAACTCATGCTGGAAAACATCAGGAAGGCGGCGCAGGCGCCGGTGCTGCTATGAACATCAGGGATTTCGCGGCACAATGGATTGCCGAACATATTGACGAATTCCAGGAAAGGAAACGCCTGGACAAACTGCGCAAGCTGAAGCTGCGTGATCTCACCAGCCGCAAGAATCCCTATCTCTTCCGCGTCAAGGGCATGGAAACGGGCGAGCAGATCATCCGCTCCTTTCTTGATGCTGCCCTTTCCTCCAGCGAGGAGACCACCTTTGGCGACTGGATGGAGCAACTGGCCATTGCCGTGGCCATGCAGGCCGTGGGTGGACGCAAATCCACCGCCAAGGGCATCGACCTGGAAATGGAGAAGGATGGCTGCCGGTGTCTCATTGCCATCAAGTCCGGCCCCAACTGGGGAAACTCCAGCCAGATCAGCAAGATGATGGACTATTTCCGCCAGGCCGAGCGCATCCTGCGCACCAGCGGGCACCGGGAAGAGGTGCGCTTCATCAATGGCTGCATCTATGGAAAAGACAGGAATCCCTTCAAGGAAAAGGGATACTGGAAATATTGCGGACAGGTTTTCTGGGAATTCATCAGCGGCAGCGACACGCTCTATCAAGACATCATTGAGCCACTGGGCCATGAAGCAGCAGAATGGAATGCGCTCTTCGAGGAAGAATACAACAGCAAGGTCAATACCCTCACACGCGAATTTCTCAATGCCTACTGTGATGCCGAAGGCCGCGTGGATTGGCAGCAATTGCTGAAACATGTCTCCGGCAAGGATTGAGCACCTTTCTTCTCAGCCGAAGCGGTCCCACAGGAGCTTGAGGATGGTGGCGGCGACGGCCAGCAGGAAGAAGGTGCGCACGAAGGAGACGTGGCGGCGGCGCACCAGGGTGGAGCCGATCCATGCGCCGGTGAGCGAGCCGGCGCCCATCAGCAGCCCGTATGACCATACCACCAGCCCGCTGTTGATGAAGATGACGAGCGCCACGATGTTGGAGGTGAAGTTGAACACCTTGGCCTCGGCGGTGGCGTGCTTCAGCTCCAGCCCCAGCAGCAGCACCAGCGCCAGGATCCAGAAGCTGCCGGTGC
>JALSQZ010000102.1 GCA_026985055.1 Sedimenticola sp. | reverse complement strand
CCGGAGACCAGATCTATCTCTCGCACAATCCGCAGACATACACCGCCTTTGGCGCGGTGGCGAAAACCGGCGAATATCCCTTCGACAGCGACCGGGTGAACATTCTGGAAGCGGTGGCCCGCGCGGGCGGCCTGCTGGACAACCGGGCCAGCAACAAGGGGGTCTTCATCTTCCGCCTCGAGGACAACAGGATCCTGCGCCGCATGGGGCGGGCGCCGGAGGAGCTGAGCCCCACCGGCAAAACCCCCACCGTCTACGTGCTGGACATGAGCAAGCCGCGTTCCTTCTTCCTGGCCCAGAGCTTCACGATGCGCGACAACGACGTCATCTACGTGGCCAATTCGGTGAGCACGGAGCTGCAGAAGTTCCTGACGCTGCTCAATGCCGGCACGGGCGCCATCCGGGGCACGCACACCACCATCAATCAGATCACCAGGAACTGATTCCCATCACCGCGGCGCTTGGCTGGCTTCCTCCTGCATGCGCTTGATGAATTCATTGTAGGTCCTGATTCCCTCTTCCAGGTCCGGGTAGAATACCAGTTTGCCATTGCGCAGAATGGCGGCGGCATCGCAGTAGCGTCGCAATAGCGTGGGGCTGTGGGCCACCATGATGATGTCCGACTTTTGCAGCTTGGAGGCAAAGACCTCCTCGCATTTCTTGCGAAAGACCGCATCACCCACCGCGAGGATTTCATCCACCAGGTAGCAATCGAAATCGATGGCCATGGAAATGCCGAAGGCCAGCCTTGCCCGCATGCCCGAGGAATACGTCTTCACAGGCATGAAGTAATGATCGCCAAGGTCGGCAAAGGAGCGCACGAAGTCTTCCGTTTCATCCACGTCCTTGCCGTAGATGCGCGCAACGAAGCGCGTGCCTTCCTTGCCGGTCATGCTGCCCGCCACGCCACCGGCGAAGCCAAGTGGCCAGGAGATGTTGGCAAACCGCAGGATGCGCCCCGAGTTGGGCTCTTCTGCTCCCGCTATCAGACGGATGAGGGTTGACTTGCCTGCTCCATTCAGGCCCAGTATGGCTATGTTGTACCCCTTGGGGAAGGAAAACGTCACATTGTCCAGCACGGTAGTGACGCCATTGCGGAGCCTGTAGCGTTTGCAGACATTTTCAAGCCTGACATTGTCCATGAACCTACACTCTTCCTGGAAGCTGGCTGCTGGCAACAGCGCCGCCACATTGCCGTGCAAGAACAAGGAATGATATAGACCAAGTCATGAGCGAGAAACAGAAAAAGTCCAAGGCGCAGGTTGTGCCGGCTCCATTTGCCAAGAAGGCCCCAAGGCCGGGTGAGGCTGGCGCGGGTGACAAGCAGTCGAAGGCCACGCCGCAAGCTGCCGGAAGACGCAAGCGTGGCCGTTTGCTGGTCTGGGGCTCCCTGCTGCTGACCGTGTTTCTGCCTTCCGTGCTGGTTGCCCTTTACTACGCCTTTGTGGCGGCTGACCAGTATGCGGTGGAAACACGCTTCGCCGTGCGCAGTGCTTCCGCCCAGCTCAATGGCGGCCTGCTGAACTCCCTGGGGCTGAGCGTGGGCGGTTCGAATGATTCGTATATCGTGATGGAATACATCCACAGCCGCGAAATCCTGAAACGGATAGACAAGAAGCTGAACCTCAAGGAAAAATACCATGTTCCCACTTTTGACCTGTGGGCCAGGCTGCCGGATGACATTTCTTACGAGGATTTCCTGGATTACTGGAAGTCCATGGTGCATGTGGGCATAGATCGCACGTCCCACATCATCACCGTCAAGGTATACGCCTTCACGGCGCAGGATGCCCGTGACATTGCGCGCGCCATTCTGACAGAAAGCGAGCGCATGGTGAATGAATTGAGCGAGCGCGCGCGCATAGACGCCCTGGCCTATGCCCGGCAGGAAGTGTCCAAGGCCGAGGAGCGGTTGCGTCGCATTCGTCATGAGTTCCTGAAGTTTCGCAGCAATACCCAGCAGATCGACCCGACGAAGCAGGCGCAGGTGCAAGTCACCATTATCGGCAAGCTGGAAACACAATTGTCGGAGCTGCAAGCAAAGCTGGCGGAAGCCAGAAGCTATCTCAGCGAAAGAGCCCCCACGGTGGTTTTTCTGAAAAACCGCATCACGGCGCTGAAGAGCCAGATCCGGAAGGAGAAGCTCAAGCTGGGCAAGAAGAAGTCTGCCGTTTCGGCAAGGGATGGCGCTTCCAGGACCTTCAGCAAGGTATTGACCGAATACGAGGCCCTGCTCGTCGAGCGTGAATTCGCGGAAAAACTTTATATTTCAGCCCTGAGCGGCCTTGAGCAGGCGCGCATTCTGGCCAACGAGCAACAGCGCTACCTGGCCACCTTCGTGAAGCCTTATGTGCCAGACGAGGCGCTCTACCCAAGGCGCGTCAGGAATACGATTTTCGTGTTCCTCTCCCTTCTGCTGGCATGGGCGCTGGGGACGCTGATGGTGCAGTCAGTGCGTGACAGGATGTAGGGGCATGGCGCGGCAGCATGCACGACAGTCCCCAAGCCTGAATGCCACGGGGTTCTGGAGAGCCTTCAGGGTGCAGTTGCGCGTGCTTCATGCCCTTGTGTTGCGTGAGGCATCGTTGCGCCTGGGCCCGCACAGGTTCGGCCATTTGCTGGTGCTGGCGGACGTCATGTGGGGCACGGCCTTTCTTGGCGTGATCAACTATTTCCTGGAGCGCCCGCCTCCCTACGGGGAGAGCATCGTCTTCTACATGTTCACGGGCATGGCGCCCTTCACGCTGTATCGCGTTCTGCACATCAAGGTCTCCGCCGCGCTTGAGGCCAACAAGGCATTGTTGACCTACCCGGTCATTCGCCCGGTAGACACCATGCTGGGGCGCATGCTGCT
>JALSQZ010000101.1 GCA_026985055.1 Sedimenticola sp. | reverse complement strand
GGCAAGCTGGGTGAAAAGATCCCGGGAAAAACCGGATAGCATGACAGGTACGAACTGTATCCAGCATGCTCGTCACGCAACATGCTGTAATTCATGGTAAAAAACCCACATTTTGCGCGTTCTGGTGCAATATTCGGGCTAGAAGTAGGCTGCGAAAACCCAGACAACAAAAAAGTGCTCGCGCCAATCCGGTTTTTTCGCATTGTTTCATGGATGGGCATAATTTTTCTCGGGTATCAGTCAATGATTTGCCCGCAAGCTTGCGGCTTCTGCGTGGTGTGTCTATCCGCGGCATTATTGTCCCATGGAACAACGCATTCTTTATCTTGCCGCTTATGACGTGACGGATGACGAGCGCTTGCGTCATGCCTTGCGCGTGGTGCGTGAATACGCTACCGGTGGGCAAAAGTCTGTGTTCGAGTGCTTTTTGACCGCTTCAGAGAAACAAGCTCTGCTGGAGCGCATGCGTATGGTGATTGATGAAGGGGAGGATCGTTTTTTGCTGATTCGTTTGAGTCGTCGCCGCAGCACGAAAGTTCTGGGCAAGGCGCGGCCACCACGGCTGCCGGACTTTTTCTATTTCGGGTGAAAAGATGAATACTTTGTATATTGACCGCAAACATACGCATCTGAAAGTGGTGAGCAATACGCTGGAACTTCGTGAGAAGGAACAGTTGCGCCAGCGCATCCCGTTGAATCTGCTGCGGCATATGGTGATTATCGGCCATGTGGAGACGGATACGGGTAGTCTTGGCGCGCTGGCGGCGGCACAGGTTAGCGTGGCGTTGCTCAGTGGTCGCCAGCATCGTCATAGAGCGATGTTGCTCGGCCCGTTGCGGCATCCGGCAACGCGCCGCCTGGCGCAATATCGAGCGTGCATACGTGCGGATTTGTGCGCGGTTTTGGCGCGGGCGATGTTGTTGCGCAAGTTGGCCGGGCAACAGCGATTGTTACAGCAGGCATTACGCCTGCGGCCCGATCAGCGTTATGCGCTGCGCAAGGGGATCGATTCTCTGCGCGGAATTCGCCGCAGGTTGGCAGATGAGGAGTTGTCTGTGGCGGAAATGCGCGGGTTGGAAGGCGCGGCCGCAGCAGGTTATTTTCAGGCCTGGAAAGTCTTGTTACCGCCGGATTTGGGATTTTCGGCACGCCGCCGCCGGCCTCCGCCTGATCCCGTGAATGCGGCTTTGTCGCTGGGTTACACGCTGTTGTACGGCGAGGCGGTGAAGGCAGCTCATGGAGCAGGTTTGGATCCGGCGCTGGGTTGCCTGCATGAGCCCATGCATGGGCGCGATTCACTGGCCGCGGATTTGATGGAGCCATTACGCCCACGACTCGATGCCAGGGTCTGGCGCATGTTTGCCGAGCGTCGCCTGAGCGGTGCAGATTTTCATGCCCGCGATGGTGGTTACTGGCTGAACAAGAAGGGGCGTGCGCTGTTCTTTGCGGAGTATGAAACCGTGGCCAGACCTGCCCGGCGTTGGCTGCGTTTGATGTTGCACGCCTTGCTGAAACAATTGGAGCAATACGCCGATGAATGAGCAGACAGATGTCAGACCGTTGCCGGTATATATCGAGCCGGCTGAAGTAGCACAGGTGACGCTGGATGGCCCGGCCCTGTGCGTGAGCATGCTGGATCGGGCGGATGCCTGGCTTCCTTTGCGGCGCTTATCGAGGCTGGTGGTTTCTGACAAGGTGCAGATGGATATGTCCTCGATTCTGGCTTGCGCCAGATATGGTATTACCATCGTCATGCACGATGGGAATGACGATATTGTGGCGCGTGTTATTGGTCGTGGAAGTGATTTGAGCGGGTTGCGCCAGCGTTTGATGGATCTGACAGTGCTGCCAGACTGGCGCGAACGATATGGAGACTGGTTGAATGCGCAGTGCCGCCGCGTTTCCATGACGGTTGTCCGTCGCACTCATGCACCGCGCAGCCTGGCTTCTCATCCCGGCTTGTTGCGGAAATGGTTGCAGTCCCGGGCGGCAGAATACGTAGGGCAGAGCATTGCCAGGCGGACAGGTTATCTTTTTTCGCGCCATGGGATGATCTGGATGCAGCATAGCCTGACGCGTCTGGGTGTGGACGCGACACAGGCGCTATGGCGAGAGGGTGAACCTGATCTGGCCGCAGATCTTGGGCATCTGCTGGCCCTGCGCATGGAACCGATGCGTCTCGGGTGGCTGGCAGGAATCGCTCGTGGTGGTGTGCGTCATCCTTTACGTGACAAGGCGGTGATTCGCAAGCTGGAGCGTTTACGCCCACGTCTGGCGCGCATTGACCTGGATCTGGTCAACCGGCTATACATCTGGCTCAGTGAAACAGAAGGACTGAATCGGTAATGAGATATCCTTGAGATGAATATGCGCTTATCTGGTCTGCCATGTGTTTGCTGGACAGGATGCGGCAATTGTCGACGAGCGGTATTGATGCCTTGGGTATGGTGCGTCAGTGCGAACGGCATTTGACGCTTTTACACCAGGGGATCCCGAAAAATTCCTTCCATGGCATTTTTCTCGCCGCAAAGAGAAAATGCGATATCCTCTTTGCTCACTACGCTGTTCGGGATGTTATTCCACTGCTGAAAAAACGCCTGGAGGAGAGCGAATGAAAGGTGATAAAGCGGTAAACTGGCTGCTATGCTATGACATCGCCGATCCGAAGCGGCTGCAAAAAATCCATAACCGCGTGTCGCGGCAGGGTTTGATGGTGCAGTATTCGGTTTATTATCTTCATGCCAGTGAGGTGCAGCTGGAGGAATTATTGGGCGGTTTGAAGCAATTGATCCAGCCGGGAGAAGACGATATTCGTGTTTATCCGGTGCCAGAGAATCCCGCTGCTCGCATGGAAGGTCATGGTGGCATTGCGCGCCCACTTCTGGCAGGAGGCGACAACGATGCTGATGCGGGCTGGTTATTGTTTGGCGATGGCGGGGCGGTCAGTGTGAGGCAGGAGGAGGCGAGCATATGAAAGCTAGCCCGCATATTTCACCAGAACGCGCAAAATGTGGGTTTTTTACCATGAATTACAGCCTGTTGCGTGACGAGTATGCTGGATACAGTTCGTACCTGCCATGCTATCCGGTTTTTCCCGGGATCTTTTCACCCAGCTTGCCCGAACGCCCTGCAAGCCGATGAATAACATCGGCTTTTGTCCGTTCGAACAATCTGGGCAAAAATCTCTCCGGGAAAATTCCGGATTCCGGTGCAACATGCGGGCTAGATGTCTCCGGCATTATTTTCCGTATCGGGACCAGAAACTGGACTTCCGGCCATGGGCCTGACGAAGTTGTTGCAGGTAGGTATCGTGGTCGTCCATACCTCGCCAGTCAGAAACGGATCTGGCCAGTCGATCCAGTTTTTTGAGATAGCGCACGCCATGGGGATAGGTCTTGGTTCGGCCACGCCGCAAGATGGAATCGAGTAAAGCCCGGTAGACAACAATGGCAGCCATATGGCGCTCGTTAGTTTCCATAGCGTCGGCCAGGGGGAGCAGGCTGCCATAAAAGTCACCATTGAGCTGATCCACCCGGTCCAGCAGGTAGCGTTCCGCATCCTCTACTTGCCCCATTTCCATAAGAAAAGCGGTATCCGACAATGACAGTGTTTTCGCGGAAAGGATCAAATCAGTTTCCTCCGTAATGACCGATTCGCGCTTCTGCGCTCCGATAACGGACAGCAGCGCCTCCAGCGAATCATTGCTTCGATGCCGACGGAAGATGCGCCTGGCAACATCCTTCTGTTTTTCTGTTTCTCCGAGCCGCCCAAGAATCTCGAGCAGCAATCGGTCTCGCTCATCGATTTGGTGGGTTTCATTCGGGGAAATCTTGTCAAGCCATGACAAGGCGGCCTCAGGATCACCGCTTTCCAGATAGACCTGGGCGATGTCCACGAAGGCAGCGGTTGACAGAGTTCCCCAGGAGTCGGTGCGAACCTTTTCAAAAAGCCGCGCATCCCTGTTCTGCCGAGCCAGGGATTCAATCAGATGCAGCCAGTGCCGCTTGGCATATTCATCTTCTTCCTTATCGGCAGTTTTCTGAAGCATGTTGATCAGGTTGCGGATATTTGGTTCGGGCAAGTATTCCACTGCACAATCAATAAGGGTATCGCGCACGCCATAGTCATCATATTTATTGAGCTTGAACACCAATTCGGTCAGCCACTCTTTGTCCGGGCAGCGCCGCGCATAGCTGACAAACAGCTCTTTGGCATCGAAACGATACACCTCGCCCACGTGACCACTGGAATCGTCGCAATTTCCGAGCGTTCCCTTATCGGTTTCGTAAAACGCTGCCACCAGTTTGGAACCGATTTTGGGATCGTCAACATTTGCGCGCAAATCTTGCAGCAATGTTTCCAATCGACGCGCGAAACTGGCGGATTCTCTCCAATGAATAAAATGCCTGGAACGCTTGAGAGAACGCAGTTTAGCCTTGAACCGCTCAATGTTTTCCTCTGGCGTGGCGATCATCCGTTCCACCAGATCGTCAGCTGCGTCGTTGTGATCCGCCAATTCCAACAAGGCATCTGCCAGGGCTTCCGCGCCCAATTCGATAAGCCGTGCTTTTTTGTTTTCGTTCATATTTCACCTTTCAGTTAGTTCAGGTAGTTCTGTGCCACGAATCATGGTCTCCACCTGACGGGTAGGCTGGCAGGGTAGCGCTTATGTCACGCTTGTGCGTTTTTTCCTGAAAAAAGCCGGGAACGAAACAAGATATCGCATTTCCCGGTTCCGGCGTTGAAAACGTCCAGGGGAGGACTTTTTCAACATTCTGTCAAGGGAACCTCGAAAAATTCCTTCCATGGAATTTTTCTCGTCGCAAAGAGAAAATGCGATTTCCTCTTTGCTCACATTTTCAATCACTTGTGGTGATTGAAAATGGTGGGACATCCCTGTCCCACTCGGGCACCTCGATTATTCGAGATGCCCTCAAGTCATCCTGCTTCTGCAGCCCGCTCTGTAGCACCCAACCTGCTGCATCCAGGCCCGGATATCTGGCTTCTGCCTCCGGTTTGAGGCGTTACCTGGATCTGGGTGCTGATCCGCTCCTTCAGGGCAGGTACGTGGGAAATGACGCCGATCAACTTGCCGTCCTGCTGCAGACTCGCAAGAGTTTCCAAGGCGGTATCGAGGGCTTCCTCGTCGAGGGTGCCGAAGCCTTCATCCAGGAACAGCGAATCAACCCGGACATTCTTGCTGGCCATGTGAGACAAACCCAGCGCAAGCGACAAGCTGACGATAAAACTCTCTCCACCGGAAAGGTTCTTCGTGGAACGAATCTCGCCCGCCTGGTAGTTGTCAACCACGTTGAGCTCCAGGGGCTGGGCGTCATCACGGACCAGCAAGTAGCGGGCTGTCATTTTCTGCAGTTGCCGGTTGGCATGACCAATCATCATTTCGAAGGTCAGCCCCTGGGCAAAATTGCGGTACTTCTTGCCGTCCGCGGAACCAATCAGTTCGTGCAGATTTTCCCACCGGCGGCATTCTTTTTTCCGGGCCTCGATAGCTGTTTGTTTTTCCTTTATGCGCTCCTTTGCAGCCGTGTTTTCTTTCAGCTTGAGCTTGAGACCGGCAATGGTATCCTGCAGTTCCTTGAGGGAATCTCCATACTCTTTGAGTTGCGCTTCCAGTTCCTCAAGAGATTTGTCGGTAATCTTCTTGGCCATTTCCGTGGCCAGGCGCGTTTCCCGATCCTTTTGCCTGGCCTTGAGGTCTGTTTGGCGCTCATCCAGTTTCTTGGCCTTTGCTGCCAGCTCATCTCTCTGTTCAGCGGATAGTCTGGCCTCCAGAAACTGTTCTTCATCTGAAAAGTCCACAGGCGCCAGCGCTGCGGAAAATTCGGTTTCCAACCTTCTCAGTTCTGGCTCTCGCTGGTCGATGCGTTTTTTCAGAGATTCAACATGGGCCTTTGCGGTATTCCATTTTTGCTGCAATTCATTGTGCTGATCCCTGGCTTGCTTTTCAGCACGCTCGGCATCAGAAACAGCCTTGTTCAAGCGGAGCTCCTCGTCGTTGGGGTTCTTGTCGCCGTACACTGCTTTACGCTCGTCACTTCCGGCGTCGAGTTCCTTTTTCAAGGTCTCCAGGTGCTTCCGTTTTTCGGCCAGGGCGATGCTTTGAGTTTCGATAACCGCATCCAGCCGCTTCACCTCACTGTCGATATCGGCAATCTGTTTCTCGATGTCCGCCTTTTTCCTGACCTGGGCCTGCCATGACTTCAGCCGCGCTCTTAGGGTTTCAAGCAGTAATGAAATGTCAGTATCAGGGATGTCCGCAATACCAAGCGGCTGGAGTTTGGTAGAGACGGCCTGCCTGTGTTCGGCAAAATCAGCCCGGAGTTTTTCCAAGCTGTCCTTCACATCGGCAAGGGTTTTCTCGGCAGCCTTCTTGTCGTTAGCCGCTGCTGTTTCCAGCTTTTCAGCCTCCGTCAGGTTTTTACGGGCCAGGCTTTCTGCTTCTTCGAGTTTCTTGATGGCGGCTTCCTGATCCTCGGCTTTGCTGATCAGCCTGGTCAGGGCGTCAATCTTCTGTTCGGTTTCATCGGGAACAGGGACATTCCCTTCCGCGAAGGGGTGTTCGGTTGCGCCGCAGAGTGGACAGGGCTTGCCGTCTTCCAGTTTTGCCCGGTGATCTTCAAGCTCTGCTATTTTGGTCAGGAAGGCCATTTCACGCAGCAGGGTTTCCTTCTCGGTGCGGTATTCTCGCAATAAGCGGTCTCCCAGCAACTGGCTCAATGCATCTTTGCCTTGCTGAATCCGTTTTGAGGCCTGCTCCAGTTCCTGCTTACGAATGCCACATTGCTTGTGATAGTCGTCGAGTGACTTTGTCGCTAGTTCCAGAGCTGTCGTGGCCGTTTCTTGATCAGCCTCTTTTTGAACGATTTCTTTTTGCCTGGAGACTAGGCCGCCCAACTGTTCTTCAACACCGGCCAGGCCGCTGATCAGCCATTCATCCTGGGCATGCTCCTTGAGGTAGCCGTCAACAAGTTCCAGAGTCTCATGAGCCTTGGAACGTTTTTCCTGCTCTTTGAGTCTGGCCTGTTTATCCATATCAATCCTTGCAGTATCTTTTTGGCAGCTCTCTTCGCCTTCCAAAACAGCCTTTTTCTGATCGGCAAGTTTCTGATCGAGAGAGCGAACCTTCTGCAATACAGGTGCGGCCGCTTTCAACTCTTCTTTGGCCCGAGCAGTTTGTTGCTCAGCCGATTTCAGTGCCTCGGCCTGTTCCCTGGCGGAGAATTCCAGTCCAGGAAGAGCCTCTTCTTCCGTTTTCAATGCTGCTTTTTCATCCGCCTGTTGTTTGCGGCTTGCGCTGAGGGTTGCGTATGTGCCGTCCAGTGAGGCGGCAGTCAAAGCCCGGTTGAGCTTTTCACGATCCGGTTTGAACGCCTCGATATCGATTTGCAGCTTGCTCGCTTCATCGGCCAGACCAATGATTTCCTTCTTCAGCCCATCGATGCTGGTGAGCCAGTCTATGGCCTTGCCGGTGTCAGCGGTTTTGGCAGCAAGGTTTGTCTCTTCCTTCTGTTTTGTTTCGAGTGCCTGCCCAAGCTCCTGTTCCTGTTCCGGCTCAAGAATCATGATGCCTGCCGTTTCAGCCTGTAGCTCGTTTAGTTTTTCCCTCTCCTCGCGTTGCCGCTCATGAACACGGATGGATATCCGGCTGTAGATCTCGGTGCCCGTTATCTGCTCCAGGATCGGCGCCCGATCATCCGGTGCCGCCTGAAGGAACGCGGCAAAGCCACCCTGGGCCAGCAACATGGAACGGGTAAAACGATCAAAGTCCATGCCGGTAGCCGACTCGATCCGGCTGGCTACCTCTCTGATCCTGGATTCGAAAATCTCGCCGGAATCGGCATTGGCAATTTCGTGTTTCGGGGCCTGGAGTTCGCCATCCGGCTTCTTGCGTGCCCGGTGTTGGCTCCAGTGACAGCGGTAACGCCCAGTCTGGGTTTCAAAGGTCACCTCGGAAAAGCATTCGCCGGTCTGGCGGGACATGATTTCGTTCCCGCTCTTTGTGACCTTGTTGAGGCGGGGCGTGCGGCCATAAAGGGCGAGGCAAATGGCATCGAGGATAGTGGTCTTCCCCGCGCCGGTAGGGCCGGTGATGGCAAAGATACCATCAGACACGAAGGCCGGGTGCGTCAGGTCGATTTGCCATTCACCAACCAGTGAGTTCAGATTCTTGAAGCGTACCTGCAGTATCCTCATCTACAGCCTCTCTATTCTGCCTGCATATCGTCTTCGTAGAGAGACGAGAGTGTCTCCTGGTAGGTGCGAAGCAATTCCGGCCACTGCTCTTCAGGCACATCATGAACGGCGAGGCATCGTTCGAACACGTCGTTCACGTTCAGATCGTCGAGTGTTTCCTCTTCATGGATTTGCCCCAGCACGCGGTCGATGATGCGGTTGTTTTTTATCCGGAGGATTTCCATGTGACTGCCGGAGAGGGCGGCCTCCAGGCGCTCGCGCAGGTCGCCAATAACCTCCTCGCCTTCGTAAACGACCTCTAGCCACGCCTGGGAGTTGGTGGCCGAGAGTTCGAGAATCCTGCTTGAGATCCCGTCCCAGTCTCCCTTGACTCGCTCAAGCTTCTGAAACACCGGCACATCGATCAGTTGCACAGACGTTACTGATCTGTGGAATTCAACCTGGCAAACACTTTTCTGCTGTTTCGCCTCCCCAAATCCCATGGGCAGAGGAGAGCCGCTGTAGCGCATGGTTTCAGATCCGTTCACTTTTTGCGGGACGTGGAGGTGTCCAAGCGCCAGGTAATCAAAATTCGCAGGGAAAATCCCGGCTGTCACGTGAGCCAGAGAGCCCACATAGAGTTCGCGCACGCCATCGCCGTCGATGGTTTGTCCGCCAGCGGTAAACAGATGCCCCATGGCAACGATGGGAATGTCAACCTCAAGCTCCTTGCGCTTCTGTTCGGCCAAGGCGCCAACGGTGGCGTAGTGATTGCGGATGCCATCAATCAGCTTCCGTTCCTTGTCCTCGACGCTTTCGCCCGCTTCCGCCACACGGATATCCCTGTCGCGGAGGTAGGGTACGGCGCAGACAATCAGTTCCGGAGCAGCCTGCTCATTACGGAGTACCAGCACTTCGTCCTCCGGGTCTTCAGTGCTGCTTCCAACCACGTGGACATGGATCGCTTTGAGCAGTTCTTTGGGAGCATTGAGAAACGAGGGAGAATCATGGTTTCCGGCAATGATCACAACATGACGGCAGCAGGATGCGCCGACGCGGCAGAGAAAACCATAATATAGCGCCTGCGCCTGGTTACTGGGCGTACTGGTATCGAACACATCACCAGCGACAAGCAGGGCATCGATCTTTTCATCTTCAATGGTCTGAGCCAGCCAGTCCAGAAATGCCGAAAACTCCTTGTAGCGTTTTCTGCCATAAAGGGTTCGGCCGATGTGCCAGTCGGATGTGTGGAGAACTCTCATGGCGAAGCGTAACCCCTTTGAAAACAGCGAGAAATAGAAAACCCGTCGTCCTGGAGAAACCTTTCGGAGAGACGGGTTGTCTTGTTTCAAGTGGTGGAGGCGGGGGGAATCGAACCCCCGTCCGCGGATCCTCCGCCTTTGGCTCTACATGTTTAGTCCGGTCTATTGAGTTTTAACCACTGACCACCCGACGGACAGGGCGGTTTTGTGGCGAGTCCGGTAAGAGTTTAGCGAATCCACCCCGGACGAGCTTCATCGCGATCCTGTGAGAATCGACGCTTCAAGTCCGGACGCACAGGCACGGCTCCGGTGAAGCGGCACCCTACCGTTTCTTAGGCGGCGAGTGCGTAGTTGTCGTCGTTGGCAACTATCAGTTTGTAGATGGATTTACGAGGGAATCTACATCCTCGACATGCACCTCGGGTTTTGCTATCCGCGTCGAAATCCGTGTCGCCCCCGAAAAGGGTGGAATCAAGCATCCATGTTCAGGCGCACAGTGTAGTTGCGCGCCCGCATTCATGCAAGTGATATGGGGACAGTAACCGGTTTTTCAATGGCTTACTGAGATTTGTCACTGTGAAACAGTATCTTTCGTTTTACAATCCGCATCATTCGATAGTTTGTGACAGGCAGGCAAGATGGAAGTTTCCGAGAGCGACAAAAAGGCGGCCCGCTGGGCGCATGATCTGTTCGTGCTGAATATTTTCTTTTTTCACTTGCTGCTCACCCCGGCAACCATCATGCTCGGCGTTGGCATCAAGGGGTTGCTGATTCCCCTGGCTCTTTCGTTGATGGTGATTACCTACATCTATTACCGGGGGCGGCGCGAGCCGCGCTGGTTTGTGGCGGCTCACTGGCGTCTGGCTTTCAATCGCTGCAAGTTGCTGCTTGTCGGATATGCGCTTACTGCAGCCATTCTGTTGCTCGCGGAGGTTTTGACCATGGGCATGAAAGATGCGCATATGGCAAACATTCTGGTGACGGTAATCACGCGTATCGCCATCATGCCGACGCTGATCCTTGTCATGGTTACGGTGGTCATGGAGGCTTCGGCCACTTCCCTGGTAAGTCGTGGTGAAGTGCCGGAAAAAATCATCCGCGTTTTTCCTCCTCACTCCTGATCCCGCCGGACTGTTGCAGGAGCACGCCACCGACGATGAAAAGCAGGCCCAGATAGCTGGAGGGAAGAATTTCCTCACCAACCACGAAGTGGATCAGTACCAGGGACAAAAATGGGGAAAGATAAATCAGATTGGCGATACGCACGGTGCTGCGGGTAAGCTGCAGGGCCTTGAGCCAAAGCAGGAAAGTCAGTCCCATCTCGAACATTCCTACATACAGGGCGCTTGCCAGTCCTCTTTCGTCAGGGAGTGAAAAACCTTCGACAAGCCACAGGGTCAGGGCAATGAAGGGCAGGGCGAAGACGAAATTGCAGAACAGTCCCTGAAGCGGATCGACCCGGCTCCAGGTCTGCCACATCCAGTAGGTTGCCCAGATCAAGGTGCTCCCCAGGGCCAGAAATACGCCCAGGCCATCGCTGAATTCCAGGCTCAGGGGGTCTCCCCTGGTGGCGATGATGAGCACCCCGAAATAACTCAGGGCGATGGCGGCCAACTGTTTTTTGCGCAGTCGCTGCCCCAATATGGGCACTGCCAGTAGCGACAGGGTGATGGCCCAACTGTAGTTCAGGGGTTGGGCTTCCTGGGCGGGCAGCAGTTTATAGGCCTTGAACAGCACCAGATAGTACAGCCAGGGCGTAAGCAGTCCTGGCAGCCCCAGTCTGAGTAAAGAGCCAGGCGGCAGCCACAACAGTTCCTTCAGTTTTCCCTGCAGGGTCAGCACCAGTCCGAGGATGCAGACCGAGCTCAGGCTGGCCCAGAACAGCAGTTGTATGGGCGAAAGATAGCGCAGGGAAATCTTGAAAGCCGAGGCGACGGTGGACCACAACAATACCGCCGCCAGACCCAGAAGCAGCGCCCGGCGCTCGTCTGTCATGCGTTGGGAATGGGTGGCAGCGGACAATCCAGCAAAGAAGAGAAGGCGCGCAGCAGTTCCATTTCCAGGGCGGTAACTTCTCCATCGGCGGTAACGCAGGCTGCGGCGGCCTTGAGCAGACGGGGCTTGAGCAGGGGCGTGAGCTGGGCCAGTTTTGCCATGGCCTGATCGAGCTTGTCCAGATCCAGTTCCGCTTCGTTGAGGAACTTCAGGCCTTTTAGTCCCAGTTCGCTGGCGGCTGCCTGAAATGCATGCAGGGCGTCCATTTTGCTGTCATGGGTGTTGTGCGCCAGATAGCTGAGCATGAGCGCAATCTCGCCGCTCAGTTTTGATAGATGCTTGTATTTGCCAATGCGGGAAATGCGGTGTTCGAAATGCGCATCCAGATTGTGCAGGATGATGCGGTGCAAGGCCCATTCGAAGGTGGTGATCTCGCCATCCATCTCGATGAGCGCTTGCAGATTTTCCTTGAACAGTTGGTACTGCTCTGCTGACAGCTGCCGCAGGGCGGGCATGGCCAGATCCACCAGGGTAAGCCGCAATTTGGGTGCGAGCTGTTTTACCTGACCCATATGCTTTTCCGTAAGCATGGCCACGCCGGTGTCCGCCTTGTCCTGCAGATGCCAGATCTGTTTCTTCAGCACTTCCCGGTCTTGGTCCAGCACCAGGGCGTAGATCAGGGCGCGGGCGCCATAGGGTTCCTGGGCGGCTTCATGCAGTTCGCCGGGCAGATATTCCAGCATCTGCTGGGCCTGGCGTACGTTGACGGCCTCGGGCGTGCCGGTTTTGTCGATGTTGTCCAGCACGCTGCCGAGGATCACCCCGCCCAGCATCATGTCCTGGGGATCGATGCGTGGTTCGGTTCGTGCATCTTCCTCTTTCTGGATTTGAGCGAGGTCCGGTTTCACCGGCACGATGAATTCTCCATCCCAGCTGGGCAACACTTTCCTGATGCGCTGTTCCAGGGGAGGGTGAGTGGCGAACAGGGAAGTGAACAGATGCCGGGTGCCTTCTTCAAAATAGGCATGACTCAGCTCTTCCGCATCTGGATGATTGATGATGGCGCCCTGGGTGTCGCCACCGATCTTCATCAGCGCTCCGGCAATGCCCGTGGGGTCACGGGTGAACTGCACTGCGGACGCATCGGCAAGGTATTCGCGCTGGCGGCTTACCGCGGCTTTGATGAGATTGCCAAAGAACACGCCTGCATAACCCAGGATGACAAGTCCCAGTCCCAGCACCACCAGGGGAATGCCGTTGTTTTCCTTGCTGTTGCGACTGCCGCCGAGGGCGCCCCAGCGGAACAACAAACGACCGATGAGCGCCACCATGAGAATACCGAACAGCAGACCAATGAGGCGGATGTTGAGACGCATGTCGCCATTGATGATATGGCTGAACTCGTGGGCGATGACTCCCTGGAGTTCTGCCCGATTGAGCTTTTCCAGGGTGCCCTGGGTGACCGCCACCACCGCATCTCCCGTGGTATAGCCGGCGGCAAAGGCGTTGATGCCGGGTTCATGTTCCATGACATAGACCTGGGGCACGGGTGTGCCGGAGGCAATGGCGATCTCTTCCACCACGTTGACCAGCCGACGTTCCAGCGGGGTGCGCGGATTGCCGGAAACCAGTCGTCCACCCATCATCTCGGCGACGGTCTTGCCGCCCCCGCGCAGGCTCAGGGTGCGAATGCCGCTGCCGGCGGCAATGACCACCACAACCCCGAGACTGATGGCGCTGAAACGCGCCCAGTCGAATTTCTGCCAGAAGGTCATGGGGGTGTGATTCTGTACATAGTAATCGTTGGAATATTCAACGAACAACATGATGAACAGATTGGTCAGCACCACCAGCGACAGAATCGCGAGAACGAACAGGATGATCAGCCAGCGCGTCTTGCGCCGGGCGTCATCCTGGGCAGAGAAAAAATCCATGGGCTTTCAGCCGTTCAGAAGGAAACCTTGGGAGCTTCCTGCATTTGCGGGCTGTCCTCGAATTCCAGCAGGCTGGCATCCGTGGGATGGCCGAACATGGGCGCAAACACTACCTGCGGGAAAGACTGGCGGTAGGTGTTGTACTGCATGACCGAATCGTTGAATGCCTGCCGGGCAAAGGCGATCTTGTTTTCGGTGCTGGTCAGTTCCTCGCTGAACTGCATCATGTTCTGGTTGGCTTTCAGGTCGGGGTAGGCTTCCATGACCATGTTGAATCGGCTCATGGCGCCGGCCAGGGCCTGTTCACTGCCTGCCAGGGCGCCCATGGCCTCGGGGTTTCCAGGATCGGCGGCGGCCTTGCTCAGGGCATTGGCGGCGGCGTTACGCGCATTGATCACCGCTTCCAGGGTTTCCCGTTCATGCTTCATGTAGGCCTTGGCAGTTTCCATGAGATTGGGTATCAGGTCGTAGCGGCGCTTGAGCTGAACCTCGATCTGGGCAAAGGCGTTCTTGTATCGGTTCTTCAGGGTCACCAGGGTGTTGTAGATCCCGATGACATACATGATCAGGCCGAGAATGACGACCACGATAACGATGGTTACGATAGTACCGGTTCCCATGTTTCTCCTCCTTGGTTAGAGATGGACGGGCGTCATAATGGTAGCATGTAGCTCTTCAGATGTTGCAATGGAAAACTTTGTGGACAATCGCAGTATCAGTATCGACTATTACACGGACATTCTTTGTGTCTGGGCCTATTTTGCCCAGATCAAGGTGGATGAACTGAAGGCGGAGTTCGGTCCGCGCGTTCATGTCAACTGCCATTTCATCACCCTGTTCGGCAACAATGAAATCCGGATTGGCCAAGGCTTTGCGGATGGCGGCTATGCGGGATATTCCCGGCATGTTCGTGAACTTGGCGCGCATTTCCCCCATGTGGAGATTCATCCGGACATATGGACGCGCAACATTCCCGCGTCTTCCCTGCCGGTGCATCTGGTTCTCAAGGCAGTGCAACTTCTCGAAGGGCAGGGCAGATTGCCCGATGCCGAATACCATGGACGCAGTGTTTTTGAGGAACTGACCTGGCGGCTGCGCCGGGGTTTCTTCCGTGATCTTGAAAATATCGCCCGGTGGGAAGTGCTGCGGCAGTACCTGGGGGATCTGGAGATTCCCGTGAATGAGGTGGAACAGGCAATGGCGGATGGCCAGGCTCACGCGGCTCTCTCCCTGGACGCTGATCAGCACCGCGAGCGCATGATAGAAGGCAGCCCCACATGGATCATGAACCAGGGCCGCCAGCGGCTGTATGGCAACGTGGGTTATCGCGCCATTGCGGCCAATGTGCAGGAACTGCTGGAACGGGATCTGGATCTTCCGGACTGGTGTTGAACAGCGGTTTTCCATGCCTGATACCCTGAAGAAACATCTGGCGGAATGCCTGATCCGGGACCGGCATCGCCTGCGCGTCCGGCTGGACAATCTGTCCCGGCTGCTGGCCCAGGGAGAAGATGTGCGCGATGCCCTGGCGGCAGTGGCCGCCCGCATCGAGAAGTCCCGAAATTCGGCGCTGCTGCGTCGCGATACCCTGCCAGTTCCCGATTATCCGCAGGAACTGCCGATTACCGGGCGGCTGGAGGAAATCCGCAAACTCATCAGAAGACATCAGGTCATCATTCTGTGTGGTGAAACCGGTTCGGGAAAGTCCACCCAGTTGCCGAAAATCTGCCTGGATCTGGGGCGGGGCGTGTTTGGCCGCATTGCCCATACCCAGCCCCGGCGGATTGCGGCGCGCAGTCTCGCCAGCCGCATCTCCAGCGAACTGGGGCGGGAACTGGGTACGGCAGTGGGCTACAAGGTTCGTTTCCATGACCGGGTGAGCGAAAGCACGCATATAAAACTGCTTACCGATGGCATGCTACTGGCCGAGATTCAGCAGGATCGCTGGCTCAACGAATACGACACCATCATTCTCGATGAGGCCCATGAGCGCAGCCTGAATATCGATTTCCTTCTGGGATACCTGAAACAGCTGCTGAAAAAGCGTCCCGATCTCAAACTCATCGTGACTTCGGCCACCATCGATCCGGGCCGGTTTTCCCGCCATTTCCATGATGCCCCCATCATCGAGGTATCGGGGCGAACCTATCCCGTGGAGGTTCGCTACCGACCACCGGACGATGAAGACGAGGGGGGTGGGGAACGCGGTGACGCGATTCAGCAGGCAATTTGCGATGCCGTGGACGAACTTTCCCGGGAAGACCGGGGCGACATTCTGGTGTTCCTGTCTGGGGAAAGGGAAATCCGGGAAACGGCGGAAACTTTGCGCAAACACCGTTTGCAGGTCACACAAGTGCTGCCCTTGTATGCGCGTCTCAGTCCGACGGAGCAGGGACGTATCTTCAAGCCTTCCGGACAACGGCGCATCGTGCTCGCCACCAATGTGGCGGAAACCTCCCTGACCGTGCCCGGCATCCGCCATGTCATCGACACCGGTTTTGCCCGCATCAGCCGCTACAGTCATCGCAGCAAGATCCAGCGCCTGCCGGTGGAGCGGATTTCCCAGGCTTCCGCCAACCAGCGCAAGGGGCGTTGTGGAAGGGTGGCGGAGGGGATCTGCATCCGCCTCTATACGGAAGAGGATTTTGCTTCCCGTCCCGAATTCATGGAACCGGAGATTCTGCGCACCAATCTGGCATCGGTCATTCTGCAGATGAAGATGCTGGGTTTTGGTGAAATTGAAAAATTCCCTTTCATTGATCCTCCCGACAGCCGCCAGATCAGGGACGGATACCGGGTGCTGGAGGAAATCGGCGCCGTGGATGGACTGGGCAAGATCACCCAACTGGGCAGAAAGCTGGCACGCCTGCCCGTGGACCCGCGGATTGCGCGCATGCTTCTCGAAGCCGCCCATACCCACGCATTGCGGGAAGTGCTGGTGATCGCCTCGGCGCTTTCGGTACAGGACCCCCGGGATCGTCCCCATGACAAGCGGGAACAGGCAGATGAAGCCCACGCCCTGTTTGCCCATGAAGAATCGGATTTTCTGGCGTTCGTGGCGCTGTGGAATTTCATCCGGGAAAAACGCCGGCATCTCACCCAGCGCAAATTCCGGCGACTGTGCCGGGAGTATTTTCTTTCCTACACGCGCATTCTGGAGTGGCAGGACATTCACAGACAGCTTCGCAGCCAGATGCATGAAATGGGTTATCGGGACAACCAGGAAGACCCCGGCTATGAAACCATACACAAGGCGCTTCTTTCCGGACTGCTAAGCCACATTGGAATGCGCCAGGTGGGCAAGGGGAAAGGTTATCTGGGGGCGCGCAACAGCCGCTTTCACATCTTTCCCGGCTCCGGCCAGTTCAGCATCCAGCCCAAATGGATCATGGCGGCGGAACTGGTGGAGACGAGCAAACTCTATGCCCGCGGCTGCGCCCGGATTCAGCCGGAGTGGGTGGAATCCCTGGCTGGACATCTGCTCAAACACAGTTATTCCGAACCACACTGGCAGAGCAGACGGGGACAGGTGGGCGCCTATGAAAAAGTAACTTTGTTCGGTCTGGTTGTTGTGCCCAGACGACGGGTGAACTTTGGTCCCATAGATCCAAAACAATCCCGGGAGATCTTCATACGCTTCGGTCTGGTGGAAGGAGAACTGAAAACCCGTGCCCCTTTCTGGCGCAACAACCGGGAATTGGTGGACTATGTTCGGGACATGGAAGCCCGCACCCGCCGGCCCGATCTGCTGATGGATGAGGAGCGCATGTACGCCTTCTACGATCAGCGCATTCCCGAAGGCATCTACAGTACCTCCTTGCTGGAAAAATGGTTGCGCAAGGCAAGCCGCAAACAGCCGCGGCTGTTGCACATGGAGCTTTCGGATGTGCTGGCCAGAAACACTGACGCCAATGCCGAAGCACAGTTTCCCAAGGCGCTGGAACTGCATGGCATGCGTCTGCCTCTGGAGTATCGTTTCGAACCGGGACATGCGGCAGATGGCGTCACAGTGGTGATTCCCGCTGGCGTGATAAGGCAGATCAGCGCAGGGCGGCTGGACTGGCTGGTGCCAGGACTATTGGAAGAGAAGCTGGTGACCCTGATAAAAGGACTGCCCAAGTCCCTGCGCAAGTCCTTCGTTCCAGTGCCGGATTTTGCCTCCCGGGCGATGCGCAAACTGCAAGTATCGGACACGCCCTTGATACAGGCACTAGGGGCAGCGCTCAAGGATCTGTCCGGTGGCGTGCATGTTCCCGAGGATGCCTGGAACCCGGATGCCTTGCCGGATTATTTGCGGATGCGCATACGGGTTGTCGATAATCAGGGAAAAACCCTTGTAGCGGGCAGGGATCTGGCGCGACTGCAAAAGGAATATGGCGATCTGGTGCAATCAGCTCCCCGCAAAAAGACAACGCATCCTCTGGAAAGAAAAGGTATTACCCGCTGGGATTTCGATGCGCTTCCCGAACGGGTGGAAAGCAAGCAACAGGGCATTGGTCTGACTCTGTGGCCGGCCCTCAAGGATGAAGGTGATACTGTGTCCGTGATGCTGTTCGGCGCTCAGGCGGAAGCCCTGGGGCAGCATCATCGTGGTTTGCGGCGTCTGTTCATGCTGGCCCTTCCCAGACAGATCCGGGAACTGAGAAAACAATTGCCGGGACTGGCGCAGATGCGTCTGCAGTATGCGAAAGCCCCAAGGGCGCCAGCGCATTTGCGCGGCGAGGGGCGTCAGGATCTGGAACAAGAACTGATTGCCCTGATTCTCGATCGCAGTTTTCTTGCGCATGGGCCGGACATCCGTGATGCCCAGACCTTCGAGCAGCGACTGGAAGCGGGCAAGACGCAAATGGCCTCTCATGCCACTGAAGTCTGCCGTCTGGCGTCGGAGATTCTTGGCCAGTATCAGCAATTGCGCAAGACCCTTTCCGGCATCAACCAGATCAACTGGCTGGCTTCCACCCAGGACATGCAATGGCAGCTGGATCGTCTGGTGTACCAGGGGTTTCTTCAGCATACCCCCTGGGCGCGTCTGCAACATTACCCCCGTTATCTCAAAGCCGTGGGATCACGCATGCAAAAACTGCGCAATGCCGCCTTGCGCGATCAGCAATTGCTCAACGAGTTGCAGTCGGTTCAGGAAGTGTGGCTGGAACGCTGGCAGGCGGCAGCGGACAAAGGTATCGAGGATGCACGCCTGGAAGAGATCCGCTGGATGCTGGAGGAGTTTCGGGTTTCCCTGTTTGCCCAGGAGCTGAAGACCGCCTGCCCCGTATCGGCAAAGCGAATCAAAAAGCGCTGGCGGGAGTTTGGCTTGTAACGAAATTGTCTGAAGCCCGGTCTTGTTCTGTATGAAGACAGACGAAAACGGAGCAGACCATGCATATAGCGCGCAAGGCAGTATTGGCCCTGATGATCGGCTGGAGCTGGAATTTGCCGGCGCTGGAGCCTTGGGATGAGAGTAAGGCCACCCGCTGGCTGGGAGTGGAAATCATACACCCGGAACAGGGGTTGATAGGCAAACAACTGGATGATCTGTCTTTTCATGATCTGTGGGGGAACTCATCCTCACTGCACAAGGTTGTTGGAAAGAAGGGGGCCGTGATTGTGGTTCGTGATCCCCGCTGTCCCGTTTCCCGACGCTACGGCCCGCGTATCGCCGCCATCGGAAAGGAATTTTCCCGGGAAGGCTTTGCTTTTGTGTTCATCTATCTGAATGAAACCCTGGATAGGGCCGCTCTGATGCAGGATGCGAACAGCCTGGATCTGCCTGAGGCAGTCATGGTGGGCAAAGGCAGTTTTCTGCTGGCGGAAGCTTTGGGAGTAAAAAGCACGGGAGATGTGCTTGTACTGGATAATGAACAACGCCTGATCTATCGTGGCGCCATCGATGACCAGTATGGCTTTGGATATACCCAGGACGCGCCTACACATTACTATTTGCGCAATGCTCTGGAGGCGGCGCTAAAAGGCTGGCCAGTATCTCCCGCTGCAACACTGGCGCCCGGCTGTTATATAGACGCAGACCCGGAAAAGGATGATCTGCTTCCCGATCCGCCGGATGGAACACTGTCCTGAAGGGCAGCCAGGCTTTATAATTTCCTGCTTTGAAATGATCGAAGGAAAACGCCCCATGTCCAGTTGCCCCTGCGGTTCCGGCCACGATTATTCGGAGTGCTGCGAACCCGTTCTTTTGGGAAAGACAAAGGCCGCCACTGCGGAAGCCCTGATGCGTGCCCGTTATACGGCATATCAGAAAGACGCCATAGGCTTTCTTGGAGAAAGCCTGCACCCGAACAGCCGTCATGACTGGGATGAGGCCGCTACCCGCAAATGGGCCGAGCAGTCCGAATGGCTGGGCCTGGAAGTGTGCGCCGTCGATAAAGGTGCTGAGAATGACCAGGCGGGCACGGTGGAATTCATTGCCACCTACAAGGAAGATGGCGTCCTGCGCAAGCATCATGAGATCAGCCTGTTCAAGAAGGAAAATGGCCGTTGGTATTATGCTGATGGCAAAATGCCCGCACCCGAAACCGTCAGGCATGACGGCCCCAAGGTCGGGCGCAACGATCCTTGCCCTTGTGGCAGCGGCAAGAAATACAAGAAGTGTTGTGGAGGCTGAGTGATCATGCGGTTTTTTTTGTTGTTGCTCAGCCTGCTGGCGGCAGTCGCCGCGGCGGACACCTATGTCTGTACCAATGAAGAAGGCGACACCACCCTGACCAACATTCCCTGTTCCCGCGGAAGCATTACCCAAAAACACAACCGCAGCGGCAAAACCCGTCCGCAGAACAGCCGCAAGATCATTGGCTACAGCTACCGCTTCGAAGATGTGGATGGGCATACCCTGTATACAAACAAGCGCCAGGCGGGCAAGGGCATGACCCTGGTGGCGCGTCGTCCCATCTATTACTACGGCAAACCCCGTAGCGGTGGCCCCGCGCCTGTCCTCAAGGTTCTGCGCGAGCGGGTCAGAAAATTCAAACCGCTGATCCTGCAGGCGGCCCGGGAGACCGGCCTCGATTCCAATCTGGTGCATGCGGTGATTCTCGCCGAATCCGCCTATGATCCCCGGGCCCGCTCACCCAAGGGCGCCATGGGGCTGATGCAGCTCATGCCGGCTACGGCAAAGCGCTTTGGCGTCAGCAACCCCTATGATCCCGAGCAGAATATTCGCGGCGGCACCCGCTACCTGAGTTATCTGATGAAACGCTTTGGCAATGACATCGAGCTTGCGGTGGCCGCCTACAATGCTGGTGAAGGGGCGGTGGAGAAATACAACCGCAGCATTCCTCCCTACAGGGAAACCCAGGACTATGTAACCAAGGTGAAGGGCTATATGGCCCAGGGGATGCTGGCATTCAACTGACTGCGGGTTCAGCCAACGGCCAGATAGTCCTTTCCTTGCACATAACCCATGGCATCCAGTTCAGCGGCGATTTCCTCTCTGGCGCCATGATTGGCCACATACACGAGCACCAGGGGGCGTTGCCGGGTCTTCAGCCACTGGCTGTCCACCACCGGCACGCCACGGATTTCATTGCCGATCTTTTTCGGATCGATATCGATCCAGGCTTGGGGGCGAAATCCCTGATCGAGCAGATGCCGGCAGCGTTTCCGGGTCTTGCGCCCAGCGCCCCAGATGACGAAATGATTCGCCTTTGCCAGGAAACGCTGATCCCGGGCAAGATAGGTGGCGCGCAGCCGGTCGAAGGCTTCCCGGGAGCAGCGCGGATCGGTGCGGGACACCCGACCGGGACTTTCCCGCCAGTCGAGGAGCACTTCCGGCAGTTTTTCCATGACCTGACCTGAATGAAACAGGCGCAGCCACAGGTCATAGTCTTCAGGAAAAGAGCCTTGCCGGTATGCGCCTGCCTGAACAATAGGTTTTTTCCGGAACATGATGCTCGGATGAGCGAAGGGTGATTCGACATAGATCTCCCGGGCAATTTCGGCTCTGCTGCAACACAGGTTCTGCCAGCGCAGGTATTCGGAAAAACCCTTCTGAACCTGTTCCGGGGGAAATGCCCGAACCCGGGTGGCAGACAGGGCAAGGTCGGGAGTCCGGCGGAAATGCGCCAGTTGCCGGGACAGACGCCGGGGGTGCATGATGTCATCGGCATCCATGCGCGCCACCAGAGGATGAGTGCATGCCGCCAGACCGAGATTGAGTGCGTTTACCAGTCCCTTGCGCGGATTGTCGATGACATGAATTCGTTTGTCTTTGGCAGCTTGGGTACGCATCCAGACAGCGGATCCGTCCGTACTCTGATCGTTCACCGCAATCAGTTCCCAATGCGGGTGATCCTGCGCCCGGATGCTGTTCAGGCATTCGGGCAGGGTGTCCAGGGCATCGTGGAATGGCAGGAGAATACTGATAAAAAATGACATCGGAACCTGAGATCAATGACGAGGCTCACAAGGATAAAGCAACCCGCTCCCGCTGGCGAAAATGGTTGCGCGATCTGTTGCTCATATTCATCGTAGTGGTTGTTGTTCAGCTCTGGCAGACGCGCAATCTGCCGCATGGCAAGGCGCCATTACTGCAAGGCAGGTTGCTGGATGGAACAGAGGTGTCTCTTGGCGAATATGAAGGGCAGCCAGTGCTGGTGCATTTCTGGGCGACCTGGTGTCCTGTTTGCCGCATGGAGAAAAGCAGCATCGATGCGCTCTCGAAAAACCACCGGGTTCTGAGCGTGGCTACAACATCGGGAACTGCGGAAGAGGTGTCAGCCTATCTGCAGAAAAACGGCCTGGAGTTCCCGGTGATTTTGGACCAGTCCGGAACCCTGGGGTTGGCCTGGGGAGTGCGCGGCGTCCCCAGCAGCTTCGTTGTCGATGCCGAGGGTCAGATCCGTCATGTGGCGGTTGGCTACACGACGGAGCTGGGATTGCGTTTTCGCCTGTGGCTGGCGGAATATTTGTAAAACGTCCTTCCATGGACTTTTCTGTCGCAGAACCGGAAGATGTGATTGCTGCGTGATTCAGATATCTCCAATCACCCGCTCATCCCGGGGGATGCTCAAAAGCTTTTCTGCCTCTGTCTGGTTTTTTGCATGCACCAGACGAAATTCCTGCTGATCTCTTTCGGGATGCTCCTCCCGTTCCTTCTTGACCCGCAGCTTGGCATCCCGGTATTTGGGGTAAGTTTCCAGATAGGTCAGCAACTTTGCTCCTGACTCCGGGTGAGGTACAACTTCATATACAAAATAGGGCACGATAAATCTCCTTTGTTATCAACAGAATAATTAATATATTTAATCCATTGTAACAAGTTCAGCAATGGGGCCGGGATTCTTCGCTTCGACCTGATGATAAAGAGAGTTCAGGGCCGCCTGCAATGCTTCTTCCATGACCGGATGATAGAAAGGCATCTGAATCAGCTCACCTACAGTCATCTCTTTCTGAATACACCAGGCCAGCAGATGCGCCAGGTTTTCTCCCCGGGGAGCGACCATTTCCGCGCCGAGAATGCGGCCGCTGGACTGGTCGGCATAGACCCGGATGACGCCGCGGTTCTTGCCCATGATGAGGGCGCGTCCCACGGGAGCGATTTTCATTTCACCTGTCTTGAAGCTGTCCGGCTCCAGGTCGGCAAAGCGGGCGCCGACACTGATGATGTTGGGATCACTGAACACGATGGCCAGGGGCGTCTTGCGCCTGAAGGCTCTGATCTCGTCATGGGCGGCGTTGTAGCCCGCGATCTTGCCTTCATCGCCTGCTTCATGAAGGATGGGGCGATCCGCGTTGATATCGCCAGCCAGAAACAGGGGGTGATCGCCGATTTGCATGGTGTTGGGGTTGTATTCGGGAATGCCGCGCTCATCCAGTTCGATGCCCAGGTTTTCCAGGCCCAGCCTGTCCAGGTTGGGGCGCCTTCCCAGGCTGGCAAATACCTTGTCCACCACCACGCTTTGTTCACCTGCGGTGACTTTCAGGCGGCCATCCGCTTCTTCGCTGATTTCCGCCGCATGCCCCAGCCAGAGAGGGAATTCCTTGCCAATGACCTCGATGGCCGCCTTGTTCACTTCCGGATCACTGATGCCGCCAATGTTTTCCGCCAGATCGATTCCGGTGACATCGACCCCCAGACGGGAAATGGCTTGTCCCAGTTCCAGGCCAATCACGCCCAGGCCAATGACGGCCATGGAAGCGGGCAGGTCTTCCAGCTCGAAGAATTCGTCGGTGGTGACGATGCGGTCGCCAAAAGTCTTCCATGCGTCGGGGACAATGGGAGTGGAGCCGGTGGCAATGACAAAACGGTCGGCCTGAATACGTTCACCATCCTCCAGTTCCACCACCCCGGGCTCGACAAAACGGGCATATTGCTCAATGAATACGTCTTCGCTCAGATGATCGGTGCTGTTTGACAGTACCCGGTCGACGAAGGTATCGCGCAGATCACGGGTGTGTTCCATGGCTTCAGGGATGTCCACCTTGAGATGGTCGCCGCCTTCTATGCCTTCGCGCTCGAACAAACTGCGGCGATGGAAATCTTCCGCCACCTGAATAATGGCTTTGGATGGCATGCAACCGACCCGGGCGCAAGTGGTGCCGGGTTCGCCGCCGTTGATGAGTACAAAATCCTTTCCGGCGCGTTTTACGCGTCCCATGGCGTTCAGCCCGGCGGTGCCGGATCCAATGATGGCAACATCAACTTTTCTTTGTCCCACGATTTTTCCTCAGGCTTGTTTTTTGCAACAGCCGGGTATTCTAGCTGGTTTGACTTATGGGAACCTCGAAAAATTCCTTCCTTGGAATTTTTCTCATCGTAAACCGAAAATGCGATTTTCGGTTTACTCACATTTTCAATCACCTGAAGTGATCGAAAATGGCGGAACATCCCTGTCCCGCAAGGGCATCTCGATTTTTCGAGATGCCCTTGTCTTCACATACCGGGTTGAGGTGTGGAAATGAGAGGAAGTGGATTGAGCGGAATGCCCACGGGGGGTGGGTAGCTGCCGGGGTACACAGGGGGAGGAGGCTGATTGCGCAAATACCAGGAGGGATGTGGCGCGGCGGCGAACCCCCGGGGAGCGACAGGGCGCCGGGAGTGACGCTCGTGGGTGGCGGCGCCACTGCCCATGGCGAAACGGAAGCAGAAAAAAGCCTGTGCCTGATGCGCAGGAAAAGAGGCCAACAGGGCAAGGACGAGCAGTCGTCGGATTCCGGGCATGAGCGATTACCAATATGGGCATGATTTCGCCAAAGTATGGCAGAAATGGGAAAAATTTCCGGATCCTCCGGGGGATCTCGAATAATTCCTTCCATGGCCTTTTTCTCATCGCAAAGAGAAAATACGATTTCATCTTTGCTTACATTTTCAATCACTTGTGGTGGTTGAAAATGGCGGCACATCCCTGTCCCGCTCGGGTATGTGGATTTTTCGAGACGCCCTCTTGAAAATCGTCCCCTCCGACCCCAGATAAAGCGCGATTCGACAACCTTACTCAAATCTTACCCAATTCAGGAGTTTTCTGCACATGACCGTAGAAGCACACAAGGAAACCATGGAGTTTCAGGCGGAAGTCAGCCAGGTGCTGAACCTGGTGATCCGTTCTTTGTACAGCAACAAGGAGATCTTTCTGCGCGAACTGATATCCAACGCTTCTGACGCGGCGGAAAAACTGCGTTTCGAGGCTTTGTCCGATGATGCCCTGTTCGAGGATGACCCCAATCTGCGCATCCGTGTCTGGACAGACAAGGAAGCCGGCACCCTGACAGTATCCGACAACGGCATTGGCATGACCCGGGATGAGGTCATGGAGACCATCGGCACCATTGCCAGTTCCGGAACCCGAAAGTTCCTGGAAAATCTCAGTGGCGATGCGGCCCAGGACAGCCAGCTCATCGGCCAGTTTGGCGTGGGTTTCTATTCCGCTTTCATTGTTGCGGACAAGGTGACCCTGACTACCCGTCGCGCAGGCATGGAGTCGGAACATGGCGTGCGCTGGGAATCGACCGGGGAGGGCAGTTACAGCATAGAGACGGTGGAAAAACCGCAGCGGGGCACCGAGATCACCCTGCATCTGCGCGAAGACGACAAGGAGTTTCTCGACCCATGGCGCTTGCGTCAGATCATCAACAAATTCTCTGATCACCTGACCATTCCCATTGAGATGCCAAAAGAGTCCACAGGGGAAGAGGAGGAGGAAAAACCGGCGCAACCCGAATGGGAACAGGTGAACAAGGGCGTCGCCCTGTGGATGCGCAACAAGTCCGAAATCAGCGATGAGGAGTACAAGGATTTCTACAAATCCATCTCCCACGATTTTGAAGATCCTCTGGCCTGGGTACACAACCGAGTGGAAGGCAACAATGAATACACCTCCCTGCTGTACATTCCTTCCCGGGCGCCTTTCGACCTCTGGGACCGCGATCAAAAGCACGGGGTCAAGCTCTATGTGCGCCGGGTCTTCATCATGGATGAGGCAGACAAGCTCATGCCGCATTATCTGCGCTTTGTGAAAGGCGTGGTGGATTCCGACGACCTGCCCCTGAATGTTTCCCGGGAATTGCTGCAACACAACCGGAAGATCGACACCATCCGCAGCGCCAATGTAAAGCGCATTCTGGGACTGCTGGAGAAAATGGCGAAAAACGAGAGCGAAAAATACGCCACTTTCTGGGAACAGTTTGGCAAGGTGCTCAAGGAAGGCCCGGCGGAGGATTTTGCCAACAAGGAGCGCATAGCTGGCCTGTTCCGTTTTGCCAGCACCCAGTCCGAAGGCGATGAGCAAACCGTCTCCCTGGATGAATACATCGAACGCATGGGAGAAAAACAGGAGAAAATCTACTACATCACGGCAGAATCCCTGGCCGCGGCGCGTAACAGCCCGCATCTGGAGATCTTCAAGAAGAAGGGCATCGAGGTCCTGCTCATGACCGACCGGGTGGATGAGTGGCTCATGTCTCATCTCAACGAATACAAGGGCAAGGCGTTCCAGTCCGTGGCCAAGGGTCAGCTGGATCTTGGTGAACTGGAAGACGAACAGGAAAAGGAAGAACTGGAAAAGATCGCCGAGGAACACAAGAGCCTGCTGGAGCGCATCAAGGATGTGCTTGGCGACAAAGTCAAGGAGGTCCGTGTCTCCAGTCGTCTGGTGGATTCACCTGCCTGTCTGGTGGTGGACGAGTATGACATGAGTCAGAATCTTGCCCGGGTACTCAAGCAACTGGGACAGGATGCGCCCATGCCCACTCCCATCATGGAGCTGAATCTGGAGCATCCTCTTGTGGGCCGTCTGGAAGAGGAGGCCGAAGAGCAGCGCTTTGCCGAACTGACCCACCTGCTCTACGATCAGAGCCTGCTGGCGGAAGGTGGGCAACTGGAAGATCCGGCCGGATTCGTACACCGATTGAACCGTTTGATGCTGGACATGTCGGAAGACAAAAGCGCTTCTGAATAATCGGGTCAGGCGGAAGAACGGAATTGGCCGTTCCCGCGCAAAATCCTGTTACTGCATGGCAGGGGCTGAAAAACTGTGTTGGGGATTTCGATTTTTCGAGATGCCCTTGTTTTTCAGCCCACTGCCAATGGTTCAGAGGCGCTTTTGGAAAACAGGCCGGACAGGAAACAGCGCACATTTCACGCTCGCCGACTCCTGCTATGATGTCCTGGTCGGGTTGTTCTGACCGGGAGTGCAGGCATATGTCTGCTGCTTCAGGTACGGGACGCAAATGTCTCACAAATGGTGTTCATATCATGCAGAATTCATTGAAGAAACTATGGCTGGCACTGGTTTTGTGCCTGATCCCGGGCCTGTTGCTGGCGTCCAGCATCAAACGGGCAGACATGGGGGAAATCACCCGCGATGCGCAACTGGTCTTCGAAGGCCGGGTCATTGGCACCCGGGTGGAACAGGCCCCCGGTGAACGCAGTATTCATACCTGGGTTCGTTTTGAAGTGCTGGATGTGGTCAAGGGCAGCTATGACAAACCGGTCATCGAACTTTCTTTTCTCGGCGGAACCCGGGGTGATCTGACTGTCCGTGTATCCGACATGCAGATGCCCCGGATGGGGGAACATGGCATCTATTTCGTGGAAGACACCCAGCGGCGTCTGGTCAATCCACTGGTTGGCTGGTCCCAGGGGCATTTTCTGGTGAACTACGACAGCAAACTGCAGCGTCAGACCATCACCACCCTCAGTGGGAAGGTCGTTCGCGATATCGATACCGGCGCCCGGCGCTCCAGTCTGGCGGAGCTCAGCCAGGGGATTGCCTATGGTGTAATCACAGACGATCAGCCGAAACCGCAATCCATTGATCCCGCCGGTTTCAAATCACTGATCCGGGGGATGGCGCAATGAAAATGAACAGACTTGCCGTGGCCGCGGCATTGAGCCTGGGAATTGGCGTTCAGGCGAACGCCTACGTACTCGACGGATCCAGCTGGCCCGATGGCACCGCCACTTTTCATATCAACATCACCAATCAGGGCGCGGCGTCCAGCCCCAGCGGCATTCGCTGGAACGATGCATTCCGTGAGGCAGCCGGGAAATGGAATGCCCAGTCGAAATTCGTGTTCAACGTGGATGAAAATGATCCCTCTCATCCCTGCGCCGGGGTAGGCAGCTATCCCCAGGACGGATTCCGCAATGGCGCTGATTTCCACCCCAAGGTATGCAATCAGGTGGATGGAACAGAAGACGACTACGGAAACAAGACCCTGGCCGTAACCGTCAGTTATGTGTACAACAGCAAACCGGAAGAAAAAGTCGAAACGGATATTTTCTTCAACAGTGCCGAATCCTGGGATATTTATGACGGCGCCGCCCGTACTCGCTTCGATTTCAAACGTGTGGCGTTGCATGAACTTGGTCATGTCATGGGGCTGGGACATGAAGAAAGCAATCCCGCCATCATGCAACCCACCATTGGCGATACCTACAATCTGCAGGCGGATGATATTGCCGGGGCGCAAACCCTTTACGGAGCGGCTTCCGATCCGGGTGATCCCCCAATCCGCATGGCCATCGAGGAACCCTTCAATGGTGACGTGAAGGCCGGCATCAGCAATTTTCGTGGCTGGGTGGTTTCCATGAATCCCCTGGTTTCCCTGACGCTGTACCGGGATGGCGTGCTGTTCGACACCCTGGATCACAATGGCAAGCGGGTAGATGTAGGGAACAAGTATCCTGATTATCCCGGCTCGGACAATTCCGGTTTTTCGTTTACCACCAACTTCGGCATTCTTTCCGCGGGACAGCATCAGTACCGTCTGGTGGCGCGAGACAATCAGGGAAACACCCTGGAGAAAACCGTGAACTTCAATGTCGAGCGTTACGACAGTGCCTGGGTAGGAGACGACACACTGATATCACTGGATAATGCTGGCGTACAGATCACTGGAAGCCGGGAAATCCGCATAGACGGAATGCGCCATGACGGCAAGGAATACCGGGTGATACTCAACTGGAAGAAAGCAAAGCAAGGCTTTGATGTACAAGAAATAACCAGAACCCAATAATCCTCCGGAAAACCGCTGGCCCATGCTTTGTTGCAGAGTTTTCTGCCCGACTTTACCATGCGGGCTGGCGGTTTTACGGGCTTGTTCGCCCATAAGCCGCACGAATCCGGTCATTTGCAGGCTCGAATACTCAGAACCGCTATACTGTGGCACACTCGAACCACCAAATTGAATCAAGGGGGCTGTACCGAATGAGAATCATATTGCTGGGCGGGCCGGGCGCCGGAAAAGGCACTCAGGCAAATTACATCAAGGAAAAATACAATATTCCCCAGATATCCACGGGAGACATGCTGCGCGCCCATGTGAAGGCCGGCACCGAATTGGGAAAGGCGGCCAAGAAGATCATGGATGAAGGCGGTCTGGTATCCGATGACATCATCATGGGCATGGTCAAAGAGCGCATCAAGGAAGACGACTGCAAGAACGGTTACCTGTTTGACGGTTTTCCGCGCACCATTCCCCAGGCGGAAGCGATGAAAGAAGCAGATATCGGCATCGACGCCGTAGTCGAAATCGACGTGCCGGATGAAGAAATCATCAAGCGCATGTCTGGCCGCCGCGTGCATCTGCCATCAGGCCGCACCTACCATGTCATCTTCAATCCACCCAAGGTGGAAGGCAAGGACGACGTAACCGGCGAAGACCTGATACAGCGTGATGACGATCAGGAAGAGACCGTAAAGGAACGGCTGCGTGTCTATCATGACCAGACCGAGCCGCTTATCGACTTCTATTCCAAGGAGGCTGAAGCAGGCAACCTCAAGTACGTCAAGGTAAATGGCGTCGGCAGCGTGGAAGAAATCCGCGATGCGATATTCAGCGGACTGGATGGCTGATTCGATCTGACATGAAGTCGACGAAACCGGGGCGCGGCCCCGGTTTTTGTTATACTTTAATCAGGATGTTGAAAAATTCCTTGCATGGAATTTTTCTCATCGCAAAGAGAAAAAGCGATTTCCTCTTTGCTCACATTTTTCAATCGCTCGTGGTGATCGAAAATGGGAGGACATCCCAGTCCTGCTCGGGCATCTCTGTTTTTCGAGATGCCTTTATCGCCTGAACCTGATGAATCAGGCCTGTAAGGAAGCGCTGATCGCGTCCGGATGATCAAGGACTTGATGATCAGGGTTTCCATAAACATCGAACGAAGAACGGAGGCCTTGCGTGGCTGTAGTCGAACTGAACAAAGAAAATTTTGAAGATACCATCAACAACAATGCATTCGTAATCATTGATTTCTGGGCGCCATGGTGTGGTCCCTGCAAGAGCTTTGCACCCACCTATGAAAAGGTCTCCGAAGACTTCGAGGATGTCGTCTTTGCCAAGATCAACACGGAAGATGAGCAGGAAATTGCCGCGCATTTTCAGATTCGCTCCATTCCCACCCTGATGATTTTCCGCGACCAGATCATCATTTACAGTGAAGCTGGAGCGCTGCCGGAGGCCTCTTTCCGCCAACTGGTAGAACAGGCGGCAAGCCTGGACATGGACGACGTACGCAAACAGATTGCTCAAGCCCAGGAAGGCGGCAACGCCAACGCCTGACCGGTTCGCTTTCCGCTTCATGGCATAGCCGGAGGCCGCTACGCCGCCTCCGGCTTTTTTATGTACAGGACGTACGGTATGCCGCGGGCGCAGGGAAGCGCAGGAGCGGCGATGTACAGGACGTACGGGCCGAAAACTGCTCCTGTGTTTTCGGCACTTCCACCATCCCTGGAGGTCATGCGCAAGAGCAGCGATCCCTGGCGGTCGTATGCCGCCGCGCGAGGATAAAGACAAATTTCTGGGGATCTCGAAAAATTCCTTCCATGGAATTTTTCTCGTCGCAAAGAGAAAATGCGATTTCCTCTTTGCTCACATTTTCAATCACTTTAGGGAACCTCTGATTAAATCATGAACTCGCATCTTGCGCCTAAAATGTCCCGCTACTGCGTTGCAAATCTTCGCAATAGCGGGCTATTACGTGCGATTTGCGCCTTGTATCGGAACATTTTGAATCACAATCTGCTTCGATCAGATTTAATCAGAGGTTCCTTAGGTGATCGAAAATGGTGGGACGTCCCTGTCCCACTCGGGCATCTCGATTTTTCGAGATGCCCTTCTGTATATCATTAGGCAGACACGAAGGGCTGAACAAATATCGGTTCCCATGCAATACCCCTGGATATCACAAGTCGAAAAGCTGCTGTACCGCTCACCCACGGTAGGTGGGCTGCTGGATCTTTGTGAAGAAAACTATGCGATTCTTCTGCAGTTAGCTCCTGATTTGCGAGCCATGCAGGGCAGTCATGCTTCCTGTCGCCCGGGGCATATGGATTTGTATCTGGATGTGCTGGAACAGACGCCGTACACCAGCATGGTTCATCTCACTTACTACTTTTCCCACAGGAAAGGGCAGGAGGCTGATCCGGATGCGATTTTGCGGGTATATCACGATGCCCGCCAAATTGAAGTGGTGCAGCTGAGACAGCATGTGCTGCCCGTGGCATCCAGCTATCAGCATCCGAGCCTGTTCAACAAATGGAAAATCAATGTTTTCCTGTCCAAATGGCTGGCTTTTTGCTTGGCTCGTGGACATGCTTTCCGAAATGACGAACAATTCTTGACCAAAATCCATGGTTAATGCTATTCTTAATTCCCTAGTAAATTACTAAGTTATAATCACTTACAAAAAGAGGTGCTGACTGGCCCTGAAAGGGGCTTTCAAAAGGCCTTGAAATTGCACATATTGAAGAGGAACCGAGAACATGAGACTTTCAACCAAAGGCCGCTATGCGGTCACCGCCATGCTGGATCTGGCCCTCAACGGTCAGGACGGCCCTGTTACCCTTGCTGATATTTCCGAGAACCAGGGAATCTCTCTTTCCTACCTGGAGCAACTCTTTGCCGCACTGCGCGCCAAGAAACTGGTTCGTGGCGTACGTGGTCCTGGTGGCGGATATTTCCTCGGCCGCGAAGCCGACGAGATTTCCATTGCCAACATCATCTGCGCTGTGGACGAGTGGGTGGAATTCACCCGTTGCCAGGGAAAGCAGGACTGCCGAGGTGGGCAACGTTGCCTGACCCACAGCCTGTGGGATGACCTGAGCAGACAAATCTATGATTTTCTGGAAGAAATTACTCTTGCCGACCTGGTTGAGCGCGGACGCAATTCCGATGCCGGCTGTGACCGGCACAAGGGTGACCAACTTCTGGATGAAATGACGGGCAAAGCTGCCTGATCAACACCGGGGCGCAAGGATGGCCCCGCAACCGGCTGCTGGCAAACACCTTTCAGATCAAGGAAAAGACTTTGACCTGAAAGGTGTTTTTCAATATCATACGCCGCTTATGTCGCAGCGCATTCCTGATCGAGTGGATCCTAGGCGGCTTGCCAGGGAAGGGCAAACCCTTTCCGGCAGTCTGCCGCTGGATTCACTGCCGCGTCTTGCCGCCTTGTTGCAGGATGCCACCAAAGAGGCAGACTTCAGTCTGCGTTTTGGCAGGGACAGGGAGCGCCGCTTTACCGTGGATCTTGCGCTCAAGGCAGAACTGGTGCTGGAATGCCAGCGCTGTCTGGAATCCATGGTGCTGGAGGTGGATACGCATACCCCCCTGGCGTTGGTGGCAGGTCCCATGGAAGCTGAGCAATTGCCGGCAGAACTGGATCCACTAACACTCGCGGCGGAAGAATACCTTGATGTTGCTGCGTTGGTCGAAGATGAATTGCTGCTGGCAATTCCTGCTTCGCCAAGACATGCCGATGCGGAATGCTCTTCTCACCTGAAAGAGCAGCAGAATCCGCTGGCTGAACGGGAAAATGACAACCCTTTTGCCATCCTGGCCAAACTCAGGGATGGCGAAAACCACAATTGAGAAATTGCAGGAGATAGTTCCATGGCCGTACAGAAAAGCCGTAAAACCCCATCCAGGCGTGGCATGCGTCGTTCGCACGATGCGCTCAAGCCGGAAACCCTGTCCATCGATCCGACTTCCGGTGAGACGCACCTGCGTCATCATGTCAGCCCGGACGGTTTTTATCGCGGTCGCAAGGTAGTCAACGACTGAAAATGCATTCAGTCCGCTGGGTAAAGACTCCGGTCGTTTGCTGAAAACTTCCGGAGTTTCTTTTGTGAAAGAAGAAATAACCATAGCCCTGGATGCCATGGGTGGTGATCACGGTGTTTCCATCGTGGTTCCGGCCGCCCTGAATTACCTGAAAGAGCATCCGGCACAGTCACTTATTCTTGTGGGCCGGGAAGATGCCATACGCGAGCATCTACCGAACCAGGAAGCGCTGCCGGATCGCCTCTCCATACATGCCGCCTCCCAGGAAGTCGGGATGGATGAACTGCCTTCACAGGCTTTGCGCAAGAAGAAGGACTCTTCCATGCGCGTGGCCCTGAATCTGGTGAAATCCGGGGAAGCCGATGCCTGTGTCAGCGCGGGCAATACCGGCGCTCTCATGGCAACTGCGCGTTTCGTGCTGAAAATGCTGCCAAACGTGGATCGCCCCGCGATTATCACTGCCTTGCCTGCGGTCAACGGACGCACCTGGATGCTGGATCTGGGCGCCAACGTGGACTGTTCCGCCGAACACCTGTTCCAGTTCGCGGTAATGGGGTCCGAACTGGTCAGCGTGGTTGACGATGTGGCCAGCCCCCGGGTAGGGCTGCTGAATATCGGTCAGGAAGAAATCAAGGGTAATGAACAGGTGAAAGGAGCTCATGAGCTGTTGCGCCATGCCGCCCTGAACTACATGGGTTATGTGGAAGGCGACGATATCTATCTCAACGAGGAAGTGGATATCGTGGTTACCGATGGCTTTATCGGCAATGTCGCCCTGAAAACCAGTGAAGGGGTGGCGAAGATGATTCGCGGCAACCTCAAGGACGGCTTCAGAAAGAATCTCTACACCAAGCTGTCCGCGCTGATGGCCCTGCCTGTACTCAAAGGTCTGAGCAGACGCATCGACCCACGCCGGTACAATGGAGCCAGCCTGCTGGGCTTGCGCGGGGTGGTGGTCAAAAGTCACGGCGGAACGGATGCCCTGGGTTTTGCCCACGCTATCGACATCGCCGCCAAGACGGTTCGCGCGGATATTGCCGCGCGCATAGAAGAGGGCGTCACCCGCCATCTGGAAACACTGAGGAAGCCGGCATGAGCAAGTATTCGAGAATCGCAGGCACAGGCAGCTTCCTGCCGGAGAAAGTGCTGAGCAATCACGATCTGGAAGCCATGGTGGAAACCTCGGATCAGTGGATTCAGGAGCGAACCGGCATCAGGAAACGCCATATAGCAGATCCCGACCAGACTACCTGTGATCTCGCTGAAAAGGCTGCGCGCCGCGCGCTGCAAGCAGCGGGAAAGAGCGCGGAAGAACTGGATCTCATCATCGTTGCCACGACAACTCCGGACAAGATCTTTCCCAGCACCGCCTGTCTCCTGCAACAACGTCTGGGCAATCACGGTTGCGCGGCTTTCGATATACAGGCCGTCTGCACCGGTTTCATCTACGCCATGGGCGTAGCTGACAAGTTCATCAAGACCGGCGCGGCGCGTACCGCCCTGGTGGTAGGTGCAGAAACCCTGTCGCGTATCGTGGACTGGACCGATCGTGGCACCTGCATACTGTTTGGCGATGGATCCGGAGCCGTGGTGCTGGAAGCATCGGATGAGCCGGGCATACTCTCCACGCATCTGCATGCCGATGGCGCCTATGAAGAACTGCTGCATGTGCCCGGGGGCATTTCGCGGGGGTTCGATGTGGAAACGGAAACCGGATCAGATCCGCATTTCATGCAGATGAAGGGCAATGAAGTATTCAAGATGGCGGTCAACACCCTGGGGCGCATCGTGGATGAGACCCTTGCCGCCAATGATATGAAAAAATCCGATATCGACTGGCTGGTACCGCATCAGGCAAATATCCGAATCATCAAGGCTACCGCACGCAAGCTTTCCATGGATATGGAAAATGTAGTGGTTACCGTGGACGAACACGGCAATACATCCGCCGCTTCGGTCCCCCTGGCGCTGGACGCGGCGGTGCGTGACGGACGCATCCGGCGGGGAGAAACCCTGCTGTTGGAAGCTTTCGGTGGTGGTTTTACCTGGGGCTCCATTCTTCTCAAGTACTGATTCCAGATCCCGATCATGAGCAATAACACAGCAATCATCTTTCCCGGCCAGGGCTCCCAGAGCGTGGGTATGCTGGGCGCTCTGGCCGAATCGTTTTCCGTTATTCGGGAAACCTTCGAAGAAGCCTCTGACGCCCTGGACAAGGATCTCTGGTCTCTGGCGGCGAACGGTCCCGCCGAGGAGCTGAACCAGACCGAGAATACCCAACCGGCCATGCTTGCCGCAGGTATCTCCGTATATCGTCTGTGGCTTCAGCAAGGTGGTCCGGCCGGCGAAGTCATGGCTGGCCACAGTCTGGGAGAATACAGCGCGTTGAGCGCGGCAGCCTCCCTGGATTTTTCCGATGCAGTGAAGCTGGTGGCTGCACGTGGACGTTTCATGCAGGAAGCCGTACCCGCCGGGCAGGGCGCCATGGCGGCAGTTCTGGGGCTGGAGGATGCATCCGTCATCGCCCTGTGCGAAGAAGCTGCCCAGGGTGAAGTAGTGGAGGCAGTCAATTTCAATTCTCCGGGGCAGGTAGTGATTGCCGGCAACCGGCCTGCCGTGGAACGGGCGGTAGCCCTTGCCGGGGAAGCCGGCGCAAAACGGGCGCTGATGCTGCCTGTAAGCGTACCCTCCCATTGCGCCCTGATGAAACCGGCCGCGGAGAAGCTTGCCGCCATGCTTGCGGACATGCCGGTGCGAATGCCTGCCATTCCGGTACTGCATAACGTAAACGTAAAGGTTGCTGACAGCGCTGACGCCATACGTGAAAATCTGGTGAAACAACTTTATCAGCCGGTGCGCTGGGTGGAGACCATCCAGGCCATGAAAAAGCAGGGTGTGGAGTTGCTCATCGAACCCGGCCCAGGCAAGGTACTCACCGGTTTGAGCAGACGTATCGACAAAACCCTGACAACTTTGCCGGTGGCTGATCCGGCATCCCTGGAAAAAGCACTGGAGGCCTGCAATGCCTGACAAGACCATCGCCCTGGTAACCGGCGCCAGCCGTGGCATAGGGCGCGCCATCGCCACCCGTCTGGGAGCAGACGGAATGACCGTCATCGGTACCGCCACTTCCGATGGTGGCGCGGAAGCCATCAGCAGTTATTTCAAGGAGGCCGGCATCGAGGGTCAAGGCATGAAGCTGGATGTGGCCGATGCCGCATCCGTGGATCAGGTGCTGAGCGCCATTGCCGAGCAATACGGCGCCGTTACCGTGCTGGTGAACAATGCCGGCATCACCCGGGACAATTTGCTCATGCGCATGAAGCCCGAGGAGTGGGATGCGGTGATCAACACCAATCTGAACTCCCTGTACCGGGTGTGCAAGGCCTGTATTCGCGGCATGATGAAAGCCAGAATGGGACGCATCATCAATATTGCTTCCGTGGTTGGCAGCAGCGGCAATGCCGGTCAGACCAACTATGCAGCAGCCAAGGCCGGCATGCTGGGATTTACCCGATCCCTGGCTCAGGAAATCGGTTCCCGGGGAATCACCGTGAACGCCGTGGCTCCGGGATTCATCGACACGGACATGACCCGGGACCTGCCCGAAGCGCAGCGCAAGGCATTGCTCTCCGCCATCCCCATGGGACGCCTGGGTTCCGCGGACGAAATCGCCGCCGCTGTGGCATTCCTGGCTTCCGATGACGCCGCATATGTGACCGGCACCACTTTGCATGTCAATGGCGGCATGTACATGGTCTGATGCAAAGTCATCGTGAAAAAATGACAACCCATTGATTACTATGTAGAATTGCCGATCATTCTGCTTCCTGAACGCCGCCGCGCGGCTGATTTGGCTGGCAGACGAATTCCGCATACAATACGACGTTAATGCGCGGCGCCTGGTTCGCGCTCTACTGGAGGAAAAATACGAAAATGAGCAGCATTGAAGAACGTGTCAAAAAGATTGTCGCTGAACAGCTTGGTGTAGGTGAGGACGAAGTTACTCCCGATGCCTCCTTCATTGACGACCTGGGCGCCGACTCCCTTGACGCCGTTGAACTGGTAATGGCTCTGGAAGAAGAGTTCGAATGTGAAATTCCCGACGAGGAAGCAGAAAACATCACTACTCTGCAACAGGCAGTGGATTACATCAACAAAGCCAACGGCTGATCCGCCGCCGGCCCGTCAAGCCGCTGATTCCCGCAACAAGCGAATGCCCGCCGCCGGCTGAGCATCGCGCCGGGGATCGCGGCTTTTGATTAATGTACATACAGAGGTTTCCCTGATGTCCAAAAGAAGGGTAGTAGTCACAGGGCTGGGCATGGTCTCACCCGTCGGTCTTGATGTTGCCAGCAGCTGGGAAAACATCCTGGCGGGCAACAGCGGCATCAAGCCCATCACGCATCTGGATATTGAACCGTTCAGCGTTCGTTTCGGCGGGCCGATCTACGACTTCGACATCGAGCAGTATATTCCGCGAAAGGAAGCACGCAAGATGGACAAGTTCATCCATTACGGGATTGCCGCAGCGGATCAGGCCATCAAGGATGCAAATCTGGAAACCACCGAGGAAAACGCCAATCGCATAGGCGTGGTCGTCGGTTCCGGCATTGGTGGCATTACCGGCATAGAACAGGGCTATGCGGCTTATCTCAAAGGTGGCCCGAGGAAAATCTCTCCCTTTTTTGTTCCGGCCAATATCGTCAACATGGTGGCTGGACATATCTCCATTATCAACGGCTTCAAGGGGCCGAATATCTCCATCGTATCCGCCTGCAGTACCGGCGCACACTGCATTGCCGATGGCATGCGCATGATCCAGTACGGCACCAGCGATGTGATCGTTGCCGGAGGCGCGGAGATGGCGACTTCTCCCACCGGCCTGGGCGGTTTTGCCGCAGCCCGCGCCCTGTCCACACGCAATGATGATCCCCAGGCGGCCAGCCGTCCCTGGGACAAGGATCGTGACGGTTTCGTCCTTTCCGACGGCGCCGGCGTGGTGGTCATCGAGGAACTGGAGCATGCCCGCGCCCGTGGCGCAAGAATCTATTGCGAGCTGGTAGGCGCGGGAATGAATTCCGATGCCTATCACATGACTTCACCATCTCCCGGTGGCGAAGGCGCCGCCGAGTGCATGCGCCTGGCCATGGAAGATGGCGGCATCAACCCCGATGAAGTGGCCTACGTCAATGCCCATGGCACCTCCACTCCCGCTGGTGATGTGGCCGAAACCATGGCCATGAAGCGCGCCTTCGGCGACCATGCGTACAAGTTGTGCGTCAGCTCCACCAAGTCCATGACCGGACACATGCTGGGCGCGGCCGGTGGCGCGGAAGCCGTGTTTACCATTCTTGCCCTGCGTGACCAGGTGGCGCCACCCACGATCAACCTGGACAACCCCGATCCCGAATGTGATCTGGACTATGTTCCCCATACCGCCCGGGAAATGCCCATGGAAGTGGCCCTGTCCAATTCCTTCGGCTTTGGTGGCACCAACGGTACTTTGGCATTTCGTCTGCTCAAGGATTGATCGCTTCTCTCGTCAACGGCATTCCCGGCGACCAGGTTTCGATCCTGGACCGGGGCTTGCAGTTTGGTGACGGCCTTTTCGAAACCCTCGCGGTGGTCAACAATCAGAGCTGTCTGTGGGACGCGCATATGGCCCGCCTGGCAGCCGGTTGCTCGCGCCTGGGCATGCGCATGCCGGATGTGAACCTGCTGGCGGAGGAAAGCCGCAGCCTGATCGGCGATCATCAACAGGCCGTGCTCAAGATCATCCTGACCCGCGGTTGCAGCACACGTGGTTATGCCGTTCCCGCGGACACTCCGGAGACGCGCATTCTTTCCCTGTTCTCCTGGGACGGGCCGACCAGCCAGACACTGAAAATCAATATCGCATCGACACGCCTGGGGCTGAACCCCCAACTTGCCGGCCTGAAGCACCTGAACCGCCTGGAACAGGTCATGGCGCGCCGGGAACTGCCGTCCGATTGTCAGGAAAGCATTTTGCTGGATGCCCAGGGCCGGGTCGTGGAAGGCATTGCCGCCAATCTGTTCCTGCAGCAGGAGGATCAGCTGAAAACCCCGCTTCTCGATGCCTGTGGCGTGGCAGGGGTGGCAAGGCAATTGATCATGAACACCGCAAGAGCAATGAATATGCCAGTGGAAGAGATGCGTTTGCAGCCGCAAGACCTGTTGCAGGCGGACGGCCTTTATCTGAGCAGCTCCCTGATGGGCATTTGCTCCGTGTCAGCCATTCAGGGGCAAAACTGGCAAGCTTCGCGGCTCAGCCACCCGGTCATGGAAGCGGCCAGCAAGAGGATCTTTCAGCCATGATACGCCTGCTGCTCAAGGCCGCTCTGGCCGTGATATTGCTTGGAGGCATTCTTGCCGCCCTGATCTGGCATCAGTATCAGCAGTTTCTGAGCCAGCCGTTGAAGACCCCGGAGCAGGGCATGACCCTGAGCATTCCCCAGGGCATGTCTCTGCGTGCCCTGGGACAAAAACTGCAACAGGAGGGGATGTTGCAGGATGAGCGGCTGTTGCGACTGTACGGCAGACTGCATCCTGAAGCCACCCGCATCAAGGCAGGAGAATATCATCTGGCCGCGGGGCTCACGCCAGTCGCCTTGCTGGATCTGCTGGTAGCGGGCAAGACAGTCAGTCACTCCATCACCCTGGTGGAAGGCTGGTCTTTTGCCCAGATGATGCAGGCCATCGAAGGGCATGCACAATTGCGGCATGAACTCCAGGGCTTGACCGATGCGCAAATCATGAGCCGCCTGGGGCATCCCGAAGAACATCCGGAAGGGCGCTTCTTTCCCGACACCTACCTTTTTCCCAAAGGCTTCAGTGATCTCGATCTGCTGCGCCGGGCCTATGCCGCGATGGAGGATCAACTGGCAGCGGCCTGGAAGGAACGAGACGAGGGGCTGCCTTTGAAAACACCCTATGAAATGCTCATTCTCGCTTCCATCGTGGAAAAGGAAACCGGCCTGGCGGGAGAAAGAGACCGTATCGCCGGAGTATTCATCCGCCGCCTGAACAAGGGCATGAAGTTGCAAACCGATCCCACTGTCATCTATGGCATGGGCGCGAGCTACAATGGCAATATCCGGCGCCGGGATCTGCGCAAGGCAACGCCCTACAATACCTATGTGATACCGGGGCTGCCGCCTACGCCCATTTGCATGCCGGGTCGTGAGGCCCTGCTGTCCGTGGCTCATCCTGCTGATGAAAAGGCGCTGTATTTCGTGGCGAAGGGTGACGGCAGCCACCAGTTTTCTGCTACCCTGAAACAGCACAATGCCGCCGTGCGCAAATACCAGTTGAAAAAATAGCTCATGCAAGGATCATTCATTACTCTGGAAGGCATCGAGGGCGCGGGAAAAAGCACCTGTATGGCGGAAGTACTGAAGCTGCTCAGGGAGCAGGGCAGGGATGTGCTGGAAACCCGGGAACCCGGTGGCACCGCCCTGGGCGAGGATCTGCGCCAGCTTCTTTTGGGACACAAACACACGGGAATGCATGAAGATACGGAACTGCTGCTCATGTTTGCGGCCCGCGCCGAACACTTGCAGCAGCGGATCCTACCGGCTCTGAGGCAAGGCCAGTGGGTGCTCTGTGACCGCTTCACCGATGCCAGCTATGCTTATCAGGGGGGTGGCCGAGGCATGGATGTGAAGCGCATCCAGCAATTGGAAAACTGGGTGCAGGGGGAACTGCGTCCGGATCTCACCCTGCTCCTGGACCTGCCTGTGGAACTGGGACTGGAACGCGCTGGCAAACGTTCCGCGCCCGACCGTTTTGAAAGCGAAGCCCAGGCGTTTTTTCAGCGGGTACGCAAAGCCTATCTGGAGATTGCACACCGGGAACCGGAACGGGTGAAGATCATCGACGCATCTCGTCCCCTGAAAGAAGTTCAGGCGCAGCTGCGCGAGGTGATAGGGGCTTTTTCGGGACAAGGCGCATGAAGGATAAACTTCCCTGGCATGATGATCTCTGGCAGAGGCTGCAAGGCAGTCTCACCCAAGGGCGACTGCCTCACGCCCTGCTGTTTGCAGGGCCATCAGGATTGGGCAAACAGGCTTTTGCCAGGCGTCTCGCATACAGTGTGCTCTGTGAACATCCTGATGCCAGCGGTGACGCTTGCGGCGCTTGCCGTCAATGCCTGTTGCTCAAGGCCGGCAGTCACCCGGATCTGAGACTGATCACACCGGAAGAAGACAGTAGCACCATTCGTATCGATGCCATTCGCTCACTGGTGGGAGGCAATACCCTGAGCGTGGGCGAGGGGACGCATAGAGTATTTGTCATCGAACCGGCTCACGCCATGGGACAGGCGGCGGCCAATGCGTTGCTCAAGACGCTGGAAGAGCCCATACCCGGAACCTTGCTGCTGCTGGTCAGTTCCGCTCCACAGAAATTGCCGATCACCATTCGCAGCCGTTGTCAGTTGCTGCGCTTCCCCACGCCTGTCGAGGCCGTGGCGCTGCAATGGCTGGAACGAAACGGCCTCTCTGTCCAAGAGGCGAAATTGGCTCTGCGCCATGCGGGTGGCGCCCCCCTGCAGGCGGCGGAACTGGCTTCCACGGGCAGGCTCGAAGAACAGCAGGCGCTGATGCACGACTTCCTCTCCCTGGCCAAAGGCAGGAGCAATGTCCCGGCCCTGGCGGAAACCTGGCTGAAACAGCAGGAACTGGAGCCATTGCTGGTGCTGGTAGGCCGCTGGCTTCTGCAACTGCTTCGCGCCAAATTTACCCAGGCAGAAGAGAAGGAAGTCCCGGCTTTGCAAAGTCTGCGCGATTCGGTAGACTTGAAAGAACTGTACGTTCTGCTTGACCGACTGCACGAAGTCAGGCGCATGAGTACGAACAATCTGAATGCACAACTGGCTCTGGAAAGCATTTTGCTGCAGTGGAGCCATATCACCAAGGGGGTGAACTGATCATGGCCATGCCTGGATTTCAGCAGGGGATCATCAACCTGTCCATCAAGGACAAGGACACCTTGTATCGCGCCTACATTCCTTTCGTGGAGAATGGCGGACTGTTCATACCCACCATAAAGAAATACGAACTGGGTGACGACGTATTCATTCTTCTGAATCTCATGGATGATGCGGAACGTGTACCCGTAGCGGGAAAAATCATCTGGATTACTCCGGTAGGCGCCATGGGCAACCGCAATGCCGGGGTTGGCGTGCAGTTTGGCCCCCATGATGAAGGCGTGACCCGCAACAAGATCGAATTGCACCTGGCCGGCATGCTGGAGCTGGATACCCCCACGGACACCATGTAACCGTGCTCATCGATTCCCACTGCCACCTGGACCGGGTGGACATGTCGCCCTATGAGGGCGATTTTTCACGTTTTATGGACGAAACCCGCGCCGCCGGGATTCGGCATATGCTGTGCGTGAGTATCGATCTGGAAACCTATCCCGCCATGCGCAGCCTGGTCGATCCCTTTGCCGATATTTCCGTTTCCGTAGGCGTGCATCCCAATGACAGGGAACGCCATGAACCGGATGTGGAGGAACTGGTGGAGCTGGCCAGTGATCCGAAAGTGGTGGCCATTGGCGAGACCGGACTGGATTTTTTTCGCAGTGAAGGAGATCTGACATGGCAAAAAAACCGTTTTCGCACCCACATCCGGGCATCCATCGCGGCAAACAAGCCACTGATCATTCACACCCGGGAGTCCCGCGAGGAAACCTTGCGCATCATGCGTGAGGAAAATGCTCAGGCGGCAACAGGGGTGCTCCATTGCTTTACGGAAAACTGGGCCATGGCCGAGGCCGCCCTGGAAATGGGATTCTACATTTCCTTTTCCGGCATCATTACTTTCAGGAATGCCCAGGAACTACGGGATGTCGCCGCCCGTGTCCCTCTGGATCGGATGCTTATTGAAACCGACTCCCCTTATCTGGCGCCGGTTCCCCACAGGGGCAAGCCGAATCAGCCCAAATGGGTCAGGGCGGTGGCTGCGCAGATTGCCGAACTGCGTGGCATGGATGTGGAGGAAATTGCCTCCGTTACCGCCAACAATTTTCAGCAATTGTTCCGTGGCGCAAAGGTATTGCCTGGCTGATCAGGATTTGTTCCGCCATTCATTTTCTATTTTTTCCAAATTTTCCCGAATCGTATAAAGAATGTAGTCAATACTTCTTTTCTCGTCATTTTCCGGGATATCCCAATCGGCGATACTCAGGTATTTGTCCACCAGTTTGCGCACATCTTCTTCGATCTCCTCGCGGTAGCGGCCAATTTCCATTTTCTGCACATCAGTCATCTTGGATCTCCGATTGTTATCTGATTAATGGTTCCTCAAATGGGGGCAAAACCAGCGTTATCAAGAATTTTATCGATTCCCCGGAATGTTCATCCTCAAGATGTCCCGAAAAATTCCTGTTGAGGAATTGTTTTTTACAACAAGAAAAAGCGGTTATTCCTTTGTTGTTCTTTCCAATCATTTACTATGCTTAAAATACAAGCAAATGAGTGGAAAAATGTACCATGCAGGAATCTTCGGTTTTGAAAGTTTATTTAAAAATATTATGTAACTGATGGTTTTTATGAATATTTCATGGCTCTACTAAAACTCCGACCTTACCTGTCATCGAAGCATGCATGAAATGTCACTTTGCGAAGGGATCATCCAGATACTGGAAGAGCATGCCTCCCGCCAGGGATTCAGCCGGGTAAAGACCCTGTGGCTGGAGATCGGCACCCTGTCCGGTGTGGAGATCGAAGCCATGCGCTTCAGCTTCGACGTGATCAAGCAGGACACTCTTGCAGACGCAGCCCGACTGGAGATCATCGAAGTGCCGGGAAAGGCCTGGTGCCTGCCTTGCGGAGAAACCGTGGAAGTGGGTCAGCGTTTCGATGCCTGTCCCCGTTGCGGCAGCTATCAGTTGCAGGTGACCGGTGGAGAAGAAATGCGCATCAAAGAACTGGAAGTGGAATAAACTTTACGAAACCGAGTTCAGTCAACTTGAGGAGAATATCCAATGTGTACGGTATGCGGCTGTGGAGAAGGTGAAACCACCATTGAAGGCCATGAGCATGATCACAGGCACAAGCATGAACATCATCACCACCATCACGAGCATGGCCATGCCCACACGCACGACTATGGCCAGGGGCCGGCGCATGCCCATGCACCGGGTCTGAGCCAGGCGCGCATGGTGCAGATCGAAGAGGACATTCTGGGCAAGAACAACGAATACGCAGCCGCCAACCGGCGCTGGTTCGCCGAACGCCGGATACTGGCGCTGAACCTGGTTTCCAGCCCCGGCTCGGGCAAGACCACCTTGCTCACCCGAACCCTGGCGGATCTGAAGGAAGAGCTGCCCATGGCGGTGATCGAGGGCGACCAGCAGACCAGTCACGATGCCGACCGCATCCGCGAGACCGGGGTCAAGGCATTGCAGATCAATACCGGCAAGGGCTGTCACCTGGATGCCCATATGGTGGGTCACGCCCTGGAGAGCCTGGATCCGGAGGAGGGCAGCGTGCTGTTCATCGAGAACGTGGGCAACCTGGTCTGTCCCGCAGCCTTCGATCTGGGCGAGGCGCACAAGGTGGCCATTCTTTCGGTGACCGAAGGCGAGGACAAACCGCTGAAGTATCCCGACATGTTCCACGCCGCCGACCTGATGATCCTGAACAAGACCGACCTGCTGCCCTACGTGGATTTCGATGTGGACAAATGTATCGAATACGCCCGCCGGGTCAACCCCCGCATCCGCGTGCTGCAGCTCTCCGCCACCACCGGGGAAGGCATGGACGGCTGGCACCAGTGGATCCATGCCAACCGCCAGCTGGCGGCGCTGGGGAGTTGACGCCATGTGTCTGGCGCTCCCCGCCGAAATCATCGCCATCGAGGGCGACATGGGCAAGGTCAACCTGGGCGGGGTTCACAAGGAGATCTCCCTGGCCCTTGTGGAAGACGTGAAGGTGGGCGACTTCGTTCTGGTTCATGTGGGATATGCCCTGAACAGGGTGAGTCCGGAGGAGGCGGAGCGCACCCTGGCCCTGTTCGCCGAGGCCGGACTGGGAGGGGCGGCATGAAATACATCGACGAGTTCCGCAGCCGGGAGCTGGCCCGGAAGCTGGCCGAAGGCATCGCCCGCGAAGCGGACACGGGAAGGGAATACCGTCTCATGGAGTTCTGCGGCGGCCATACCCACGCCATCTTCCGCTACGGCGTGCAGGAGCTGATGCCGGACAATGTCACCTTCGTCCATGGCCCCGGCTGCCCGGTGTGCGTGCTGCCCATCGGGCGCATCGACAACGCCATCGGCCTGGTGGAAGCGCACGACGTGATTCTCTGTACCTACGGCGACATGCTGCGGGTGCCCGCCAGCGGGCGCAACAGCCTGCTCAAGGTGAAGGCGGCGGGCGGCGATGTGCGCATGGTCTGGTCCACCCAGGATGCCCTGAAGATCGCCCGGGAAAACCCGGACCGGCAGGTGATCTTCTTCGCCATCGGCTTCGAGACCACCACGCCTCCCACCGCCGTAGCCATCAAGCAGGCGAAAGCCGAGCGGCTGGAGAATTTTAGCGTCTTCTGCAACCATGTGCTCACCCCCGCGGCCATGCAGAACATTCTCGACTCCCCCGACGTGCGGGATCTGGAAAAGGTCGCCATCGACGCCTTCCTCGGTCCTTCCCATGTCAGCACCATCATCGGCACCCGGCCCTACGAGTTCTTCGCCGAGGAGTACCACAAGCCGGTGGTCATCGCCGGCTTCGAGCCCCTGGACGTCATGCAGTCCGCCCTGATGCTCATCCGCCAGATCAACCAGGGGCGCGCCGAGGTGGAGAACGAATACACCCGGGTGGTGACCCGCGAGGGCAACGTGAAGGCCCAGGCGCTGGTCGCCGAGGTGCTGGAGCTGCGCCGCAGCTTCGAATGGCGGGGGCTGGGCGAGGTGCCCTACAGCGCCTTGAAGATCAAGTCCCCCTGGGCGGAGTTCGACGCCGAAACCAGGTTCGCCCTGCCCAGGGTGGAAGCCGCCGACGTGCGCGGCTGCGAATGCCCGCGCATCCTGCGGGGCGTGAAGAAGCCCACCGACTGCAAGCTGTTCGGCACCGTCTGCACGCCGGAGAATCCCATGGGCTCCTGCATGGTCTCCTCGGAGGGCGCCTGCGCCGCCTACTGGAGCTATGGCCGCTTCCATCAAGCCAGGACCCGGGAGAGCGCCGCATGAGCCGCCGTTTCGCCCAGCGTCTCGATCTTCGCAACGGCACCGTGGACATGACCCATGGCAGCGGCGGCCGGGCCATGGCGCAGCTCATCGACGAGCTGTTCGTCAGGCACTTCGACAACGACCTGCTGCGCCAGGGCAACGACCAGGCCTGCTTCGAAGCCCCGGCGGGGCGGCTGGTGATGAGCACCGATGGCCATGTCATCTCGCCCCTGTTCTTTCCCGGCGGCGACATCGGCGCCCTGGCGGTGCATGGCACCATCAATGACGTGGCCATGTCCGGCGCCCGGCCGCTCTATCTGAGCGCCGGCTTCATTCTGGAGGAGGGCTTTCCCCTGGCGGCGCTGGAGCGCATCGTCGCCAGCATGGCCGAGGCCAGCCGGGCTGCCGGCGTGCCCGTGGTCACCGGCGACACCAAGGTGGTGGAGCGGGGCAAGGGCGATGGTGTCTTCATCACCACCACCGGCGTGGGCGTGGTGCCCGAGGGCGTGAACATCTCCGGCGACCGGGCCCGTCCCGGCGACGCCATCCTGGTGAGCGGTGCCATCGGCAATCATGGCGTGGCCATCATGTCCAGCCGGGAGAACCTGGAATTCGACACCAGCATGGAATCGGATTCCGCCGCCCTCCATGAGCTGGTGGCGGAGATGGTGACGGCGGTGCCCGGCATTCACTGCCTGCGCGATCCCACCCGAGGTGGGCTGGCCACCACCCTCAACGAACTGGCCCTGCAATCCGGGATGGGCATGCGGCTGGAGGAAGCCGCCATTCCCATGGACGAAGAGGTGCTGGCCGCCTGCGAGCTGCTGGGCCTGGATCCTCTCTATGTGGCCAACGAGGGCAAGCTGATCTGCATCTGCGACCCTGCCGACGCCGATGCGCTGCTGCAGGTGATGCGCGCCCATCCCCTGGGAGAGCGTGCCGCCCGCATCGGCGAGGTGGTGGAGGATACCGACGGCTTCGTGCAGATGGAAACCCGCTTCGGCGGCAGCCGCGTGGTGGACTGGCTGGCCGGCGAACAGTTGCCGAGGATCTGCTGATGCGCATCCTGCTGCTGGTTCATGCCCTCAACAGTCCCCCTGGCAGGGTATGTCCGGTTCATTGAAGAGGGAACGGATCCGTGTGCGGGGTACGGTGCAGGGGGTGGGCTTTCGTCCCTGGGTGTGGCAGATCGCCCGGCGCCTGGGCATCCGCGGATTCGTGCGCAACGACGCCCAGGGAGTGTTGATCGAAGCCTGGGGGGAAGCGTCGCTTCTGGATCGCTTCGTCTCGGAACTGGGAAAAGAGCCGCCGCCGCTGGCACGCATCGAGGCCATCGAGCGCAAGGCCCTGGATGGAAGCGCAGCGCCGCAAGAGGGGGATTTCCGCATCCTTGCCAGCCAGTCCGGTGAGGTTCGCACCGCCGTGGCGGCGGATGCCGCCGTCTGCCCGGACTGCCTGGCCGAAATCCGTGATCCCGCCAACCGTCGCTATCGCTATCCCTTCACCAACTGCACCCATTGCGGGCCACGCTTGTCCATCGTTCGCGAAATCCCCTATGACCGCGCCAATACCTCCATGGCGGAGTTCCCCATGTGTCCCGCCTGCCAAGCGGAGTACGAGAACCCCGCCGACCGCCGTTTCCATGCCCAGCCCAATGCCTGCCCGGACTGTGGCCCCAGGATCTGGCTGGAGGACGGGCAGGGCAGACGGTTGCCGCTCGAGGGCGAGGCTGTGATCACCGAGGCGGCGCGGCTCATTCGCGAGGGCAAGATCGTCGCCATCAAGGGCATAGGCGGCATCCACCTGGCCTGTGACGCGGGCAACGAGGCAGCGGTCGCCGAGCTGCGCCGGCGCAAGAAGCGTCATCACAAGTCCTTTGCCCTCATGGCCCGGGATGCTGCCATGGTGGCGCGCCATGCCCGCCTTGAAGACGGGGCAAGAGCCGTGCTGGAATCTCCCGCGGCGCCCATCCTGGTGCTGCCCGCAGAGGGCGAAGCCCTGGCGGAAGCCATCAATCCCGGACAGGACAGCCTGGGCTTCATGTTGCCCTATACCCCCTTGCATCACCTGCTCATGGCAGAGTTGACGCGCCCCATGGTGCTCACCTCGGGCAATCGCAGCGACGAGCCCCAGTGCATTCGCAACCAGGAAGCCCGTGATCGCCTTGCCGGTATCGCCGACTGTCTGTTGTTGCACGATCGGGAAATCCTCACCCGGCTGGATGATTCAGTAATCCATCTGGCGGCTGGCCGGCCACGGCTGCTGCGCCGCGCCCGGGGCCATGCGCCGGAACCCCTGGCGCTGCCTCCGGGTTTTTCCCGAACGCCCCGGGTGCTGGCCATGGGAGGAGAGCTGAAAAACACCTTCTGCCTGCTGGGGGAGGGCCAGGCCGTGCTTTCCCAGCATTTGGGCGACCTGGAGAATGCGCTCACCTACCGAGAATACCGGGAGATGCTGGAGCACTACCGCAAACTGTTCGAATTCGCTCCCGAATGCATCGCGGTGGACATGCATCCCGATTACCTTTCCACCCAGCACGGGGAACGACTGGCCCGCGAATGGAACCTGCCTCTGGTGAACGTGCAACATCATCATGCGCACATGGCCGCCTGCATGGCCGAGCATGGCCTGCCGGCAGATACCGGGCCGGTGCTCGGCCTGATCCTGGACGGGCTGGGTTACGGAGAAGACAGCAGCCTCTGGGGCGGGGAATTCCTTCTGGGGGACTACCGCAAGTTCCGGCGCCTGGCGCATTTTGCTCCCGTACCCATGCCCGGCGGCGCCATGGCCATGTACGAACCCTGGCGCAATACCTATGCCCATCTGCACCTGGCGCTGGGCTGGGATCGGGTAGTTGAGGAATACGATCATCTGGAAGTGATCGAGCACCTTCGGCGCAAGCCGCTGGCGGTGCTGTCGAAAATGCTGGAGAAGGGCATCAACAGCCCCCCGGCTTCATCCGCCGGGCGCCTGTTCGACGCGGTGGCCGCGACCCTCGGGCCGTGCCGGGATCGCGCCGGTTTCGAGGGACAGGCAGCCATGGAACTGGAGGTGCTGGCGCGAAAGGCGCGATGCGATTCACGGGCTTACCCAATACAGCAGCATGGCTGCCAACTATCATGGCAGGCGCTATGGATACAGATCCTCGATGATCTGTCCCGGAACACCGACCCGGCAATCATGGCGATGCGTTTTCATTGTGGACTGGCAAACGGCCTGGGACGGATTGCAGTGGAACTTTGTGAAAGGGAAAACGTGAATACGCTAGTCCTTGGTGGTGGCGTATTTCAGAACCGCCTGCTGCTGGAACTGCTGCTGGAATTTTTTGAATCCACACCGATCAACATACTGGCCCCGGAAAAACTGCCGGCGAATGACGGAGGGCTGGCGTATGGTCAGGCAATCATTGCTGGCAAGAACAAAGGTAACTCCGATTTTGCCTAAATGCGGAAATCCGGCCGTACTGTCCCATATATATTACTGCGCATAATATATATTATGTTAAATAATGTTTTCATCCTTCAAGCTTTCTCCAGCGACAACGGCAAAACGGTCAGACCGACTCCCTTATCGCAATTCATTCATGCCGAATATCTGCTATGGTTCGTCGAAGCTGAAAGACTGGACACCACATGCACATGCCGCAGAACCATGTTGAAAAACTCAACCTGAAAGAAGTCATCGCCATGGGCGTGGGCGGCATGGTTGGCGGCGGCATATTTTCCGTTCTGGGACTGGCCATCGCCCAGGCCGGACATGCGGCGCCCATTGCCTTTGCCCTGGGCGGTATCATCGCCCTGCTCACCGGTCTTTCCTATTCCCGCCTGGGATTGCACTTTCAGTCCGACGGCGGAAGCTTCACCTATCTGGAAAAAGCATTTCGCAGCCCCAATATCGCCGGCATAGGCGGCTGGTTGCTGCTGGTGGGCTATGTAGGCACCATGGCGCTGTATGCCTATACCTTCGGCGTGTATGGATCGGCCATGCTGGGAGACAATGGCGGACAGAACCCAGCCATGCATCATTTGCTGGAATCACTTGTATTGCTGTCATTTCTTGGCGTGAACCTTTATGGAGTAAAAGCCAGTGGCAGCAGTGAATTGCTCATCGTCACCATCAAGATACTGATCCTCGCCCTGTTCGCCATCATCGGCCTGTTCTATGTGAAAAGCGACCACTTGCTGCCGTTATTCAATCAGGGTGGTCTGGGCGTGATCATGGGAGCCGCGCTGATATTTGTCGCCTATGAGGGGTTTGAACTGATCCCCAATGCCGTAAACGAAATGGAGCAGCCCCAACGCAATCTCCGCCGGGGAATTCTCTGGTCCATTGCCATCACCACTTTTATCTATGTACTGGTATCCCTGGTGGCGGTAGGCAATCTGCTTCCGGATGAAATCCGGAAGTATGGTGAATATGCCTTGGCAGAAGCGGCAAAACCCTTCCTGGGAGAAGCAGGCTTTCTGCTGATTGGCCTGGCGGCACTGTTTTCTACCGCTTCAGCGATCAATGCCACCATGTTCGGTACCGCCCGCCTGGGAATGGTTATGGCAACCGAGGATGCCTTGCCTGCAGTATTCGGTTTCCGTCGCAAACAGAACAACATTCCATGGGTGAGCCTCATTGCCATTACCGCCTGCACCCTGGCTTTTGTCAATCTGGCGAATCTGACCATCATTTCTTCTTTTGCCAGTTCGACGTTTCTGCTGGTATTCGCCGCTATCAACCTCTCAGCCTGGCATATGCGAAAAACCATTCCCGGCAACTCATGGACTCCCCTGCTCGGCCTGATTCTGAGCATGACTTCCTGGATTACCCTGCTGGCCTATCTTTGGCGCTCATCGCCCCGCAGCCTGTACTGGATTGCCGGCATCTACCTGGTAGTGGTAGCAGCGGAACTTTTGTTCAGCCGTCGGCGAGTGTTTCTCAGAAAGAGATCATAGCGGGATGCGTGGACGTACTCTGCGGTGGTTGATCTTCTGCAACAGCAGCTCCGTGATTGCCGCCACCGATACAAACCCCAACAGAACCTGTATCACATTCCCGCCTCTGTGGCTTACATAGACCAAAGCCAGCCCCATGGCCAGCAGGGACAAAACAGCCGCCAGCCCAACCAGCAGGCGTGATGCACCGGTTTTCCCCACGAGACGCAAATGTCCCAGGTGGGTAACCGCATGCACGAACAGAATGGAAATGGAACCAATCGCCGCGATCTGGGACAAATCGAACAACAGGGACAGCAGGATTACCAGAAACCCGCTGATCACCAGGCCTTCCCGACTGTGCCCAATGGGGCGGCCAAAGGCCACGGGCAGCTCACCGTCCTTGGCCAGCTGATAGGTAACATTGGTAACGGCATACAGGTTGGCATTGATTGAAGAGGCTGTGGATATCAGTGCCGCGACAGCTACAACAACAAAACCCAGATGCCCGAAAATGGGTAGGGCCGCTTCCGCCAGGGCGTAATCCCGGGAGGCAATGACTTTTTCTGTTGGCAGGTTGCCAAAAACGGCAAAAGCCACGGCAACATAGAGCAACATGACCAGCAGAATGGCAGTCACCATGGCCCTGGGCAGGGTATGGGCCGGGTTCGGCATGTCTTCTGCGGTATTGGTGATCACCCGAAATCCTTCATAGGCAAAAAAGGTGATGGAGAGACTGAAAAAGATGTCTTTTACCGGAGGGTAGAGTTGTGGTGAGAGCAGTTCCGGTTTGAGAAACACAATGCCCGCAACGGCAAGCATGCTCAACACCGAAAATTTTACCGCCACGGTGATTCTTTCCCAGATGGCCACATCCTTCGCGCCACGCAGGTTGATAAAGACGAACAAGAGCACGATTCCCACTGAAAATACATGGTGCCACAACACAGGGGCGCCCTTGGGCAGAAAGGTATAGGCATAGTTGCCAAAAGCCTTGGCAATCAGGCTTAGCGACACCACCGCAGCCAGGTAGAGCATGATACTCATGGCGCCAGTAAGGAACCCCGTACCCCAGGCCTGGGCCAAATATTCCACGATGCCGCCGGCCGAAGGATATCTCGCGCCCAGTTTTCCCAGAGAGTAGCCACTGAACAAGGCGATGATGCCACCGATGATGAAGGAGATATATACGGCGCTTCCGGAAATGGCGCTGGCCTCCCCCAGCAGAGCAAAGATCCCCGCCCCCACCATGGCGCCAATACCCATGGAAACGGCGGACCAGAATCCTATGGGTTTACCAGCTGATGATTTATACATTATTCTTTTTCCCGGCTGCGGTTGGCAGCAAAATGGCTCTGCTCATCGCAGGTGATAAGGTTGTCTCACAAGCAGCACATCCGTCCTTGCACTATTGGCGATTGCAGAAGCAGTAGAACCCAACAAGCGGGCGAATCCATGTCGCCCATGGGAGCCAACCACGATCAGATCCGCATTCTGAGCCTCGGCATAAGACAACACGGCGGATTTTGGCGCGCCCCAGATGACATCTGCCTGAACCTTATTCCAATTCAGGCTCTTGGCCAGACTGTTGAGCGCCGCCACTGCCTGATCAAAACGCTGCTGATCGAAATCAAGGTATTCCAGGGGCGCTGTCACCAGTACGTCGTAGTCTGGCATCAGCATGGCGCTTACTTCCACTGCATGGATCAATGATAGTTGCGCACCATGGGAACGACACAGTTGCAAAGCCCGATTCAGGGCCATTCGTGAAAGGGGAGAAAAATCCATTGCCACCAGAATGTGTTTCCAGGGGGGAGGTTCCTCACTTTCCGTCTCATCCTGTGTTGCGAAATCACTGGTGTTGTTTTGGCTTTCCCGCAACCAGTCCCAGGCTTCCTGTAACTGCTCCCGGGTGAAAAACCGCACCCGGGCGTCGGTAAAGGCGTTACCCAGGGTGGCCATCCATTTCTGCCAGCTGTTCTCACCGACAATGGCGATTCGTTCAAAATCCTTGTCATGAGCCATACCGAACTTGAAGTCGTCCCATACGGCCTTTGGCTCCCAGCCATGGAAATCCTCCAATTCCAGCAACAGGGATATGGGACGATGTTGCTGAATGAGATCCTCCAGCTGTGGCAAAAACTGACGATAGTCCGCATCCGTCAGTTTGCCGCTGGCCCTGACGGCAAAAATGTTGTTGTCCGCAACGGGAATGAACTGAAACATGACTGCACCTCGTTATCCAGGCTGTTGAATTCCGTATTGAATACATTATGCAGACAATCAAAACAAATATCTGCCCAAATGACCTGAACATCTATGACATTGCGCGGCATGACTTGATGATTCACACTGAACAGGGAAACAGAATACACTATGATCAGTTGATTGAGCCCCTGCTGGAGCCATTCTCATGACATCATTGAAACTGCGCAAGGTTGCCATCGACACCTATAAGGAGAACGTGGCCTACCTGCACCGGGACTGTCCTCTCTATCATAGTGAAGGTTTTCAGGCGCTGAACAAGATAGAAGTACGCGACGGCCCGGAAAAATCGCCCGTGGTGGCCGTTCTCAATATCGTCGATGATGAAAATTGTCTTGCGCCTGATGAACTGGGATTGAGTGAACAGACCTTCGCCCAGCTGGATGTGGCGGAAGGAACGGCTGTATACATAGACCACGCTACTCCTCCCGATTCCCTCGAAGCGGTACACAGAAAAATTGCCGGAGAGCCTCTGGATCGCACTGAATTCCTGCATATCTGTGAAGACATCGTCAACAATCGCTATTCCAAGATCGAGATCGCGGCATTCCTGGTGGCCTGCGCCGAATCCGGCATGGAGCGGGACGAGATGTTGTTTCTAACCGAAGCCATGGTGGAAACCGGTGAACGCCTGGACTGGGGGGAATCCCTGGTAGTGGACAAACACTGCATCGGCGGTATTCCAGGCAACCGTACCACCATGCTTATTGTGCCCATCGTAGCCGCCCATGGCATGCTCATGCCAAAAACTTCCAGCCGCGCCATCACCTCCCCTGCCGGAACAGCCGACACCATGGAAACCCTGTGCAAGGTCAACCTGGAACCCGGTGAGCTGCGCCAAATCGTACGGCAGCAACGGGGGTTCATTGCCTGGGGCGGCACTGCACGATTATCGCCGGTGGATGACATTCTCATTTCCGTGGAGCGGCCCTTGTCTCTGGACTCCAAGGGGCAGATGATCGCATCCATACTGTCAAAAAAAATTGCCGCCGGCTCCACCCATTTGCTCATCGATATTCCCGTGGGCCCCAGTGCCAAGGTGCGCACCCAGGCCGAAGCACTGCGCCTGCGCAAGCTTTTCGAGTATGTGGGCGACCGCAGCAGCCTGGAACTGGAAGTTGTCATCACTGATGGCCGCCAGCCCATTGGCAATGGCGTAGGGCCGGCTCTGGAAGCCCGCGATGTGCTGCGGGTGCTGCAAAACGATCCGCTGGCTCCCATCGACCTGAAGGAAAAATCTCTTCAGCTTGCGGGACGTATTCTGGAATTCGATGCCGATGTGCGTGGTGGTCAAGGCTATCACCTGGCGCGAGACCTTCTCGAATCCGGACGCGCCTGGCAGAAAATGCAGGACATCATTGCGGCTCAGGGCGCCAGCCAGATCAAGCCGAAAACGGCCGCATTGCAATACCCGGTTCCAGCACCGGCGGATGGCGTGGTGATGGCCATAGACAACCTGCAGATTGCCCGTATTGCCCGTCTTGCCGGCGCTCCCATGGACAAGGCGGCAGGAGTGGATCTGCACTGCAAACTGAATGACAGGGTGCGCAAGGGAACCCCCCTGTACACCTTGCATGCCGAGTTTCGCGCAGACTATCAGTTTGCCCGCAATGCCATCGAACAGAACAACGGTTACAGCATAGGATGACACAATGAACGCCGACACCCTGATGCTCGGTTTTCCCGAGTATGCCGATCAGACCGAGCGCCTGGCGCAGGCGACCGGCCTGCCCTTTTCCGTTCTGGATATCCATCATTTTCCTGATGGTGAGAGCAAGGTAACCCTACCGGGAATACTGCCCGAACAAATTGTTCTGGTACGCAGTCTGGATCATCCCAATGACAAGCTGATCGAACTCATTCTGGCTGCTGCCGGGGCGCGCAAACTGGGAGCCAAAAAGCTGTGCCTGGTAGCCCCCTATCTGTGCTACATGCGCCAGGACAAGGCTTTCCATGCCGGAGAAGTCGTCAGTCAGCCCATCATCGGCGCCTGTCTCGCTGCGCACTTCGATGCCCTGCTCACTGTGGATGCTCACTTGCACCGGATACATAGCTTGTCGGATGCGGTACCCGTGGATCCCGCCATCAACCTTACCGCAACCGACCCCATGGCGCACTTTCTGCAAAACAATGTAGAGGCGCCTTTTCTTGTTGGCCCGGATGGTGAATCCGAGCAGTGGGTGGCGGCAATCGCATCACACTTTGGTTTCGACTACGCGGTAGCGGAAAAGCAGCGCCTGGGAGATCGGGAGGTAAAAATCAGCATGCCCGACTGTGGCTTTGCCGGACGCAACCTGGTGCTGGTGGATGACGTGGCCAGCACGGGCAAGACCCTGCTGGAGGCGGCAAGCCTGTTGCAGGCTCATGATCCTGCTTCCATCTCTGTTCTCGTAACCCACGCCCTGTTTGTCGACAATGCCCTTCGTGAACTGTACGACGCCGGGGTGACGAATATCTGGAGTTGTGATGCCATTCCTCATCCTACCAATGCCGTATCTCTTGCCGGGCTGCTTGCAGAGGAACTGAAATCCTTTCTATAGGGCATTTCGAAAAATCGAGATGGCCGAGTGGAACAGGGATGTCCCAGCATTTTCGATCACCACAAGTGATTGAAAATGTAAGCAAAGAGGAATTTGCATTTTTTTGCGACGAGAAAAATTCCATGGAAGGAATTTTTCGAGGTTCCCCATAGCCGCCAACCGAAACTATCCGATATAGGCCGCACCAGGCAACAGTTGTTCACTGAACTCATCCGGGAGGCTGGCCAGCAGTTGCATGCCTT
>JALSQZ010000100.1 GCA_026985055.1 Sedimenticola sp. | reverse complement strand
TTTTGCGACGAGAAGAATTCCATGGAAGGAATTTTTCGAGGTTCCCCATAGCCGCCAACCGAAACTATCCGATATAGGCCGCACCAGGCAACAGTTGTTCACTGAACTCATCCGGGAGGCTGGCCAGCAGTTGCATGCCTTTTTCCAGGGGCAGCTTGCACTGCATCATGCCCTGCGCATCGGGATACAACAACTCCACGACCATCTCCTTGCCGGACATATAGAACTGCAGAATGTTGTCATTTGCATCCAGAACGCCCAGATAGTTGTCCTGGGCCGCCAGCAGGTGCTCCGCCAGAGGCACCAGCCGATCCGCTGCCAGAAATTCCGGCTTGGATGAACTGATGGCGGAATCATGCACGAAATCACAGTAATAGATGCGAAACCCCCGTTCCTCTTCCATCATGATTCACGTCTCCAGGTGGTGCCGCCCGCGCCATCTTCCAGGATTACACCCTTTGCCTTGAGTTCGTCCCGGATGCGGTCGGCCTCCGCCCAGTTCTTTGACTTGCGCGCATCCAGACGTTGCTGGATAAGGCTCTCGATTTCCTCGTCCGACAAGCCCTCCCCTGCTCCGCCACGCAGCCATTGTTCAGGATCATCCTGGAGTATTCCCAGCACAGCACCCATCTGTTTCAGGCTGGCGGACATGCGCGCCGCCCTGGCTTCATCCTCATTGCGTGCCTTGTTGATCTCACGCACCAGCTCAAACATGGCCGCCAGGGCTTCCGGGGTGTTGAAGTCATCGTCCATGGCTTTGTTGAAGGCATCCATCCATTGTTCTGCCTCACCAGGTTCGGCTTCAGGCAAGCCACGCATGGCGGTATAGAAGCGGTTCAGCGCCTGCCGCGCGTTGAGCAGATGCTCTTCATCATAGTTCAGCGGACTGCGGTAATGGCTGGTAAGAATGAAGTAACGTATCTCCTCTGGCCGGTAATGCTGCATGATTTCGCGAATGGTGAAGAAATTACCCAGGGATTTGGACATCTTCTCGTCGTTCACACGTACGAAACCGTTGTGCATCCAGTAGTTCACAAAGTGATGGCAGGTAGCGCCTTCCGACTGGGCAATCTCGTTTTCGTGATGAGGAAAAGCAAGATCCGCGCCACCACCGTGAATATCGAAAGTATCTCCCAGTGCCCGGGTGGACATGGCAGAACATTCGATATGCCAGCCTGGTCGTCCTTTTCCCCAGGGGGAATCCCAGGCAGGCTCATCGGGCTTGGCTGCCTTCCACAAGGCAAAGTCCAGGGGATCGCGCTTTTCCTCGCTGGATTCGACCCGGGCGCCGGCCTGCAAATCCTCGATGCTCTTGCCGGAGAGCTTGCCGTATTCGGGAAAACTGGTTACCGAGTAATAGACATCACCACTGTCGGTGACGTAGGCATGGCCGTTGTCGATGAGTTTCTGAATCATTTCCAGAATCTCCGGAATATGCTCGGTTGCACGCGGCTCCATGGTCGGTTCCTGCACGCCCAGGGCAGACAGGTCTTCATGCATGGCATCGATGAATCGTCCGGTCAGTTCGGTGAAGGGTTCACCCCGTTCATTTGCCCGCTGGATGATCTTGTCGTCGATATCGGTAATATTTCGTACATAGGTGACATCGTAGCCTCTGTACCTGAGATAGCGATATACCACATCGAAGACCACGATCATGCGTGCATGTCCAAGATGACAATAGTCGTACACGGTCATGCCGCAGACATACATGCGCACCTTTCCGGGTTCGATAGGCTGAAATTCTTCCTTTCTGTTATGCAGATCGTTGTAAATCCGGAGGCTCATGAGTCGCTTGCCAATGGTATGGTATGGAATCCGGCAATTTTACCCTATGCTTTCCATGGAGCACAGTTGTATCATAGGCGCCTGTTTTTCAATCGGAGCAAGACAAACATGCAGCGTTTTCTGCTATCACTGATTCTGGTACTGATCCTGAACGTTCCCGTCATGGCGGAAGAGGTAAAGGTACTTATGGAAACCAGCAAGGGCAATATTGAACTGGCTCTGGATGCCGACAAGGCGCCTGCCAGCGTGGCCAATTTTCTGCGTTACGTGGACGAGGGATTCTATGACAACACCATCTTTCACCGGGTGATATCCGGTTTCATGATTCAGGGTGGCGGACTGACGGAAGACATGCAAAAGAAAAGCACCCATGAACCGATAGTGAACGAGGCGAACAACGGGCTGAGCAACAAGCGTGGCACCATCGCCATGGCACGCACCAGTGAACCGAATTCAGCCACCAGCCAGTTCTTCATCAACCACAAGGACAACCCCAATCTGGACTATCCCAACTATGGCGGTTATGCCGTATTCGGCAAGGTAACCAAGGGCATGGATGTCGTGGATGCGATTGCCGCTACCCCCACAGGCGTCAAGCACGGTCGTCGGGATGTGCCGGTGGAAACCATCTTCATCAAATCAATCAAACGCGTGGAAACCCAACAATGATTACCCTGAAAACCAATCTGGGCGATATCGTCATCGAACTGGACGAGGAAAACGCCCCCATCAGCAGCGCCAACTTCAAACAATATGTGGAAGACGGCTTCTATGACGGCCTGATCTTTCACCGGGTCATTCCCGGTTTCATGATTCAGGGGGGCGGATTCATGCCCGACATGATGCAGAAAGCCACTCGCGATCCCATCGAAAACGAAGCCAAGAATGGCCTGAGCAATGTCAAATACTCGATTGCCATGGCGCGCACCATGGATCCGCATTCCGCCAGCGCCCAGTTCTTCATCAACACCAAGGACAACGGTTTTCTTGACTACCCCGGACAGGACGGCTGGGGTTATGCCGTGTTTGGCAAGGTTGTGGATGGCACGGATGTGGTGGACAAGATCGAAAAAGTCGCAACCGGCAACAAGGCCGGTCATTCAGACGTGCCTGTGGAACCTGTCATCATAGAAAAAGCTCAAGTTGGCGAATAAAGGAACCTCTGATTAAATCATGAACTCGCATCTTGCACCCAAAATGCCCCGCTACTGCGTTGCAAATCTTCGCAATAGCGGGCTATTACGTGCGATTTGCGCCTTGTATCGGAACATTTTGAATCGCAATCTGCTTCGCTCAGATTTAATCAGAGGTTCCTAAACATCTTCTCCCGGCGGGGCTTGTGGCCCCGCCATCTGCCCATGCCGCAACTTCTGTTCATATCCGATCTGCATCTTTCTGCGCAAACGCCCGTGCTGAACGCGCGCTTCCGGACGTTTCTCCAGGAAAGGGCGAAAACCGCCGATGCGCTGTATATTCTGGGTGATCTGTTCGACGCCTGGATAGGTGATGACGATCCCTCCCCTTTCGCAGCCGAGATAAAAAAGCAGCTTGCTGCTCTCAGCCAGCATACACTGGTTTCTTTTCTGCATGGCAACCGGGATTTTCTCATCGGTGAAGATTTTGCCCGGGAAACCGGCCTGGTTCTGCTCCCGGAGGAATATGTTCTGCAAACTGAATCCGGGTCCTGGCTGTTGCTGCACGGCGATCAGCTGTGTACGGATGACACAGACTACCAGCGCGCAAGACAGATATTTCGCAGTGAAGCCTTCAGAATTCAGGCCATGGCCATGAGTATTCCGCAGCGGCTGGAAAAGGCAGCAGAAATCCGACACATGAGCGGTGAAGCCATAGCCATCAAATCCGGAGATATCATGGATGTAAACCAGACAGCTGTAGAGGCCGCCCTGCGTCGGCATGGCCTGCAGCGCATGATTCACGGACATACCCACCGCCCCGCCATGCATGCTTTTCACCTGGATGGACAACCTGCCCTGCGCGCCGTGCTGGCGGACTGGAAAGATCAGCAATCATTCGCCCTGAGTCTAGACAGCGCCACTGGAGAGCTGAAAAACCTTAGCATCTGATGTCTGACCGGCAACAAGTGGCGGAAAGACATCAACGACCTGTAAAAGCCGGTGGCACGATTCGCTCATACTCCTCCGGCACTTTGAAGGTTCCGTCTTCGACAGAAAACTTGTGGCGAAAGTCCACCAGCAAGCGGCGTTTTTCTCCCATGATGTCCCACAAGGGCAGACCCTGTTCCCAGGCTCTCTGTGGTGCATAGACATACTCGGCCAACTCACATTCGCTCATTTGCGTGCCCGGCATGTATGCGCTGGGATACTGGATTCTGGCCAGCGCCTTGTAGAGTTCCGCTTGCGCCGCTACCGCGTCCGTCATGCTTCCCTGAATAACCAGCAGTTCCCTGCAAGTCTTGTTGTTGGTGATCAGTTTGATGCTGACAGGCTTTTTTCCTTCCACGGATGGAGCCTTGGTTTCCACCTCGCGCTTAAGCTCCAGCTTCATCTCATCCGGTGGCGTGGGCTGCAAATCAGGCGGTTCGAAAACAATGACCGTCTCGGCTTCCGGATCGACGTTGTATATCAGTCCGCTCTTGCGATCATACAGGGTGTAGCCTTCCTGGCTGCCGCCTTCATCCATGCGCAGATAAGCAGGGGTAACCAGGATACGGCTGATATAGGTCTCCACTCCCGGTTCCTGAACCTTGTAAACCAGCAGATCGGCTTCTCCAGCCCATAAGGGAGAGGACAGAATACCAAGTAAACAGATCGATATCAGTTTGCGCACATTGCCTCCAGATGTTCCAGTTCCGACACGGAAAAGCCGGCGGCCTTTCGTGCCTCCTTGTGCAGGGGGCAGCTTATGTGCCCCGTCAGATATTCATCGATAAGAGAAAAATAGGTGGATTCGCTGTCCAACCCTCTCTGCTCGCACAGATAATGAAACCAGCGGGAGCCGGCTTCCACGTGCCCCACCTCGTCGCGCAGAATGATTTTCAGCACATCCACGCTTTCCTTGTCGCCGATCCCGGCGAACTTGCGCATGATGTCCGGAGTAACATCCAGGCCACGGGCTTCCATGACCCGGGGAACCATTGCCATGCGTATGAGAGGATCATGCGCGGTTCTGCGGGCAAGCTCCCATAGGCCATTGTGGGCAACAAAGTCGCCATACTCATGCCCCAGATCCCGCAGTCGCTGGCGCACCAGACCGAAGTGATAGACTTCTTCGGCGGCCACTTTCAGCCAATCCGCATAGAACTCCCGGGGCAGACCGGAATAACGGCATACGGCATCCAGGGCAAGATTGATGGCATTGAATTCAATATGCGCAATTGCATGCAACATGGCAGCCTGTCCCTGACTGCTTCCCAGCCGTCGCCGGGGCAGCTCACGGGGGGGAACCAGCCGCGGATATTCCGGACGCCCTGCTTCCGTCATGTCCTGCAGGTTTTTCGGCCAGCGCAGTTCCAGAGTATCTTGCTCAAAGTCCTGCCACAACACATTGACACAGCGCATCTTTGCATCCGGACTCTTTTCCAGGAGGCACTCCAGGCTTCGCTGTTGAATGTTGACGATCATGTACTGATTGTAGCAGGCACACGCAGACCAATCAGCAGGTCCATGACGTTGGTTCCGGTCGGGCCGGTATGGATCAAGTCCCCGGTGGCTTCCAGAAGACTACCGCTGTCAGCTTGCTGCAGATTGCGAATGGGATCGAAACCTGCTTCACGCGCACGATCCCAGGTGCCGCCATCCACGACAGCACCGGCATCTTCGCTCTGCCCGTCCGTGCCATCCGTACCGGCGGCCAGAATCAAAAGATCTTTTCTGCCCCTTATTGCACCGGCGGCTGCCAGCGCCAGGTGCTGGTTTCTTCCACCACGACCGGAAGATGACGGCAGTCTGACGGTACTTTCTCCGCCCAGAATATGCACCCCAGGCCTGGCATTTTGCAATTGCCGGGCAAAAGCCCGCCCCACTTGTTCCGCGTCATGATCAAAAAAAGGATAATCGATGGTGACAGAGTAACCCAGTTTTTGCGCTGCGTTGGCGGCTGCGTGCCGGGCATCCGAATTGGTTGCCACAAGATGATGAGGAATATCTCTTCCTCTGTATTCCGCTGGCTCGCTCATCAGACGATTGAGCGCAGAAGGCAGCTCTTGCGGCAAGCGGGCAGGAGGAAATGCATGCAACAGTCCGGAACCGACAAAGGCAGGGTCATCTCCCGGCACATCGGAAATGAGCAGCACCCGGGCCTGTCGCTCGTCAAGAAAATGTCGCAACTGACCCGCCTTGATTCGGGAACAACGGCTGCGCACCAGGTTCATGGTTCTTATGTCCAGCCCGCTTGCCAGCAACCATTGATTCAGGAATTGCAGATCCGCCAGTTCACAGCCAGGGGGCAAAACCTCAACCAGGCTGGACGCTCCGCCCGAGAGAAGGAAGAGCAGGGAATACTGCGCGGGCTGCCGGGCAATGAACTCCAGCAGAAGATGTCCCGCCTCCAGGCTGCTGGCATCCGGGATGGGATGGGCTGATTCAAACTGAAGAATTTGGCCATATTTGTCCAGACGGGAATCCCCGTGCCCATGCCGGGTAAGCACCAGCCCTGCCGCCAAGCGCTGTCCAAGCGCCGTTTGCGCGCCTCGCATCATGGCTGCCGCAGCCTTGCCTATGGACACTACCGCCTGCGGCTTGGGGGCTGGATCATGCTGCATCAGCCAGTTCATTACCGCCCGGTCGCCGGCAACCCGGTCAAGCGCGGCCTGGTAAATGTTCAGCAGATCATTTCGCCATCGGGCCTGCAACTACTTCTCCGCCAAAGGCCTGTTCATCTGCCGGTTCCCGGCTGATTACCGCTGCCTGTAATGCAAGCTGGATCAATCTCAACCGCCACCAAGACTGTTCCTTACCTTTTCCAGTTTGGCTTTTACCAGGGCAGCGAGGTCAGCTATTTCTGGATGATCGACCAAGGTCAGCACGGCGGCAGGATCCATGAAGGATACCGTGATATCGCCATCCTTCTCCTCGCGTACCACCACATTGCAGGGCAACAGCAAACCAATGTCCGGCTCTGCCTGCAGGGCCTGATTGGCCAAGGGCGGATTGCATGCGCCGAGTATTCGATAAGGTCGATAATCCACATCCAGCTTGGCTTTCAGGGTTGCCTTGATATCGATTTCCGTGAGCACCCCAAAACCTTCGGTTTTCAGCGCGTCGATTACCTGTTGTTCAACATCAGAAAAATTACCACGTACGCGGGTGGAAAAGTAATACATTTTATCTCTCCTGGTGGATTCCCTCTTTCGAGACATTCAGCCCTGCTTTCTGCGGGCCGCTTGTGCATTCATCTGCGCCCATTTGGCATAGATGGCATCAGGCCAGTGGGATTGTACCCAAGCCAGTATATCGTTGATTTGTTCTGTAGTGAGTTTGTCAGCAAAAGCCGGCATGCTGCCGCCCATGGGAATACCTCCCCGGCGCACAACCTGCTGCAACAAGGGAAGAGGATGATGCCAGGCATGCGCAGTGCCATTCAACGGGGGTGGAGGAAGCTTGCCTTCGGCATTCACCTGTTTCCAGTTGGGATCGCCGGAAGCATCCGGCTTGTGACATTGAGCGCAATTTTGCTGAAACAGCTGGTTGCCCTGAACTACCTGCTCTTCACTGTACCAGCGCTTTACCGGCGCGACGGGCTGCATGGATTTGTGGATGGCGGACACCGGACCCTGAGCCACCATTGTTTTGTTTTTGTCCGGCGAATCATCACTGCAAGCAGACATGACCAATACCGGCGCAAGGGAAATATAGAAAAAGATTTTTTGTTTCATGTTACTCACCTCTTATTGAACTATGGGAATTTCAGGCGTTATTCAACAGACATCTTCCTGACAACGCTTTCTGGTGCGAATGTGATAGATGGCGGATACCGGAACGATAGCCACCAGACCATCGCCATCCAAACCGGTATGGGCCGCTTCCATAATAAGTTCAGCCACTGCCTCTGCCCGTGAGGCAGAAAGAAAGACTTCTATCCGCACATGAGAGACCATCCAGTCATTACGAAAAAAATCCGCATAGTCTCCATAGCCTTTTACGTGGCTGACACTCATTCCCGGTACCCCGGCCTCATGCAGTTTCTCCTCAATGGCTGTTACTGCTGATGGCCGCACAATGGCCGTTATCTTTGCAAAACTCATTTTCCATTCTCCTTGGGATCGACGACTATCCCTCTCTGTTTCCAGATAAGAAAAACCGCCGGCAAAACGATTAGGGTAAGAACAGTAGCGCTTGCCATTCCACCTATCATGGGCGCAGCGATACGGCGCATGACTTCAGACCCCGTGCCCCCGCCAAGCATGATAGGCAGAAGTCCAGCAATAATGGCGGCTACAGTCATCATGATGGGACGGACTCGTAACAACGCACCTTCCACTACTGCGTCACGCACATCGTCCCGATTGAGTTTTCTGCCTTGGCGGGCCGCTTCATCAGTAATACGCCGCAAAGCCTGATTCAGATAAACCAGCATGACCACACCAATCTCCACAGATACACCTGCCAGGGCGATAAAGCCTACGCCAACGGCCACGGACATGTTGTAATCCAGAAGGTAGAGGAGCCAGATTCCACCGGCCAACGCAAGAGGCAAGGTACCTATGATAATCAACACCTCGGTAAAGTTTCGGAAGTTCAGGTAGAGCAGCAACACGATAATGACAAGAGTTACCGGCACCACCATGGACAGCTTTTCCTTGGCGCGCATCATGTATTCATATTGCCCTGACCAGGAAACGGAATACCCAGGCGGCAGATCCAGATGATCCGCCACTGCCTTCTGCGCATCAACCACATAAGAGCCCAGATCCCGGCCCTGGATATCGATATAGGTCCAGCCATTCAGCCGGGCATTCTCGGTCTTGATCATGCCGGGACCAGATTCAACTCGAATATCCGCAACTTCAGCCAGCGGGATATGCGCCCCTGCAGGAGTCACTACCGGCAGATTGCGGATCTTTTCAAGGGAATCCCTGGTTTCACGAGGATAGCGGACATTGATCGGATAGCGTTCCAGTCCTTCTACCGATTGGGCGACTCGCATACCACCGAGTGCCGTACGCACCACATCCTGAACATCGGCGATATTCAGGCCGAAACGGGCTGCCGCCTTGCGCTTGATGTCCACGGTTACGTAACGACCTCCAGCCACTCGTTCCGAATATACACTCACTGTGCCTGGAACCTGCTGGATGACAGTTTCAAGCTGCTTGCCAAGCCGCTGTATCACTTTGAGATCAGGGCCGGCAATCTTTACCCCTACCGGCGTCTTGATCCCTGTAGCAAGCATATCAATACGATTCTTTATCGGCATCACCCATGCATTTGTCAGACCGGGAAATTTCACCAGCTGATCCAGTTCCTGCTTGAGTTTTTCCATGGTCATTCCGGGGCGCCATTCGTTTCTTGGTTTGAGCTGAATTGTGGTCTCTACCATGGTCAGGGGAGCAGGATCCGTAGCTGAATCGGCGCGTCCTATCTTGCCAAACACACGTTTTACTTCCGGCACGGTTTTGATGAGTTTATCCGTCTGCTGCAACAACTGCTGCGCCTTCCCAATGGAAACAGCAGGAAAGGCACTCGGCATGTAGAGGAGATCTCCTTCATCCAGATCGGGCATGAACTCACTGCCAATTCGATCCAGCGGCCAGAAGCCCGCCACGATAAGCACCAGTGTCAGCACCACCAATATCCGGGGGATTTTCAGCACGAGATGAATGACAGGCCGGTAAACGGCAATCAGAAGGCGGTTAACGGGGTTCTTTTCTTCCGCAGTGATATGGCCGCGAATAAAGTAGCCCATCAGAACCGGCACCAGGGTAATGGACAGTCCTGCCGCCGCTGCCATGGCAAACGTCTTGGTATAGGCCAAGGGGGCGAACAGCCTTCCTTCCTGAGCCTCCAGAGTAAACACAGGAAGAAAGCTCAAGGTAATAATCAACAAGGAAAAAAACAGCGGAGGCCCGACTTCAGTGGCGGCCTGAGCCATGACTGCCCAACGATTATCGTTTGTTAACGGCGTTTTTTCGACATGCTTGTGGACATTCTCGATCATTACGATGGCAGCATCCACCATGGCGCCAATGGCGATGGCAATGCCTCCAAGTGACATGATGTTGGCATTGATTCCCATGCGCTCCATAATGATGAAAGCTACCAGAATACCAACCGGAAGCGACAAAATGACGACCAAAGCAGAACGCAGATGAAAGAGGAATACTGCACACACAACCGCTACCACGATGAATTCTTCCAGCAACTTGCCATCCAGGGTTTCAACCGCTCTGTGAATCAATCCGGAACGGTCATAAGTCGGTACAATCTCGACTCCTTCCGGCAACCCCCTGGCCAGCTCTCGCAACTTCTTTTTGGTATTGGAAATGACTGACAAGGCATTTTCACCAAAGCGCATAATAATCACGCCACCAACAACTTCACCCTCCCCGTTGAGCTCTGCTACACCCCGGCGCATCTGTGGGCCCAAACGCACCTGAGCCACATCCTTCAGGGTAATGGGCACTCCCATGCGGCTCATGCCCAGAGGAATCTCCCGCAGATCCTCGATACTGTCGATATACCCGGTGGCTCGAATCATGTACTCGGCCTCCCCCATCTCGATAACGGATCCACCACTTTCCCGATTGCCCTGCTGTATGGCTTTGCGGATCTGGGAGAGATTCAATCCGTAGGCTCGTAAACCATCCGGATCAACCACCACCTGATACTGCTTTACCATGCCGCCGATGGTAGCCACTTCAGACACGCCGGGAACTGTCTGCAATTCAAATTTCAGGTACCAATCCTGCAGGCTGCGTAGCTGGGACAAATCATGCCGGTTGTTTCGATCAACGAGGGCATATTCAAAGATCCATCCCACACCAGTTGCATCTGGTCCCAGTTCCGGTTTTGCGTCCGGAGGCAATTTGCTCTCGGCCTGGCTGAGATATTCGAGAACGCGGGAACGCGCCCAGTATGGATCAGTGCCATCTTCGAATATGACGTATATGTAGGAGTCACCAAAGAAAGAATAACCCCGCACATTTATTGCCTTGGGTACCGACAACATTGCTGTGGTAAGTGGATAAGTAACCTGATCTTCCACTACTTGAGGCGCCTGTCCGGGAAAACTGGTCTTGATAATGACCTGGACATCTGACAGGTCAGGTATTGCATCCAGTGGCGTATTCTTTACCGAATATATTCCCCAACCGGTGACGATCAGAGTGAGGAGAATCACCATGAAACGATTGCGCAAGGACCATTCAATGATCGACTGAATCATGGTTTTCCCTCCCCTTGCACCGCTTTGAGGGAGAGCACATGAAAATCATTGCCACGCTTTGCCAATTCAAAAATCACTTCATCTCCTTCGGCAAAGGCGGTGACGTCGATCCGGTCGTCCAGAATGAACATCATTTCCATGGCGGGCCATTGCAGGGCAGGAATTGGATCGTGCTTGAGTTTGATCATATGCTGCTCCGGCAAGAGGCTGACAATACGCCCCCTTCCCTTCGCCATTTCTCGCGATGCTTTATCCGTTGATCCGGAAGATTCTTTCACAGACTGTTCCGACATGCGGTTAAAACTGCCCTTGAGGCTGGCTTCGGAGTCGAGCAGGAACTGGCCGGAGACAACAACGGTATCACCGGGGCTCAATCCATCGAGAATTTCCACCCTGTCTTCGCTTTCGATACCGGTCAGTACTTCCACGGCATTGAAGCGGCCTTCTCCCAGGGAAACGATAACCCTATCCCTGGTGCCAGTACGAATCAGCGCCTCCATCGGGATGGTCAGTACACGGCTACGTGGACTGGCATAAAGCTTTACTCTGGCATACATATTGGGTTTAAGGGATTCACCCGGATTGTCAAAACGTAACCGCGCCATCAAAGTACGCGTTTTGGCATCCAGACTGGGATAGATATATTCCACTTTTCCCTGCCACACCTTTCCCGGAAGATAGGGTATCGTCATTTCCGCCTTGTCTCCCACGCGCACCCAGTCCGCCTGACGTTCGAATACCTCGGCGATCAGCCAGATACTGGACAGATCCGCCAAAGTCATGATGTTGGAATCCGGTTTTACATACATGCCTTCGCGCACGTTCAGTTCTGATACCACCCCATCCTGCGGCGCATACACAGGTACGGTTTGTTGCACCTTGCGGTATTTTTCCAGTGCAGTTATCTCTCCATTGCCAATGCCCAGCGCCTTGAGCCTCTCTCTGGAGGCCTGTATCAGCCCTTTGTTCCCACTGCTCAGAGAACGTAGAAATTCCTCCTGGGCATTAACAAGATCCGGGGAGTAAATACTGAACAGACGCTGTCCATGCTTTACCGATTCTCCTTCCGAACTTACGCGCAGCCCTTCAATCCATCCTGATACCCGCATGTGAATGTGTGCGAGCCGGGATTCGTCGTAGCCGATATATCCAACGGTGTCGATGAGGCGGGACAACTCTCCCAGGTGGGCTGTAGATGTTCTGATGCCAAGATTCTGTACAACGACAGGAGAAATGTGCACATCACTTTGTTGTGCTTCCGCATCTTCATAAACGGGTATCAAATCCATTCCCATCGGCGATTTTCCGGGCGCATCACGACGGTAACCAGGATCCATGGGCGCTACCCAGTAAAGAATTTTCTTTTCCCCACTGTCGTCAGCCAGGGCAGGCATGACTGCTGTCCCTGAAAAGGCGACAAGGATTGCGAACAGACTATTTTTCATGAGCTTTCTCCTGCTGCCAGGTAGTTCAGATCGGCATGAGTCTTGAGAAGATCCACACGAAGTTTCAAAGCCTGCAGATGGACATCCAGTTCGGTGATACGAGCACGCATGAGGCCAGTAAATTCAATGGTGCGACTCTGATAGGCCAAAAGAGCTGCGCGGGCATTCTCTTCAGCTTCTTTTATCAGTCGTTGTTCATATCGCTGCAAGCGCTCTTCCAGACGCAATCTTCTGCTATCGGCTGCAGCCAGGCCTTCACGCAACAGACGCCATTTGTTTTCTCTATCCAGATAGGCTGCATCGGCTCGTTTCTGGCTTGCAGCCAGACGGCTATCCTGGCGTTTTTCTGCAAACAGTGGGACATCGACGGTAAGCATGAGCGCGGCCATATCAGAACGATTGGAATCATCCGGGTTGTCACCAAAACGTTTGCGGTATTCCACGCCTAGCGTCCAGCCAGGCTTGTACTGCTCCCGGGAAATGGCAATTGCTTGCTGGTGTATTTCGATGATTGCTGATTGCAGGAGAATTTCGGGATGCTGTTTCAGGGAAGCTTCCACACCTGTCTTGTTCGTTATTGCAGGAACATCAGGCAGCTCTTTTTTTAGTCCCAGCCATGCGGATTTTCCCAGCCAGCGAGAAAGTTTTGCCCGTGCGGCGTCCTCTGCGGTCTTTACTTGGGTGAGGCGGTCATCCAGTCGCGAAAGCTCCAGCTCAGCGCGCAATACATCCTGCTGGGACGAACCACCTGATCCATATTGAACCTGAGTGATTTCGGTCAGACTCTGGAAGAGTTCACGACTGCTTTCGATTATCCCGGCCGCTTGCACCTGATAATAGACATCCAGATAGGTCTTTCTCACGTTTCGCAGGATCTTCAATGATTCCAATGTGGTGCGTAACCGCTCTACCTTTGCCTTGGCGAGGGTTTTTTTCTGCCGGAATGTCAACGTGTCACCGCGGGGAAAGGTCTGTTGTATTCCAAATCTCAACTGGGTGCTGGGTTCACGACGCAAATCAAAATCATCCAGTGGGGTGTTGTACAAACCGGTGCGGATTTTGGGGTCCGGCAGTTGTCCATCCGCGACAGCATCGGCATCGAGCGCCTCTGCGCGCGCCTTGCCAGCAAGTAGCTTGGGATCATGCTGCAGGGCGATGCGCTCCGCCTCGCGGATATCGAGTACTTCCGGCATGTCAGCGACAGCAAAACCAGTTCTCAACAACAGGATCAGTAGTACGGGAAAAAGGATGCACGGCATACGCATCCTCTGATAGTCAGTTTTCATGCTAAAACTCCAACCGTTTTTCTCCCACCGTCAAGCTTGAACATAACTAACGGCAGGTATAAACAACAATGCCTGATGCAGTCCGCCAAGACTGTCAATCAGAATTCAAAGATAAATTGGAGTCAGACCCAGGGTGGGCGGTATATGGTGGGAATCAGGGAAGGAGGTAAAACCGGCGGAAACAACCGGGGAAGGCGATTGCCACTTTTGTCATGTGCTGGCAGTGCAGTCCTGCCCAGGATGGCAGCATAAGAAACGCAATGGACTGTCATCTGACAAGTCTGTGTCATACAACAGTCCTGGGTATCGCAGTCAGCGCAATCATGATCCATGGACATTGCATTCACGTGCATTGCATCATCGGCTGTACTGATCTCAGCGACAGCAACAGATTGCAACCCGGACAGCATCATTGCCAGGATCAGCAAGGCAGTAAACAATTGTCGGATACCTTTGCGCATGCGGGGCATGATACGGAGACGGATACGGAAATTCAAGAGTTGTGGCCACAATCCCCTTTTTTCTCCGTCTTGAAATTGCATTCGGCATCACAGGCAATATGCTGCATATCGGAACTGCTGAGTGCGATTACAACGGCAAAACGACACGAACCGATATGCTCCCGTCATGATCTTCGCGGAGATTCACCCTGCCTCCGTGTTCTTCCACTACTCTTTTGACCAATCCCAGGCCCAGTCCTGTTCCCCGTGCCTTGGTTGTAAAAAACAGATCGAAAGCATGCTCCCGAATCTCTTTACTCAATCCATCTCCCGGATTACGGATTAACAACACCAATTCCTCACCTGCCTGCTCCAGGATTACATCGATCCTTCCTCCCGTAGAGGTGGCCTCCCGGGCATTCTTGAGCAGATTCAGCAGCACCTGCCGCATTTTTTGCGAATCCAGACGGATGCCGGGGCAGTCCGTGCAACGCAGCCGCCGCACCTTGACAGAGGCGCTGTCCATCATGGGTTGTTCCAGCTCCAGTACCTCGTCCAGCAAATCGTCCAGCACCACCGGTTGTTCTTCCCTGGTCACAGGTCGGACATATTCCAGATTCTCGTTAAGCATGTTTTCCAAACGGTCAACCTCCCCCAGCACCAGTGCCACCCTTTGTTTCTCCCTTTGCGCAAGATTTTCACTGCGGCTCACTCCGGAAAGCGCCAATTTGATGGAAGCCAGAGGATTGCGCATTTCGTGGGCAAGTACCGAGGCAGTTTGCCCAATAGTGGCAAGGCGGGCTTGCTCCAGAAACTTTTGATGGGCTTTTTCCAGTTCCCTGGTACGAGCTTCCACCTGCTGTTCCAGACCCAGTTCGTAACGTCTGCCAATCCAGCGCAACACCAGAAATCCCAGCAAGCCGATCAAGCCATAGGTAAGCAACAACACGCCGTCCAGATGAAAATGCAATTCATCCATGAGCAGAAGAAGTTCAGAAAGGTCGCTACCCACGCCCAGCGCCCAATTTTGTCTGGCTGGTTGCAGCATGTTCAGAGGATGCAGGGTAAGTAGTTCAACTGCACCGGCGGCAGTTTTTCTCCAGACAGTACCGTCCCACCGGTTTACATCTGTGACAAGGCTGCCGTCGAAACGACGTACAGGCGTCGCCACCAGATCCCGTACGGGATAGGGAAAGTGACTCGTCTGAAGACTGTCGGCGATCACCATCCCCTGAGAAAGATCCACCAGAAACAGACGCACACCAAAAGGTTGTGCATGATCAATGAAACGCTGAAAATCAGCTACGATCCGATTTGTATCCGCCCCATCCTGCAAGCTTTGCTCAAGTAGGGGACGCATGCCCATGATTACTTCTTCATTGTGATCGATGCCATGCTCCACCAGTCTTTGTTGAAGATAATCGATGATATGGCGTCCACCAAGCAGGCCTATGATCACCACGATCAGCAACATGAACAGAAAACTGACCAGGGAAACGGTAAGTGGTTTTTGCTTTCGTATAAGACTTTTCAGGGACACTTGAGTAAACTCGTTGGCAAAGACCCGATCCTGTTCACTATAGCATTTCCCCGGAGTGTTCATCCCGATGGCAAATATTCTGATCGTGGAAGATGACGAAGTATTCTCCCAGCTGCTGAGCATGCATCTGGAAGACCTTGGGCATGTGCCCAAAGCCGCAAGGAACCTGAATGAAGCGCGTGACATTCTGGCCCACGCTACCGTAGATGCCATTCTTCTTGACCAACAATTGCCGGATGGCTATGGCATGGATCTGCTCAGGGAAATCAAGGCCGAGCCGGATGCACCTCCCGTAATCATGGTAACTGGAGTATCCGACAACTCCCTGGTCATCGAGGCGATGAAAGCCGGTGCTTATGACTTTGTTCGCAAGCCCATGGATGAACTGGAACTGGATACCACATTGAACAATGCCTTGCGCAACCATCGCCTGTCACGCAAGGTAAAGGCCATCCACATGTCCATGGATGAGCCGGTGAACATGAATCAGATCGTCGGCAGAAGTCCTGGCATCACACGCCTGCTCAAAACCATTGGCAGCGTGGCCAGCAGCCAGGCCAGTGTACTCATTACCGGAGAAAGCGGTACCGGCAAGGAAATCGTGGCTCGGGCCATCCACCATCATTCAGAGCGAAGCGGCCTGTTTCTGCCAGTCAACTGTTCCGCGATCGTGGAAAATCTGCTGGAGAGTGAACTCTTTGGCCATGAGAAAGGCAGCTTTACCGGCGCAGACCGGCGCAAGCAGGGCAAGTTTGAACTGGCAGCAAATGGCACGCTGTTTCTGGATGAACTGGGGGAACTGCCTCTCAATCTGCAAGCCAAGCTATTGCGCGTACTCCAGGAAGGCACCTACGAACGAGTTGGCGGCACGCAAACCCTGCACACCTCTGCGCGCATCATCGCGGCCACCAACCGGGATCTGGAAGCCATGGTGGAAGAAGGCCGTTTTCGTGAAGATCTTTATTACCGGCTGAACGTGGTAAACATCATTCTTCCTCCCTTGCGGGATCGCATGGAAGACCTCTCCCTGCTCACCGAGCATCTGCTGAACAAAATCAATCAGCGTCTGCATACCCGGGTAAAAAACATTTCCGAAGCCACCTGGACGATGATGCAGGCCTACAACTGGCCAGGGAATGTCCGGGAACTGGAAAATATACTCACACGCGCTGCAGTTCTGTGTCGTGATGACACCATTACTCCCGACCTGCTGGGACTGAACAATCCCGTCAATGCCACCTCCCGATCAGGAACGGGGCAGCAACCGGATCAGTCCCCGGAGCTTGTGAGCCTGGACGAACTCGAACAAAGGCATGTACGTCGTATTCTGGAATACACCCGCTGGCACAAGGGAAAGACCTGTGAGATTCTCGGTATCTCACGACCGGCGCTGGAACGTCGCATAAAGAAATATGGTTTTGACGAATCATAAAATCTTTTAACGGCATCAGTGCGCAATGGCGAAATCAACTGATAAACGCCTCATGAAAAACAAGGAGCTCGCTCTGTTCTGGTTCTGCTTGCAGGCCATCACAATAACGCCAAAAAAGCATGCGCTATCATCTCATTCAGCTTCAGATGAATAAATCAACTTGTTGATAATACGGGAGAAATAAGATTCCCCCGATTTTGATTTTACAAGCAGAAAGACCCACCGCGAGGATTTTCTTGCGACCCGGAAAAACATTTTTTCTCCAGTTGGCACGATACCTGCTTTGTATCAGGCAGTCGCTCATGAAAGAACGACATACAACTACTTTTCAAACCAGCCTACAGCTGAGAGGAGAAAACCCATGAAAAAATTGACTACTATCGCTGCCATCGCCATTATTGGCGCCACTTCCGCCGCCTGGGCTCACGACGAGCACTTCGGCGGCAATGAGGACATGTACGGCTCTGCCCTCACCGATCACAGCAAGTCCGCTCCGTCCGGAACCGAAGCGCAGAAAGGTGACGGTGATCTGTACGCAAGTCATATGGTCAACCCCGAGGATGTTGCAATCGATCCCAATGCGCGTCCTGAAATGCCGGTCGGGAAGGAGGCGCTTCACGAACAGGATCCTGAAGGTTATGGAATAAAATAAGGGCATCTCGAATAATCGAGATGCCCGAGTGGAACAGGGATGTCCCATTCGGTTGCCTTGTGCTTCCGACAAGGAGATCCCGGCAAAACCGGATCCCCGTTCTTCTGACCACAAGAGGGCTCTTCGGAGCCCTTTTGTTTGTAAACCGGTTGCATACCGAGTCACATCACCACTTTGCCAAGCCTCGTCCCGCCTTGTATGATCAAACCGTTCATTCTCAATATTTTTGCCACAGGGAACGGGATCAACTCATGGGCATCCATTTCCACAAATTCAAGGCTCTTTTACATGCCGCTTCAATTCTGTCAGCAGGCATCATTCTACTGAGCGGATGTAGTGCTATTCCCCAAAATGGCGGTACTTCCACACAGAGTCTCGCCAGCATTACCGACACTCCCACACACCGTTATCATCCGGGAAAATTTGTTTGGCATGATTTGCTGTCAACGGATGTAAATGCCTCGCAAGATTTTTACGGAAAGCTTTTCGGCTGGCGTTTTTCTTCCACAGGAGGCTATGTGGAAATCTATAACGGGAAACACAAGATCGGCGGGATTGTCCGGATTGAAAAGGGGCAGAACGAGCAGACAATCACCGCTTCCTGGCTGGCCAGCATTTCTGTTGCCAATGTGGATGCCGCCATTGACCAGGTTCGGGCACACAAGGGCAAGGTGATCAATGGCCCGTTGAACATGCCGTTACGCGGCAAAGGGGCTCTTGTAGCCGACTCCAGGGGGGCGCATCTGGTGTTGTTGCATGCGAAAGACGGCGATCCTGAAGACCGTGAACCAGCAATGGGGGATTGGCTCTGGAATGAGATCTGGAGCAATGCGCCAGAGGAAACCATCGCGTTTTACAAGGCAGTGGGGGGTTACAGCGAGATCAAGAAAGAAGGCGATTACGCAATCTTTATCAATGAGGACAAATGGCGCGCCGGAGTGCGTTTCTCTGATCATGATGTCAGCATACGCTGGGTGCCTGCCATTCGGGTATCCGACCCGGGCAGCCTGCTGGAAAAAGTAGAGGAACTGGGAGGCAACATCTGGATAAGGCCCGGTGATCTTCCCGGCAATCCGGATACCGCTCTGATCTCTGACAACATGGGGGCCCTGCTCATCCTGCAGCGCTGGACTTTCTCCAACCTACGGGAGAGACATTGAGATGAATAACTTGTCACGCTTGCTACTCGCTTTCTCTGCCAGCGTTGCCCTGTTGCTGACCGGTGGCTGTTCAACTTCCGGGTCTTCCTCCGGACAAAGCCATGTCGGCTACTCTGTATATGCCGGCTATGGCTATCCTTATTATGGTCCCGGCTGGGGTTACCCTTGCTGTTACTATCCGGATAAACCAGATAAACCAGACAAACCCGTCAAACCTGTACATCCGATAGCACCCATAAGACCACCTGGAAATATCGGGCGCCCGGTAATCCGACCAAGTCCCCGACCCATGCCCATGCGGGTTCGTTGACGGCATTCAACAATTTGGGACAATGCAATAATCGACAAGCCACATACTTGACATCCTTGTCTCACTCAGGCGTCTCGATTTTTCGAGATGTCCTGCTGTGAATTACCATTACAGGTTTTATCGAACCTAAGGAAATATTTCCATGCACATCAGTATCAGCGGATTTCTGCCAGAAACCACGGAAGAGGAGCTTCGCACGCCTCTGGAGGAATTTGGCGCGGTAGTAAAAAGCATCAGGATAGAGCCCTCGGAAGACGACCACAACTATATGGCCATAGTCGATGTGGATACAGACGAAGCGGGATGCAGGGTTCTTGCTGACAAAATCAACGGCAAGGTCTGGAAAGGCCGGAAACTGCGTGCCAGATACTATCTGTTCGAGAAGTAAAGGAAGCTTCAATTCGCACTGTTGGTTGCTGTCCTTTCCGCTCTGTTACGGGTTTTCCTGATCCATGCATTCCGTAATTCTGCAAATGGCAGCCCTTATACTCTGCGGGGTGGGCTGGCGCATTGCCAAACCCGGCGAACTGGATGCGGATATAACCCGCAAGGTGCTGACTTCCGTTGTCTACTATCTGTTGCTGCCGGCTCTGGTCCTGAAAGTGCTTTGGGTAGCTCCTCTGGGAATGACATCCTTGATGATTTCGGCTCTGGCCGCAACCGGCGTGCTGAGTGCGATCGCTCTGAGCAGCCTGGCCTGTAGTTCCTGCCGCCATTCCAAAGCCGTCACCGGTGCGGTGATCCTTGCGGCGTCTTTTCCAAATGCCACCTACATGGGATTGCCGGTTCTGGAGAACATACTCGGTGAAACCGGTTCCAATATCGCCATACAGTATGATCTGTTTGCCTGTACTCCCTTGCTCCTCACAGTGGGCATACTGCTATCCCGTCATTATGGCAGGGATACCGGCAATACTCATGTGCTGATGAGCTTGGTCAAGGTTCCACCGCTATGGGCCGCAGTAGCAGCAGTATTGCTCAACAGCACAGGTATTCCCATGTCCCCGTGGCTTGATCGGTGGCTGGGCATGCTTGCATCTGGCGTCGTACCGTTGATGCTGTTCTCTCTGGGTCTGAGTCTGCGCTGGGATACCTGGCATCCGGGACAGCTACCCGCGTTGTTACCAGTTCTGGTTCTACAACTTGTTCTAACACCGTTACTGATATGGGGACTGGCCTCCTGGTTTGGCCTGGATCAGGAAACCCTGACCGGTGTAGTGCTGGAAGCAGCCATGCCGAGTATGGTTCTGGGCATCGTCCTGTGTGATCAATATGAACTGGATACCGGACTGTACGCCGCCGCTGTTACCCTCAGCACTGCGCTGAGTCTGTTCACGCTGCCTTTCTGGTTCAGTCTGATCACCTGATCAGGCAGGCTTGCGATGAAAGGTCGTTCCATGGCATTTGGGACAAGGGGGAATGCGTCCGGGTTTGTAGAAATGCAGTTCCTCACCACAGCCATCACAAATCAGCGTACCTGGACCGGTGATTTCTCCGGTATGATAGCCAGCCGCTTCCGCCTGTTCCTGTAATTGCTTCAGCTCGATGGTCGTCTGATCGGCTGCCTGAACGAACAGATCCCGCAGGCGGTCACCCAACAGAGAAAGATCAAAGCCCAGCCAGGTTTTTACATCCTCACCTGTTTCCACGATGTAATGCGCGGCATCACGCAGATCGCGCTTGAGATATTCGGAAATCTGATCGATCTCTTCGGCGGTTAGCTCTCCCAGATCCGACAGTTTCTGACGCGCCTTGTCGATGAGCTTGTGCAAGGCAGGACCGGATTTGTCCTCCAGCTGCCTGGCTTCATCCATCGCGGACTCCAGCAGCCGTTCATAAGCTTGGCCAACAAGTTCGACAGGGTCTTTGGGGTCTGGCAGATCTTTCATGAACGTACTCCTGTTGTGCGTTTCAGTTGTCAATAACATGGGGCCATGAAGCCGCTGTTTCAATGCAAGAATTCATGACAGGATCAGATGCAGTCCAAGTGCGGCACCAACCTGTGTCACCCTCAACCACCACGAGCGCGCTCGTGGCGAGGTGCCGTTAGGGAACCTGCTTGAGCTCCCGCACCTTCTTCAGCAGTTCTGGCGCATCCCACTCACGGCCTCCTACTGCACGGTACACCTTGCGCCCCCATTGGTCGATGACAAAAGTAGTCGGCAGCCCTTTTACTTCCCACGACTCGCTGACACTGGATTCCGTATCCAGCAGAATGGGAAACTCCACCGGGTAACTGGCAGTAAACTCGAAAATGGCGTCTTCATCCTCTCCCACATCGATGGCCAGCATCAGGATACCCTCTTCCCGCAGCTGTTCCCATGCGCGTTGCATGGAAGGCATTTCTGCCCGACAGGGCGGACACCAGGTAGCCCAGAAATTCACGATAACCACTTTGCCCTTCAGATCACTGAAACGGTAGTTGTTGCCATCCACATCCTTGAGATTGAAATCCGGAACCGCAGGTCTGTCCTTGAGCAGCGTCAGTCCCTTGCCACTCGCATACGCCTGTCCGAGGAACAACAGCCACAGGAACAGAATCAAGAGTGTTTTTTTCATGATACAGGTTTCTCCACAGTTTCCGGGGCACATTGCAATCCCGGTATCACGGCCTGCAAGGGTTTGCCGGCCACGACAATTTTGAGCCGCAAATCAAATTTTTCTCCCGGCGAAAGCCCGTACACCGTCATGCCCCAGTTATAATCGCCCGGCTCGAAATGCTGCACCGTAGGCATGAGCGACCAGTTCAAGCCGATGCGCGCAGACTTGGGGATGTCTTTCCGGCTACCGAATCTCTGTTTCCAGCTCTCCCTGATCTTCATTTTCCCTGTTCCGGTTCCCTGCACTACTTCCCATTCACGCAAGTCAAAGTCCATGGGCTTGCTGCCATCATTACGAAACATGGAACCGAAGAAACAGGAGGTGGCGAGTTCGTCCGCCGCATCTCTGGGAAAACCCTTGGCCATGACGTAAGCGCGAGTCTGATCAGGCAGGCGCTGAACCAGTTGCAGTGATATTCCTTCATGAACCCATTTCCAGGTTCGCAGGCCGGTGTTCTTCCCTGTTTCCACGGTGATTTCCGCCATCAGGGACAGGTTCAGCAGAAACAAGAACGACAGCAATCCGATTCTGTATCGCATTCAGCCTGCTCCTCCGGATTCAACTGCTTGTCCCTGCAGGCGCCATTCCGGAAGACCGCCATCAAAGCGCCAGGCGCTTCTACCCGTTTCCCTGAGCATGGCGACCGCATCAAAAGCCAGCATGCAGTGTGGCCCCCGGCAGTACGCCACGATCTCCTTGCCTGGATCCAGTTCGTCCAGACGCTGTTGCAGATCCTCCAGGGGAATACTGATGGCTCCGGGAATATGCGCAGCAGCGTATTCTTCCGGTGGACGTACGTCGATTACGGTAACCAGTCCGTCCCTGACACGGGAAAGCAATTCGCTGGCAGGCAAGGGTTCCAGCTTGTCTTTTACTTCAAGATAGGTCTGCACAAGCCGCCCTACATCGGCGATATGGCGCTCGGCCACTTCGCGCAACGCATTGAACAGCAACAAAACATCCTCGCCACTGACACGGTAGAAAACCTTTTGTCCCGCCTTCCTCGATACCACCAGTCCCGCCTGGCGCAACTGCTGCAAGTGCTGGGATGTATTCGCCACGCTGAGACCGGAAAGCCTGGCCAGCTCATCCACGCTACGCTCGGACTGAGCCAGAAACTCCAGCAGTTCCAGGCGATGGCCATTGCTCATCGCCCGAGCCACCCGGGCAAACTGGGCAAACAATGCTTTCTTGAAGTTTTCTTCCGGCATACCGATCCAAACATTACGCTATCATGTAGACTGAATGAATAATACCCGAAGCGGATCGGTTGCGCATGCCCAGGCAGGACAGTCTTATCTTCGTTTACAATGCTGACAGGGGGCTGTTCAATACCCTTGCCGATATTGGCCACAAGATATTTTCTCCGGAAACCTATTCCTGTTCCCTGTGTGCCCTCACTCATGGTTATTTTCAGGAGCGCAAGAGCTGGCGGGAATTTGTGCAAACGCTGCCTCTTCCATGTCATTTCCTGCACCGTGACGAGTTCCACCAGCGTTACCCGGATCGACAGGACAAACTGCCGGCAGTCTTTCTTGCGCAACCGCAGGGGCTGCGGCGATGCATCAGCGCGCAACAACTGGAAAGCTGCGATAATATCGACCTTCTGCAACAGATGATCATCAGCGCTTGTATCAAAAACGGCGAGGACTAGAACCATGAAATGGCCGGTGTTAATCTTTTTGACTCTTCTGTTTGGTGGCGTTCAGGCGGAATCGGTAGGCTTCAAGTACAACGGCACCCGCTTGCAGGGGAATCTGGAGAAGAGCGACAACTGGCCCGCCGGCCCGGTAATACTGCTCACTCATGGCACCCTCGCCCACAACCGCATGGAAATCATCAGCAGCCTGCAGGAACTGTTCGCGGAAAACGGCATCAGCAGCCTGGCCATCAATCTCAGTCTTGGTCTGAACGACCGCGCCAGCCGCATGTACGACTGCAAAACAGCTCACACACACAAACATACTGATGCCGTCAATGAAATCGGCGCCTGGGTGGAATGGCTGCGTTTCGAAGACGTCAAGGACATCGTCCTGTTGGGCCATTCACGCGGGGGCAACCAGACTGCCTGGTATGCCTCTGAGCAGCCGGACAAGACCATTTCCCAGGTGGTTCTTCTTGCGCCGCAAACCTGGTCGGCGGAATATGCCAAAAAAAGCTACAAACAACGCTACGGCAAGGAGCTGCAACCCATCCTGGACAAGGCCATGGCGCTGGTCAAAGCCGGCAAGGGCAAGGAAATGCTGGAGCATGTGGACTTCATCTATTGCAAGGACACCAGCGTCAGTGCAGAAACCTTCGTTAACTATTATGCACCCGATCCCAGAATGGACACCCCCTATCTGTTGTCGAAAATACAATTGCCTGTGCTGCTGTTCGTGGGAACCGAAGACAAAGTGGTGAAAGACCTGCAACAGAAACTGAAGGCGCTTCCGGCGAAACCGGAAAAGCTTGAAGTGGTAATCGTTGAAGGAGCCGATCATTTCTTCCGTGACCTGTATGCGGAAGAAGTCGTGGAAAAGATTCTGCAAACCATCGGAAAACCGGTGGAATGAATACAGGCATTTGCAGCCTGATGAGGCGCCTGTAAAATAAGCGCATCTCCTGGTTCGGGAATATCCACAATGGGAATCTTCCGCTACATCGTTCCGTTCATCCTGCTTGGCATCGGCGCCGTTTTGCTGGCGCAGGGCTATCAGCACTGGCGCCTGTCCAGTGCCATGTTGGACAGTTCCCGGCTTGCCGAAGGCACCATCATACGTAATGCGCCTTTTCTGTCTTCCAAGGCGGGAAAAAATTCTTCCCTAATGTATTTTCCCGAAGTGAGCTTCACTACTGCCGGAGGAGAAAAGATCCAGTTTATCTCTTCAGTAACCAGCCGCGCCGATCACTACAAACCGGGAGACAAGGTACCGGTTTACTATAAACCGGCTGATCCCAATGATGCATTCATCGGTTCCTTCGGCCATCTTTGGTCAGTGGCTCTCATATTCGCCTGTTCCGGAATCCTGGTTACACTGTTTGCCGCCTGGTTTTTCTGGAAGGCGCGCGTAGGCTGGAATGGGGAATAACAGAATATTGAAAATACGGAATCTTTCGATACTCTGACAAGATCGCCTGACGGCGCTCTCGTACACACAACCGGTTTGCCGGTGGCCCGACTCCGGGGGGTCTCGGGGTCTCGAAAAATTCCTTCCATGGAATTTTTCTCGTCGCAAAGAGAAAATGCAATTTTCTCTTTGCTCACATTTTCAATCACTTGTGGTGATTGAAAATGGCGGGACATCCCTGTCCCACTCGGGCATCTCGATTTTTCGAGATGCCCTCCGACTATTTGAGTATCTGCGCCACTTCTTCCAGTTCTGCCAGAAGCTGACGAATGATCTGGTGGCTCTGACTCTTGTCTTCCTGGGCATCTTCACCATCGAGCTTTTGCCTTGCGCCGCCTATGGTGAACCCCTGCTCGTACAACAGGCTGCGAATCTGGCGAATCATGATGACATCGTGACGCTGGTAATAGCGCCGGTTACCCCGTCGTTTTACCGGTTTGAGCTGGGGAAACTCCTGTTCCCAGTAACGCAACACATGAGGCTTTACCTGGCAAAGCTCACTCACTTCACCGATGGTAAAATAACGCTTGCCTGGAATCGGGGGTAGTTCTACTGCGCTACTGTTCGGATCCAGCATAGGTTTCCACTCGAGCTTTGAGTTTTTGTCCAGGACGGAAAGTCACTACTCTTCTTGCACTTACGAGAATTTCTTCACCTGTTTTCGGATTTCTTCCGGGGCGTGGGTTCTTTTCCCGCAGGTCAAAATTGCCGAATCCGGACAATTTAACCTGCTGGCCATTTTCAAGAGCACCACGTATCTCTTCAAAAAAGAGTTCGACAAGCCCCTTGGCTTCACGTTTGTTCAATCCCAGTTCATCAAACAGGGCTTCGGCCATCTTTGCCTTGGTCAGTGACATTCTGTTCAATCCCGCAGTTTGGCTGACAGTTCGGTATCCAGCGCCTCAAGCACGGCCTCTACGGCCCGATCTGTCTCATCATCAGTAAGAGTGTGAGAATAATCCTGTAAAATCAAGCTTAAGGCAAGACTTTTTAGACCTGAGTCTATATTGTCCCCAGTATAGACGTCAAATAGGCGAATGTCTCGTACAATTTCCGGCGCCGCTTTTCTGGCCACTTCTTGCACCTGCGCCCAGGAAACTTCCGCATTTACCAGCAGGGCCAAATCCCGGCGAATGGCAGGATACCGGGAAACCGCTGAATAAGCAGGAATACGCCCATTTTCCAGGCCAGACAGACGAATCTGAAAGAGAAAGACATTATTCGGGATATCCAGTTTGGCCTGGAGAGCAGGATGGAGCATGCCCAGCCGCCCGATCTCTTCGCCGTTGCGCAAGATGACAGCCGACTGCCCCGGATGCATTGCGCTGTCTTCCACAGCCTGGATGGAGAAAGCGCTGCTGTCATCCACCATGGCCAGTATTGCTTCCACATCGCCTTTCAGATCATAGAAATCCACTTTGCCGGGATTGTTGCTCCAGCGCTCCGGCAGCTTCTCACCATAGACCAGACCTGCGAACATTTCCGGCTGATGGATGTCATCACCATCTTCCAGAAAGACCTGCCCGGTTTCAAAGAGGCGCACCCTGTCCTGCTGTCGAGCAAGATTGTATTGCAATGTGGACAACAGACCGGGCCAGAGGCTGGCACGCATTACGGACATGTCCGCGGAAATCGGATTGGCCAGGCGGATTGCCTTCGCCCCGGGGGTCAGCAATTCCGCCAGTTCCGGAGAGATGAAACTGTAGGTCACCACTTCCTGATAGTCCCTGTCCACCAGCAAGTCCTTGAGACGATCCAGATGCAGGGCCGCTTCGGCCACAGCCTGTACGCTTACCGGTGCGGAAGACAGATTCTCGGGAATGTCGGCATATCCGTAGATGCGGCCAATTTCCTCGATCAGATCAGCCTCGATACTGATATCGAAGCGCCAGCTCGGAGCCTGTACGCGCCATCCATCTTCGGCTGTTTTCACCCTCATGCCCAGCCGCTCCAGAATATCAACGATGCTGGCATCGTCGATATCCACGCCCAGTATGCGCGGCACCTGGCGGCGGCGCAGATGGATCTCTGTGTCGACAGGAAGATGCGCTTCGGAAGCCACTTCCACCACCGGGCCAGCGTCACCGCCGACGATATGCAGCAGCAGATCTGTGGCACGTTCCAGCGCCCGCCGCTGAAGCTGCCAGTCCACTCCCCGCTCGAACCGGTGGGATGAATCCGTATGCAGCCCATAGGAACGCGCCTTGCCAATAATGGCTGTGGGAGTGAAAAAAGCCGCTTCCAGCAGTATGTCCCGCGTTTCCTCGGTAACAGCAGACGCCTCCCCCCCCATGATTCCCGCAAGGGCCAGAGGTTTGTCCTCATCGGCAATGAGCAAACTCCCCTTCTGCACCTCGATTTCACTGCCATCGAGCAAAGTAAGTTTTTCGCCACCATCGGAAAGACGCACATGAATGGCGCCAGCCAGCTTGTCCAGATCAAAAGCATGCATGGGCTGGCCCAGTTCGATCATTACATAATTGGTTACATCCACCACCGGACTGATGCTGCGGATGCCGCTGCGGCGCAGCTTTTCCACCATCCACAGTGGCGTCCGGGCCTGGGCATCGATACCTCGCAATACACGGCAGGCATACCGGGGGCAGGCTTGGGGCGCTTCCAGCTCTACTGATTGCCGCGCATCGACAGTGGCCGAAATTTCCTGAATCCGCCAGTCTTTTACCTCAGCCGAATAGATTACGCCCACATCCCGGGCAATGCCGGCCAGACTCAGACAGTCACCCCGGTCCGGGGTGAGATCAACATCGATCAGCTGATCATCCAGCTGCATGTAATTGCGCAGGTCTTCACCTACGGGCGCATCCTCGGGCAAGGGCATGATGCCGTCCGAAGAATCCGCCAGGCCCAGCTCTGCTGCGGAGCAGATCATGCCCCGGGATTCCTGCCCACGCAGCTTTGCTTTTCTGATTTTGAATTCCCCGGGCAGTACAGCACCCACGATGGCCACCGGAACTTTCATCTCCGCCACTACATTCCTTGCCCCGCAGACAATCTGTACAGGTTCGCCTTCACCGATATTCACCTGACAGACAGACAACTTGTCTGCATCAGGATGACGCTGACAGTCCAGCACCTCACCTACCACCACGCCACTGAACGCAGGAGCAGCAGGCGTCACGCCATCCACTTCCAGGCCGGCCATGCTCAGGGCATCGGCCAGTTCTTCGGTACTTGCTTGGGGGTTCACCCATTCTCGTAACCAGGCTTCACTGAATTGCATGATGCTTTACTTCCTTATGGATTGATCAGGCGAACTGGCGCAGAAAGCGCAGATCGTTTTCAAAGAACAGGCGCAGGTCATTGACACCATAACGCAGCATGGTAAGACGCTCTACACCCATGCCAAAGGCATAACCGGTATATTTTTCCGTGTCTATATCGACATGACGGAACACTTCCGGATGGATCATGCCGCAGCCCAGCACTTCCAGCCAGCCGGTGTGACTGCATACCCGGCAGCCCTCGCCGCCGCACATGACACACTCCATATCCACTTCCGCCGACGGCTCGGTGAAAGGGAAATAGGAAGGCCGGAAACGCACCTTGAGATCTTGCTCAAAAAAGGCCTTGAGAAAACTGTGCAATATGCCTTTGAGATCGGCAAAAGTGACATGCTCATCCACCATGAAACCTTCCACCTGATGGAACATGGGGGTGTGGGTGACATCCGAATCACAGCGATACACCCGCCCCGGAGCAATAACCTTCAGTGGAGGCTCCGCATCCTTCATTACCCGCACCTGTACCGGCGAAGTATGGGTGCGCAGAAGACGATGGGCATCGAAGTAGAAAGTATCATGCATGGCTCGCGCAGGATGGTGGGCTGGGATGTTCAGTGCCTCGAAGTTGTGATAGTCGTCCTCGATTTCCGGGCCTTCGGCCACAGTAAAACCAGCACTGCCGAAAATCTCCTGAATGCGCCGCATGGTGCGGGTTACCGGATGCAGGCTCCCGTTACCCACCCCTCTGCCGGGAAGGGTCACGTCGATGCGTTCCGCCGCCAAACGCGCTTCCAAAGCGGCATTCTCCAGTTCCTGCTTGCGCGTCTCCAGGGCTTGCTGCAAAACCTTCTTGGCCTTGTTGATCGCCTGACCCGCCTTTGGACGCTCTTCCTTGGAAAGCTTGCCCAGTTGCTTGAGCTGCTCGGTAAAACGCCCGGTTTTGCCCAGCCAGGCCACGCGCACTTCATCCAGGGCGCGCAGGCCGGATGCCGCCGCGACTGCGGCCAGTGCTTCTTCAGTCAGTTGTTCGAGATCCATGTGTTCACCCCAAAAAAACAGAAAGGGAAAGACCGAAAAGGCCTTTCCCCTCGTTCGCATTGTCCGCTGGTTCTGATTGCGGACCGCTATTCAGTCTGCCGCAAGGCGGCGGGAACCGATCAACTCGCGAGAGCGGCCTTGGCCTTTTCTGCGAGCTGACTAAACGCCGGCATGTCATGGACAGCAATGTCCGCCAGCATCTTGCGATCGATCTCGATACCAGCCTTGTCCAGACCGTGCATGAACTTGCTGTAGGACAGATCGTTCAGACGCGCGGCGGCATTGATGCGCTGAATCCACAGGGCGCGGAACTGACGCTTGCGCTGGCGACGGTCACGATAGGCATACTGACCTGCCTTGATGACCGCCTGCTTGGCGACGCGATAGACTTTGCTGCGCGCGCCGTAATAGCCCTTGGCTTGCTTGAGAACCTTCTTGTGGCGCTTGTGCGCCGTTACACCACGTTTTACTCGGGGCATCTTGAATCTCCTTTAACGAAACTATGAATCAGGCGTAGGGAATCATGCGGCGAGCAGCGGCCACATCGGCCTTGTGCAGCATGGCGGGTGAACGCAAATGACGCTTACGCTTGGTGCTCTTCTTGGTCAGAATATGACGGCGATGAGACTGGTTTCGCTTGAAGCCGCCGGCGGTTTTCTTGAACCGCTTGGCTGCGCCCCGGTTGGTCTTTATCTTTGGCATTTTCTTTCTCCTGTAAGTTACGGATGAATTTAGGAGTGACCCAGGCAATGCCTTTCGGCCCGGCCACTGCATTTTGTTCCCTGCCGGGAACGGGTAAAGCTATTGGAGACCTCGAAAAATTCCATGGAAGGAATTTTTCTGGTCGCAAAGAGAAAATGCGATTTCCTCTTTGTTCCCATTTTCAATCACTTGTAGTGATCGAAAATGGTGGGACATCCCTGTCCCGCTCGGGCATCTCGATTTTTGGAGATGCCCTATTTTTTGCGCGGCCCCAGCACCATGACCATCTGCCGACCTTCCATGGCCGGGCGCTGTTCGACCTGGGCGATGTCCTCCAGATCTTTTTCGATCCGGTTGAGCACATCCAGCCCCAGTTCCCTGTGGGCATGTTCACGGCCACGGAAACGCATGGTCACCTTGGCCTTGTCGCCGTTATCCAGAAAACGCCTCAAGTTGCGCAACTTGATCGCATAATCTCCGGAATCGGTACGGGGCCGGAATTTTATCTCCTTTACCTGGACCTGTTTTTGCTTCTTCTTCGCGGCCTGCTTCTGCTTCTTGGCCTCGAATACAAATTTGCCATAATCCATGATACGGCAAACCGGCGGTTCCGCGTTGGGCACGATTTCCACCAGATCAAGACCGGCGCCTGCTGCCGCGTCCAACGCTTCTTCTATGGAAACGATGCCTACCTGCTCACCCTTCTCGTCGATGAGACGCACTTCGGGAACGGTGATATCGGTATTCAACCGGTTTCTTTTGTCTTGTTTAGCTATAGCCAGGTCCTCTGTACGATTTTACTGCTCATGCCCGAAACGCCTGTCGCGTTTCAGACCCTGTTTTTCACATCTTGGTGCAATGTAGCGATGAAGTCATCGAGAGGCATCGCCCCCAGGTCTTCCCCGCCACGCTTGCGCACGGCTACGGCGCCATGTTCCATTTCCCGGTCACCCACGACCAGCAAATAAGGAATGCGCTGTAATGTGTGCTCGCGGATTTTAAAGCCGATCTTCTCGTTTCTCAAGTCAATTTGCACCCGGAAGCCCTGTTTTTTCAGCTTTTGTGTAACTTCCTCGACATAATCGGCCTGTTTGTCTGTGATATTCATCACCACCACCTGTTCCGGCGACAACCACACAGGCAGCGCGCCGGCATAGTGTTCGATGAGAATACCGATGAAACGCTCCAAAGAGCCAAGAATGGCCCGGTGCAACATGACCGGCACCTGCTTGCTGTTGTCTTCTGCAATGTAGTGCGCCCCCAGACGCTCCGGCATGGAGAAATCCAGTTGTATGGTTCCCAGCTGCCATACCCTGCCGAGACAATCCTTCAGGGAAAACTCGATCTTGGGGCCGTAGAAAGCCCCCTCTCCCGGCTGCAGTTCCCAGGCCAGATTCTTGTGATTGAGTGCGTCTTCCAGGGATTTTTCTGCCTTGTCCCAAAGCTCGTCCGCGCCCACCCGCTTTTCTGGACGGGTTGAAAGCTTGATGAGTACATCTTCAAAGCCGAAATCCCGGTACACCTCGAACAACAGGTCGATGAAAGCCGACACTTCGGACAGAATCTGATCCTCTGTGCAGAAGATGTGGGCGTCATCCTGTACGAAGTTGCGCACCCGCATGATGCCATGCAGGGTGCCTGAAGGCTCATTGCGATGACAGGAACCGAATTCCGCCAGACGCAGGGGCAGATCACGATAGCTGCGCAGACCATGGTTGTAGATCTGTACATGGGCGGGGCAATTCATGGGCTTGATGGCATAGTCCCGGTTCTCCGAGTGGGTGGTGAAAATCATGTCGCCAAACTTTTCCCAGTGGCCGGATTTCTCCCACAGGCTGCGATCGATGATCTCTGGCGTATGCACTTCCTGATAGCCGTTTTTGCGCAGTTTCCGGCGAATATATTCCTGAACGGACAAGTAGATCTGCCAACCCTTGTCATGCCAGAACACCATGCCTGGCGCTTCCTCCTGGGTATGGAACAAATCCAGCGCCTTGCCGATCTTGCGATGATCCCGCTTCTCGGCTTCTTCCAGACGATGCAGATAGGCCTTGAGTTCCTTCTTGTTACGCCAGGCCGTGCCATAGATGCGCTGCAGCATCTCGTTGCTGGAATCACCTCGCCAGTAGGCTCCCGCCAGCTTCATCAGCTTGAAAGCCTTGGGCAGCTTGCCGGTACTGGGAAGATGCGGTCCCCGGCATACGTCAAACCAGTCTCCCTGACGATAGATGCTCACCGGCTCGCCTTCGGGAATGGCGTCGATGAGCTCCACCTTATAGTGCTCACCCAGATCGGCAAAAACCTTTTTCGCCTCTTCCCGATCCCAGACTTCACGCTGAATCGGCAGATCGCGCCCCACGATCTCACGCATGCGGTCTTCGATCTTTTTCAGATCATCCGGCGAAAAAGGCTCTTTGCGGGCAAAATCATAGTAAAAACCATCTTCGATGGCAGGGCCAATGGTTACCTGGGTATCGGGATAGAGCTCCTGCACTGCCTGAGCCATGACATGGGCGGCGTCATGACGAACCAGTTCCAGCGCATCTTCATCACGATCCGTGACTATCGCCAGCTCGGCATCCTCATCGAGGATCGTGGAAGCGTCCACCAGTTTGCCATTCACCCTGCCTGCCAGAGTGGCCTTGGCCAGGCCGGGACCAATATCGGCCGCCACGTCAGCTACGGAGACAGGATGATCGAAAGCTCTCTTGGAGCCGTCTGGAAGGGTGATTTCCGGCATGATATCTTTCCTCAGCGGTGAGCCCGAAAAACAGGGAAACCCGTGTACATATGCGACCGGAATGTCCCACTATTAATCACCATAAGCGGGATGTCTGGTCGAACGAAAAAAGCCGGTGCTTGCAAGCACCGGCCTTGTCCGTCGGCGCCCGTGAAGACGCCATCACAGCGCCACCTGTCAGTGGGTAGTGATTTCGATACGACGGTTCTGTGCGCGACCCTCTTTGGTCTTGTTGCTGGCGATGGGGCTGGTTTCGCCCATGCCCTTGACGCTGATGGAATCGATACCCAGAGACTCCAGATAGTCAGCCGCAGCCTGGGCGCGACGCACGGACAGCTTCATATTGTAGTCTTCAGGACCCGTGCTGTCAGTATGACCGATTACGGTCACGGACTCATGACCGGGGCTGGCCTTGACCTTTTCAGCAAAGCTCTCCAGAGCACTCTTCATCTCGGGCTTGAGAACCGCACTGTCAAAGTCGAACTCTTCGACTACCAGGTTGATGGTCAGGTTCTCGACGATTTGGCAACCGTCGGCATCCACGGTAGCGCCTGCAGCGGTGTTGGGGCATTTGTCACGGCTGTTGGGCACGCCGTCATTGTCATCGTCGCCATCAACAGGAACAGGCTCTGCCTTGACTTCTTCCTTGGCAATGGTGTCACCGCATTTTTCGATCAGCGTCTTGACTCCGCCCTTGGACTGCCAGCACTCGCCATACGCGTTGGTTACGACGGATTTTTCAGCATCCATTGCGTAAGCGCGCATGGGATCCTCGGCAGAGGCTACGGAAGAACCCAGAATCAGGCCCACAGCCGCCGCAACCGTGGCGATTTTCTTGTTTGAATCGAACATCTTGTCTTTCTCCTGAAATGTAGACATTTACAATTTTATCGGGCTGGATCGCCCACCCCAAACTATCAATCCTTTTCCAGCCTTCTCCCTTCAGGAGACAGCCAGTCAGAGCATACTTGTTGCAGTATAGCGAATATCCGGGGAATTGTACAAATCCAACAGTGTAAAAACACCAAAAATCCGATATCCGGAAAACTTTCCTACCTGCGCTTACACAATATGACCTTTCTCTCCCCGAGCTGGAACCCTACAGGTGAAACCAAGCACCATGCCGACGGCAAATTGCCATGGCTGGAGGATGCTGCTATAAACATAACCTTGTCAGAACAGCATCGTCGGAACTCTTGGCCCGGCAAACCATCTAAGCAATTGATACGGAAAAAATAAATTCCAGGATGGCGGCTTCGTCTTTACAAAATAGCCGTCACTCAATTTCAAAATCACAGAGAGGATCGAGAACCAAAATGAACAATATTTACGAACAGGCTGTCAGTCGATCGAGCCAACAGACCTTTGCCACCAACAAGGTAATCAGGAACACCTACATGCTGTTGTCGGCCACGCTGCTATTCAGCGGCTTGATGGCCATGTTGTCCGTTTACCTTGCGGTTCCCTTTTGGACCTACACGGCATCCGTATTGGTTGCCATGCTCATGGGCATGTTTGTATTGCCGCGTACTGCGGACAGCTCCGCCGGCCTGGGAGTGATATTTGCCATTACCGGCCTCATGGGGTTTGGACTGGGCGCGGTCATCAGCCTGTACCTTCAGTTGCCCAATGGTCCCCAGACCGTCGCCCTGGCTCTGGGCGGTACCGGCGTAATCTTCCTCGGTCTGTCCGGTTATGCTCTGAGCAGCCGTCGTGATTTCAGTTTCATGGGCGGCTTCATTTTCGCCGGCATGATGGTATTGCTGGTGGCCATGCTGGCAAACATCTTCCTGCAGATTCCCGCCCTGCAGCTCGCGGTCGCCGCCGGCTTCATCCTGCTCATGAGCGGTTTCATCCTGTTTCAGACCAGCCAGATGATTCATGGAGGAGAAACCAACTATATCCATGCCACCTACGGTCTGTATCTGTCCATCTTCAATATCTTCATCAGTCTGTTGCAGATTCTGGGAATCTTTGGCGACGAATGACGAAAAGCTCGCAGAAAGCCCCGGAGATCCGGGGCTTTTTTCTGTCTGGAGGATTTGAAACATGAATATCTGGCTGCAGATCGGCATGGGCATCACCCTTGTTCTGATGCTAATCTACATGTACCCGGCAGCGAAACACTGGCTGGAAAACTCGCCCAAAGCGGAAAAAGGCGACTGGCAGGCAGTTATCGTACCACTGCTACTGGTGGTGGGCTTTGTTATCCTGCTGATCATGCTGGTCAAACACTGATAGCGTATCTGTGAGGGATTCGCACGACATCAGGGTTTCCCTGAACCCTGGAGCCTCTCCATCCCCCCCATATAGGGGCGCAATACTTGCGGGATCAGCACACTGCCGTCTTCCTGCTGATAATTCTCCAGCACGGCAACCAAAGTTCTCCCCACAGCCAGGCCGGAACCGTTTACCGTGTGCAAAAGCTCTGGTTTGCCCGTATCCGGGTTGCGCCAGCGCGCCTGCATGCGCCTGGCCTGGAAATCCAGGAAATTCGAGCAGGAGGAGATCTCACGATACCTGCCCTGCCCCGGCAGCCAGACTTCCAGGTCATAGGTTTTTGCCGAACTGAATCCCAGATCGCCGGTACAGAGCGTAACCACCCGATAGGGCAGATCCAGTTTCTGCAGTACTTTCTCCGCGTGCCCTGTCAGCTCTTCCAGGGCAGCGAAGGAATCCTCGGGACGCACCGCCTGTACCAGCTCCACCTTGTCGAACTGGTGCTGACGAATCATGCCGCGGGTGTCCTTTCCGTAAGCGCCGGCCTCGGAACGGAAACAGGGGGTATGGGCCAGCACTTTCACTGGCAGATCCCCGGCGTCCAGGATTTCATCACGAAACAGATTGGTCAGCGGCACTTCCGCGGTAGGAATCAAATGCCAGTTGCGCTCGTCATCCAGGCGGAACAGATCTTCGGCAAACTTGGGCAATTGCCCGGTGCCATAAAGAGAGGCCTGGTTGACCATGTAGGGCACATAGGTTTCATCGTAGCCGTGTTCCGCAGTGTGCAGATCCAGCATGAATTGCGCCAGCGCCCGGTGCAAACGGGCCATGGCTCCGTGCATGACGGTGAAACGAGAACCGGTGAGCTTGGCTGCAGCGGCAAAATCCAGTCCGCCCAGTGCTTCTCCCAGATCCACGTGATCTTTCGGCTCAAAATCGAAAGACGGTGGCTCACCCCAGGCCCTTTCTTCCCGGTTGTCTTCTTCATCCTTGCCATCCGGCACGGAATCATCCGGCAGATTGGGAATGCTCAGCAGAAACTCGCGCAATTCCGCCTGCAGGGATTTCAGTTGCTCCTCGGCGGTTTTGAGTTCATCCCCCAGGCTGGCGACTTCATCCAGCAGCGGCTGAATGTCTTCTCCGGCAGCCTTGGCCTTGCCGATGCCCCTGGATAGGGTATTACGCCTGTTCTGCAATTCCTGGGTTCGCACCTGCAAGGACTTGCGGCGTGTTTCCAGATCATTGAAAGCCGCCGTATCGAGTTGGTATCCGCGGCGGGCCAGTTTGCCTGCCATCTCGTCGAGATTGCCGCGCAGAAGTCTTGCATCCAGCATGTCAGTTGCTCAGGTTGGTGCGGGCCGCCCAGTACACCAGATGGCCGGGCTCCAGCTTGGTTTTCAGATGATCGATGACCGCCCGCATCTTGTCCGGCCGGTCGAAGAATTCGATGACCACCGGCATGTCCAGGGACAAATCCAGCAGTGAGGCGGTGTGCATCTTACCCGATCGGCCAAAGCCTGCAACTCCCCGAAAGGCAGTGACGCCGGCCACCTGTTCTTCATTGTGCAGGTAATCGAGCATCTCCTTGATTCTGTGCTCGCCCTCGGTGCAGTAGATACGCACCATGATCACTTCGTCGGTCATAACTGCCTCCCGGCCATCACGCCCAGCCAGGCCGCCGCAATGCAAATCACAACGCTGCCACCGGCATTGAGCAGCGCCTTGCCGATTTCGGCTTCCTCGATGAGATTGAAGGTTTCGATGGAAAAGGTGGAAAAGGTGGTAAAGGCGCCGAGAAAGCCAATGAGCAGAAAAGCGCGCAATTCCGGCCCCGTACTCAAGCGTTCGAGAAACAGGATATACAGCAGCCCCATGACAAAAGAACCGAGCAGGTTCACCATCAGGGTTCCCCAGGGAAACGCCCGTCCCAGCCATGCATAGGTAGCAGTGGACACCCAGAAGCGCATCAACGCGCCAAACGCGCCTCCCGCAGCAATGGCCAGTGTCTGCATCATCGATTTTTCCTGCCGCCAAAAAACACTATTCTACCTCTTTCCCCGCAGCCGCATCATCCAGCTCCTGAAGGCGCGCCAGCTTTTCCCTGATACGGATTTCCAGCCCCCGGGGAACCGGTTGGTAATAACGCCTTGGCGCCAACTCGTCCGGAAAATAGTTTTCCCCGGCGGCATAGGCTTCAGGTTCGTCATGAGCATAGCGATAATTTTTTCCGTATCCCAGTTCCTTCATGAGCCGGGTGGGCGCATTGCGCAAATGCACGGGCACTTCCGTGGAGCCTGTCTGCCGGGCATCCTTCATGGCCGTTTTGAACGCAGTATAGACAGCATTGCTCTTGGCCGCGCAAGCCAGATACAGTACCGCCTGGGCAATCGCCAGCTCCCCTTCGGGACTGCCCAGCCTTTCCTGCACCTGCCAGGCATTCAGGGCGATCTCCAGCGCACGGGGATCAGCATTGCCGATATCTTCCGAAGCCATGCGCACCACCCGGCGGGCTACGTAGAGAGGGTCGCAACCGCCATCCAGCATGCGGCACAGCCAGTACAGCGCCGCATCCGGACTGGAACCGCGCACGGACTTGTGCAGGGCGGAAATCTGGTCGTAAAAGACCTCCCCGCCCTTGTCGAAGCGTCGCGTCTGCCCCGCGCATACTTCCTTGATGACGCTTGCGGGAATCCTCCCCTGTTGTGCAAGGCCGGCGGCGCTTTCGAGCAGATTGAGCGCGCGCCGCGCATCTCCATCGGCAGCCCGGGCAATCTGTTCCAGGTCTTCAGCGCTGACATCCAGCTGCTGTTCTCCCAGGCCTCTTTCCCTGTCCTCCAGGGCATGATGCAATACCGCCATCAGGTCGTCGGTGCCAAGGGACTTGAGCACATAGACGCGCGCCCGGGACAACAGCGCGTTGTTCAGTTCGAAGGAGGGATTTTCCGTGGTCGCTCCCACGAACAGAAAAGTACCGTCTTCCACATGGGGAAGGAAAGCATCCTGCTGACTCTTGTTGAAACGATGCACTTCGTCGATGAACAGCACCGTTCCCCGTCCCGTTTCCGCCTGGACTTGCCGGGCCTGTTCCACCGCCGCGCGAATATCCTTCACCCCGGCAAGAACCGCCGACAGGGTATGAAACGCATGACCCGAGGTATTCGCAAGAAGCCTTGCCAGGGTGGTTTTTCCCGTGCCCGGGGGACCCCAGAAGATCATCGAATGAAGCCGATTGTTTTCTATGGCCATGCGCAGAGGCTTGTCCGGCCCCAGAATATGGGTCTGCCCCTGATATTCATCCAGACTGCGGGGACGCATGCGATCCGCCAGTGGCCTCCCGGCCATCTCCTCGGTGGCAAACAGATCCCCGGTTTTCATTGATCCAGAATGTCGTAGCCTGGTGGCGGCACAAACTTGAACAGACTGTCATGCAATTCAGGATTGCGTTGCACCTTGAAGAAATCGAAGCGCGTAACCTGGCCAAAACGATCCGCCATTTCCATTCGCGAAAGGCGGTCACCTTCGAAAGCCAGCAGAATCTGCTCGAACTGACTGTCATCGGCGCGGGGACGCAGACGCAACCAGCTCAGCCCCATGCGCTCACCCAATTCCTTCACCAGAAAATCCCTGTCCAGATCGAATTCAGAGGCAAAAAGCCCGGCAGGCGTGCCTTCCAGGGCTGCCTTCTGGGAGCGCTGGCTGACCTGTTCGAGATCTTCTTCCACCAGCCAGATGGTTTTGCCATCGGCGATGATATAGCGAGGATACTCGCCTTCATACACCCAGCGAAACCGGTCTGGGCGGGAAAGATAAAATACGCCCTGGCTGTGGGAAACCTGATTGGTTTCCGTGTCAATGACTTCCTGAGAAAACTCGGCGCGCAGGGTCTTGAGTCCGTCCAGAAAACGCTCCAAATGGGCGCGGGCGCCGTCGTCGGCGAACAGATTGCCGCTGGACATCAGCAGCAGTAAATATACGAAAAATTTCAAACTCAGTCCTCTACCGGAGGCGGCGCCAGCACTTCCCGGTTGCCTTTGCCGTCTGGTGTACTGACAATGCCGATTCTTTCCATTTCCTCGATGAGCCGCGCAGCACGGTTGTAACCGATCTTCAGCCGCCGCTGCACGCCGGAGATGGAACCCCGGCGACTCTCGGTAACGATCTTTACCGCCTCGTCAAACAAGGGGTCGGCATCTTCCGCGTCCACCCCGGCTGCCTCGGCAGATAGACCCGGAATGGCCTCGGTTGGTTCCTGTACGATCTCATCCAGGTAATTGGGTTGCCCCGCCTGCTTGAGAAAACTCACCACCCGATGCACCTCATCATCAGAAACAAAGGCCCCATGGGTACGCTGGGGAATGGACGTGCCCGGTGGCAGATACAACATGTCGCCATGACCGAGCAGATGTTCCGCCCCCATCTGGTCGAGAATGGTGCGCGAATCGATACGGGAAGATACCTGGAAAGCCACCCGTGTGGGAATATTCGCCTTGATCAGGCCGGTGATGACATCCACGGACGGACGCTGGGTAGCCAGCAACAGGTGAATGCCCGCCGCCCGGGCCTTCTGCGCCAGACGGGCGATGAGTTCTTCCACTTTCTTGCCCACCACCATCATCATGTCCGCCAGCTCGTCGATAACCACCACGATATAGGGCATGTGAACGAGCGCTGGCGGCTCTGTGGGCTCATCTTCCGTGAGGCCGGTGGGATCCGGTTTCCACAAGGGATCGGGAATGCTTTCTCCAGCCTTTTCCGCATCTCTGATCTTCTTGTTGTAACCGCCAATGCCACGCACCCCGAGAGCGGCCATGAGACGGTAGCGGCGTTCCATTTCCCCTACACACCAACGCAAGGCGTTGGCCGCTTCCTTCATGTCCGTGACCACGGGCGTGAGCAGATGTGGAATTCCCTCATACACTGAAAGTTCCAGCATCTTGGGGTCCACCATGATCAGACGCACCTCATCTGCTTTTGCCTTGTACAGCAGACTGAGAATCATGGCATTGATGGCAACCGACTTTCCTGAACCCGTGGTGCCGGCAATCAGGGCATGTGGCATCTTGGCCAGATCCGCGACCACGGGGCCGCCGGAAATGTCCTTGCCCAATACCAGGGTCAGCGGCGACCGGGATTTGTCGTAGGCTTCGGAACAAAGCACTTCGCCCAAATACACCATCTCCCTGTGCTCATTGGGAATCTCCAGACCAATGGTGGACTTGCCGGGGATGACTTCCACCACACGCACCGACAACACCGACAGGGAACGGGCCAGATCCTTGGAAAGATTGCTGATCTTGCTCGCCTTGGTTCCCGGCGCCAGTTGCAATTCAAACAGCGTCACTACCGGGCCGGGATGCACGGCAACCACTTCCACGGCAATACGGAAATCTTCCAGCTTGCGCTCCACCAGCCGGGACAAGGCTTCCAGGGCTTCCTCGGAATAGCCGTGTTCGGCATGTTGGGGCTCATCCAACAGGGAAAGAGGCGGAAGCTCGGAATTGGGCTCCGGCTGAATAAGCGTCATCTGCTTTTCCTTTTCCACGCGGATACTGGGCTTGACCTGGGTAACCTCGGTTTCGATCCGGGGCGGCTTGCGTTCCTTGATCCGCTTTTTTTCCTTCTTCAGGGATTCCGAACGCGCCTTTTTCATCTGCCGGGCGCTAGGCAGCGCGGATTCCCGGGGTTTGAACAGCGCCAACAGCCGCCGATAACCATTCAGCACCAGCCCTCCGATGACATCCATCACGGTAAACCAGGAAATGCCACTGAACAGGGAAATTCCCACCAGCAACAGGGGCAGAAGAAACAGGCTGCTGCCAACGGGACTGATGACATCCACCAGAGCGGACTCCAGAGCCTTGCCCAGAATCCCGCCCGGCCCTTCAGGCAGCGCCGTATCCGTGGTGACATGCATGGTAGCCAGGGCAGCCCCCGCCATCAGGGTGATGAGAAACCCCAGCCAGCGGAAAACCAGCAACTGATAGTCGGTTTCCTTGTCTTCCTCCCTGTCCCTGAACAGCAGCCAACCACTCCAGGCAATGATGACGGGCAGCAAATAGGCCAGATAACCAAACAGGGTCAACAGCACACTGGACAACCATGCACCCACAGGGCCACCTGCGTTTTCCGGCACCTCGCGGGCCCCGACAAACGACCAGCCCGGGTCCACCGGAGAAAAGGTCGCCAGGGAAAGAACGAAATAGGCGCTGATGGCCAGCAGCAGCAAAAAGGCGCCTTCCTTGAGCCGCTTGTTGAGGGTTTGATGCACGGAATATATAAAATCAATAGGTTATGAAAAACATTTACAGCATTTTAGCAAATATTCCCCCGGCAGGTACATTCCGTGCCTGTTGCGGACACTCTGTCACCCTGAAAGGGTATACTGAAAGCATCCTACTCACCTCTGCGGTTCCTTTCATGTTTTCTCGTCTCAGACGTTACCGCTCCCTCCGGACATTGCGGGAACACCCCCTGCCTGATCACCTGTGGCGCAAGCTCCGCCGGGAACTCTACCTGCTGCGCAACCTCGGCGTGCGCCAGGCGGTAGAACTGCGAAAACGCACCACCCTGCTTCTGCATGACAAGGCAATTCACGGAGCACAGGGCCTGGACATGAACCTGGAGATGCGCGCCGTGATTGCCGCACAAGCCTCATTGCTGTCGCTGGAACTGGATGAATCCAGCTATGACGGCTGGTCGGAAATCATCGTCTATCCCGGTGCATTCAGGGTCACAAGAACGGTCACCGATGAATTTGGCATCAGCCATGAACAGGCGGCCCCACTGAGCGGAGAATCCTGGCAGAACGGCCCCCTGGTGCTTTCCTGGGACGATGTGCATAGGGACAGCTATCACAGAACTCCGGGCAGGCATGTCATCATTCACGAATTCGCCCACAAGCTGGATGCCCTGAATGGCCGGGTAAACGGCATGCCTCCCCTCCATCCTGAAATGTCCATCGAAGACTGGAGCAAAACCCTGGGCAAGGCATACAGTCATCTTCTCGGACAACTGGAACAGGGTCGGGAATGCATCAATCCTTACGCGGCCACCAATCCGGCGGAATTTTTTGCCGTACTCAGTGAATATTTCTTTACTGCTCCGGCCACTCTCAGGCAACACTGCGAAGAAGTGTACCTTCAACTGCGCAAATACTACCGGCAGGATCCGCTCAAGCGGCAGGAATACTGATGGCTGCATCCACTGCTCAAAAAACCGGGATGCCCCTCAGTCCAGTGGATAGACGGGATGAACTTCGTCCGGATGGTAGTATTGCATCATTTTTGGCGCGAGTTCCGCCAAGGTATGCTGACGATTGTCTGCCGAGGGATGGGTGTTCAGCAATTCCGGTGGCGAACTCTTGTTGAGCTGCCCCATCTTGCGCCACAGGGAAGCCGCCGACCGCGGATCATAACCGGCCCTGGCGGCTATCTCGATGCCAATACGATCGGCTTCCGCTTCTGCTGCGCGGCTGTAAGGCAACTGAATCGCCAGGGTAGCGGCCAGTGCGGCTCCCGTGAGCGCTGCGGAACGATAACGGCTGTCATGCAAGGCAGTAGCGGAGAGCACCGCCAGCCCCATCTGGGAAGCCATGGCTACGGACATCTGTTCAGCCACGTGATTGGCCAAAGCATGGCTGATCTCGTGAGCCATGACCTGCGCCAACTCATCATCGGTGGGTTTGAGTTTTTCGATCAGCCCCGTGTATATCGCCATCTTGCCCCCGGCCATGCACCAGGCATTGACGGTTTCCGGGTCATCGATGAGCACCACTTCCCAATCCCAGCTCCTGCTCTGGGGATACATGCGCACCGCCTGGGCAATGAGCCGCCCGGTAATCTTCTTCACTCGCGCCAGCGTCTGGGGGTCATTGTTCAGCTTGCCCTTGGCGGCGTACTCCTTGAGCTTTTGCGGATAGGCCTGTTCTGAAGCCTGTGCCGCCTGGGAAGGACTGACCAGCATCAGTTGATGGCGGCCCGTAGGGCTGGTGGCGCAGGCGCCAATGAACAGGGTCAGGAGACAGGACAGAAGCAGGTTTCGAGACATGTTGAAGATTGGTTGCGGCAAACGCTCATGGGGAGATTTGCTATGATAACGCATTCAACAAACCATCTTCAAAAAGGCCGATTCTTGGAAAACAGCGCTTCCCGGCAGCGGTGGCTATCCTATGCCCGCCTCATGCGCCTGGACAAACCCATTGGCATTCTGCTGCTGCTCTGGCCCACCCTGTGGGCCTTGTGGATTGCCGCGGAAGGTCAGCCGAAACCCTGGCTGGTGGTCGTTTTTGTCGCCGGAGTGGTTCTCATGCGTTCAGCAGGCTGCGTCATCAACGATTACGCAGACAGAAACATCGATCGTCATGTAAAGCGCACCGCGCAGCGCCCCCTCACTTCCGGCAAGGTCAGTGAAAAAGAAGCCTTGTGGCTGTTTGGGTTGCTGGTCGCGCTGGCCTTCGTGCTGGTGCTCACCCTCAACAACCTGACCATTGCCCTGTCCTTCGTCGGCGCTTTCCTGGCCGCCAGCTACCCTTTCACCAAGCGCTTCACCCATCTCCCCCAGGCCTATCTGGGCGCGGCTTTCGGCTGGGCCATCCCCATGGTTTTCGCCGCCCAGAACGGCAGCATAGACCCACGTTGCTGGTGGCTGTTTCTGGCCGTACTGGTGTGGGCGCTGATCTATGACACCATGTACGCCATGGTGGATAGGGACGACGATCTGAAGATCGGCGTCAAGTCCACGGCCATTCTGTTCGGCTCCTGGGACAGGCACATCATCGGCCTCCTGCAGTTGGCTTTTTTCGCCATACTCTATCATGTGGGGCAGTTGTTTCAGCTTGGTCGCTATTATTATCTGGCGCTGGGCTTTGCCGCAGGCCTGATGCTTTATCATCAATGGCTGATCCGGCATCGCGACCGCGATCTCTGTTTCCGCGCCTTTCTCCATAATCACTGGATAGGCGTGGTGATTTTTCTCGGCATCCTCGCCAGTTACCAACTGCCATGAACGAAGAGCGGCTCCTCTTGCAGGATCAGGCCCATGTCTGGCATCCGTATTCGGCAATAGGCGCTGGCCCGGTGTTTCCCGTGGTATCCGCTGCCGGCGTGCGCCTCACCCTGGCCGACGGAAGGCGACTCATCGATGGCATGGCCTCCTGGTGGTCCGCCATTCATGGCTACAACCATCCTGTGTTGAACCAGGCCGTGAAGGATCAGTTGCAGGACATGGCCCATATAATGTTCGGCGGACTCACCCATGCTCCCGCAGTAAAGCTGGCGGACAAGCTGGTGGAGCTCTCCCCTTCCCCTCTGGAAAGCGTATTCTTCGCCGATTCCGGATCCGTGGCGGTGGAAGTGGCGATGAAAATGGCGATTCAGTACTGGCAGGCCCTGGGCCAACGCCGCTATCGCTTTCTCACAGTGGAAAACGGCTATCACGGCGACACCTTTGGCGCCATGTCGGTTTGCGACCCGGTCACGGGCATGCATGGTCTGTTTCACGGCGCGCTCAAGGAACAGCTGTTTGCTCCGCCACCTTCACCGGGTTTCGATGAAGCCTGTGACGACAGCCATCTGCTGGTGTTCGAGAATCTGCTGCAAGAGCATGCCGATGAGATTGCCGCCGTGATTCTGGAACCCGTTGTACAAGGTGCGGGAGGCATGCGTTTCTACGCACCGGGTTACCTGTCCCGGGTTCGGGAACTTTGCAATCATTACCAGGTGCTGCTCATTCTGGATGAGATCGCCACGGGCTTTGGACGCACCGGAAAGCTGTTCGCCTGTGAGCATGCAGGGATCAGCCCGGATATTCTCTGCCTGGGAAAGGCGCTCACCGGGGGATACATGACCCTGGCCGCCACCCTCACTACCCGGGAGATCAGTCAGACCATCAGTGACAAGCCGCCCGGCGTGTTCATGCACGGCCCGACTTTCATGGCCAATCCCCTGGCTTGTGCCGTGGCCAATGCCAGTATCGAGCTGCTGCTGAACAGCGCCTGGCAGGAAAATGTGGCTCGTATCCAGCGAGGCCTGGAAAAGGGGCTGGAACCCTGCCGGCGATTGCAGGGCGTGGCCGATGTGCGCGTACTGGGCGCCATCGGCGTGGTGGAACGGGAAGAACCGGTGGACATGAGCAGCATCCAGCCTGCTTTCGTGGAACAGGGCGTGTGGGTGCGCCCCTTTGGCAAACTGATCTATCTGATGCCGCCATTCATCATCCAGGATGCTGATCTTGAACATCTTTGCCGTGCGCTAACGGAAGTCATTGCCCGGCACCCATGAAGCATCCGGTCACCATCATTGCCGCAGGCAGACACAAGGCGCGGGCCGAGGCTCTTGCGGCACGCCTGAATTACCCCCTCGCCTGCTCCCTGCCGGACGAACCGGGGTTCTTCCTGGAATATGCCCATGAGCGGCTGCAGTTACGCCAAACCGGCTCCCCTGCTCCTGGCCCGGTATACGTGGATTTCTGCACCGGCAAGTCCGCCCATCGCCGCCGGCAGGGCGAAGGCCGCCGCGCGCCTCTGGCGAGAGCGGTAGGCATGAAACCCGGCATGGCGCCTCCCCGGATACTGGATGCCACAGCAGGACTGGGTAGAGACGCTTTCGTGCTTGCCACCCTGGGCTGCGAGGTGCTCATGGTGGAACAATCTCCGCTGGTTCACGCTCTTCTGGAAGACGGGCTGCGCAGGGCCGCCGGGGAACCTGGCCTGGAACAGATCATTGCGCGCATGTCGCTGATTTTGGGCAATGCCGTGGAGCTGCTCGAATCCATGCAGCCCCTTCCCCGGCCGGACTGTATCTATCTTGACCCCATGTATCCGCACAAGGGCAAGACGGCTCTGGCCAAGAAGGAGATGCGCACCCTGCAACAACTGCTCGGGGCCGACCGGCAGGGCGCCGAGCTGCTGACGGCCGCCCGGCGCAAGGCTGGCCGCAGGGTCGCGGTCAAACGCCCGGCGCGGGCAGATTTCCTGGGACAGCGCAAGCCGGATTTTCAGATTCGCAGCCCAAAAACCCGTTACGACATCTATCTTCCCTCCTCCGCTTCGGCGATACAGAGAAATACCTCCATTACCGATGGCTGACCGGGAGTCTTCAGCCATCCGGGTGAAAACACAGGCGCCCAACATCAGAATCCGAGTTGCTTCATGTTTTCTACTGCTCGCTCAAGGCGGTTTCAAAGGCGCAACAGCACAACTCCATCACCTGCGCTGCTTGAAGGAGAAACCCTTCGTAAGGTATACTAATTAGCTTTCCATGATCTACTGATATACCAGTCCAAGGCCCTATACATGTCAGAAAAATCCGGTAATTCCCTGCCCATCAAACAACTTGTTACCGCTGCCATTTTTGTTCTCATTGCCATTGGTCTGGCCATGGTGAGTCCAAGCACGGAGATTGCCTGGGTAGTTTCCATTCTGGTTCTGACCATCTACCTTTTTGCTTTCGAGATCGTGGATGTGGATGTGGCGGCTGTTTCCATCATGGTATTACTGGGGCTGACCTCACTGCTGGCGCCACTTATGGGGCTGGAAAAGGGCCTGGTGGACAATCAGCATCTTTTCGATGGCTTCGGCAGTAACGCGGTCATGTCCATCATCGCGGTCATGATCATCGGCGCCGGCCTGGACAAGACCGGCCTCATGTCCAAGGTTGCTGCTTTCATTCTCAAGGTAGGCGGCACCACGGAAAAACGCATCATCCCCATCATTTCCGGCACTGTGGCCTTCATTTCCTCTTTCATGCAGAATGTGGGAGCCGCCGCCTTGTTCCTGCCGGTGGTCTCACGAATTTCCGCCCGCTCCGGCATCCCCCTGTCCCGGCTTCTCATGCCCATGGGCTTTTGCGCCATTCTTGGCGGCACCGTGACCATGGTGGGCTCATCGCCGCTGATACTGCTGAATGATCTTCTGGCTACTTCCAACCAGACATTGCCACCCGATCAGCAGATGCAGGCCTGGGGGCTGTTTTCAGTCACCCCAGTGGGAGTGGTGTTGATCATAACGGGCATATTGTATTTTGTTGTAGCCGGCCGCTTTGTTCTTCCCACTACTTCGACGGATCAGGACAGCAGTTCCACTACTGCGTCCAGTACCATGGATTACCTGCACAATACCTACGGCATCGATTATGCCCTGTACGAAGTGGTGGTGCCCGAAACCAGTCCACTGATCGGCAAAAAGCTGGATGATGTGGAAACCAGCTACCGCATCCGCATTATTGCCAGCAAAAGAAGCGGCCAGGAAACCCGGGTCGGCCCCAACACCATTGCCCGGGACACGGAATTTGAAGCGGGCATGGTTCTGGGTATCGTTGCCGCCCCTGAACATCTCGATCATTTCGTTGAAAAATATGATCTGAAAAAGCGTGATTCCCTGCGAACCTTTGCCGAATCCCTGGCGGCAACCAAGGCGGGTATTGCTGAAATCGTCATTCCGCCTGGCTCCAACCTCGTCGGCAAGAGCGCCCGCGATGTATGGATGCGCAAGGTTTACGGAATTGCCATGGTTGCCCTGCATCGCAATGGTGAGACCCTGGGCGAAGGCGACAACATCCGCGACCTGCCTCTGCAGGCCGGCGATACCCTGGTTGTACATACCGCCTGGGACAATCTCACACGATTGAAAAAAGACCGCAATTTCGTGGTGGTCACCACGGAATTTCCCCAGGAAGAAGAGCGTCCACACAAACTGGGATGGGCTGCCGTGTTCTTCACTATCGCCCTGTCCCTGGTGCTGTTCACTGATCTGCGTCTGTCCGTGGCGCTTCTCACCGGGGCAGTGGGCATGGTGCTTTCCGGCGTGTTGAAAATTGAGGAAGCCTATGAAGCAGTTTCCTGGAAAACCGTCTTTCTGTTGGCATCCCTGATTCCCCTTGGCCTGGCGGTGGAAACTTCCGGCACTGCCCGCTGGATCGCCGAACAAACCCTGTCCGTGGTTGGCCATATGCCGATCTGGGTCATTCAGTTTGCTGTTGCTGCGCTGGCTACTTTCTTTACCCTGGTCATGTCCAACGTCGGGGCTACAGTCTTGCTGGTGCCGCTGGCGGTAAACATTGCTCTGGGCATAGAAGGCGCCAACCCAGCGGTGTTTGCCCTGACCGTTGCCATTGCCACGTCCAATTCCTTCCTGATTCCCACCCACCAGGTAAACGCGCTGATCATGGGACCGGGGGGCTACAAGGTCAAGGATTTCATGCGAGCCGGGGGGGTCATGACCATCCTGTTCCTGATCGTAGCCATTTTCATGATGAACCTCATATTCTGATGCCAATGAACTTCACCCAACGAATCAAAACATTTCTGCCTTTCCTCCAATGGTGGGAAATGGTTACTCCGGAAACCCTGAAAAGGGACTTTATGGCCGGACTGACCGGCGCCATCATTGTGCTTCCTCAAGGCATTGCCTTTGCAACCATCGCGGGTTTGCCACCGGAATATGGCCTGTACACTGCCATGGTTACGCCGATCATTGCGGCCTTGTTCGGCTCGTCCCGGCATCTCATATCCGGGCCTACGACAGCCATATCCATAGTGGTCTTCTCTTCCATCAGTCGCTATGCCGAACCGGGCTCACCGGAATTCATCCAGATGGCACTGACATTGACCTTTATCGCTGGAGCCTATGAGTTTGGCTTTGGCCTGGCACGACTGGGAACTTTGGTGAACTTCGTTTCGCATACTGTAGTGGTGGGCTTTACCGCAGGTGCGGCGATTCTCATTGCCACCAGCCAGGTCAAGCACGTACTGGGCGTGCATATACCCAGAGGAGAATCATTCGCCAATACCTGGCTGGATATATTCCATAACATTGGGGATATCAACTGGTATGTATTCATCATCGCGATGACCACCTTGGTTACTGCAATCCTTGTTCGGAAGATCTCCCCAAAACTGCCTCATCTGCTCATAGCCCTGGTCGTGGGCAGCCTGGTTGCGCTGGTACTTGGCGCAGCAGAACACGGCGTCACTCTGGTACCCCAGATACCATCGCATTTACCTCCTTTGTCCAAACCTGATCTTTCACTTTCCACGATCCAGGAACTGGCCCCTGAAGCCTTTGCGGTAGCACTCCTGGCATTGATAGAAGCCGTATCCATCTCTCGTGCCGTTGCTACGAAATCACACCAGATGATCGATTCCAATCAGGAGTTCATCGGACAGGGCCTGTCCAATATGGTGGGCAGTTTCTTCTCCAGTTATGCCGGCTCTGGTTCTTTTACACGTTCCGGAATCAATTATACAGCTGGTGCAGTTACTCCCATGTCAGCGATTTTTGCAGCTGTGCTGCTGATGCTAATCGTATTGTTGATTGCTCCACTTACCGCCTACATTCCAGTTGCTGCCATGGGGGGTGTAATTCTTTTGGTGGCATGGAATCTTATCGAATTTCATCAGATCAAAGTGTTGGTAAAGGCCAGTGCTGCAGAAACCGGCATTCTTCTCACCACTTTTTTTGCCACCCTGTTTCTTGAACTGGAATTTGCCATCTATATGGGCGTACTGCTTTCCCTGGTCATTTTCCTCAACAGAACATCCCATCCGGATATAGTTACCCTGGCTCCGGACAGGGACAACGCCAAGAGCAAGTTGATCAATATCGAGACCAAACCCGTAGCCCAGTGTCCACAGATAAAGATATTGCGCATAGACATGTCCATTTATTTTGGATCTGTCAACCATATCGAAGCGAAGCTGATGGATATCTCGGAAAAGCAGGGCATCAAACATATTCTCCTGGTGCTTTCCGGCGTAAATTTCATCGACGTGGCTGGCGCTGAAATGCTTGTACATCAGGCTCATTCCCTGCAGGAAAAAGGCGGCAACCTCTATTTTTGCGGCATGAAGGCAAAAGTCTGGCAATTCATGGCTCAGGGCGGCTTCATACGTGAAATTGGTCCGGCCCAGTTCTTTGAAACCAAACCCGAAGCAATTGCCGGAATCTACACACGCCTGGACAAGCAACGTTGCGAAACCTGTGTCACGCGTATATTCCGGGAATGCCTGGAACCGGACAAAGACAAGCCGTAAAAATTGAGATTCCCAACCGGTTGTTGAAACCCTGTCTTCTTTCATGCGAGCATCCGGGGAGAAACCCCCTCCGGAAAACACATGCACCCGATTACCAGCAAGGCTCTCAGCGAACTTTTCAGCCATGGATCACGCTGGCTGGCCAATCTGCGCCGCGCCAAGACGGTCAGGAAGCAGGAATCCAAACAGGCCCTGAGACAAGTCATCACCGCAGCACGGGAAACTGCTGTCTATATTCGGCAACTGAATGATACCGGCTCGCGGGATCACCGCATGGAGCGTCATCTGTCCCTGTTGTGGACAGAACTCGGGTTCAGTCTCGAAGATCTGGGGCTGGAAAAACTGGCCAAGCGCTGCCAGATCAAGGGAAAACACTGGGCTGATCCCAAACATTACGACAGCGAGTTTCTGCAAAAATCCGATTCCAGTCTGGAAAGAATGGAAAAACTGGCCAAAGAAATGTTGGCGGATATATCCCGCTGATTTCTGCAAGCTTCACTCCCCGCCCTCCTTATCAGGATAATGGCAGCTGCTCCACCAGATCGCCCCGGGAGTATAACGTGACCCACCTCACATTATCCGCATGCAAATGCGGATTTGCCTCCGATCTTCATTAAGTGCCGCTCCCCGGTGCCGATGCACAAGACGTGAAAGAAACGACGCAGCAACAAGCTGCACCCTCATGTCATGTTGCAGGAGACTACAATGAAGAGATATATGCTGCTACCAGGCATTCTGGCCCTGGTAATGAGTACGGATACACTGATGGCGCAAGCCGGCGACGCTACTGCTACGGGATCTGCACCGGCTCCGGCGACAAACGAAAATTCAGGTGCTGACGGCACTCCGGATCAGGCCTCGCTTGCCTTCACGCCCTCCCCCCTCCCTTATGTGGACAGCAATGCCGGTGGCGATGGCGGCCCGGCAGATGGCGGCGCTGTAGACGCTACCGAAACAGATAGTGACGGTATTGCCGTAATGCCACCGTCCGGCGATGACAGCCAGGTCAATGCAGATGATACGCAGGACATGACAGATAGCACAGGCAGTGATGCTGGCAGCAATGACGCTGACAACAGCCTGCTGACGCAGATGCCACCGGATGCACAACCTCCACAGGGAAGCGATGACTCAACCGGCACTCCGGGAACTCCGGACGACACTGATGATGCACATATGACCGACGGCAATACCGGCAGTGATGCCGACGGCAGTCTGCTGAGTCAAATGCCACCGGACAGTCAACCGCCAACGGATATCGACAACGATCCGAACGCAAACCCCAAAACCACCCTGGTCACTCAACTGCCTTACACCATCAAACAGCCAGGCAGTTACTCCATTGCGCCAAAAGCGGTCTATAACTATCTGTGGCGACAGAACGACCTGCCCTCAGCAATACCGACCATGATCACCCTGGCTCTGGATTCTGACGGCTTTTCCTCCGGCCCCGGTGTCAGCATCAGCATTGACTTCAATGGTGCGGTGATATCCGATTGTCTTGGAACATGCAACGAGCTGGCTCTGTTCGGCACCACAAACGGATATCCGCAAACCAACAGTGAGAACATCACCATCAAGAATCTCACCATAAATCGCGGAGACGTCAATGTGTACGACCCAGGCTATCAGGTCATACGGGGAAGAACCCAATATCTGACCCTGATCAATGTAAACCGTGGCGGGACAAACCTGGAAGTAAGCAAGTCCGATGCTGTCTACCAGACAACCATCTTCAATTCGGTCATTTCCGAAAAAGGCGCAACGCCATCCATTGACCAGTATCGCGGTTGCCTGACTGCAATCGACAGTCGCTTCGAAAACAAGGAGATCAGAATCTCGGATGCAAGCAACGATACCTTGTGCGATTTTCATCGTTTCGACCAGACCATGGTGAGCGATACCGTTGCTTATGACAAACTGGATCGCCCTTTCCGCATCACCAATGGTTACATAGACAACTCGGAATTCAACAATGTCATCGTGGATATGAATACTTCTCACGACTTCCATATTGATACCGGCGGACAACCTACGCCCATCGATGCAGCTGAATCCCTGTGCACCGGAGAATGCGGCATCATCGATGAAAACGGTGTTCTGCACTGGGGCTTTCAGGGAAACGAGGCGCTCTGGCTGGCAAACAAGCGAAGCGAATAAGCAGCCATCTTCCACCTGACGGAAAACCGGCTCCCATTGGGCCGGTTTTTCTGTCAGAACCTCAGAGCAAACGCCAGGACAGCACCTCTCCCGCTCCGAGAGGAACCAGTTCCTGTTTGCCAAAGCGGAGTATTTCAGGAACCTTCCATGCTTCACGCATCAGGCTAATACGATCCGTGTTGCGTGGCAGTCCGTAAAAATCCGCACCATGGAAAGACGCAAACCCTTCCAGCCTGTCCAGCGCTCCCGCCTCGTCAAACACCTGGGCATAGAACTCGATGGCGGCATGGGCGCTGTACATCCCCGCGCAACCACAAGCGCTCTCCTTGGCGGTACGGGGATGCGGGGCGCTGTCAGTACCAAGGAAGAAACGCGGATCACCACTGGTGGCGGCACTGACCAGAGCCTGACGATGCTCTTCACGCTTTAGCACCGGCAGACAATAATGATGCGGATTGATACCCCCCTGAAAAATCGCATTGCGATTCATCATAAGATGTTGCGGAGTAATGGTGGCGCCCAGGCGTTCCGGCGTCTGCCGCACCAGGTCCACCGCATCAGCAGTGGTGATATGTTCGAAAACAATCTTCAGGGCAGGAATCCTGGCAAGCAATGGCAACAATACTCGCTCAATGAACACCGCTTCCCGGTCGAATACATCCACTGCAGGATCCGTGATCTCCCCATGCACCAGTAAAGGCAAGCCCTCCTCCGCCATGCTCTCCAATACCGCGTGAACAGCCTGGATATCCGTTACTCCCGAATCGGAATTGGTGGTGGCGCCAGCCGGATAGTATTTCACTGCATGAATGAAGCCGGATCGTCTGGCCTTGCGTATTTCCTCTGGAGTCGTGTTGTCCGTGAGGTACAGGGTCATGAGCGGTTCAAAATCCGACCTTGCCGGCAGAGCATCCAGGATGCGCTGGCGGTAGTCTCGCGCCTGCTCCACCGTAGTCACGGGAGGCTTGAGATTGGGCATGACAATAGCCCGCCCGAAACGGGCCGCTGTATGAGGCAGAATATCGGCCAGCACATCGCCATCACGCAGATGCAAATGCCAGTCGTCCGGACGGACAAGACTGATTTTTTCACTCATGGACATGGTTATCCCGAATATTGGTCTTGCCCCATTCTACCGCGAATTCCCATGTATGCCTGAGCCAGATGAAGGGCATCTCGAAAAATCGAGATGCCCGAGTGGGGCAGGGATGTCCCACCATTTTCGATCACCACAAGTGATTGAAAATGTGTGCAAAGAGGAAATCGCCTTTTCTCTTTGCGACGAGAAAAATTCCATCCAAGGAATTTTTCGAGATCCCCTGAAGTACAGACTGCGAAACCCTGTTACTCGGGTATCACCAATGAATATCCCGTTTGTTACGGACTCGGTGAGAACCCATGACGGATTCAGGGCTTATCGAGGGAATTGTCCCCGATAAAAAAGGCGCAACACCTGATAAAGATGTTGCGCCTGATCCCTTGGGGATCGTTGGGGGTAAATCAGCCTACCTTGACCTCGATCTTGCGCGGCTTGTGCTCTTCCCGTTTGGGAATGCGCAATGTCAGCACACCATGATTGAGGCTGGCCTCTACCTTGTCGGTGTCCATCTCGCTGCTCAGGGTAAAGCTGCGCTGATAATGAGTGGCTCGCACGTCGGCGTAGAGAGGCTCCATGCCTTCCGGCACGGGGATCTGCGCGTCTCCGTCTATGGTCAGGGTTTCACCTTCCACCTTTACATTCAGCCGGTCCCGGGAAATACCGGGCATGTCGGCGTGCAGGGTGATGCCACTTTCATCCTCGAAGATGTCCACCGCCGGGCGAATGCTCGGCTCACTCTGCTTGGCCACGGGCTTGATGTCAGTTTCGTTCTTGGTTGCCAATTCAGTCTTGTCAGTCATCGCTCTTACCTCCCGACTCTCAGTTGACCTTGATCTGCCGCGGTTTGCTGGATTCCTTGCGCTGCAGCCTTACATGCAGCACCCCGTCCTTGTAGTTGGCATCCACTTTTTCCGCATCGATGTCATCTGGCAGACTGAAAGTACGACGGAATTCCCCATCGAAACGTTCCTTGCGATAGTAGCTTGCGCCTTCCTCGCGGATGACCCGGCGCTCACCTGCCACACTGAGAACATTGTTCTGGATGGAAATATCCCAAGACTCGGGATTGACGCCAGGCGCAAAGAAGTACACATCCACTTCATCTGCGGTCGTACCCACATTCACCGGCGGAAACCCGGTATTGGAAGAGCGAATGCCATTCGCCCAGGGAGTGGAGCCGAAGACCTCTTCCATCTCCCGCTGAATACGCTGCAGTTCATTGAACAAACCTGTAGTTCCGAACATATCAGTACCTCCTGAACTCTGTATTCTTTCTACACCCAAGGACATAGGGGCAACAGATATTTTTTCAAGAAAAAATTACAGGCTGGAGACATCTGGCATCGAGAATCAGGATTCCAGCCGGGCCAGGCGCCGGCGCAGATCCTCTATTTCATCGAGAAGATCCAGAACCAGGGCCGCCCCGGCAAGATTAACCCCCAGATCCTGCTGCAAATGGCGGGTGGTGCGGGCACGACGCAATGCGGGGGCGCTGAACTGCCAATGGCGGATATCACTTCCATCTGGCTCCAGGATTCCCTCTTCCACAAGAGAAACAACCCATTCCGCATGAGCAGAGCAGGCCCGGCTGAGCTCCGCCATACTCAAAAAACAATCATCATCCAGAAGAACACCACTGAGTATCTCATCATTCATTGCTTACACTCCCAGAGCCGCACGAGGATTGAAGGCCAGCTCCTTCTCCATCTGACGATAGAGTTCCTTGGCCTTGTCTGAATCTGCCGGAGGCACCATGACCTTCAGTTCCACATAGAAATCACCGGGCTTCCTGGCCGGAATACCCTTGCCCTTGAGGCGCATTTTCTTGCCCGTATTGGAACCTGGCGGAATCTTCAGATCGAGCTTGCCAGCCGGAGTGGGCAGCTTGATTTTCCCTCCCAGCGCCGCTTCCCAGGGCGCCACGGGAAGATCCAGATAGACATCCCGCCCCTCGACCTTGTAGAACGGATGCTGCCTGAATTCGATTTCAAGATAGAGATCACCATTGCCGCCCTGCCCCATTCCAGGCGCGCCCTGACCGGCCAGCCTTATCTGCTGCCCCTGCCGCACTCCTTTGGGGATACGCACATTGAGCGTCCGCTTTTTCGTGATCACATGGCCACTGGCATCCACCTCCGGAACCTGCAGGGTAATGCTGCGAGTCGCACCATGGTAGGCATCTTCGAGGTCGATTAGCACCTTGGCATGATGATCCTGGCCCCGCATGTGAAAGCCGCCTCCCGCACCCGAGGCTGCGCCAGCATGACTGCCCGCACGCGCACCAAACAGGGATTCGAAGAAATCACTGTAGGCATCGGCGCCCGCTCCGCCGGTATAGCCGCCACCACTGAATTCAAAACCGGCGTCCCAGTCCGGCGGCGGGTTGAAATCCTGCCCCGCCTTCCAGTTCTTGCCTAGCTGGTCGTAGGCGGCGCGTTTCTCCGGATCCTTGAGCACTTCATAAGCTTCACCCAGTTGCTTGAATTTTTCTTCAGCATCTTTTTCCTTGCTGACATCCGGGTGATACTTTCTCGCCAGCTTGCGATAGGCACGCTTGATCTCATCCTGGGTGGCATCCCGGTTTACGCCCATTATCTTGTAATAATCTTCGAACTCCACGTTCCGCTCCTCAAATCAGCTAGCCCGCATATTTCACCAGAACGCGCAAAATGTGGGCTTTTTACCATGAATTACAGCATGTTGCGTGACGATTATGCTGGATACAGTTCGTACCTGTCATGCTATCCGGTTTTTCCCGGGATCTTTTCACCCAGCTTGCCCGAACGCCCTGCAAGTC
>JALSQZ010000099.1 GCA_026985055.1 Sedimenticola sp. | reverse complement strand
GACTTGCAGGGCGTTCGGGCAAGCTGGGTGAAAAGATCCCGGGAAAAACCGGATAGCATGACAGGTACGAACTGTATCCAGCATAATCGTCACGCAACAGGCTGTAATTCATGGTAAAAACCCACATTTTGCGCGTTCTGGTGAAATATGCGGGTTAATCGATGCGGTTGTGGTACACCGCCCATTCAAGACGCTGAAAAACCTCTTTGCGGGAAAAAGGCTTGCTCATGAAATCGTTTGCGCCAATGCGCTCCACCCAGAATTTTTCCGTCGCTTCCTGATTGCCGCTCATGATGACAATGGGAATTTCCCGGGTTTCCTCGATCTTGCGCATACGCCGGGTCGCCTGAAAACCATTGAGCTCAGGCATGACGATATCCATGATGATGAGAATCGGGCCATGCTTTCTGGCCATGTCTATGGCCTCCCGCCCGTTCTCGGCTTCGAGCACGTCATAGCCCCCCTGGACAAGCATTTTCTTCAACGCGAAACGGATGGTCTTGGAGTCATCCACTACCAACACCGACTCTCCTTCCCGCGGTATATGCCGGACATTGTGCCGACGCTCCCGGATAACCCGTACATCCCGGTCATCATCGCGTCGAAAAAGCTTCCTCAAGCTGAATCCCGCCACTTCGACTTCCCCTCTCTTTAGGCCCGTATCCATTCTGGAATCCATCCCGGATCCCGTTTCTTCCTGTCTAGTATACACCTTCCGGCAATTTTTCAAGTCCCAATTCGAGGTAGGCCACGTCTATCCAGCGATTGAACTTGTACCCCGCTTCATGAAAAACACCTGCCGGAACAAAGCCGAAACGCGCATGCAAAGCCATGCTGGCATCATTGGGCTGGGTAATGGCCGCAATTACCCGGTGATAGCCCTCACCCGCCAACAGAGACAGCAAGCGGCCATAAAGCAAGCTGCCACAACCCTTTCTCCTGGGCGCATCCGGATGAAGATAGATGCTCGTTTCCACCGTATAGCGAAACGCACTGCGCGCTTTCCATTCACTCGCATAGGCATAACCAAGGAGTCTTCCCTGCTCCTCCAGAACCAGCCAGGGATAGCGGGCCGAAATCCCCTGAATGCGCCGGGAAAAGCTGCCCCCATCCAGCACCTCCTCTTCGAACGTCACGATGGTGTGTTCAATATAGTGGTTGTAGATGGCGCACAGCTCTTCGGCATCTTCCATCTCGACCTTGCGCACATTCAGGGATGACATCAATTCTTGTTGATCTGGAACAGATATTCCTGCAGACCGTTCTGCAGGAGACGGGACTGCAAAACGTGAAATTCGGGCATGCGGCTTTCCAGCACCCGCTGGGGTGGACAGGGTGCTCCCACCCAATCCTCTGAATGCCGGGTACAGGCCATTTTTTCCGGCGACAGGATATCAAAACGCAGGGGACGCGCTGGCATGTCACCCCGGGTATAGACAAAGGCATGCAGCCAGGCGCCCGGATTGCATTTTTTCGCCAGGTGGCGGCTCAACAGGGGCAGCAACTCCGGATGCAGGTAGTTCAGACCGTCCCAGGCCAGTATCAGATCCAGGCCTTCCGTGTGGTACAGAGGCAGCAAGGTCTCCAGATCCACTACCGGTGTATCCTCGCCCGGCACCGGCCAGCTTTCCATGGCATCCAGCACATCTCCAATATGATACTTGCAACGAAAGCGGGAAAAGAACTCGATATGATTCCCGGAAGCTCTGGCCAGGTCCAGAATGCCGAATTTGGGATCTGTCTTCTCCTCCCGGGACTGCATGGCTTCCACCAAGGCGGCGAAAGCCGGACAACCCAGCTGCGAAAAAGCAGGCTGCGCCGGCTGGCCGGCCTGGATCGCACCCCCGGGCTTGGCAAACAGAGCCATGCCGTTATGATCCAGTCAGCCGCTTCAGGCGGATTTCGCGCTTGCCGCCTGAGCGGCTGGCTTGCCTGCCTTGGCATCCATGTCGATGCTGCCCTTGAAGGTGGCGCCTTCTTCGAGAATCACCTTGGGCGCTACAATATTGCCTCGAACCCGGCCAGTGGAGGTGATGGTGACCTTGTCCAGACCATTGAGGTCGCCGGTCAGCTCACCTCGCACGGTGATGGTCTTGGCAAATGCATTGGCCTTGATTCGTCCCTGCTCGCCAATGGTGAGATTGTGTTCCTTGAGGAAAATATTGCCTTCCACCTGCCCCTGGATGAGCAGGTCTTCATTGCCCTTGAGCTCACCATTGAGGGTAATGGATGCGCCGATGGTAGTCGTCTGACCGCTGTTGCTCACGGCAGCAGGCTGGGATGCAGCAGGAGCTGATTTCTTTGCGGCGGAAGCAGCCGCCTTTTCCGGTTCTTTCTTGGACTTGTCAAACATTGCGGTTTCCTTTGATGATTGCAGAGTCATCCCTGAGTTCTGTTCTTTGGGCATCCCTGCCCGAAAGCCTTTCGATTATAGGAAGCTTCTTCCCCGCTTGCCACAGGGAATTCGAGAACCGCTAGACTTTTTGCGCGGCCAGCGCATTTGGCGCAGATGAAAAATCCCCGGACTCCCCTCTTATTAACTCGGCAATAATCTATGTCGTATTCAGGGCTTCAAGAAAAGGTCAGATCAAGGCGCGGCTCGCAGGCAAGGGTTGTTCCCTTGGCAAGAGCCGGAACGCGGAGCTGGCCTTTTCTTGAAGCCCCTAGCCCGAATATTTCACCAGAACGCGCAAAATGTGGTTTTTTACCATGAATTACAGCCTGTTGCGTGACGATTATGCTGGATACAGTTCGTACCTGTCATGCTATCCGGTTTTTCCCGGGATCTTTTCACCCAGCTTGCCCGAACGCACTGCAAGCCGATGAATAACATCGACTTTTGTCCGTTCGAACAATCTGGGCAAAAATCTCTCCGGGAAAATTCCGGATTCCGGTGCAATATTCGGGCTAGCCCGCATATTTCACCAGAACGCGCAAAATGTGGGTTTTTTACCATGAATTACA
>JALSQZ010000098.1 GCA_026985055.1 Sedimenticola sp. | reverse complement strand
CCTTTAACGATTATGGTGATTCGGATTGGTCGAACTGGACATGCACCACCACTGATAGTTGGTGGAACACTTCCTACAAATATCGTCGTCCAGTCCCGATCTCGACAAACAACACATTGGGTGCCGGCACTGTCATCAAAATAGATGGTATGGATCTCGAAACATTAGTTAATGAAGGCAAACTGCGTTCTGATCACAATGATATGCGGGTGGTTCACCGGGTTTCAACTACGGACTGGCAGGAGATAGCGCGAGTCTACTATACTGGCTGGGATCTAGAGTTCAAGCTGTCGGATACAATCAATCCAGGTACCGATGGCTCTTACTACCTCTACTATGGAAATCCAAACGCTGGCAGCCCGCCCACTTATAATTCTGCTCAAGGTTGGTGGGCAGATATGTATCACGACAAATGGTGGACCGAACTCGGTGGTACCTGGACTTTCGATGAACCAATGAATTACAACAACGTCTGCGATCCGGGCTTTGATCACGACGGTCGTATTGGCACATCGTTCGATGAGTCAGATAAGTTTAGAGGACGATTATACGTGCCCACTACAGGAACTTGGACATTCCATCTCTACACCCACGATGGCTACCGATTATATCTCGATAACGTTGAAGTAGGTCGTTTCGATGGCTACGATGGTGATCGATGGGTTGTAGTTGGCTCGATATACCTGAAAGCAGGTTGGCATCGCATGGACCTGCGCAACATGTGGGTCAACTGCGGAGGGTGGAAGTTCCATATGGAAGGGCCATCATTCCCCAAACAGTTAATACCAGCAAATTACTTCCAACGAGTATGGGATGGTGTAAAAGATGGTCTCACACCTGACAATGAAGAACAGGTCTTCCCTTAACAAGAATATGCTTTGAAACTACAGCTACACAGACATGCTAGGTTTCGAGATCTGGCATATCTACATTTGTTCTTACGTCCGCTTGGTTCTCTGTCAAGTTCCCTATTTTTCTACAAGCAAATCGTCACTTTAGCCACAGACCCGCCCGGTTTTCACCCGCAAAAAGGGGTGAAAACCGGGCGGATCTGTGGTAAAATAGATCCCAGACACGCACTTCCACAGCCCTTCTCGTGGATCATCCTCTCACCCCTCTTTGACGGGCAAACGGTTCCACAGGACGAGATTTGCACCCGTCAGTCGATTCCTTCTCCGTGATTTCCTCTGCACCGCTGCTGAAAGCAACCTCTGTGCCACCTTCCATTGCCCCAAAAGGAGGAAAGGAAAATGCGAATCCCTACGAAACAGCTGTGGCGAGCCATCCTGCTGGCCGTCCTGGTGAGTCTGCTAGCGGCGCCTGTGGGAACGGCCTTCGCTAGTGGCCACTTCCCCCCCGCCCCCATCACCGCGCCGCGGGACCCCTTGCCCATCCCCAACAGCAAGGTGCTGAACCCCACGGCCATCTTCAACAACCTGATCACACCCGCCTTGCCCATGCCCACCAAAGAGGCAGACGCCTTCGCCCTGTCGGGCAAGCCAGGGGTCCTGCCGCAGATCAGCGACATGGCCAATGGCATCACCTTGAACTACATGAACACGCCGGAGCCCAGCCCTTGCGTGGACTTCGACAAGAAGAGCAAGTGGAAAGGCGATGTCTTCACCGACTACTACCGAGGCTGGGGCCCCTTTGCGGTGGACGATGGCGGTTTCTATCGCTCCCGCAACGTGGTCTTCAGCATGGAGCGAGTCGTGGGCCCGGGCAAACATTACGGTGACGGCTACTCCCTGAAGATCGCCAGCACCCAGCCTTACGCCGCCGGGGTGGGCAGCCCCATCATCGAGGTGAAGCCCGGCGCCGAGGTGACGGTCATCGCCCGCTACCTGATCTACAACCACGGCAACATCTCCAGCGGCAACCAGTGGGCCTACGATTGGGCTTCCCTGGGGGTGAAACCCGATGCCTACGGCGACACGGCCATCTACGTCAACGGCTACGTCCGGGGCCAGTGGGCGGAGCTCACCAACACCATCACCGCCGGCGACAGCGGCAAGATCATGATACTCCTCCAGGCCCAAAGCCCGGCGGCGCTGAACTCCAACATCTACTTCGACGATGTGGAGATCTACGTGAACGGCAAGGCCCTGAAAAAGAAGAACTGCCGCTGAGGAAGCAGACGCGCCGGGAACGCCATCGGATGACGACACCCCGGCACCTCCCAGACGGCGCCCGTTGCGGCGGCAGGCGATCCTGTCGCCGCAACTTTTTGCCCGTCACAACTTTCGCCCCCGTTTTCCCCTTCTCGGACGAGCACGGTATAATCCCCCCAGCGAACGTCACCGCCCGTCACCCCAGGCCGCCTGGACCGTGCTCGACCCGACTGCTCTGCGCACCTTCATCAGCTTCGCCCTCATCCTCCTGGCCCTGGCCGGACTGAGCCGCCTCATCAGCCTGCGTCTCCAGGAGCTGGTCTACCTCCTCACCCGCTCCCAGGACATGCCCATGGTGGTGCTCTTCCTGGTGCTCCTGCCCGGGGTGCTGCTCCACGAGCTGGCCCACTGGATCATGGCCCGCCTCCTTGGACTGCGCCCGGGGCGCTTCCGGGTCTGGCCTCGGAAGCAAGGGAAATATATCGGTCTGGGCAGCGTCAGCGTGCGCCGGGGCGGCCCCCTCCTGGATAGCCTGGTGGGCCTGGCGCCTCTGCTAACCGGCTCCCTGCTGGTGACCCTCATCGGCCTCCAGGTCTTCGACACCCCGAGCCTGGTGGAGGCCTGGGCCCGCAACCCCTGGCTGGACGGCCCCCTGGCTGTGCTTCGCTCCCTGGATCGGCCGGACGGCCTGCTCTGGGCCTACCTCCTCTTCGTAGTCGCCAACGCCATGGTCCCCAGCGCCAGCGACCGGGAACCGGTCAAGGCCCTGCTCCTCTACGTCCTCCTGGCGGGCCTCCTCTACCTGCTGCTGGATCTCCCTCTCCGTCCCCTGGCCGCGTCCCTGGCCTGGCTCATCCCACCCTTGCAGATCTTCACCAGCGC
>JALSQZ010000097.1 GCA_026985055.1 Sedimenticola sp. | reverse complement strand
ATGCTGGATACAGTTCGTACCTGTCATGCTATCCGGTTTTTCCCGGGATCTTTTCACCCAGCTTGCCCGAACGTCCTGCAAGTCGATGAATAACATCGGCTTTTGTCCGTTCGAACAATCTGGGCAAAAATCTCTCCGGGAAAATTCCGGATTCCGGTGCAACATGGGGGTTAATTAAATCATGAACTCGCATCTTGCGTCCAAAAAACCCGCTACTGCGTGGCCTACAGGGATGTAGGTCAGGGGCGTGGCAGGCACGTCCTTGTGAATAAGCAGGAGCAGTAGCTTTGCAAGGTGAATTGCGCTTGTGCAAGCGAGAGTGCCCTGGGGCATTCTGTCTTTGCGGGGGGCGATATATCGGGTTACTGCAGCTGATACTTCTTCAACCGGTACATGAAGGCGTAACGGGTCAGTCCCAGAATCCGCGCGGCCTTGCTCTGGTTTCCGTCCGCCTTTTCCAGAGCCTGTTGCAGCAGTTCCTTTTCCAGGTCTTCGAGGCAGATGCCGGTATCCGGCAGGGAAAATGTCCATTGCTTGCGGTGCTGGTGACGGATTTCCCGTGGCAGGTTGCCTTCATCGATTTCCCTGCCGCTGAACAGAATGAGCATGCGTTCGCACAGGTTGCGCAGCTCGCGCACATTGCCGGGCCAGTCATGGCTGCGCAGACAGGCCATGGCGGCCTTGGTGTAGCTTGGGGCGGGAAGCTTGTACTGTTCCGCCAGGTCGCGGGTAATGCTCGCCATGAGCAGTTCCACGTCGCCACTGCGTTCGCGCAGGGGAGGGACATGGAAGGGAACGATATTCAGACGGTAGTAAAGGTCTTCGCGGAAGCTGCCCTGTTTTACCTTTTCCCGCAAATCCGCGTTGGTTGCGGCAATCAGACGTACATTGGCGTGGCGTTGTTTGAGGCTGCCCACCGGCTGGAATTCCCCGGATTCGAGAAAGCGCAGCAGCTTGGCCTGGATATCCAGGGACATCTCTCCGACTTCATCCAGGAACAGGGTGCCGCCCTCTGCCTGACTGATGCGGCCGGGATTGTCGGAAACCGCGCCGGTAAAAGCGCCTTTGGCGTGACCGAAAAATTCGGATTCCGCCAGTCCTTCGGGCAGCGCCGCGCAATTGATGGCAACGAAGGGCGCGTCGGCTCGGGAGCTTTTACAGTGAATCTGCCTTGCCAATAGCTCCTTGCCGGTGCCGCTTTCACCAAGAAGGATGACAGCCACATCGGTTGCGGCTGCAATATCCAGGGAGCGCAGCAGTGTCGTAAACTCCGGGGAATTGCCCAACATCCTGTAGTTGACTGCTGTGTTCATGATGACACCGGTTACCAGTTGACGATCAGCCCTGTCAGGGCGAAAACAATCAATGCGATTCCTGCAATTATACGCATGCGTGGATTGCGCGCAATGCGCATGATCTGGTCGGCAAAGACGCCGGTAGTAACCACTGCCGGCAAGGTTCCCAGACCAAACAGCAACATGAATAACGCGCCCTGGAAAGCACTGCCTTGACCTAAAGCAATAAACAGCGCGGAATACACCAGACCGCAGGGCAGCCACCCCCAGATCAGGCCGTACAACAGAGCTTGTAGTGGTGATTTTACCGGCAGCAGTTTTCGGCCCAGGGGTTCCAGCTTGCGCCAGATGGGGGCGCCGGCGCGTTCGATATGGGCAAGCCCCGGGAACCATCCGGCAAGGTAAAATCCCACCGCCACCATGAGAATGGTGGCAAACAGCAAAAGGATGGAGTGACCGTATTGGGGGCTGACGCGCAGCAACAGTCCGGAACCGAAGGCGCCAGCCAGACTCCCGGCCAGGCAGTAGCTGATTATGCGGCCGAAGTTGTAGTAGCCAAGATAGCCGAGCAGCCGTCCCGCATGCTGGCGGGTTTCCCGGGGCAGGCTGAAGGTCAGCACCCCCATGATGCTGCCGCACATGCCTACGCAATGCAGGGCGCCGAACAGGCCCATGAGAAAAGCACCCAGATAACCAATCTCCATGAAGTATTGTTTTTAATTCATTGAAATATTGGCAGATAATCTGGGTGCTTCAGGCGGTTATTTGCCGAATACCTGCTTCAGCAAATCGGTACTGCGGGCAACAGGGTTTTCGCGAATGGCCTTCTCTTCTTCGGCAAGCTTGTAGAACAGGCCGTCCAGGGTTTTCCCGGTAACATAGTTGTCCAGATCCAGGCTGCTGCCGCCTCCCAGCAGTCCGCCTAGCATGCCGCCACCGGCATTTGCCGTGAGCTGCTTGTAGCTGGCGGTTGCGCCCACCTGGTCGGTAGCCTGGGAGACGATGGGTTTAATGGCTTTTTCCAGTGATGGCCCGGCTTTTTCGCGCAGATAGCGGGTTGCGGCATCATCGCCGCCGTTGAGGATTTTCCTGGCATCGTCCAGGGTCATGTTGGATACGGTGTCCTTGACGATGTCCAGGGTCTTGGGGATGGCCGCTTCCGCTGCCTTGTTCATGGTGGTTTCAAATTCATCTACCAGCGCGCCCTGACCGGCCATGCGCAGACCGGAGGCGATCTTGTCAATACCGGATGGCAGGGGGATGTGTACATTGGCGTCGTTGAGGAATCCACCGGGTTTGCCCAGATAATCGATGGCCCGTTCGGCGCCTACGCTCAGAGCCTCTTTGAGACCGGCACCGATCTGTCCCTGACTGAGACCGGTGGCGGCACTGGTGCCGGCATTGTTGCCCTTGAGATAGCTGCCCGCAGTGTCCTTGAGCATGTCACCGAATCCGGCCCAGGCAGTACCAGTGGTCAGCACGGCGGAAATGATTATCGTGTTCCATATCTTCATGGTGTTCTCCTTGTTTCGTTGAATCACAGGTTGCGGATGCGTTGCGCCTGCTCTGCCAGATTGGCTGCGGCAGACCGCACGGCATCCAGTTTCTCTCTCTCTTTTTGTACCACGGCCTCGGGGGCCTTGTCAGTGAATCCGGGGTTGGACAGCTTTTTTTCCGCCCTTTCCATTTCGGATTGCAGTTTGGCCAGCTCTTTCTCGAGCCGCTTGAGCTCTGCTTCCTTGTCGATGAGATCGGCGAGAGGAATCAGCAGTTTCATTTCACCCACCAGCGCCATGGCCGCTTCAGGCGCCTGTTGGTCGGGCGGAAGAATATCGACAGACGCGGTCCGGGCAAGAAAATCGAGATAAGGGCGATTGGAGTGCAAACGATTTTGATCCTGTTCGCTGGCGTTTTCCAGCAGTACCGGAACAGGCTTGCCTGGCGCGATGTTCATTTCTCCCTTGATCTTGCGTATGCCCTGGATGAAATCCATGACCCAGCGCATTTCCTCTTCCGCTGCTGCGTCGCGCAGGTTCTCATCGACTTGGGGATAGGGTTGGAGCATGATGGTTTCCCCACTCACTCCCGCGAGGGTCTTTACCTGCTGCCAGATTTCCTCGGTAATGAAAGGCATGATGGGATGAGTTATGCGCAGCAGGGTTTCAAGTGCGTTCACCAGGGTATGGCGCGCGGCCCGTTTCTGTTCCTCGCTGCTGTCATTGGAATTCAATACCGGCTTGGTCAGTTCCAGATACCAGTCACAATATTCGTTCCAGGTAAACTCGTAGATGGCCTGGGCGGCGTGGTCGAAGCGGTAAGCCTGGATGGCGGAGGCTACTTCTTGCGCCGTGTGTTGCAGACGAGACAGAATCCAGCGATCCGCCACGGAAAGCGCGTCTGGCGCGGCGCTGCAATCCTTTCCTTCGGTGTTCATCAGTACATAGCGCGAGGCATTCCACAGTTTGTTGCAGAAATTGCGGTAGCCCTCTATGCGTTGCAGGGACAGAACAATATCGCGGCCGGTGGATGCCTGGGAAGCGAAGGTAAACCGCAGGGCGTCGGTTCCATAGGCAGGGATGCCATCGGGAAAGTTCTTGCGCGTCTGTTTTTCGGTCTTCTTCGCCAGATACGGCTGCATCATGCCGGAGGTGCGCTTGGTTACCAGGGATTCCAGGTCGATGCCATCGATGACATCGATGGGGTCGAGAACATTGCCCTTGGACTTGGACATCTTCTGCCCTTCGGCATCACGCACCAGGCCGTGTACATAGACTTCGTGAAAGGGCACATCCTCCATGAACTTCAGCCCCATCATGATCATGCGCGCTACCCAGAAGAAAATGATGTCGAAGCCGGTGACCAGCACAGAGGTCGGATAGAAGCTTTGCAGCCGCCCGGTGTTTTCCGGCCAGCCCAGGGTGGAGAAGGGCCAAAGGGCGGAGCTGAACCAGGTATCCAGTACGTCTTCGTCCTGGCGCAGGGGGTAATCCGCGGCCAGATCGTGCCTCTCCCGTACCTCGTCTTCAGAGCGGCCCACATACACATTGCCGGCTTCGTCATACCAGGCGGGAATGCGGTGCCCCCACCAGATCTGGCGGCTGATGCACCAATCCTGAATGTTGCGCATCCACTCAAAATAGGTGTTTTTCCAGTTGTCGGGCACGAAACGGATTTTCCCGCTTTCTACCGCTTCGATGGCCGGTTTGGCCAGGGGCTCGATCTTGACGTACCACTGATCCGTGAGGAAGGGCTCGATGACCGCACCGGAGCGATCCCCGCGAGGCACCATGAGCTTGTGATCTTCGATTTTTTCCAGCAGCCCGGCGGCTTCAAGGTCGGCGATGATGGCCTTGCGCGCTTCATAGCGATCCATGCCAATGTATTTCTCAGGGATCAGCCCCTGATCTTCCGGCTGGTTGTCGCGTATGGCGGCATCCACGGTGAAGATATTGATCAGGCCGCCATGAGGCTGATCGGCGATGGCGGTTTCGTCCCGATGGCGTTGCCATACTTCATAGTCGTTGAAATCATGGGCGGGGGTGATCTTCACGCAACCAGTGCCGAACTCGGCATCCACATGCTCATCAGCGACGATGGGAATTTTGCGCCCGGTCAGCGGCAACTCCACGAATTCACCGATCAGATTAGCATAACGCTCATCGCCGGGACTGACTGCCACGGCGCAGTCGCCGATCATGGTTTCCGGCCGGGTAGTGGCCACCACCAGCTGGCCGCTGCCGTTGGACAGGGGGTAACGCATATGCCATAGATGACCGTTTTCTTCCTGGGACAGTACTTCCAGATCGGAGACGGCGGTGTGCAGCACCGGATCCCAGTTCACCAGGCGCTTGCCGCGATAGATCAGTCCTTCTTCATGCAGGCGCACGAAAACCTCTTTTACCGCTTCGGAAAGTCCCTCATCCATGGTGAAGCGCTCATATTCCCAGTCCAGGGAAGCGCCCATGCGCCGCAGCTGGCGGGTAATGGTGCCGCCGGACTCCTTTTTCCATTGCCAGACGCGCTCGATGAACTTGTCCCGCCCCAGGTCATGGCGGGTCTTGCCTTCCTTTTCCAGCAGTCTTTCGACAACCATTTGAGTGGCGATGCCGGCGTGATCGGTGCCCGGTTGCCACAGGGTATTGTCACCCTTCATTCGGTGGTAGCGGATCAGGCCATCCATGATCGTATCCTGAAAGGCATGCCCCATATGCAGACTCCCGGTGACATTGGGCGGGGGGATCATGATGCAATAGCTGTTTTCACCGCCTTGAGGCGCAAAATAACCTCTCTCTTCCCAGGTCTGGTACCAGCGGGTTTCGATCTGTTTGGGGTCGAATGTCTTGTCCATCTTGAAATGCTATCGTCGGGGCTACAGGAAAGCGCCCGATTATACCTGAAGGGGATCTCGAAAAATTCCTTCCATGGGATTTTTCTGGTCGCAAAGAGAAAATGCGATTTCCTCTTTGCTCACATTTTCAATCACTTGTGGTGATCGAAAATGGCGGGACATCCCTGTCCCGCTCGGGCATCTCGATTTTTCGAGATGCCCTGAATCCCCGCACGCTGAAGGCATGTGGCGTACAGGACGCTGAAGCGGCTCCCGAAAAGTGAAACCTGATTCCCAGGCTCCTCCATTTTCAATGGCTTGCCGGCAACAAAAATGGCAATATATCCCCGTACCGTACAGGAAGTGAAGAAAAGCCGCGTATTTCAATGGCCTCATACAATTCAGGAGATACAGTTATGTACCAATACGGGGGTAGAAGTCCAATGCATATTCGCTCATTCCGCATCGCAACGGGTATAGCCCTGTCCGCCTTGCTGCTGGCGGGGTGCGTGTCCAATGAAACCAAGCTGGGCGGAGGCTCCAGCATGGTGACCGGTTCGGCTGGCGCCGCTGGAAGTCAGGGAGATTCCGGGCAGCTGTTCCGCTGTGCCCGTCCCATTGGCACGGCGGCTCTGCTGGAGCCTGAAGACAGGTATTATCTGTCTTATGGGCTTAGCAGTCCGGTTCCTGTGTTGCGTTTGCTCATGGCGCAGAGCAACTGTTTTCGCGTGGTGGATCGCGGGCGTGCCTCCAGCGCGCTTCTGCGAGAACGCCAGATGGCCAGAGGTGGAGAATTGCAAAAAGACAGCCATATGGGATCCGGGCAGATGGTAGCCGCAGATTACATCATTACCCCGACTGTGCTGCGTGCCAATAGGGACGCCGGTGGTGTTATGGGAGGACTGGGCGGATTGCTGCCAGGGGTGGCAGGTGTAGTTGCCGGTGGACTGAGAACCAAGGAGTTGCAGTCGGAGGTGTTGTTGACCGCCACCAATGTGCGTACTGGCGTGCAGGAAGCGGTAGCCCAGGGTAGCGCGAGCAAGAGTGACATCAGCTGGGGCGGTGGTGGCTGGGCCGGGCCTGTAGTCGGATTGGGTGGCAACTACGAGAGTACGGATATTGGCAAGATTACCGTGGCGGCTTTTCTCGATGCGCACAACAAACTTGCCAAACAGCTCGGCGCCATACCCGCAAACAGTGCGGCCACGGCAGACAATGCCGGTTGGTATACATCCAGAAGATTGAATCTGCGCGGTGGGCCAAATACCCGCGCGCCAATCATCAAGACCTTGCCCAAAGGAGCATCTGTGATGCCTACCGGCGCCAAAAGCGGTCCCTGGTGGGAAGTGGACGCGGCCGGGCAACAGGGTTGGGTTCATTCTGACTACCTGACTCGCTGAGCAATTCGGTTGTCTCATTCCGCAGAATGAGGCAACCGTCTTCTGTCTGTTGTCATGCCAATGGGTATCTCGAAAAATCGAGATGCCCGAGCGGGACAGGGATATCGCACCATTGTCGATTACGACCATTGATTGAAAATGTGAGCAAGGAAGAAATCGCATTTTCTTTTCGCGATACCCGAAAGCAGGCACTTTACCTTTGTTTGTGGGTTTCAATCTTTCCAATGCGCATACCGTTTTTTCGATAAAGGCGTTATCATTCTCCTCCTGAATTCATCTTGCAGGAAAAGCCACCTATTACTACGCCAGTAATCATTTCCCGGGCAGAGCACGGTATTTCCAGGGCCAACATCTCCGAGTCGGCACTGAAGGTACTGTATCGCCTGAAGAAAAGTGGTTATCAGTCACACCTGGTTGGTGGTGGGGTGCGTGATCTGCTTCTGGGGCGTGAACCCAAGGACTTTGACGTGGCTACGGATGCCACGCCCGAGCAGGTCAAGGCATGTTTTGGCAATGCACGAATCATCGGGCGCCGTTTTCGCCTGGTGCATGTGCGTTTCGGGCGCGAGATTATCGAAGTCGCGACGTTCCGCAGTATGCAATTCCAGCAAAGTGAACAGTCGAATGAAGGAATGGTGCTGCGGGACAATGAGTTCGGCAGCATAGAGGAAGATGCCCTGCGGCGGGATTTTACCGTCAACGCTCTCTACTACAATATTTCGGATTTTTCCGTCATCGATTACAGTGGCGGTATGGCCGATCTGGAAGCGGGCCTGCTGCGACTGCTGGGCGATCCGGAAACCCGTTATCGGGAAGACCCGGTGCGCATGCTCAGAGCGGCCCGGTTTGCCGCTAAGCTGGGATTCAATATCGAAGCGGCAACGGAGGAGCCCATTTCCCGTCTGGGTCATCTGCTCGCGGAAGTGCCCTCGGCGCGCCTTTATGAAGAAGTACTCAAGTTGTTCATCAGCGGCTATGCTGTCAGTGCTTTCGAAAAGCTGCGTCATTATGACCTCTTTTCCCGGCTTTTCCCGCAAACGGAAGAGGCATTGTCCCATGAAGATCATGAATTTCCTTTGACGCTGGTGTTGAAAGGTCTGGAAAATACCGACCGGCGACTGGCCCAGGGCAAGCCGGTAACCCCGGCTTTTCTGTTTGCGGTGCTGCTTTGGGAACCTCTGCGCCTTGTTGCCGAGGAGTTACAGGCAGGGGGAATGCCTTTTTATCAGGCACTCCAGGAAGCTGGTGGCCTGGTTATCGGCAGACAGATACAGCGGGTGGCCATTCCCCGGCGTTTTTCCACTCCCATGCGTGAAATCTGGACTTTGCAGGCTCGTTTCCACAATACCAAAGGCAAGCGTCCTCTGCGGTTGCTTGCGCATCCGCGTTTTCGGGCGGCCTATGATTTTCTGTTGTTGCGCGCGGAGTCAGGGGAGGTGGATCCTGAATTGGCCAGCTGGTGGACCCGCTTTCAGGAAGAGCAGGGGCTGGATCCCAGTGGCGGCAGTCACAAACCGGCGGCCAGGAGGCGCCGACGCCGCAAGCCGCGCAAGAAGCGCTCATCGGCATGATCAGCACCTATATTGGTCTGGGCAGCAACCTGGATCAGCCGCAGGAACAGGTGTTGCGCGCCCTGGATGAACTGGATTGCATTCCCGAGTCCTGGTTGGGCAATATTTCATCCCTGTATGCCAGTCCGCCCATGGGCCCCCGGAATCAGCCGGATTATGTCAATGCGGTGGCGCAGTTGTACACCAGGCTGGAACCCCTGGAATTGCTCGATGCCCTGCAATCCATAGAACAGGCGCACCAGCGGGTGCGTGGCGAGCGTTGGGGAGCAAGAACCCTGGATCTGGATTTGTTATTGTATGGGGATGAGATTATCCATGAAGAGCGTCTTGTGGTGCCTCATCCCGGCATCTCCCGGCGCCTTTTCGTTTTGTCGCCCCTGGCCGAGATTGCTCCGGATCTGCAATTGCCAGGGCTGGGCAGTCTGCAATCCCTGGTGAATGCCTGTTCGCAACAGGCCGTGAGAAAAATTCAATGAAGCACAAGATTACCATCAGTACGCTGGATACCATGAAAGCGGAAGGCCGCAAAATCGCGGTGCTTACCGCATATGACGCCGGTTTCTCGCGTTTGGCGGAAGCGGCCGGAGTGGACGTGATTCTGGTGGGCGATTCCCTTGGAATGGTGGTGCAGGGCCAGGAGAGCACCCTGCCGGTGACTGTGGAAGACATGGTTTATCACACAGCCATGGTCAAGCGCGGTTGCAGTCGCCCCCTCATTATTGCCGACATGCCTTTCATGAGTCATGGCACGCCCCGCCAGGCCCTGGACAATGCCGGGCGCCTGATGAAGGAAGGGGGAGCGCATATGGTCAAGCTGGAAGGTGGTCACGCCCAGGCAGAGACCATCCGGCATCTTACGGACAGGGCCGTGCCTGTATGTGCGCACCTGGGGCTGCTGCCGCAGTCCATTCATCAGTTGGGAGGATACAAGGTGCAGGGTCGGGACAGTCGCAGCGCGGAGCGTATTCTGGCGGATGCCCATGAATTGCAGAGCGCCGGCGCCCAGCTTCTGGTTCTCGAATGCGTGCCGGAACTGCTGGCCCGGGAAGTCAGCCTGGCGTTGGATATTCCGGTTATTGGCATTGGCGCCGGTCGCGGCTGTGATGGCCAGGTGCTGGTGTTGCACGACATGCTCGGAATCACGCCGGGCAAGCCGCCGCGTTTCAGCCGTGATTTCATGGCTGGCGCAGCTTCCATTGAAGATGCCATCCGTGCCTATGTGGATGCAGTGCATGAAGGCAGCTTCCCCGCTGAGGAGCACTGTTTCAAGTGATTGCTGTTGCAGACGTATCAGCCTTGCGCAAGGCGGTAAAGGCGCTGCCTGGTCGGGTGGCGCTGGTGCCGACCATGGGAAATCTGCACCAGGGGCATTTGAGCCTGGTACGCCATGCGCGGGATGTGGCGGATTCCGTAGTGGTGAGCATCTTCGTCAACCCATTGCAGTTCGACCGCGAGGAAGACCTGCAAGCCTACCCACGCACCCTGGAGGCGGATCAAGCTCTCCTTGAGGCCGAAGGTGTAGAGCTGCTGTTCGCGCCACCAGTCGAAACCATCTATCCCGAATCCATGGCCGGGCATACCCGGGTGGAAGTGCCTGGCCTGTCGGATATTTTCTGTGGTGCCTCGCGCCCGGGACATTTCGTGGGCGTTTCTACCATCGTCTGCAAACTGTTCAACATGGTTCAGCCGGATTGTGCCCTGTTCGGCAAGAAGGACTTTCAACAACTTCTCATTATTCGCCGCATGGTGCAGGATCTGGCACTGCCGGTAGAGATCATCGGGGTGGATACTGTGCGCGAGAAAGATGGCCTGGCCATGAGTTCCCGCAACAATTATCTGGATGCTGAACAGCGTTCCCGTGCGCCGACTCTGTACGCCGCTTTGAAAAATACCGCAGCGGCCCTGCGTCGCGGCAGAAAGGATTTCTCCACACTTGAAAAAGAAGCGCTGCGGATGATCGCCGAAGGAGGCTTGAAACCTGACTATATCGGCATACGCAGAGCAGAGGATCTCTCTCCGCCAGGCAAGGATGATGCCTCCCTGGTGATTCTGGGTGCGGCTTATCTGGGGTTGGCCCGGCTCATCGATAATCTGGAGGTCGAGATTCCTTGACAGGGAGTTGAAAAAAACCCTCCATGGATTTTTTCAACTCCGGAACCAGGAATCAGTCCCAGAACCCGCGCCGGTTGTAGCGGGCCCAAGGCGGCGGCTGGAAGAATTCGCGTTCCAGTTGCTCGAAGTCCGGAAATGCCGGAAACATATCGCCCGGGAAGCCGGGATCGTGGTCTTGCAGGGCATTGAGCAATTGTTGCTTCTGGGCTTGTGGAAGCCGGGATTCCTGCTTTACCTGTTCGATGACTTCATCCCTGCTACCTTTGAATTCAAACTGCTGTTTGTCACCCTTCTCATCGAGAAACTCCACGCCGGCATGGTAACTGCCATCCGGTTGTTTGGTCACCGTCATGGCCTGAAAGCTCTGCCAGACCCCGGACTGAACTCCGTCGGGAGTTGCGGGCATGGAGGGCATCAAGGGACGGGCAGTATTCATTCGGGGATGACGGAGCATCATGGCCGGATGGCGAATTTCCCTGGCTGCCAGGGTCACATCCTTTTTCTGCACCGCGCCGTGACGCAGGATTTCCAGGTTGACGGTAGTGCCGGGCTTGCCTGCGTCTACCGCCTTTACCAGATCTTCCGGAGTGATAAGCGCCTGGCCGTCGATGGCAAGCAATACGTCATGCTGACGCAAACCGGCTTTTTCTGCGGGGGAGCCTGGCATGACGCGCATCACCAGCAGCCCCTGGTTATGGGTGATGTTCTGAGGCAACTGAGCCTGTACCGCCTGGGGTATGGGGCCGATTGCCACTCCCAGATAGCTGGGGGCCGACGGTTGCTCGATGGATTTTTCTGAGGTTGCGGGCGTTTCCGCCAGCAAATAACCGGCTGCGGGCAGGAGCGCCAGGGCAGTGAGCAGGGGGGCAAGCTTCTTTTTCATGTTCTTCCTCCTGGGGAATTCGCGAAATCAAAAATGATCCTCAACAAAACTTGAGCTTCCTCAAAGTATCCCTTACATCGATGTTCATGTGACAGATTTCAAGTGGTTTGGTTTCCGTTGCTGTCAGCCCGGATTCAGAGCGGCTTGAATTTCACGGACTTTGCACCCACGTTGTTCATCAGCAAACATGTCCCTGACGGTGTGCGGGGGCGAAATGATGATTCGAGAGAGGAGGTTCAGCTTATGTCAACCCTGCAACAGATAAAGAGCGGAATGAGTCAGGCATGGGATACACTGGTGGACGGCTGGCAACAGTATTACCGCCGTGCAGCAAATGCGCTTACCCGTTTTCGTCATGGCGATACGGAAGACGAGCGCGAGCTGGCCCGACGCAGCAGCGGATGGGGTGTGCTGGCGGCTGAGGTATATGACGATGATGACAAGGTCGTGGTGCGCGTGGAAGCGCCGGGCATGAATGCCGAAGACTTTGACATTGAAGTTGTAGAGAACTATTTGGTGATTCGTGGTCAAAAGAGCATCCGGAAAGAACATGGTACAGGTCGTTATCATGTACTTGAATGTGCCTACGGAAGCTTCGAACGCGCATTGCCGCTGCCGGAGGATGTACTTGCCGACCAGGCCAGTGCAAGTTACAAACGTGGTGTGCTGCGCATAGAACTGCCCAAATCATCCAGTGCCCGGCGTCGCCGGATAGATGTTGAAGTGCATTGATTGTGTTCTGTGTCCGGTAGTAATGTCCCGTAACAAACGTTGGATCTGATGGATTCAGCGCCATCGATGATAAAGAGGAGTCATTTCATGATACCCAATCGCCCCCATCCTGTTTTTTGTGCAGCATTCGTTTCTCTTGTCCTCATATTGTCTGCAACAGGATGGGCAGCGCCTCCACCTCCGGGGCACAGCATAGCCCCGGTGCTGGAGAACGTTCTGCCGGCTGTGGTGAATATTTCGACGCGCAAGATTGTAGGCGTGAAGCAGCGGGAGTACCTGGTGGATCCGTTTTTCCGCCATTTTTACGGCTATCGTGACCGGCCCATGAAGAAGGAGTCCAAGAGTCTTGGCTCCGGAGTCATCGTGGATGCGAAAAAAGGCTGGGTGATCACCAACTATCACGTTATTGACGGAGCGGATGAGATAACCGTGACCCTCCGGGATCAGCGCAGTTTCAACGCTCGTCTGCTGGGTGAAGACCCCGCCGTGGATATCGCTCTGTTGCAGATCGATGCAAAGGATTTGTCATCCCTGCCGCTGGCTGATTCCAGCGCCTTGCGCGTGGGAGATTTTGTCGTGGCCATAGGCAATCCTTTCGGTCTGGGACAAACAGTGACCTATGGCATCGTCAGCGCCCTTGGCCGCACGGGCCTGGGGATTGAAGGATATGAGGATTTCATTCAAACAGATGCATCCATCAATCCCGGGAATTCCGGGGGCGCTCTGGTCACCACTCGCGGCGAACTGGTAGGCATCAATACCGCCATCATGGGGGGCAGTGGCAACATCGGAATCGGTTTTGCAATTCCCGCCAGCATGGTCAATGCGATTGTCACCCAGCTCGCCGAATATGGTGAGGTGCAACGTGGCCAGTTGGGAGTGGTAATGCAGGATCTGACTCCGGAACTGGCATCTGCCTTCGGCCTCAAGGAGCATCGCGGGGCGGTAGTCACCCAGGTGTTGCCGGGATCTGCTGCGGACAAGGCAGGAATCCGCTCCGGAGATGTTATCGTGGGCATCGATGGCAAGACCGTGGCCGATGGTGGCGCGTTGCGCAATGCGGTCGGCATGCTCAGAGCGGGAAGCAAGGTTTCCCTGACGCTCATACGCGATGGCAGAAAAAAGAACGTCAAAGCAGTCATTGCTCTACCTATGGATGCCAAGGCGGAAGGGGCGAGATTCAATACCCGCCTGGAAGGCGCGTTGCTCGGCAATCTGGATGAAAAACATCCCCTGGCCGAGTCCGGAGGTGTGGAAGTACTGGATGTTGAAAGACACAGCAAGGCCTGGGATGCCGGATTGCGCAAGGGTGATGTGATTGTGTCCGTGAATCGCCAGCCAGTGGCGTCACTGATGGAACTGTCGGCCATTACCCGGGCCGCCGGAGACAACGGTCTGTTGCTGAATATACAGCGTGGCAATGGTGCGCTGTTTGTGGTCATACGCTAGCCCGCATGTTGCACCGGAATCCGGAATTTTCCCGGAGAGATTTTTGCCCAGCTTGTTCGAACGGACAAAAGCCGATGTTATTCATCGACTTGCAGGGCGTTCGGGCAAGCTGGGTGAAAAGATCCCGGGAAAAACCGGATAGCATGACAGGTACGAACTGTATCCAGCATAATCGTCAC
>JALSQZ010000096.1 GCA_026985055.1 Sedimenticola sp. | reverse complement strand
TTGCAAGGTTCTGACAGAAAATCTGTCAGAACCTTGCAATTCACGGATTGTCATAATGCCAGAAAATGCTGTGTATTCAATCTGTTGTGAATACTTCACGTGCGACTCTTTATGAGTCCTGAACCTAAGACAGTCAATGGAGGCGCCCATCCGCTTTCCTTTTCAGGTTGTGGATTTCAGTTCATGACTCCGGCGTCGCCCATGCCGCGTGCAAGGGCAACGTGGATAACGCAGCTGGCCGCTTGCGGTGATGGCTGCCAGCCAGCTCAATATTGACAATCTTGGAGACGACGAGCACACAGGTGGTCATCATGACCAGCAACCCAACCAACCCTTGATGATTGCTTCGGCTTCGTCATACCCTTCCAAGTCATTGTCTAGGCCCTTTGGCAAAGCAGTCAAACCCGCTTTGCTTGAGGACATGGCACTTCACGGTGGAGTTTGCCCCAAATGAATACAACGACGGCAATCAATGCTGATCTGTTAAAAAAACTGGAAAACAAAAGCGCCACAATCGGCATAGTCGGTTTGGGTTACGTGGGCTTGCCTCTTCTCATCAGGTTTGCTGAGGAAGGTTACAAGGTGTTGGGGTTTGATATTGATCAGGACAAGACAGATGCGCTCATGCGAGGCGAGAGTTATATTGAGCACATCGGTGCTGACAAGATCTCTCGAGCCCTGAAAAACCAAGCACTGGCAACTACAGACTACACTCATGCCAATGAGGCAGATGCCCTGATCATCTGTGTCCCGACTCCACTAGATCAACATCGCGAGCCCGACCTCAGTTTCGTCCTGGGCACCATGGAAAGCCTTTTGCCACATTTGCGCAAGGGGCAGGTGATCTCCCTGGAGAGCACCACGTGGCCCGGCACGACGGAAGAAAAACTCAAACCAATGATTGAAAGCAGGGGATTTGCCGTTGGCAAGGATATATTCCTGGTTTATTCGCCAGAGCGCGAGGACCCTGGCAATCCTGATTTCACCACCCGCAATATACCCAAGGTTTGTGGTGGCGTAACCGAAGCCTGCAAAGCTGCAGGCCTGGCGCTCTATGGACAAGTGGTCGATCAGTTGGTGCCCGTCAGCTCCACGCGTGCTGCCGAATTGACCAAACTTCTGGAAAACATTCATCGGGCAGTCAACATTGGCCTTGTCAATGAAATGAAGATCGTGGCTGCAAAAATGGGTATAGATATTCACGAAGTTATCCGGGCGGCAGCCACAAAACCATTCGGCTTCGTCCCTTATTATCCTGGCCCCGGTCTGGGGGGGCATTGCATCCCGATAGATCCTTTTTATCTGACCTGGAAAGCACGCGAATATGGCATCAATACGCGGTTTATAGAACTTGCTGGAGAAATCAATTCAGCCATGCCAGATTACGTGATTTCAAGAGTCATGGAAGGGCTCAACAGGCAAGGCAAGGCGGTCAATGGCAGCCGAATACTGATCTTGGGCATTGCTTACAAGAAGAATATCGATGACATGCGTGAATCTCCATCTGTCATATTGATGGAAAAGCTTCAGAACCTGGGAGCAAAAATTGCCTATAGCGATCCACACATCCCGGTCTTTCCGAAATTGCGCAAGCACAGTTTTGATCTTGCCAGCACTCCCCTGACACCTGCTACTTTGGAGAGTTTTGACTGCGCCTTGCTGGTCACCGATCATGATCGCTTCGATTATGACATGATTTTTTCTCATGCCCCCCTCATTGTGGACACACGCGGCAGGTTCCAGGAAAAAACCGGAAAAATCCTGAAGGCCTGATTTGCCTGCCAGGTTGGACGCCCGGGCGCCTCCGAAAACGCCCAGATTGGGCGGATGATGAGGAGTCTCCAAAAACGCTTGCGCATCCATCCTCACCCCCTGCCAGCCACCCCAATCATGGGACACTGCGGGTGGTGGCGTTTTGACTTCGAAACAGGCGTGTTTTTCATCGTTTTTGCGCCAGGAGGCGATCCGTCCGGAGCCAAGGCGGGCAAGGGGGATCCGGCATCATCGGGAAGCTTGATCGGGAAGGACGATGGCGTGATGCAGGGCAAGACAAAAAGGAACTGGTGCAAACTGCCCATAGCCCATTGTCCGCGCGTCTGTTCTGGTTGCGCTTTCTGAAAGGCGCAACATGCAGGCTCTTTCCCATCAGTTCTTGATGTTTCGGCGGAAAAGATGGTGCAAGGCACCCCTGGCGCAAGCTCTTGCACCAGTGCCACCGGCCTGCTCTTCTCCACATCGGAAGCACTGATGGCGCCCCTGCGCCGGCAGGTCATCTTGCCCTCCTGGAGGTTTTTCGTGCACACAAGGCATTGGGGAATGCCCGCTGGCGGCGCTTCAGCCGCCACGGCAACGGAGGAGGGAGCTGCGCCATGAACCCGGTGGAGATAGAGCAGGCCGTCTTTGAGCTGTTCCGGCAGCCGCTGGATGCGGAGGAATTTCCCTATGCCTTCCTGCGCGCCCATGATGCGAAGGACACCACCATCAAGCGCCTGAAGAAGGGCAATACCAACCATTCCGACATCGGCGGCGTGCTGCAACGGCTGAAGATCCACATCAAGGTGGCCGAGCCGGGCGCGGTGGAGGATGCCATGCGGCGCCTGCACGCCAGCGAGGCCACGGCCAGGCACAAGGTGCGCTTCCTGCTGGCCACCGACGGCGAGCAGGTGCTGGCCGAAGACCTCGCCACCGGCGATGTGCTGACCACCGGCTGGGCCGAGTTCCCGGACCACTTCGCCTTCTTCCTGCCGCTGGCGGGCTATGACACTGCCGAGCGCCGCCTGCGCGACAACCCCATCGACATCCGCGCCGTCTCCCGCCTCTCGCGCCTTTACGTGGAGCTGCTGAAGCACGATCCGGACTGGGCCACCCGCCGCGGCGAGATGAACCATTTCCTCGCCCGGCTCATCTTCTGCTTTTTCGCCGAGGACACCGGCATCTTCATCGGCGACAACCTGTTCACCGCCACCATCCGCCAGATGAGCGCGCCGGACGGCTCGGACACCCACGAGATCATCCAGACGCTGTTCCGCGCCATGCAGTTGC
>JALSQZ010000095.1 GCA_026985055.1 Sedimenticola sp. | reverse complement strand
AAGCCCTGCGCGCCGTTGTCGATGACCTCATCGCCATGACGGCGGGTGCCTGCCGCAAGTAGTTCGGCCATTTCCTCAACGCGGGCGGGCGATGCGCTGGCGGATGCCATCCATCAGCCTGTAGAGATTCCTTCCCGGACAGGCTGTGCGCGCATAATCCCTGTGTGTCCTGATATTGGCCACCGGGATGTGCCATCTTGCCGACAAGACGCGCGACAGCTCTATCAGGGACGCTATCTGGTTTTTTCCCGGAGCCGTCTTTTCAAAGTTCCCTTCCAGCACGATCAGGATGTGGCCCTTCGGGTCATAACCGGTATTGGTATCCCCGGCATAATGGGGATCCCTGGCCTCGGCAATCCGGCCCTTCCAGTCGATGTAATAGTGATAGGGAACATCGGCCCAGGCCCTCTTCACCTTGCCGGAAGCCAGTTTCGCGCGCCGCTGCGAAAAGGCTTGCAGGTTGCGCATCTTGGTGGCCAGGGAGAGCCTTTTTTTCACCGCCGAGGCGCTGTGATGGATGGTGATATAGCGGGGCCTTTGCCGGATCATCGGCAGGATGGGCGCCCTGGCTCCCCATTCCTTGCGGGTGAGAATGTGCAGCCGCGCCGGAACCGGATTGATGGCCCCTTTGCTGGAAAGGCCGCTGTTTTTGGCTGACGTCCCGATTGTGCCCGATGGTGTCAGGATTTCCGGGCTGCCCGCGAAGGCCCCCGCACCTGTCGGCGCGGCAAGCATCAGGATGGCCAAAAGCAGTCCAGCCACACATGAAGTTTTCGAAGTTTTCACGATGGATTGAATGGACACCAGTTTCTGACATTCTGACACGCCGTGGATTGCAAGGGTCTGAAAAATTTCTGTCAGACCCATGCAATTCACTTTGGATAAAGATGATGCCCTGACAGCGCCGGGCCGCTCCAAGCCGGCAGGACGCCTTGTCTTTCCTGAAGAAAAACATTTCCAGCCTGCTCTACAGGCTGGAAAACCTTTCTTCATGTTCGACAATCTGGATCTGGTCCCGATAAAGGCCTGGATGCCAGCGGCAAAGGCGCAAGATATCAGATATTTTGTCTTGCCAGCCAACAGTGGCGCTATTGGTGGGCAGACAAAACAGCTGAAATGCCCCGCCCTTGCCGTCCGAGGCAGCTGGTGGCCAGCCACCGGAGAAAAAGCACCCAAAGGCTTGTAATTGCACACTTTTTCCTGCCTTCCTCTTGCTGGCCGCCAGACTGGCGCCGCGTTTTTGTTGAGTCCAGACCCTAGTACAGGCTCTTGACATAGGCTCCCCGTATCAGGCGCCGCGCCCGCCTCAGTCTGGAAAGCGCCTCGCGCCTGTCAAAGGGCCCCAAAACGACAGCCCACAGGCCATTTCTCAGGTTGGGAAAATCATCCGTGTCGGCAAGCTTGGCGCGCAGCCCCTTGCGCGCAAGGCGGCCAATCCGGTCAATGGCCTTTGCCTTGCTCCGGTGCGGGTATGATCCCAGGATGACAACCCAGTTCCCCTTGCCTGCAGCCGGTGCGGATTGGGCATCCGGGGTGGTGAAATCCTCATCCCGGGCGGAGGCCTGATCCATGTTCGCTTTCAGGCTGGCCATGCGCTTGCGGGCCGCGGCCCTGTAGAGCCCATCCGGAAACAGCTCCAGATAATTTTCATAACTTGCGATGGTGTCGCGCCCCCGCGCCTTGTTCCAGCTGTCCTCATCTGTTTGCCGGATCAGGACTTTCTGGATCTTTGCCGCATATTCCGTTCCCGGATGGGCCTTGAGGAAGGCTTCGTAGGCCTCCCTCGTTCCCGTCAGCAAGGCCTTTTGATAGGCAAGCACAATGCCGCCATCAAAACCGCGCGCCTTTGGGGCGGGCTTGGCATCCCCCGGCGGCTCCGCCGCAGTGGCCTTGGTCTGCCCGCACTTGCCCGCGTCCATGCAGATGCGCGGCGCGCCACCCTGGATCTTGTATTCGGGGATTTGCTCGCCATTGGTCGCCTTGGCCACATCCTTGGACACATAACTCAAAATGTCCAGCAGATAGGCCTTGGGGCTGCTCTTCAGGTGGCGCAACAAGGATGCGGCAAAGGGCGAATGGCCATTGGCCGGGCCATCCTGCGCCAGGCTCCCTTCCGCCGTGGCATTGGCGATCAGCACCTCGGCGCCCGCCGTGGCCAGCCTCCCCAGTCCCCGAAAACCGGTGCTGGCGGCCGTTCCGCGCGTTGGACAATCCGGAAAGGAGGCATTGCGGCAACTGTCAAGAATGAAGACCTGTTTGGGAACCCCCTGGACAGCATCGCGCAACCTTGAGAGAGGAATGGCGCGCTTGTATTTTTTCTTGCGGCAATTGTAGAACATGTCGATGGGCGCGATGATGTCGCGGCCATTCAGGTTCAGCCCGTGCCCGGCATAATAGACGATGGCAACCTTGGCGCCGCTGGCCTCATCGGCAAACTCCTCCATGGCATCGAGCATGGCGGCACGGGTGGAATTGATCTTCAAGGTGACATGATAGCCGTAAGTTTCAAGCACCCTGGCCAAGGCGCGCGCATCATTGACCGTATTGGAAAGTTTTCCCAAGGCGCCATAATCGGCATTGGCCAGCACCAGCGCAACCCGCTCATGCGCCGCAAAGCTGGGCGCCGGCCAGCACGAAATCATGAGAAGAACGAGCAATCTTCCCATGAACCCCCGTGTTGTCCCTTGCCACAACACGTGCGCATGTCCCGTAATGATTGAAAACCGGCGCTCCGCAAGCATAGCACCTCTCCCCGTCCAGGCAAGCCTTTCGTTCATGACAACGATTTTTTGTGCCGCCTTACTTCAGGGGACAAGTCGCCAGGGCCCTGTTCAGGGTGCCCAGGCCCTCGTGAATATTGATGGCCCGCCGCGATGGTGGCCAGGACAGGCAGGCCTGCAAGGAGGCGTCATAACCGGCCTGATAATGACCGGAGGCGCAAATCGTGCGGATCCGCTTGGCCAGGGCGCTGGCCCGCAGCGCATAATCGCGGCATTCCCTGTGAGCAGCCGGGCCTGGGCGGGAGCGCTGTTTCTTGGCCAGAC
>JALSQZ010000094.1 GCA_026985055.1 Sedimenticola sp. | reverse complement strand
CATGGTCTCGACTGTAGCTTCCGCCACTTCAACCGGGGACTTGCCGCCAAGAGCTTCTACCTGCCTATGCTCTTTAGTGCCCTTGGCGAAGGCGGCGATGTCAAGCAAAGCAGATACACTCGCGGCGAACAGAACGGGGTCTGTTTCGACAGCAGCTGCTTCAGCAAGGGATGTAACCTCCTGTGCAAGGCTATCAGCTGGTCCCTGTTTCAGCAGTGGTGACCTGAATACTCTGCTCTCTGCGGCCAACGGGTCTGTGTTAGTGACCTCGTTTGGTATGGAGTACGGTTCGTTTAACGACTGAAGAACATTCTGGAGCGAGGTGTGGGCATCTACCACGTCAGATAGACCACGGCGCAAGGCTTGAACATTGTGGTCTCCTTTGGAGCCACCACGCTCTGCTTGAGACAGAAGCACTCGTGCCCGGTCCACAGTAAACAGTTCATCCTGCTTGGTGCCCTTGGCGTTGCGGATAGCACCCTGTAGCTGAGCCAACCTGGCGCGCGTTACTTCATCATTAGGTGCTGCATCAACCTCTTTAGCAAGCTGCTGAAGCTGGCGTACACGAGAAGATACGGACTTTGCCACCATGGATACCATCCCAGCGGCGTCTGAGGCAGCACCGAGAAGGCTATTATCTTTCGGTTGGGCCGAGGATAGTTCCACAGTGCCGGAAAACGAGCCAGGCGCCCGGCCTTGTGGTGTAGCCGGTGCTGGTTGATCTGCTGGTTTAGCCTGCTGGGTAGAGGTCGCCACGTCTGGAAGTGATACGGCTTGTGTTTGCGGCGAAACCTTGGAGATGACAACGTCCTTGATCCTCTCTGCTTTATCCTTGGGTGGAACACCAGCATCGTCCAGTGTGACAGCCAGCTTGTTTGTTGCTTCCTTTAGTCTGGTGGCTTCCTTCTTCAGTCTTGATAGTGATGGCTGCTTGTTGCGCCGCTTGGCTGTGACGATCTCATCACGAACCTTGACGTAGTCCTTTGCGGCTTTCGCCGCACGCTTCTCAGCCAGTGTGACCTTCTTGTCTGCTGCCGCTTGCTTCTCGGACACAGCGATAGATACAGCATCAACTGCCGCAGGCTGCGACCCTTGCGAGAGCTCGACAGTATCACCACTGTCAAGCCGGGAAGCTGTATCAGGTGGTAGCTCGACAGTGGCTGGTGCAGGAGTAGAAGCCCGACTGCTTGGAGTAGCCCCTTGCTGCTGCGCAGGCTGCGTGGCCTGGTCTGGCTTTGGCAGTGCTAACGTTTGACCCGTAGGGCTGTGTGTATCCACGCGGATGCCAGCGGCAGCGCCGCCTAACCCACCGAGAAGGCCACCGGCTGCACCTGCCTCCACCACGCGCGTTAGGACGTCAATAGTGCTGGGTGTCTCACCCGTTGCTAACTGTGTTGAGCCGATACCAACAAGCTCTTGCGTTGCTTCCGTCCCGGCTTCCAGGCCAGCGAACTTGCCAGCAGACCTGGTTACACGGCCAAGAAGCTTGCGCTTCACCGCCTTCTTGCCACCGAACAGGATCGCCTTGGCCAGGAGGAACTCAGGTGTGTAGTCAAGCCCTGCGGATAACGCACCACCTGAGACAGCCACAAGGCGCTGGAAGGCATCAGGCGACGTCCCCTCGGGGAGCTGCGATTGTATCTCGTTATACACGTCCGAGGTGTTGAGACGCATATCCTCAGCGGCGCTGGCACCAGCTGCGATCAAGGCTCGCCCCTTGCGAAGGGTGCGTATCTCAGCCGCAGTGAGTGCCTTGCCAGCTTGCTTCTTGGCAGCTGCTTCCACCAGTGCTGCGGCCAGCTCCTTACGTGCAGCCGCTTTCGCCAATGCGACCGACCCACGTGCTGCAACAGCCCCCCCGCCAGAGGCATAAGCCGCCAGTGCTGTTGCCGCCAGGTCAAGCAGGTTGGGGAGCTGCTGCCCAATGGTTGCGGCAGCGTAGTCACCTGCATCACCAAGGGATGCAACGTCAAGCACGCGCTTGGTGTAAGGCTGCAACTGCTGGATGTTGGCCTCTGCGCCCTTGATGATGCTCTTGCCAGCTGACTCCGCCCCAAGCAGGGATAGCGTGCCACCCACTGTTTCAACGAACTGGTTCACACCAATATCGAAGTTCTTCCTGAACAACTTGCCGCGTGACGGGTTGCGAACCCCCTCGACGAACCTGGCGTATTCATCAATTGACATCTTCTCCCAGTCCGTGATGTCAGACTGGGGCAATGGAGCCGGCTTCGCCCTCAGGTTCGCTGTGCTGTCTATGACAGACTGGGCGTCTGACTTATGGAACTGAGCCCCGTTGACAAACACCATCCCAGTCGATGGACTATACCGCAACACCGGGCCCCCGTTCGGGTCGGGGTTAAACGCATTGTAAGACCCAGAGGATGGGGCTGGCGTTGGTGTCGGAGCGAGACCACCAGCGGGGGGTGTAGCAGGCACACCCAGTTGAACCTGGGGCAATGCGAGCCCCGCAGCTGGGTCAGATGAAACCTTGAAATCCACAGTATTCCCCGATCATTGTGTGACAAAGGCAGAGGGAGAGGCTATGTCAATCGGCTCAAAAGTAGTAACCTCCTTTTCCCCGTTGATCCCCTGCACAAGAGACTTCTTCATGACGTAGACCCTGTTATTAGTCTGATCCAACAGGACTGTTTCCCCATCCCCGGTTGTCGAGATGCTGATCTTGTGGTCCCCGAACTGGCGCTTGAATGCTGCTTTCGCCTGCTCAAGGTTAAGCTTGAACTGGAAGTCAACCTGCTTGCTGGCAATCGCCGCCATGTTCTCCTTGTAAGCGGAGTCAAACAGACTGCGCAGCCTGCTGGCCAAGTCCGTCTTCGTCAGGTTTGAGTCTGCCTCAGATGGAATGCCGTCAACCAAGATCCTGAACTTGTTCCGGCCTTGGGGCTCAATTGTTACTGGGACCCCACCTGTATAATGGGATAGCACCCGCTCAGCGCGAATGAACTGGTTGCGCCGCAGGTCATTGACCGCTTGCATCCCATCGACAAACCGAATGTGTTCATCAAGCTGCGAGATACGCTTGGCCCACATCCCTGCCTCTTTCGCCTGACCGTCAGCCACTGCGGAG
>JALSQZ010000093.1 GCA_026985055.1 Sedimenticola sp. | reverse complement strand
TTAACAGGGTGTTGAAAAACGCAGTTTTTCGACATCCTGTGTGCGGTATAAGGATATACCGCCATTTTCAATGGCTGTAAGCCATTGAAAATGAAGGAACCGGGAAATCGCATTTTCTGGTTCCGGGGTTGAAAAAGTCCAGGGAAGGACTTTTTCAACATCCTGTTAAGGGTACTGACCCCTTATCCTCCTTATCCTTCTGCATGGCGAGTGAGCAGAGTTCCCGTTAGCCGCTGCCCCGGCACGAGAGCCCGGTGCCGGGTTGAATGGTGGGCAGCCCTCTCGGCACCTTCGGTGGCAAACAGGATAGCACAATGGCCGGCACATTCATAGAAATCAGGAGAAAAGGGAGATACAGGCTCCAGAGCAGGCACGGGGTTCTGCCTTCTGGGATGGTATCTGAAGGGAACCTCGAAAAAAGAAAATGCGATTTCTTCTTTGCTTACATTTTCAATCACTTGTGGTGATCGAAAATGATGGGACATCCCAGTCCCACTCGGGCCTCTCGATTTTTCGAGATGCCCTGAAACCCATGCTAAGATGATTGATGAAATCGCGGAGACAAACCATGCTCAAACCGGAAGAATTGCCGCATTACACTTATGACGACTATGTGCTGTGGAAAGGTGACTGGGAACTGATCGATGGCATTCCCCATGCCATGACGCCATCGCCCACCATCACCCATCAGCGCGTCAGCCAAAAAATCGCCCGTTATCTCGACGAAGCACTGGATGATTGCCCCCGCTGCCAGGCATTGATCGCGGTGGACTGGATCATCAGCGATGACACCGTGGTTCAACCCGACAACCTGGTCATTTGCCATGATGAACAGAACAAGTTCATCACCCAGGCTCCGGTATTGATTCTGGAAATCCTTTCGCCCTCTACCGCCAAAAAGGATCAGACCACCAAATTCCGCATCTATGAACAACAGGGCGTCAAGTGGTATTGTCTGGTCGATCCGGAAACACAAAGCGTAAAGATTTACCGCCTGGATCATGCGGGCTACGTGGAGGAAGCGAATACAGAGGCGGAAACTCAGGCATTCGATCTGGGGTTCTGCATTATCGAGCTGGATTTTGGCTTGATTTGGCCGGAGTGATTTGCCACACCATACGCGCTGGGTGATATTTTGCAAAGAGTAAAGAACATTTAAGGGTACTGACCCCTTTCGCCACCTTTCGCCACCTTTCGCCATTATTGATATAACCACCGACTTAACTCCTTCGACAAGGTACTTAAAGATATCCCCGCGGTCATCCAAAGCACACCAACCAATGAAATCAATACATCTCCAGTATGCAATATCTCTAGATCTGAACGTATACCTCTTTCCAATTGTGCAGTGCGATCTTCAAAGAGTTTCCTTTGCTCATCCTGGCCAACCTTAAGACTATTTACATCTCTAATCAATTCACTTTGTTTTTTGCTAAGAGAGTCAACATTTTTTAATATATTTTCCACTCGTTTTTCCAATTCCCACTCTGGATCATCAGGGCTCCATACTATACCACTAGCACTAACAGTAGGTTGGTTAGCGACTACAGCGCCCGAACCCATTATTGGCTTTCGTTTCCATCTTGGAAATCTTTTCATCCATATCAAGAAGATTTTTCGCAATGGCTGTTGTCCAAAATGCTCGCGTACAGATAAAATTCCTCTCAAGGTGATTGCTATACCTATCAGTTGAAGTATGTAACCTGTTATTCGAATTGATTGTTCGCTTTTCCATACAGAAAAAACCATCGCCAGCGCAACAGCCAGAACAAGAAAACCCAAAAATATTGCCTTTCCTTCAGAAAGCCAATACCAAATTTCACGAAACCATTCAATTGCTCTGCGCATTTTCAATATCACTATTAATCGTCCCTAAAGGTGATCCTGGGAGAAAAGGCGAGTAAAGGCGAGTAAAGGGGTCAGTACCCTTTAAAGCTACCCCGCTACTACTTTACTCTTACTCGGCCCCCTGCGCTGGTCACATTTTCACTTCAAGCAACTGGTCGATTTCACTCTTGACACGCAGAAACAAGGTCAGCTCCCTTGAACACACCCCCCATCAAGCACCTGTTATTCCAAACGTTACCACAGCACCCCAGCCTTTTCCATGTGTCTCCAGTGGATATTGAGCGTTCTGTTTCAGCCCACAAACTAGCTTCTACACCCATCCAGCAGGCTTTGCACTTTTTTTAGCCCCATTTCCCGCAGCAGTTCGATATTGCGCCGGGGTATGCTTTCCGGCTCCGGCCAGCTCTCCAGTGCTGCTGCGAGACCATCCTGGCGGATGAGATGGAACATGGGATAAGGGGAACGGTTGGTATAGTTGGCAGGGTCATCCGCATCCAGACCTTCAAAACAATACTCGGGATGAAAACTGGCCAGTTGCAGCATGTCATCCAGCCCGGCTTGTTCGATGGCGGCCTGGGCGTCTTCGAGAACATCCAGGTAGTCGCCAAAGTCCCGCAAGCCGTCGGGAACAATGAACAGGGCGGTTTCGGCCTGGTCTGGGGGCAGCTGGGCAAAAAGGGCAATTTCCTCGATCAGGGCGGCGTAGATGGCATCGTCGTCACTGACCTCGCAGGTCTGGTAACGAATGGTGCCGGCTTCGAAGGGCACTCGCGCAAAGGGACACAGATTCAGGCCGATCACCACCTCCCTTACCCAGCAGCGGGTTTGCCCGATGGCCTTGCTCATTCGAGAATTTCCACCGCCGCACCGGTTTGCAGCTCGCCCTGGGCATCGTGGATCAGGTTCTGGCCGAAATACACGTTGTTGCCTTCCTTGCGGTAGCTCATGAGGGTTTTCAGGGGTTCGTTGCCTTCGCGCTCGCCGGTTTGCGGGTTCACCGTGGGGATGACGCAGCGGGAACAGGGCTTGACCACGCGAAATTCGATGTCGCCGATGCGGATACGCTTCCAGGTATCTTCGGCATAGGCCTCACAACCTTCGACCACCAGGTTGGGACGGAAGCGTTCCATGGGCAGGGTCCGGCCCATGCGCTGGTTCAGATCATCCAGGGAGGCTTGAGAAATAAGCAGAAAAGGGAAGCCATCGGCGAAGCCCACCTGATCTTCGGCTGCTGCATACTGCTGATCCACCTGTCGCACCTGCTCTTCCGGCAGATACACCAAGCGACAGGAAACCCCGAGAAAATCGCTCAGCCATTGATCCGCTGCAGGATTCATCACCCGGGCTGTACAGCTATCTCGCCACAGCTGCACCGACATTTCTTGTTCTGAATCTGCCGGAACATCGAGCTCGAACATGCCCGGCGCCTGCAACCGCAAGCCCGTTTCCCGGATTTCCGGGCGCACCAATGCCATACGGGGAAATTCGCGCTGGGTGAGGAAGCGGCCTGCTTCGTTCACCAGCATCCAGTGCCGGTCATATTCCGGTCCCCGCGGCCCGATGGTCATGGTATCCAGGCTTTCGCCACGCAATGACTTGACCGGATAACGATAGAGTCCCGACAGACGAATGCTCAAAAACCGATCCCTATGCCGATATTTCTATAGCCGCCGCTGCCGAAGCCAAAACCGAAATGGACCCGGGGCTTGTTGTCAGGATGCCGCGGCTGGACATCCCAGCGTTTGATCTGATCCGCCTGCAGGGCAGGATAACGATAATCGGCTTCTCCCACCTTGCCGTCCTTGTAACCAAGCAAGGGGCCGGTAACAGTAACCAACTGGCCGCTGGAAAATTCTTTGGGTTCGAGGAATCCGGGATAGTCGGCCAGAAAACGCCCCAGGGGCGTACCCCCGGCATCCGGCTGGCCATTGGAATCCAGCGGATAGGCCATGACTTCCAGCAGGGAGCGATCCTTCAGGTTCTTCAGCGAAAGCACGCTGCCTCCCCAGGTAAAATCCTGTCCCTTGACGCTCTGATCCACACTCAGGGAAAGGCTCTTGGGCGTGACCGCGGGTATATTGGTTGTTCCTGTGGTAGTGCAGGCATTGAGCAACAGAACCACACTCAGGCAGGCAAACAAGGACTTCATCTTCACCACCAATAGGGGTAGCCCCACCAGGGATAACGATAATACGGTCCCCAACCATAATAGGGTCCGTAGTAATAACGATGCTCATCCCGCGGGCGGGGATCAGGCCATAAATGAGACTCGCGCACTTCCACCACGGGATAAGGGTAGGAATATTCGCCCACCTTGCGCTGCTCCACCCCCGAGATCACACCGCTGACCGTGAGGCGTTTGTCCTGGGGGAAAACCGCCGGTTCACGAAAGCCGGCAAAACGGGCGATGAAGCGGGCGTCCACCTGGCCGTCCACCACGGGTTCGCCTTTTTTGCTCAACTCCCGCCCCAGAACCAGTACATCGGTATGATCCCCGGTATTGGCGACTTCAAGAATGTCACCACCCCAGCGCACTTCCTTGCCCAGGAAAGACTGGGGAGTTTTTTGTACCTGGGCGATGGCGATGGACTCGCCCGGCGCCTGTTCAATGGATTGAGGCAGCCGGGATGCACAACCCGACAGCCACAACAGGATACCCATGAGATAAACTAGCCTTTTCATATTTCAAATATAACTCAAATGAAACAGTCCTGCTGGATCTACAGAAGCAGCAAAAAAGATGAGATGTATCTCTACCTGGCGGAAGAAGACAACTTCGAGGCAGTACCGGAACCCCTCATGGCGCGTTTTGGCAAGCCTGTATGGGTGATGTCTCTTGATCTGGACGCCCGGCGCAAGCTGGCCCGGGCGGATGTGGAGAATGTCATGCGCCAACTTCAGAACGAAGGTTACTATTTGCAGATGCCACCCGACCTGCGGCCTGACATTTATCATGGCAATGAAGCCTGAGCGGGGACTAGACTGTTTCTGGTTCCAATCCACCCATGCGGAAAAACCATGTGCATTGCCTTTCCAAAAGCTGCCGACGGTAATGACGAACAGGAGTCGCGCTGGAAATCCGCGCTGCTACTGCTTCCAAGAATGCTCAGTCTGGCATGGATGCTGACCCGGATGCTGGCGACTGCGGTGAAAAACTGGTTCAGCGACCGGCGGCGCCAGGCCGCTACCTGATCAATTCTGCTCGCGGCGCGCCTTCTTGCGCTCGTGTTCCTTGAGGAATTTCTTGCGCAGGCGTATGGCGCTGGGGGTGATTTCCACCAGTTCGTCGTCCTCGATGAACTCCAGCGCCTGCTCCAGGCTGAATTGTACCGGGGGCGTCAGGATCAGGGATTCATCCTTTCCCGAAGCCCGTATATTGGTCAACTGCTTGCCCTTGGTGGGATTCACGGTCAGGTCGTTGTCCCGTGAATGCAGGCCGATGATCTGCCCTTCGTACACATCCTGCGCATGTTCCACGAACAGCTTGCCCCGCTCCTGAAGGTTGAACAGGGCATAGGCCAGAGCCTTGCCCTGGCTGTTGGAAATGAGCACACCGTTACTGCGCGGCGCGATGCCGCCGTGCTGGGCCGGGCCGTAGTGATCGAATACATGATACATGAGGCCGGTGCCCGAGGTGCTGGTCATGAACTCGGTCTGGAAACCGATCAGACCGCGTGAGGGAATGATATAGTCCAGACGCACCCGCCCGGTGCCATCCGGGGTCATGTCCTTGAGCTGCCCCTTGCGCGCACCCAGGGCTTCCATGATGGCACCCTGGTGCTGTTCTTCCACATCCACGGTGAGCTGTTCGTAGGGTTCGCAGACTTCGCCATCGATCTCGCGAAAGATGACTTCAGGGCGGGACACCGCCAGCTCGAAGCCTTCCCGGCGCATGTTCTCCAGCAGAATGGACAAATGCAGCTCCCCCCGGCCGGAGACCTTGAACTTTTCCGGGTCCGTGCCCTCTTCCACGCGCAGGGCCACGTTGGCGATGAGTTCGCGCTCCAGGCGTTCCTTGAGCTGGCGGGAGGTCAGGTACTTGCCTTCCTTGCCGGCAAAGGGCGAGGTATTCACCTGAAAGGTCATGGACACGGTGGGTTCGTCCACGGTCAACGGCGGCAGCGCCTCCACATGCTCGGGATCACAGAGGGTATCGGAGACATTCGGCGCTTCGATGCCGGTGATGGCGATGATATCGCCGGCCCGAGCTTCATCGACCTCATGGCGTTGCAGGCCCATGTAACCATACACCAGGCCAATCTTGGCCTTGTGCTCCTCGCCGTCATACTTGTGTACCATCACCTGCTGGTTGGGTCGCACCTTGCCCCGGGTAATCCGGCCCACGGCAATCGCCCCCACATAGCTGCTGTAATCCAGATTGGAGATCTGCATCTGGAAAGGCCCGTCGGGATCCACGTCGGGCGCCGGGCAGTTGTCCACGATGACCTGGAACAAGGGCGTCATGTCACCCTCGCGCACATCACTGCTGTCAGAGGCATAGCCGTTGATGGCCGAGGCGTAGATGATGGGGAAATCCAGTTGCTCGTCGGTCGCACCAAGGCGGTCGAACAGGTCGAACACCTGGTCGATGGCCCAGTCGGGTCGGGCGCCGTCGCGGTCGATCTTGTTCACCACCACGATGGGCTTGAGCCCATGCTCGAAAGCCTTCTGGGTGACGAAGCGGGTCTGGGGCATGGGCCCTTCCACCGCATCCACGAGCAACAGCACCGAATCCACCATGGACAGTACGCGCTCCACCTCGCCGCCAAAATCGGCGTGTCCGGGGGTGTCCACGATATTGATACGGTAGTCACCCCATTTGATGGCTGTGTTCTTGGACAGGATGGTGATGCCCCGCTCTTTTTCCAGATCGTTGGAGTCCATCACCCGCTCCACCTCGCCGAAGCGCTCTCCAAGGGTTCCGGACTGTTTCAGGAGTTCATCGACGAGGGTGGTCTTGCCATGATCGACGTGGGCGATGATGGCGATATTTCTAAGGTTTTCAATCACAACATTACTTTTGGAAAAAGAGGAGAAGGCGGCGGATTATACGCCTGTTTGATGCACAACCGGGATTTTTCTCGCATCAGGCCTGCCGATGCTAGCCCGAATATTGCACCAGAACGCGAAAAATGTGGGTTTTTACGATGAATTACAGCATGTTGCTGTGACGAGTATGCTGGATACAGTTTGTACCTGTCATGCTATCCGGTTTTTCCCGGGATCTTTTCACCCAGCTTGTCCGAACGCCCTGCAAGTCGATGAATGACATCGGCTTTTGTCCGTTCGAACAATCTGGGCAAAAATCTCTCCGGGAAAATTCCGGATTCCGGTGCAACATGCGGGTTAAACTGCATTCATGAATTCTGTATGCACACGGCGACCCCATGTCTGAAAAACCCGATCTCATCCTCGTGGATGGCTCTTCCTATTTGTTTCGTGCCTACCATGCCCTGCCACCTTTGACCAATTCCCGGGGAGAACCCACGGGCGCCATCGTGGGGGTGGTGAACATGTTGCGCAAGCTTATCAATGATTATCAGCCCAAATACATGGCGGTGGTTTTTGATGCGCCGGGAAAAACCTTCCGTGACGATCTGTACGATAAGTACAAGGCCAACCGCCCGCCGGCGCCGGAGGATCTCAAGGCGCAGATCGAACGCCTGCATGACATCGTTCAGGCCATGGGCTTGCCCCTGCTGGTGGTGGACGGAGTGGAGGCGGACGATGTCATCGGCACCTTGACCCGTCAGGCGGCGGAGCAGGGCATGAGCGCCCTGGTGTCCACCGGCGACAAGGATATGGCGCAGCTGGTGGATGATCATGTCAGTCTCATCGATACCATGAGCAACCGCTATCTGGACAAGGCCGGCGTGGAGGAAAAATTCGGAGTGAAGCCGGAGCAGATCATCGATTATCTGGCGCTCATGGGGGATGCGTCCGACAACATCCCCGGGGTACCCAAATGCGGGCCAAAGACGGCGGCCAAGTGGCTGGCGCAATATGGCTCCCTGGATGAGCTGGTGGCGCATGCCGGGGAGATCAAGGGCAAGATTGGCGAGAACCTGCGGGCGTTTCTGGATCAATTGCCCCTGTCCCGGCAACTGACCACCATCAAGACCGACGTGCCCCTGGATCTTGGTCCCGAGGATCTGAAACCTGCCAGGCCGGATGTGCAACGGCTGCGCGAGTTGTATCAAAGCATCGAGGCGAATCGTTTGTTGGCCACCCTGGATGAAGACAGCGGCACGGAAGAGGAAGCAAGGGAAGCCGCCCTGCAGGGGGAATATGATCTTGTCCTGGACAAGGACAGCTTCAGCCAGTGGCTGAAACGACTGCGAAAATCACCGTTGTTTGCTTTCGATACGGAGACCACCAGTCTGGATTACATGCAAGCGGAACTGGTAGGTCTTTCCTTTGCCGTCAAATCCGGGGCAGCAGCCTATGTGCCCGTGGCTCATGACTACCCGGGGGCACCGCGGCAGTTGTCGCGGGACTGGGTGCTGGCGCAGCTCAAGCCTCTGCTCGAGGATGAGGAACAGTTGCTCTTGGGGCAGAATCTCAAATACGACATGAGTGTGCTGGCCCGATATGATATCCGCCTGCGGGGGATCGAATTCGATACCATGCTTGAATCCTATGTACTCGATTCCACTGCCACCCGTCATGACATGGATTCCCTGGCGAAGAAATATCTCGGGTATGACACGGTTTCATTCAGCGACATTGCCGGCAAGGGCGCCAGGCAGCTTACTTTCAACCAGATCGACCTGGAGCAGGCGGGGCCGTATGCAGCAGAAGATGCGGATATTACCCTGCGCCTGCATGAGACCCTCTGGCCCCGGCTGGAAAAGGAAGAAGGTCCCTGCCGGGTATTCCGGGAAATCGAAATGCCTCTGGTACCGGTGCTTTCCTGCATGGAACGCACCGGGGTGCGCATCGATACGGATTTGCTCGCCAGGCAGAGCGAAGAGCTGGCGCAAAAGCTGCACGATCTGGAGCAGCGCGCCTATGAGATAGCCGGGCACAGCTTCAACCTGGGTTCGCCCAAACAAATTGGCCATGTCTTTTTCGAAGAACTGGGCATGGAGGTGGTGAAAAAGACGCCCAAGGGTGCGCCTTCAACATCAGAAGAAGTATTGCAGATTCTTGCCGACAAGGGAGAGGAACTGCCAGCCGTAATCCTCGACCATCGCGGTTTGGCCAAGCTCAAGTCCACCTATGTGGACAAGCTGCCGGAAATGGTCAACCCAGAGACCGGGCGGGTACACACCAGCTACCATCAGGCGGTAGCTGCCACCGGCCGCCTGAGTTCCTCCGATCCCAACCTGCAGAACATTCCCGTGCGCACCGAAGAAGGCCGGCGCATTCGCAAGGCCTTCGTCGCCGAACCAGGATACGTCATGCTGGCGGCGGACTATTCCCAGATCGAGCTGCGTATCATGGCGCACCTTTCCGGCGACCAGGGACTGCTGGAGGCTTTTGCCCAGGGACTGGACATCCATCGCGCCACTGCGGCCGAGGTATTTGGTTTCGAATCCCCGGAATCCGTGGATAGCGAGGCGCGCCGTCGGGCCAAGGCGATCAACTTCGGTCTTATCTATGGCATGTCCGCCTTTGGCCTGGCCAAGCAGCTGGGCATAGGTCGGCAGGAAGCCCAGGAATATGTGGAGCTGTATTTCAATCGTTATCCCGGCGTAAAGAAATTCATGGACAGCACCCGGGAGCAGGCTCACGAGGATGGTTTCGTTGAGACCCTGTTTGGCCGGCGCCTGTATCTGCCGGAAATCAATTCCCGTAACGGCATGCGCCGCGCCGCCGCCGAGCGCACCGCCATCAACGCACCCATGCAGGGTACGGCCGCGGATATCATAAAGCGCGCCATGATCCGCATGGATGCCTGGCTGCAGGATGAACAGCCGGATGTGCGCATGATCATGCAGGTACACGATGAACTGGTGTTTGAGGTAAGGCAGGATCAGCTTCAAGCCGTCACTGAAAATATCCGCAAAATCATGGAAGGCGCCGCCGAGCTGAAAGTGCCCCTGGTGGTTGATGTGGGTGTTGGAGACAACTGGGAAGAGGCGCACTGATGCAGGTAACGGCCAGCCGTCTGGAAGCGCTGCTGTCGGACAACTCCATCTGGGGGCTGTTGCTGGCCAATCTCATTACCATCGTCATGGCGGTGATGCAGGACTGGAGCCTGCTGCTGGTAATGTGGGTGTACTGGTGCCAGAGCGTGATCATCGGCCTGTTCAACTTCTGGCGCATGATGACGCTGAAACGCTTTTCCACCAAAGGCGTATCCAGCGGAGACGGCCCGGTGCTTCCCACGCAGAAGACCAAACGGGAGATGTCATGGTTCTTTCTTGTGCACTATGGCCTGTTCCATGCGGTGTATCTGGTCTTTCTTTTCAGTGGCATCGGCGGCGACCAGCCCGAGTTCTTTGCCCCCGGCCCTCTGCTGATAATTCTGCTGTTCCTCATCAACCATGCCTGGTCTTTTTTCTACAACCGCCGTAGAGAGGCCGAGAGCGTTCCCAATATCGGCACTCTGATGTTTCTGCCTTATGCGCGCATTTTGCCCATGCACCTGACTCTGGTTTTCGGCGGCGTGTTCATTTCCGGAAAGTTCTGGCTGGTGGTCTTCCTGTTGCTCAAGACATTGGCGGATCTGATTGCTCATGCCGCTGAGCATTCCCTGCGCCGCAAACAAATGGATGGGGTGCGTAATGGCCCGGTTTCCTGATCGGGATCTTCCGTGCTTAATAGAAAATGGCAATGATTGATAATAATCAATAGTCTATATCAATCGGAAGCATGTAAACAATCAATTGGGAAAACCTTCTGCCCGCCCCTATTCTGTATCCAACGCCGGGATGATCCGGCAACAGAAAGTAAATACAAACAACTATGGAGATACAGAAAATGACCAATGAAAGCATGCAACAGGCGCCGGCCATGCCACGTCTCAACGAACCCGCACCGGCCTTTGAAGCGCCCACTACCGATGGCGTGAAGAAGCTGGAAGACTACCGTGGCAAGTGGCTGGTATTGTTTTCCCATCCGGCGGACTTCACCCCGGTGTGCACCACCGAGTTCATCGCCTTCGCCAAACGTCATGCCCAGTTCCAGGCGTTGAATACGGAACTGCTGGGCCTGTCCATCGACAGCCACTACAGCCATGTGGCCTGGATACGCAATATCAAGGAAAAGTTTGGTGTGGAGATTCCCTTCCCCATCATTGCCGATCTGAAGATGGATGTGGCAAAGGCCTATGGAATGATTCATCCCGGTGCGGCAGATACCTCGGCGGTACGCGCAACCTTCGTCATCGACCCTGAAGGCATTCTGCGGGCCATGGTCTATTACCCCATGACCAATGGACGTTCCATCGATGAGTTCCTGCGCCTGATTCAGGCTTTGCAAACTTCCGATGCCAATGGCGTGGCGACGCCGGAGAACTGGCAGCCGGGTGACAAGGTCATCGTGCCGCCACCGGCCAGCGCCGATGCCGCAGAGGCGCGCATGTCAGAAGGTTACGAGTGTACCGACTGGTATTTCTGCAAGCGCGACCTGTAACAAAAGGGCGCACCACTGAGCCGCTGTACAATCGTGTACAGCGGCTTTTTCATTTGGCGAAATTTTGCAGCTGCTGTTGCAGATCCGGCCAGGCGGCAAAGCGGCTGTCAACCGCGCGGCGGTAATAGTCGTTCAGTTGTTGGGGATGCTGGTAATGTTTGTCGATATCGAATGCTTCTTCGACTACGCTGACCCAGGCCGGGTTTGTGTCCAGCTTCAAAAAAGCCGCCAGCTTGCGGGCCTGGTTCGGGCCAAAATCGTTTTCCGTAAAATGGAACAAGCGCTCCGGATATCGGTCTTGCATCTTTATGACCCAAAGGATTTCATCCAGAATGGCATCGAGTACCTGATGAAGATCCGGTGATGCTCCCAGGCCAAACAGCCGGGCATGGCCGGTGCGCAGGTTGGACGTGGTGCAGTCCAGGGGATTGCGTATCGGCAGCAGAAAACGCAGTCGCGGTTCACGGGCGAACAGCAAACCCGGGTCGATGTCATGTTTTCTCATGTGCAGGGAAGTGCGCAGGGATTCCTTCCAGAACAGGGAATGAATCTCTTCCTTGATCAGCTGATCGCCGAAGTGCTGCCGGTACAAACGCCCCAGCTTGTGCTTTTCGTCAAAGGCATGGGAATGCACGATGGAGCCGCCGGTCTTGCCGCGTTTCCCCTTGGTGGAGATCTGTATCGCATAGCGCAGGAAATTATCCGTGATGGCGGGATCGGGGTGGAGCAGGAAATCCAGATCCGGATCGTTGAAAATGCGCGCGCCGCCATGGTTGAGTACCTGACAATGGGGGTGCAAAAACAGGATGGATGCGCTCAGGGTGGTAAGATTTCGATACGGGCCCAAGGCCAGGCAGACTGTGCGCAAGGGCGAAATGTCGATGTTTCCGGATTTGCGCAGATCCTGCTGTTTTTCCTTTTCCAGACGGCGGGATTCCAGTTTGTTTCGCAGAATCTTGGGCAGGATATGCACGGGCTGTTGTCCGTCCTGGTGCAGGTTACAATGTTGTAGATTGTAGGCTGTGGCGGCATGCAGCGCCAGCATGCCTGTTTCACGACCCTGGGGAGAAATACGGATTTGGCTGAAAGCCCTGATGAATTGTCCCGCCTGCCGGTCACCGTCCTCAAGGGCGTGGGGCCGAAGAGCGCCGGGCGCCTGACGCGCCTGGGCATAGAAACGGTTCAGGATCTGCTTTTTCATCTTCCTTTGCGTTATCAGGATCGTACCCGTGTTGTCCCCTTGGGGCAGTTGCGCAGCGGCGAGGAAGTTGCGCTGGAAGGTGAGATCGAGCATGTGGAGATACGCTTTGGCCGGCGTCGTTCCCTGCTGGTGCATCTTTTTGATGGCAGCGGACGGGTCATACTGCGATTCTTCCATTTCAGCGCGGCGCAAAAGAATGCCCTCACCAAAGGACTGCGTCTGCGTTGTTTTGGCGAGGTGCGCAACGGCCCCGCCTGTCTGGAACTCGTGCATCCCGAATACCGGCTGCTTGGTGATGAGGATAGGGACATGGAGGAAACCAGCCTTACCCCGGTCTATCCGACCACGGAAGGCATGCACCAGTTGACCTGGCGCGATCTTACGGAAAAATCCCTGGCATTGTTGCGTGACAGTAGCACCGGGCTGAAGGAATGGCTGCCGGCGGATTTGTTGGGAGAGTACCGGCTCATGCCACTCACAGAGGCCATAGCCTACCTGCATCGTCCGCCACCGGATGCGTCCCGGCAACTGCTGCTGCAAGGACGGCATCCGGCACAGCAGCGCCTGGCCTTTGAAGAGCTGGTGGCGCATCAGCTCAGTCTGCGCCAGGCGCGGCAGTCGCACCAGCGTCATCGCGCGCCGGTGTTCGATGGTGATGACCGCTTGTCTGCGTCCTTGCTGCAGCGCCTGCCATTTTCACTGACCGCGGCACAGCAGCGGGTGCTGGACGAGATTTCCCGGGATCTGCGTCAGAGTCAGCCCATGCTACGCCTGGTGCAAGGCGACGTGGGTTCGGGCAAGACCATTGTTGCCGCCCTGGCGGCTCTGCGCGCCATTGCATCGGGCTATCAGGCCGCCCTGATGGCGCCCACGGAATTGCTGGCGGAACAGCATTTGAAGAGTTTTCGTCATTGGTTGGAGCCCCTGGGCATACAGGTAGGCTGGCTTTCCGGCGGAGTCAAGGGCAAGGCGCGCAAGCTGCTACTCGAAGATCTGGCGAACAATAAAACCGGTTTGCTGGTAGGCACTCAGGCATTGTTTCAGGAGGATGTGCAATATCACGCCCTGGGGTTGGTGATCGTGGATGAGCAACACCGATTCGGCGTGCATCAGCGTCTGGCTCTGAGAGAAAAAGGCGTCCGGGGTGGTTTGTTTCCTCATCAGCTCATCATGACTGCCACTCCCATTCCCCGCAGTCTTGCCATGACCGCCTACGCGGATCTGGATCTGTCTGTCATCGACGAGTTGCCGCCGGGGCGTACTCCGGTAACTACCGTGGTGATATCCGACCAGCGCCGTGAGCAGATCATCGAGCGGGTACGGGTCGCCTGCGCCCAGGGACGGCAGGCCTATTGGGTCTGTACCCTCATCGAGGAATCCGAGGCCTTGCAATGTCAGGCTGCCGAGGATGTCGCCGCTGAACTGCAAACTGCCCTGGAGGGACTGCGGGTGGGGTTGGTGCATGGCCGTCTGTCGGCCCAGGAGAAAGAGCAGGTCATGCAGTCCTTCAAGGCGGGGGAGATTCATCTGCTGGTAGCCACCACGGTCATCGAGGTGGGCGTGGATGTGCCCAATGCCAGCCTGATGATCATAGAGAACCCGGAACGCCTGGGTCTTTCGCAGCTGCATCAATTGCGTGGCCGGGTAGGGCGTGGCAGCGTCGAGAGCCATTGCGTGCTCATGTATCACCCTCCCCTGGGACAGCAGGCCAGGGAAAGGCTGGCGGTGCTGCGGGAAAGCAGTGATGGCTTCGTTATTGCCAGAAAGGATCTGGAATTACGTGGGCCGGGAGAAGTGCTGGGAGTGCGCCAAACGGGAGAAATGCAGTTTCGCATAGCCGACATTCTGCGTGATCAGGCCATGCTCGATGCTGCCCGGGAAGTGGCAGACCGGATTCTTGCCCGCTACCCGGAAGCCGCTGCGCCCCTGGTCAAGCGTTGGCTGGGGGGCAATAGCCGGTTTGCGAGGGTGTAGGCCTTATCCGTGAACGTAGACAACCTCAATGCCGGGAGGTGCAAGTGATGCGCGCTACCCGAGTTTTTCAACATGCTGCAATTGCATGGACACCGCTCGTACCTTGTCACTGAGCTTGCGCGTTACTCGAACCCATCCGCAAACAGAAAATTCCCGCCACTCGTGATGGTTTCCATTGCTCCCAAGTCCTTTGCCGAAGGGCGGGCGTTTTGCTTTTGATGGGGTTTGTACTCGTAATGAACCGGCATTGCTTCTGGCGGCATGGTCTGGGCCGTGCCAGCTACGAGAGGGGTGTCCAGGGTTTGCAGCAAAGAATCGACAGGCGCTGGAGCATTCGTACCGTCGAGCAGGTTACTTAGACCATTCAGTATCGGTGTGTTGGCGGGGTCGTTATAGTAGCAGTTGGCCAGGGTTTCATTCTGATCGAAGTTGCTTATCCAGTTTGTGCCAAAATTAATGTTTCCTCCTGAATTGCTCATGCAAAGATAGGCAGGGGCTTCGCCAGGCGTTTCGTTGCGAAAATAGATAATATTGTTAAAGGCTTCGATGCTTTCCTGTGACTTGGGTGTTCCACCAAAGTTATTCCGCATATCGAATAACCGAAATCGCCAGGAGTCATTAAGGTCCTCTTGTATGGAAATAGTATTGTGGTAGAAGTAGAGAATCCCTTCTCTGGCCAGGGCGATATCATTGTCCCAACCATAATGTACCATGCTTCCAGCATCAGTCTGACTGCCGACATGGTCGAAAAAATTTCCATATACATGAGTTTTACGATACATCGCTTCCGCTTCCTGCACTTTTTGCAGGCGGGCCGGATCAATGCCTGGGCAGTTGTCAATATCAGTACAGCCCAGCTCGTTGAGATACTCCCGTACAATGTACCAAGGCGCGGCGTCTTCAACTTCTACCAGATCCAGAAAACGGGAGCTACTCCCTTCAAACCAGTTGTAGCGGACAGTGGAACCGGCAACTCGCTCCTTCAACGTCACACCTCCGGAGCCTGCAGCGTTCGAGCCAAAGTGATTATATTGATATGTTGCCCCGATGGCCTGAATGTACAGACCGTGTTCCAGATAGCTGCCTGATTCTCCGCTTTGGTGAATATAGTTTCCTTCGATAAGGATGTTTCGTGTCAAGTGTGCTTCATTGTAGCCCTGGGACATGGTGAATATGCCATTGCCGCAGTTTTCAATCTCATTGTCACGGATAGTAATATTGTCACCGGCCTGGATTCGGATACAGGCTGCGCCGTTTTCATAATTGTCGGTGCTGCCGTTTACCCGGGTGTAGCTATACGTATTCTTGGCATTTTTGATATGAAGGCCATCTATGATGATGTTGCTGTCCTTGAGATTATAATCATTGTTATAGATCATGATCATTGCCAGGCCTTCCATGGGAGGATAGGTTGTATAGGCGGCGGCATCATCAGGATCATTGACGGCTCCATCTCCATCAAGAATCGGACGCTCCCCATTTGGCCCCTTTACACCACAGATGCGTATGGGATTCTGGGCGCTCCCGCTGGTACGAATAATAATTTTTTCCTTGTATGGTGTTGCCTTGTAGTGAATCCGCACTGTATCTCCTGGTCCAAGGTTGTCCCATGGAACATCCGAGATTTCGGGGTAGGCTTGTGCAGGGCCCACGGGGTAATCGGTGCCGTTGCCTGCGACACACGGAGGGTTCAGGTTGAAACGGTCGGTGGAAGCGACAGAGGTAGAGGTGATTGCTGTAAACGCCAGAGCCGGAAAAATACGGTTTGAAAAATCGTTCTTTGAATCAGGCATTTGTTCGTTCCTTCGATTCTCTGGGGTGGGGACAATGCAGACATTATCTTTTGGTACAAAACTTAATTTTGTGAGGTTTTTCTCATTCGGACATCCATGTTACGTTGGATAGCTGACAGAAAAAATTGTACTTCCTATGGTCACCATGCAAGATGCTGATTTTGCTAGGAGTCTGTCGGGTTTGCATAATCGTAGCGAGCATGGTGGGAAAGCAATGCGGTAGGTCCAGTTTGGATTCTTGTCCGTAGGCGAGGAGTGGACAACAAATTGGACAGTCGGGTGTGATCTGAAAGGTGTCTTTTGTGAAGCACCGTTCGCAGGGGGAAGCCTGGAGCCACTGCGCGGAATCGAACCGCGGACCTACGCATTACGAATGCTAATACCTACAGTGGTATCCTTTTTTATCAATAAGTTAGCTCATTCGGCCCCGCGCAATCGTGACTATGAGTGACTTGGGTGGACACAATGGGAATGGAGGTTGTCACGATCTGGTCACGCTTGGATTGCACGAATGGTAATCAGTAATTGAACATAACCATCCTTGTTGATGCCTTCGAGCGGCATGGCGTGGAGCAGGTCGAGTTCTTCCGTGGTGACACCCATCGCCTTGAGAAGCGACTTGTCAGAGGCAAACGCCCGGAGGCCTGGAGGCGCGTTGTAGTCGGACTGGATAGCGCTGGTTGAAAGGTTGTCGTACCGGTTCCCGTCATCACTGATGCCGGGCATGAGAGAAGTGACGGAGATCCCCAGCGCATTGGCGATTTTGGTCAGCTGGATTGCGCTGACGTCATAGTCGTTTTTTTCCATGCGGCTGACCGCAGGTTGCGTGATGCCGAGAATGTCTGCCAGTTCTTTCTGACTGACACCGGCGGCGCGTCTGGCAGCGCGGATTTTCCCACCGATGTTATGCGTTTTACTCATGCATAAAGCATAACACTATTGGGAAAGTGTGTCTTTTTGTTGAAAAATATGCATATAGGTAATATATTATGAGTAATATGAATATAAAGTCATTGAGGACTGAAGCGGGACTTTCCCAGCAGGCGCTGGCCCGGCTGATCGGGGTGGATCAGGCGACGGTGAGCCGTATTGAGCGGGGACTGCAAGCCGCCTCTATCGGGCAGGTGAAGAAGATCGCCGAGGCCTGTGGGTATGAAGTGCGCCTGGTGAAGCTACGCCAGCGGAAGCGGGCGGCATGAGTATCGAAGCGCGGGATTGGGCCTATTCCCAGACGCTGAAGGCTCCGGCCAAGCCGGTGCTGGTGGCGCTGGCGGAGCGGGCGGACAGCCGGGGGCGCAACTGCTGGCCGTCTATTGCCCAGCTGGCGGAGATGACAGGGTATGGCAAATCCAGCGTCAAGCGGGCGCTGGTGGCGCTGGAGGAACAGGGTCTGGTCGAGCGGATCAGGAGCAAGGGAGGCAGGACATCCAGCTATGTTTTACGGCTAGGTGAACTGGCCCACAGTGGGCCAGTTGAGGGCAGGGGTTCAGGAAACCAACTGGCCCAGAGGGGGCCAGTAACTGGCCCAGAGAGAACCAGTCAACTGGCCCACACAGACCCCAAACTGGCCCAGAGAGACCCCCTAACCGTCAATAACCGTCATAAACCGTCAGAACCGTCAAAAGGGAAGCGGGGCCAATCCGGGCCAATTGAGTTACCAGACTGGGTGCCTTCTGAGCTTTGGACGGATTTCCTGGATCACCGCAAGGCGATGAAGTCACGAATGACGGATACAGCGCAGACAAGGGCAGTGAAGAAGCTGGAACGCATGAGAGCCGACGGCCAGGACATCGAGGCCGTGATTGAGCAGAGCATCATCAACGGCTGGAAAGGGCTGTTCCCGGTTAAGACTGACAGGCGTCAGTCTGCACAGGACACCACATTCAGCAGGAGCATAGAGGCACTGCAATCAATTTTTGGAGAACAGCAGAATGGAGAAGAAGACATTTCAGGAGGGGATGGCGTATATGGCCGCGGCGTTTTCTGTGGAAATCAGCCCTCAGAAAGCCGCCGTGTACTGGGATCAGGTGGCGCAGATGCAGGATGAACCCTTCACAGAGGCCGTGCGCATGGCAGTTGGGGAATGCAAGTGGTTCCCGACTGTGGCGGAGATTCGCCGTTTTTACCGTGACCGCTTGTATCACAGGCGGATGAACAGCCAGACGGTGATTGAGTACAAAGCGGTGAACAAGGAAAAGGCCAGGGCAGCCATTGCCAAACTGAAACGCGAACTCGGAAAGAGGCCCGCATGAGTGGACGCGCGGTATTACGCCAGGGAGATACTGAAAGCCCCCACCCGGGAGCAAAGACGCCAGCAGCTGGCCGCCGTGCCGTTCCATCTGCGGGAAAAGGTGCGAGTGCTGGTGGAGTATCGCTGGCAAACACGCCCTCGGAACACGAGGAGCAGGTGAGCCTGTTCCGCTGGGCCGGGTTCGCTGCCGGTCGCTGGCCGGAACTGGCACTGATGCACGCCATACCCAACGGAGGACATCGCAACAAGGTGACAGCAGCGAAGCTGAAAGCCGAAGGCGTGAAAGCCGGGGTGCCGGATGTATTTCTGCCGGTGCCGAGAGGACAGTGGCACGGGCTGTACATCGAGATGAAGACCCCCACAGGACGGGTGAGAAAGAACCAGAAGCAATGGCTGAGGCGATTGCATGGGCAGGGCTATCAGGTGGCGGTGTGCCGCAACTGGTACGCCGCAAAAACATTGATCACAGATTACATGGAGAACAAGACATGAACGAAAAAATGCCAGCCGCACAGGAGCCAAATGGCGAGCACATCGAGGAAGAGGCTTACATTGACCTGGGAGCGGAAAATGTACAGATCATCACCGAAAAGGTGGAAGAGCTGATCGTCCGTCTGAAGAAGATCGTCACCACTGACGAAGGCAAGTTACAGATCGTCATGGAGACCGAGGGTATTGCCGATGATGATGCGCTGCAGAACATCAAGCACATGCTCACACTGCAACAGACCGGGATGATTGTCCTCAGCATGAAGGCCATGCAAAGGGACCTGTTCGACGGATGAGGGCATGGGTCTCAATGGCCTTTGCTGCCTGTATCTCCTGCGCCCGGGCAGCGCCCATTGATGATGCCCTGGGCATCGTATTCGACCAGAGCGCCACGCTGGAGAAGGCGCGGGAAGAGATGAGGGAAATAGGGCGGCAGAGCCGGTTCAAGGGGCGGGTGTATGTGGGCTATGCGCTGGCGGAGACCTACGACGCCGCCCAGGGTGCCAACGCAGGCATCTATGTCGAGATTCCCCTGTTCTCGCGCAAGAGGGAGCTGGACACCGCCCGGGCGAGGCTGGCGCTGGCGAAGCAGGAGGAAGCGCTGAAAAAGGCGTTTTTAGCGGATGTTTCCAGCATCCGGGAACTGGAGGACAAGCGCCGGGGAGCGCAGGAGATGGCGGTGTTCTACAAAGACCGGCTGACCTATTTCGACCAGGCAGTGAAGGAAGGGCGCATAGAGGCAGACACGCTTTGGGAGGACGCAGAGAAGGCAAAGAAGGCGGAGCATGATGCCGTCCAGGGCACAGGCAAGGTCAGGGCAAAGCTGGAGCAGATAGCACGGCGGTACGGTGGATACCGATGGACAGAGTTACAGGATTTATTGGCCGGGATGCTGAAACCGGCAAAATCCTCGACGCAGTAAGAGCGGGGAGCAATGTACTGGTGCGGGGCCGGGCAGGGATCGGCAAGGCGGCGCTGGTGCGGCACAGCTTCGCCGCCGCCAAAGCCTCGGATATCCCGTGTCTGCTGGTGGATGGGCGCGGCACAAAGCAGATGCTGCTTGACATCATGGAGCAATTACATGACCTGCTGGGGCTGGTAATCCCCTCCGATACCCTGGGGCCGAAGCTGAAAGCCAGGGCGCGGCTGCGGGGCGGTCTCGAGTGGCGCAATCTGGCGCGCACACTGAGCCGGATCACGGTGATTGAATCCGGGAACATCATCATCGCCACGCTGAGGAAAGCGCCGGTGGCGGTGTTCATTGAGGCGCTGGAGGTCAGTCCGCAGAAGGCCGACCTGTTCGCCAGAATGATGGAAGTTGCCAATGTGGTGGCAGGGATGGACGAAAAGAACAAGCGGATACGGATAAGCAGAATGCTGTGGAAGTTTCAGACTGTGATCGAGCTAAAACCCCTGCCGGTGGAGACCTGTGAGCAAATAGCGCGGGCCTGGCTGGAGAAGAGACCGATCAGGTTCAGTGATGAACGCACCCGCTCGCGTTTCATCCGCCATGTGGCACAGACATCGGGCGGGGTTCCGGCAGCCATATCCGGTCTGCTGGAAACCGCCGCCCAGGAAGAGGAGGTTACACCGGCGAAGGCGCGGCAGTTCACGCACGAGGCCGGTATCACCTACATGGACATGACTCCGCTGATTGTCGTCGGCGTGGTCATCGCCATGGCCGGGCGTTATGTCAGCCGTGGCATAGGTGAAGTGGAAATGCTGGTGTTTTCCGGCGTGGCGACAGCCCTGTTCATGGGGCTGCGGTTTTTTATGTGGCAACTGAGAGCGAGGTAAACGCAATGAACGCCAAAAATATGATGTTGGGTGCTGTGGCAATGGGCGCCATGGTGGGACAAGTGAGTGCGGATCAGACGGCTATGCCCGGCCTGTCTCTGGACAAGCCTGTGGTGTGGGGCGAGAAGCTGGCAGTCAAGAAAACCACAAAGAAAATATGTTCTAAGCGCGTGGAATCCGAGGTCAACCGACTGATGGAGACCGAAGCAGCCATCAAGACGAATCGGGTGGCGGTGAAGAAAATCACCAAGAAAATCTGCGCAGCATGAACGAACCCTCTCATCAGTATCAGGCACGGCAGACCTGCCGGGTGGAGGTCGATATTGAACTGAACAAGCTCAATTCCCTGCTGTTCATTCTGGAGAAGCAGGCAGGACTCACACGGGAGCAGGCATTGCGTGTCGCAGAGGTACTGGAACAACTCACCTGAAAGGAGGTCGGGGTGGGCAACCGCCCCGGTTAAGCACATGGAACCTGCAAATCCACGGATTCTCGCCCGCGAGCTCGCGCAGGACATTGAAATAAAGCAGTCCGGTATTCACGGGCTGGGAGTGTTCGCAATAAGGCGGTTCGCCAAAGATGAATACATCGGCACTTACTGGGGAACACAGGCGAAAGAGGTAACTTCATATACCCTGCATGTGCAGAACGAGGACGGCACGCTATTTCTAATCGAAGGGCGCAACCTGCTGCGCTACATCAACCACGCCGACCGGCCAAACGCCAGGTTTGATGGTATCCACCTGTATGCCCGGCAATCCATCAGGGCAGGGGAAGAAATCACCTTCGACTACGGCGACGGTGAAGGCATCACCTTTCCCGACTGATGCTGCTCCCCACCCATCTTGTTACCGGGCAGGCCGCTTATCTGCTGGCTTGTGTTGCTGCCAACCACCCGCCAGCGCCCATCGAGGCTCTGACTGCCGTCGGAGCATCCGCCCTGCCTGACCTGGACTGCCGACAGGGATATGTAGGCAGACTCTTCCCTCCGGTATCCGGCTGGATTGAACATCATTTTGGGCATCGAACCCTCACACACGCCCTGATTCCCCAGCTCATTGTCGGCGTTGCGGGATACTTCCTCCTGCCCACCGGGTACTACCTGGCGCTGATGGCGGGGTGGATATCGCATACTGTGGCGGACATGATGACCCCGGCGGGAGTGGCCTGGTTCTGGCCGTCGCGGGTGCGATGCGTACTGCCGGGGAATGAGCGCTACCGGATGAAGCCAATGATGTGGGGAGAGTTGGTATTTGCAGCGATCATGGGCGTGTCTGGCGTTGGATTCATGCAGCTTGCCGCAGAAGAAGCCGGAACCACCGGGTTGATCCGTGCTGCCATCGGCAACATCAGTGCCGCCCGTGAGGACTACGACGCCATGAAGGGGCGCAATGCCTGGGTGCTGGAGGTGAAGGGCAGGGACAACCGAAGCCACGCGGACATATCAGGCCGGTATGCCATCATCGGCCCATACCGGGAGGGCGGTTTCATTCTGGATTCGGGGCAGGGAGCGAGGTCAGCTTGCAGACAGGAAAGCTGTGATTGGTACGCAGACCATGCCGTTCTGAAACGAGCAGAGCCGCAGGAAACCACCACACGGCACATCGAAGCCGATTACATGAGCGCCAGAGGACTGAGGCGGCGCATGCAGGAACTGGAGTCGTTTGGCAGGGTTTACATCAGCGGGACACTGGAAGCCCGGAACATCCGAGGCAACCCGCCGACCGTGGAGGCGACCGATACCGGCGTTACATTACGATATGCTGAGCCGGAGGATCTGCAAGAGTGGAAGGCAAATTCATTGCGGAATATTGTCATTGATGTTCAAGTGCGACATACACCGGGAATTGTCATCCCGGAGTTCGATTCGGAACAGGATTCAGGTGCAGAAATGAACCCGCTGCTCGACAAATGGGTGAGGCCAAACGTCAATGGTTCTCATTACCGGGTGAGTGGAGTACGGGAAAATAACACAAGATAAAGGAATATGGCGACATGATTGCGAAAGATACAATCACGTTATTGATTTTTCACCGAAGAGGCTGGATGTACTGGACAGTAGCCGCCATTGGCCTGTTCCTGCCCTGGCTGACCAGCTGCCAGCCCAATCGGCCAGAGAAGCAGACCGCCTGCACCGTCCGCAGCATCTATGACGGCGACACCATGACCCTGAGATGCAATGGAGAGCGCCGCAAAGTTCGCCTGTACTGCATCGACGCCCCGGAGATGAAACAGAAGCCCTGGGGCCGGGAATCCCGAGACTACCTGCGCACCATCACACCGAAACAGGTGCGGGTGGTGGAGCATGGTAAAGACCGCTACGGCAGGACGATTGGGGAAGTCTGGACGGATGACGGCGACGACGTGCAGGAGAATCTGAACCTGGCAATGGTCTGGGCCGGTCGGGCGGTGGTCTATCCCAAGTATTGCAGCGATGAGAAATACTACACCGCCGAAGCCAGCGCCAGACAGGTGAAGTCAGGAGTATGGGCGGATGAGGGAAAGCAGCAGCATCCTTGGGAGTTCCGTCACCATGGACGGCACTAGACCGCTCTGCCGTGCCGGACCTGAGCACGCCACCGGCTCCACGCCTTCGCAGCTCCGCTAGACGCTCCGCCAGCTCCGGCATTCCGCCCGTGGCTCCGCACCCTGTAGCAGCGCCTCACCCTCCAGACCGCCCAGGCTGCGCCACTGCGCCCACCGCATCCGCTGACGCTCCGCCGTAGGCTTGCGGCTTGCGCTGGGCTGGGATGGTGGAAGACCCGAACAGTCGTAGCACCGCCCACCTTGTTGATGCTGTGGGCTTCGCCACTTTATTCGTCGCTTCGCTCAAGAACCGCCGCCTCCCCCGCCCACCTGCCGCGCCCCTTGTGCTGGGTGCCGGTTGGGAAGGGTGTTGGTGTTTCGGCTGCATTCCTTTCTGTAAGCCGCTTTTGTTGGCGCGTCAGCCGGTCGGTGTGGCGTCGGGAAGATTGCTGTCTGGTTTCCTTGCGCTGTGAGTTGCCGGGGTATAACATAGGACAATATGTCCGGTATAACTCCCCGAGGGTAGAATGACGCAGGAACAAGCTCTGGAGCTTCTTGAAAAAGCCAGGAAGAAGTTTTCACAAAAACAGATAGCTGAACAATGTGGAGTGAAAACAAGAACTGTCAGGAGATGGGAAAAAGGGGAAACGGAAATTAAGCTGGTATACGGTGCATCTTTACGGGAAATGATGGATCTTCAGGGAAGGAGGCGGGAAATGGAGAGGGAAACATGTTTTTCTTTTGTTGATCTGTTTGCCGGCATCGGGGGAATAAGGAAAGGATTTGAGAGTGCCGGGGGGCGCTGTGTCTGGACCAGTGAATGGAATAAGTATGCTCAGCAAACCTACCGGGAAAACTTTCCGATGGATCATGATTTGGCGGGAGACATTACGCAGATCGCACCGGAGGATGTGCCTGATCATGATGTATTGCTTGCGGGTTTTCCCTGTCAGCCGTTTTCCATAGCCGGAGTGTCCAAGAAAAACTCTCTCGGGATGGCTCACGGTTTTGCCTGCAAGGCGCAGGGAACCCTGTTTTTCGATGTGGCCAACATTATCAGGGAAAAGCGCCCGGTGGCCTTTCTTCTGGAGAATGTAAAGAATCTGGAACGTCACGACAAAGGCAACACATTTCGGGTCATCATGGAGGTTCTGGAGAATGAGCTTGGTTATCGCGTGTATCCGAAAGTGGTTGATGCCAAGGGCTTCGTTCCTCAGCACAGGGAAAGAATATATCTGGTTGGCTTTCGTGAGGAAACAGCATTCTCATGGGAAGATTTCAGAAAACCGGAACCGGACGCGAAACTGCTCGGGGATATTCTCCACATCCGGGGTGAAAATGTGCCTGAGCATGATCGTGAGAAAGGGTATTACGATGAAAGAAAAGGTCGTGCCTCAGACAAATATACCCTAAGTGATAAGCTGTGGTCTTATCTTCAGAACTATGCAGCGAAGCACAAGGCTAAAGGTAACGGTTTTGGTTTTGGTCTGGTAACCAGAAAGGATACAGCCAGAACACTGTCCGCAAGGTATTACAAGGACGGCTCAGAGATTCTTGTGTCCAGAGGCCCGGGAAGGAATCCACGGCGTCTTACTCCGAGGGAATGTGCGCGTCTTATGGGCTATCCCGATGATTTCGTCATTCCTGTTTCTGATACACAGGCTTACAAACAGTTCGGCAATTCCGTGGTGGTTCCCGTAATTGAAAAGATTGCGGAATTGATGAAGCCTCACATCATTACACTTATGGAAGCCGAGGAACTTCCGGAACAGTTGCGTATCACCGCCTGATGACCGACCGGATCAGCCGGGAAGCGAGGAGCCGTAATATGGCGGCTATCCGGGGCAAGGATACGAAGCCTGAAATGACGGTCAGAAAGTTTCTGCACCGGCGGGGTTTCAGATATCGCCTGCATGTAAAAGATCTTCCGGGAAAACCGGACATCGTGATTCCAAAATTCAGAACTGTGGTATTTGTTCACGGATGCTTTTGGCACCGGCACAAAGGCTGCAAAAACGCTGTGCTGCCTAAAACAAACCCGGACTTTTGGGAGAAAAAACTGAAAGGGAATGTTAAGCGTGACCGGAAAAACCTGGAAGCCCTGCGAAATATGGGTTGGAGGATTGTTGTTGTGTGGGAATGCGCGATGAAAGGAAAGAATGCCGGCGAGACAGAGGTGATTTTAGACAGAACTGCAGAGTGGCTGACAGGCAAAGATGAAATACTGGTTATCTCCGGATAGAGGCCTGCCAATGGACAGTGCCACAACCCGCAGATCATCATCTTTGTTTAGGATCAGCATTATTACAATCCGGGAAGAACAGGTAAAAAAATATGGAATGGCATTTTATTCCGCAGCTGGCCTGCTATGTGGAATCAGGGATTACCCAGCGGGACCAGTTCAGAAATGATGAAGTTGACCTTTACGAAACCATCGTAAGAGAGGCAGTGCAGAATTCGCTTGATGCCACTCCAAACGGAGAACAGACGAGAGTTTCTTTTCGCTGGACAGACTGGGAAGCAGGCCTTGAAGCCCCTTGGCTGGAAAATCTTCTTTCGGATCAGCTGGATCATGCGGCGGCATCAGGAATTGAAATTGATCAGATCAGTTTTTCAAGGCCGACGGCACTGGTAATAGAAGATTTTGGCACTACTGGGCTGACCGGATCGGTAGAAAAAAAAGATGAGGGAGATTTTTCTGATTTCTGGAGGCGGCACGGGAAGTCACATAAAACGGGAACCAGGCGAGGGCGCTGGGGGCTGGGGAAACTGGTCTATTCCAGCTCCTCCATGATCGGGGCTTTCTTTGGAATCACTGTACGGGAGGCCGATCCCTCTGCTTGGCTGATGGGCCAGACGGTACTGGATCTTCACACCCACAACGGAAAGGAATATCCGCCCCACGCCTATTTTTCTGAAATGAAAGGAAACGATATTCAGGACATGATCCCGGTTCCTTCCGATGATGAAGGCTACATCGCGGAGTTTACCCGGCAGTTCGGTCTGAAGCGCACCAGTGAGCCGGGACTTTCTATTGTCATCCCCTTTCCTCATGAATCACTGGTTCCGGAAAAGATGATCGGGGTCGCCATTGTCAACTACTTTTATCCCATCCTCACCGGGCAATTGGTTATGGAGTTTGATGACCGGGTGTTGAATGCAGCAAATATACATCAGCTGGCGCATGAGCATGCCAAAGGGAAAATACCTGATATTGATGAGTTATTTCTTTTTATCGAGGAATCCAGCAGGGCGCTGGAAAATGGCGATCCCCTTTCTCTGAAGGAAGGGTGGGTGGATGATGCAAGACTGGATGAGGATGATTTTTCAGAGGAGGATCTGGAAAAACTGCGTACTGACTTTGCAGAAGGCGGGCTGGTTGGTGTACGGCTTCCGTTGCAGGTAAAAACCAAACCGGATAAAAAGAATTACGATACGGAATTCCATGTGTTCGTAAAACGTCCTGAGGGTATTACAAAGGGTGTGGATCTCTATGTTCGTGGAGGACTGACCCTGCCGGCCGAGTCAAAGTTCGGCGATCGGAAGGCCTACGGTGTAATGGTGGCAAATGACGAAGTAATTTCCTCCTTTCTTGGGGATGCAGAAAACCCGGCACACACCAAGTGGACCTACAATGCCGAGAAGCTGAGGAAGAATTATGTTGCGCCGGGCAACAGACTGAAAGTGATCAAAAATGCTGTCGTAAACTTTTATGACATGCTCGTCCAGGCAGAAGAGGAGGAGGATGAGAAGGCGCTGGCGGAATTCTTTTTTATGGAAGAACCTGAACAGCCCGGCTCACCTGGAGGAAAGAAAAGTCCTGTTCCAAGAACACCGCCTGACGATGAAATCAAAGTTACCGGGAAATCACGTCCTGTGAGACTGGAGACCACAAAAGAAGGTTTTTCGATGCGCCCGGGAGACGGTGCCGGGACGGCACGGTATCCTGTCATTCTCAGGGTCAGGGCCGCTTATGATACTGCTGCGGGCAATCCGTTCAGGAAGTACAACCCTTTGGATTTTGATTTCAACTCCAGGAAAGGTCCCGGAATAGCAGTCACCAGGAAGACTGTATCCTTGGAAAACAGGGAATCGAACAGGCTTGTATTTGAGATAAGTGGACCTGCTTTCAGAATCGACGTTTTCGGATTCGATCCGAACAGGGATCTGCTGGTAAAGCTCAGCATAACTGAGGCGGAGGGTGAATAGGATGCAGATATCGCAACGCATCAACCATACGGGCAGGCTGAAAATAAAGCATTCCGAAGTGGAGATACGACTTCTGGAGACGGATGACGGACCGCCGAAGTTTGATGTGGACTTCAGGTTGGACAGAAACAGGTTGCCACCTGAAGCTGATTTGTTTGTTGAGGCTTACCATCGTAACACTGCACAGAGATTCGGGTTTGGAACCGTTGCAGCTCCTCTGCCCCCGCACGACACCGCTCTTGATCAGATCGATCTTTCCGGTCCGGTACTGTTTCGCGTGAAGGTGGTCGACAATTCCGATAGGGCAGGCCGGTTGCTTGCTCTCGCGGACAGGCTTGCGCCAAAGGATGAGTCAGATGAGGAACAGCGTTCATCCCTGATGATAATCAAGACAATGTCGGCGATGGGGAACCAAGTATGGAAGCTGTCTTTTGATGATTCCCGCAAACCCATATTGTGTATCAATAACAGAATTCCGGACGGGAAGAATCAGCTTTTGCACAACCCGTTTTTCCAGAGTCTTATTCTGCCTTCTGCCTTTCGGGAGGTTCTGATGTACATCCTGTGGAATCAGGAAGGAGAACAGGACGAGGGCTCCTGGGAGGAAAAGTGGATTGCCTTCGCAAACAGAATGGCTCCAGAGGAGTGTCCGATGGATCGAGACCCGAATTTTCTGCACCAGTGGATCGATGATGTAGTACGCGCCTTCAGTGAAAAACACCACTTCTGCGAGCATTTGGTCAGGCGCATGGAGGATCATGATTATGGCTGATATGATACGAAAGCTGAATGAAGACGGACTGGAGGCTTTTGATACGTATCTGAGTGATCTGAGGAACGGTAAAAAACTGAATACTCCTGTTCATCTTCTGACTGACCCGCGTTATTCGGCAGCTCTGGAAGAGGACTTGGAGATTGATCAGAAAGTGTTTTCCACACGGTTTGCAATGGGTGAGTATCTGGTATCTGTGTTTCAGGGAGTGAATATGCAGCCTTTTCTTGGTGACAGAGGTTTCTGGACCTGGATTGCACTTTACTGGTTTGACCAGCTTTGCCCCTCACTGGCGGATGGCTCTCGAAAACCGAGCCGGGTCTACAACTATATTTTGAGTCCAAACTACAACCATCGTCCGCGGCATGCTGTGCGCACGACTTGGTTTCTTGTGAACAGTTATGGTGATACCTCGCGCTTCCTGCTCAGCAAGAAACCAAGTGAGCGCGGTGAACTGATTGAGCAGCTTGCCGCTAGGCAGCATCTGTTCAACTGCAGAGGAGTGATCGAGGCGGCCAGCAGGCTTTATTATGACCCGGAGAGGAAAACCTTCAAGCGCGGGTCAACCTCTACAACAAGAAAAGGGAACATTCGGCGCTACATAAGCTATCTTCAGCAGCTTGATCTTACCTATGATCTTTATTCCATGGAGAAAGAGGTGATACTGGATATGCTCCCGAAAGAGTATGAAAGATTCCTTCCTGAAACTGACAGCGACACTGCCCCCGCGAGATAAATGAAAAAAGGCTATCTATCACAGTATTTTGATGGTGTAGCAGTAAAGGAATTGAGTGCTGTCGAAGCTGATGTTCTGAGATCAAACCAGCATGAATTTAATGGAGTAAAAGAATTAAGAAATATTCTTGGCGAACCGGAAGGGAAGGAGAGGTATCAGGCAACATTCATGTATCTTACAGACCATGATGATGAACCGATTGTCGAGGATGGGTTCCTGACTTGGTATGATGCCAGGCAAAAAGCCAGACTGGAAAGAGGGGTCATGCGTTATGAATATCGTCTGTATTTCCCTTCCAATCAGGTGTCACAGAGTGCGAATGAGGGAGATATTCTGATTCTCGCCAAGCGCACAGACAATACACTACTGGCGATAGTTGCCGAAGAAGAAACAACCATATCCAGACAAATGCTTTGGCTGTTCGGGTTTTCAGATATCGGTAATCCTGGATTTTCAGTTAGGGATGAGCTGAGTGGCGAACAGGACAGAGTTGAGTTTGCTTCCACGGTTATCCTTGAAAATGTAGGTGTATTCGTTCAGGAAGAAGATACATGGCTAGACAAAATACTGGAGAAATTTGATGGCACTTTTCCTACAACCTGTAAATTTTCCGCATTTGCGCGTTCAACACTTCCGGATGTTAACCCAAATGATGGTGAGGATGCAGCTTTGATGGCATGGATGGAAAGAGAAGAGGTTCTATTTCGTACCTTGGAAAAACATTTGATAAGCGAGCGTTTATCCAAAGGTTTTGATGGAGACGTAGATGGTTTTATCTCCTTTTCACTGTCAGTGCAGAATCGGAGAAAAAGCCGTGCTGGCCTTGCTCTTGAGAACCATCTTGAAGCTTTGTTCAAGGAATGCGGAATACAGTACACCAGAACACCTAAAACTGAAAACAAGTCAAAACCTGATTTCATTTTCCCGGGTATAGAAGCGTATTGGGATCCGGATTATGATTGGGCTGCTTTAACCATGCTGGGAGTGAAATCCTCCTGTAAGGACAGATGGAGACAAGTGTTGTCAGAAGCAGATCGGATAAAATACAAGCATCTGTTGACTTTGGAACCCGCAATCAGCGAAAACCAGACAAATGAAATGTCTTCTAAAAATCTTCAGCTGGTGTTACCGCAGCAGTTTCATCCCTCATACACTGAGCGGCAGCGATCTTGGTTGCTCAATGTGTCGGAATTTATCGAACTTGTCCTGTCTCGTCAGCCCATCGAAAGGTAGTTGTCTTCTTCGATTGTTGCTGTGACTGATGTGACCTGGTTCCACTTTCAAAACAAAGACTTGTAGGGGTTTTCTGGTCTGGTTGTGATCCTGGCCCGAACCAGCTTGGCTTGCTGTAGAATCTTGGAGCAGACAAAGGAATATTTCATGGATGAAAATATGAACGAAATCAGAAAGAAGGTGGAAACCCTCCTCAATAGGGCAGAGAAACACCCAGAAAAGACCGATCGGGCTATAAACGAGTTTGCCAGGGAGATCATGATTCAGGTGTCAGGTGTGCAGGACGTGGAGAAGCTGGCGAAGATGCTGCCGACCATGGCGATACCGGCAGATGCCCCGATGCAGGAGAGTGTGCAGATAGCGGCACTGGCGGTAATTCTCCATGGACGGGCGGTGATGGCGCATGACGATGATGACCAGCGGGAACGCTGGAACCAGGATGCCCGGCTGTTGCTGGAGCGGATGCAAAGGCTTTTGGAGCATCTGTCCTCGACACGGAAACAGCCGCCAACCATGAACAAAGGCCGTACCGTTCAGAAGTGCGGCCAGCGAAGTACTGGTAGGGCTTGCTCATCAGAACGCCGTGGGGCTAACCAATAGTAGATGGAGAAAGGAGGATCAATTGATTGGCATAATCACAAGCGTATTGACTGGTGCAGCATCATCGTTCGTAGTAATTCTGATTCTTAGCCGATTCGCAAGACCAGATGTTTCGGTGTCACCAATGATTTCTAAGGTAAGGAATGGAGATTCGTTTAGTTACGATATAAAAATAGTGAATAAAAGCAAAAGAAGACTGGTAAATGTCCAGGCAGAGCTTCTGCTGGTAAAAACAAAAAATATTCCAGGTGGGACAATTGTTACTACTGCAAAGTTATCATTAATAAAAGAGAATGTATTCGTCATTGATAGATATGATGTCAAGGATCGAGACGAAAAGTATGCCTATCGGTTCCGAACTGATGAAAACATTGATAAAGTATGGAGCGATGATGATACGCAAATGATAAGGTTTAGAATATATGGGCACAATGAAATTTCCGGCTTTGGTAGAGTGTTTGAGCAGGATTATAGGATAAAGCGTTCTTCTATTCGCGAAGGGGAGTTTAATTTCGGGGATAGTTTTGATATTACATAGTTTGCCAAACTATTGGGAATTGATAAATATAGACAATACCCGCAATTATTATTATCAATAATCTAACCTTAAGAGAATGAGATTTAGCGGCCACGTACTAGAAAACGTTGGATTTCAAAAAATCCCGGATGAGACTGTTATAAAGGCACAATTCCGGTCTGTCATTGTTTATGAGGCAAGGGGTATTATTTCTGATAAAGGCGATCCGATTGATCCGTCATTTCTAGAATATTCAGATGGGGAAGTATCTTTATCACTTGGTGACAGTGTAAATGAGATATGCCGGGTATTAATAGATGATGATTTCACTGACGATGAAAATGAATGGGAAAAAGAAAGAAAAACCGCTCCTCCTTATTTAATCGTTGTAACGAAGTGTCCCGAAGAGGTTGTGTGCAGTGATGGGTATTGGAAAAATGATGGAGAGAAAATAGTCACTCAGGACTGTTTCCCCGAGGGGAGAGAATCGCTCCGGTTGCTTGAGAAGAAAAGAACATCAGTGCTGGTTTCTTCTTTAAGTGCATTGCTATCAAGTGAACAAAATCCGGTTGTTTTCATTCAGGTTCATAGGGCAGTATTTGCAGAGACGAACCTAAACATGAGGTTGATAGACTCGTGGTGCAGTCTTTCTGGGGAAGGTCATATTTTAAGTAGGATTGATAACGAGAGCATATCAGATAAGATTAAATATATATTTAGTTTATCAGACTCAATCCATACAAGAGTTGGATATTTTTTTAATCTCGCCGTTAATGAAAAAGATCGATTGAAAAAATTTCTCTATTTTTACTCAGCAATTGAAGTTCACATAAACAAAACATTCAAAGAACTTATAAGCGATCCAGATTTAACGATACCCCGTATCATGCCAAGTAGGATTGCCGGGTTTGCCAGATTGTTTGATATCAAAATACCAATACAAAAAGCGACGAATATCTTCCATAGGTTTATGTGGTGTTCAATATTGCAGTGGGGTGATGTGAATAATTCTGATGTTAATAAATTTAAAGCACTGAAGAGTACTCGCGATCGCATCTATCATGGAGAGGATGTGGAAGAGAAAACCCTCCCAATAGGTGAGGCGCAATCGCTCGCACTAAAGATAATTCGCGGTAATTTATGAAACATATTCATCAATGGGACAAAGGAATTGTGTCTGGATATGAGGCTGCCGGAGCGAAAATGGATTCTCAGTACAGTTGGTATGGTACAAAGCCAGACGGCACGCTGGTGTATGGATTTGAACTGGATCATTACCTTACCGACTACAAGCATTATGATCCTGATTCAGGAAAGGGATATACAAGATTCAAATCTGAAGACTGGTTGTTGAGAGAACGTGGAGCCTCTTCTCTCGGTCATTACAAAAAAGTAAAAGTTGCCTTGAGTTCAGCGCATCATATGAAAAAACCTATCCAGATGTTGTGGATTAAAGGTTCCCGAAATTCTGGTGATGAGAAAGCCAAAAAAGACGGGCCGGTGAGTATGTACAATCCGGAAGAATGGTTCATCATAACCGAGTACAAATGGCATTCAGATGGAGAGCTTTCGGTGTCCTTTGAAAAGCTGGACCCGCAAGAAAACTAATTTCCATGGAATAAATACATGGTTGAGGGGACTTCCGGCCCCCCTCCGCCCCCAGGGGAACCAGCGCTTGCCAGCACTGCTGCTGTGGCGTCTTGCTGCGGCGGGTCATGCCAGCCAACACCGCTCCGCAAGCTCCGCCGTGTCGTCTGTCATTCCTTTCCGCCTCGCAAGCCGCGCCTGATTGTTTGAAATGGGGGGCGTTCCCCCCAAACCCCCTGTTCGTCGCTGTCGCTCCTCCTCGCTTCGCTCCTGGTGGTGCGCTGTCACGCCCGAAAAAACCTGCAAAAAGCAATAAAACGCCAAAGGCTAGCTTCCGTTCCAGGGCTTGCAAGGCCAGGCGCTCCGCGTTGTCTGGCCGCTCGGGGCCAGCGGTTTTCCCCTTCTCTCGCGCTCTTTTTCCCTTTACGTGGTGCCTGCAGCTGCGGTGCGCGGCCAGCCAAGCCTTGCAATCCCTTCCACTCCAGCTTGTTTCAGAGGGCGTTTTCTTTCTTTTTTCCGGTTTTTCTTTCTTTTCGGGGCTGCGGCCCTGGGGGTGGTCATGTTCTGTTGGGTTGGTTCTCGTTCTCTGGTGGTGCCTGCTGCTGGCTTGGGTGGTGTGCCGCTGGTGGCTCCTTCGTGGCGCCGGGTGGTCGGTTCTGCGCTGGCGGCTGGTGCGTGGCGCTGGCGGGTTCGTGCATCCGGGCGCTCATTTTCTGGCGTGGTGCTGGTGGCGGGCTTCGCCAGCTGCGGCGCTGCTGTGGCGTTCGCTGGCGCTTGGGGCGGCTGGTGCGGCTGTTCTCTGGCGCTGCGCCGCCGGGTGTCCGGTGGCAGGGCGTTGTGGGTGGTGTCGGTTCCAGTGCATTTCCCCGGCGCGGCTCCGGCTGTGCCCACTGGTGGCGGTCAGCTGTGGTGGGTTCCCCGTGGGTAGCGGGGTGGTCGCCATTGTTGGCTCCCGGCAGCTCCCGCCGGGGGGTGGTGTTCTGGTCGTGCGGGTGGCCGGGGCGCTGGTCGGCTCAGGTTACGGCCTGGTTGTGGGCTGTGCCACGGGTGCGGATGCCGCCGTTCTCACTTCTGTGCCGTCATCATTGGTGCTGTGTCTGTCAGCGTTCGGGCGGGGCGGGGCGGGCGCATGCGGGGCGTCCGCAGTGCAGCAGGTGCGGGCGCATCACGCTGCTGGTGGCGCGGTGCAGTGGTGGGCAGGTGGCCCGGCATCTGTGCCGCTCCCGGCACGGCTGCGGGCACGTACTGGCGCGGTGGTGGCCGCTGCCAGCTCCGGGCTGGTGGCGTTTCTCAGCTCGCCCAGCTCGCGCGGCTCGGCGCTGGCCTGTCGCCTGGCGGCCGCTCGCGGCCTGCCGGTGGTGGCGTTCCCGCTCGGCTTCCACGGGCAGCAGCTGCCGGCACTGGGCGCCGGTCAATGGGTGCCGTGCCAGCAGGGCGGGGTGTGGGCGGCAGCCTGGCAGTGGCAGGCGCAGACTGGGCTTGGGTTGTGATTAAAACTTGAAATATGAGTAAAACGCATATAAAATATGTGTACAGTGAATATATGGAGGTAGTCATGAATCAGATGAACGGTGATTATTGGTCAGGAATGGCTCAGGATGAGTATGAATTCCGCCTGGTCGAGGAGGCGCGGGATTTTGTCAGCGGAGAACAGCAGATCGAAATCACCCATGAGCATGTGCGGGTGTTGCTGAACTGGCTGGACGGTTATCAGTATGAGCAACCGCCCCGGCCTTTTTAATGCCTACAAATATGAGTATATGTAATAAGATATAAATGGAGGTAATATCATGGAAATGGAAGCAGCAGAACAAAGCCATGAGGTGGCGGTTATCAGTCCTCAGCCGGTGTCTCAGCCCGTGGCGGTGGCATCACCGCTGGACTTGCCGGCAGAGCAGTTTCGCGCCGGTCTGGATCGGCGCAGGGAGAACCGCGCAGCGCTCATGGAATGGGTGCGGTCGGCCCTGGTGGAAGGCGTAGACTATGGGCGCATCCCCACCAGGCGCGGCCCCAGCAAGCCAAGCCTGTGGAAGCCTGGCGCGGAGAAAATCTGCGGCATGCTGGGGGTGACAGTGTATTTCCCCACCCTGCACGACTACGAACAGGCCGCCCTTCACGGGGTAGAGCTGAAACACATCATCATCCGCTGTGAAATCAAGGACGCCAGCGGGCGGGTAGTGGCCGACGGGGTGGGCGCCCGCTCGCTCAAGCAGGACTATGGCGACATCAACAAAGCGTTGAAGATGGCCGAGAAAAGCGCCCACATCGACGCCACGCTACGCATGGCCGGGCTGTCGGAGGTGTTCACGCAAGACCTGGAGGACATGATTCCCGCCGGTTCGTCTGCCAACTCCTCCCCCAAACAGGCAGATGCTTCCAGCAGGCAGGCCGCACCTGTCCGGCAAAACGCGGCACCCATTTCCACAGCCCAACACAAGCGCCTTGAAGCCCGTATCCACGAATTAGGTCTTGACCGCGAGCGCGTGAAAGCCTGGGTGCGCAAGGCCTGGGGTGCGGAGCATCTCACCGAGATACCCAAAGCCAAATATGACAACCTGGACAAACGCCTTGATGAATGGGCGCAGGCAATGGCAGAGCAGGAAGCCCGCGAGGAGCGGGAAGCAATTATGGAGGAAGGCAAATGAACCACACATATTTTTCTTTTCACGATGCTGTGAGTGTAACGGTTGAGGAATCGAACCCAATCAGCGCAGGCGGTTATGCAATGACAATCCGCATAAATGCGGAAGACGGGTCATTGCACGAAACAACTGTTTTCAGTGATGAGCCAATCATCATTGAAGACAAACAACAGGAAGCGATAACAGCTTAACCGCGGAAAGCCCCGCGCCAGTCGCGGGGCGGGAGGGCAGATGCCATTCAGCAAGCAGCATTATCAACCCAGTTCCGAAATGCAAAGGACGACTACGGAGCAGGTACGCAATGCCTCGCGCCGCATGAGGTGGCGCATTAAGTGGGCAGAACATGAAATCAAGCAATGGAGAAAGCAATATGAAAATCTATCTGGACATTGAAACCATCCCCGGGCAATCCGAAGGGCTGAAAGAGGAAATCGCCAACAGCATCACCCATCCCGGCAGCATGAAAAAACCGGAGACCATCGCCAAATGGGAAAAAGAGCAGAAGCCGCAGGCGGTGGAGGATGCCTGGCGCAAGACGGCCTTCAAAGGCGATCAGGGAGAAATCATCTGCATCAGCTGGGCAGTGGAAAACGATAAGCCGAATGTGGTCATGCGTGACCTGGACGGCAGTGAGCGGGATATGCTGGAAACATTTTTTGCGCAGGTCATGAAGTCCATCCCTCGCGGTCGCCACCAAGGCATCGAATGGGTTGGTCACAATATCAAAGACTTTGATCTACGCTTCATCTTTCATCGGGTGGTCATCCTGGGTGTTCAGCCGCCATTCCAACTGCCGCATGACGCGCGTCCTGGCAGCGAGTTTGTTTACGACACCATGACCGCATGGGCGGGATGGAAAGACCGAATCAGCCTCGATGCACTTTGCAAAGCCCTTGGTATCGCTACCAAAGGGACAGAGCTTGGAGGTGAAGAAATCGACGGCTCGAAAGTGTGGGATTTTGTGAAAGCGGGGCGTGTGCATGATGTTGCCACCTACTGCGTGGCTGATGTTGAGCGGGTGCGGGCGGTGTACAAGCGCATGAATTTCATCACGGAAGAAGCTGACCAGAAGGCGGCATGAACAACAGTCCCCGCCTTCGGGCGGGGAATCAAGGAGAAGGAAAAATGATCGAACCTACATCAGAAGCCGCACTCAAGCCCTGCCCGTTTTGCGGGGAAAGCAATGCCAGGGTGCTGGTGGAAGCCGCGACAGACCGGATTGATATTTTTGTGCATTGCTACAGCTGCGGAGCGAGGGGCGAAACCATCGGCGCAACTTTTAAGGACAGACACTACCCCGAAGCCATTGACATCGCTACTGAAATGGTCGCCATGTCAGGCGCGGCAGCGGAAAGCTGGAACATGAGACAAGGAGGGAAAGAGCAATGAGCAGAAAGATATGCCCACTGATGAGCGGCACACCTGTTGTCATCGAGGCGGAAATCCCGGCCGATGGACTGATTCACAATGGCGAAGTGTACTGTGAGCAGGAAAACTGTCGGCTTTGGATTGAAGTTTTCACCACAGAATTGATAAGAACCAGCGGCTGTTCATTTGAGCTTATGCCTCAAATGGTAAATGGACAGCTGCGGGTATAAAGCAGCATGGAGAGCAAACAATGAGCAGAGGAATCAACAAAGTAATCCTGATTGGCAACCTGGGGGCGGAACCGGAAACCCGATACATGACAAATGGCGATGCCGTGACCAACATCCGCATCGCCACATCAGACACATGGAAGGATAAGCAGACTGGAGAGCAGAAGGAAAGAACCGAATGGCATACCGTGGTGTTCTTCCGGAGGCTCGCGGAGATTGCCGGGGAATACCTGCATAAAGGCAGTCGGGTTTACATCGAGGGCAGTCTGCGCACCCGTAAATGGCAGGCCAAGGACGGGAGCGATCGCTACACCACCGAGATCGTTGCCAACGAGATGCAGATGCTTGGTGGCGGGAGCGGAGGACAGACGGCCCCGAGGCAGCAGCGACAGGATATGACGCCGCAGCAGCCGCCCGGCACACAGGACTTCGATGACAGTGACATCCCGTTCTGACGACACGCGCCCTGGCGCTCCTTCCGACCAGTGACCCGCTGGCCAGGGAAAACGGGGGCGAGCATCGACGCGACCACATGCGGCTGGCCCGGCCGTTCGATGCAGGGTAACTATTTTGCGGAGAAAATGACATGGAGTGCTATTGCGATTATGAGCTGCCCAGCGCTTATTCAGCGCGTGTGGTGACGGCAAGGAAAAGCCATGCCTGTGAAGAATGCGGACGCATCATCGAGCCAGGCGAGCAGTACGAGCGGGCAGGCGGCATCTGGCAGGATGAGCCACGCACTTACAAGACCTGCCAGCACTGCCTGGAACTGCGGAAATTTGTCGAGGCGCACATCCCATGCTTCTGCTGGGGTCATGGAAACATGATCCAGGACGCCCGGGGCACGCTGGAGGCGTTGACATGGGAAACGAGCGACACCGCCGGAGTGCTGTTTGGGGCAGGCAGGCGCCTGGTGGCGATCCGGCGCGAACGGCAGAGGAAGGGGAGGGCGCCGCACCGATGAGCCTGCTATGGAGCCTGGATGAAGCCGCGCAACAGCTGGGAGGCATCAGCACACGCACCGTGCGCCGACTCATCGACCGCGGAGAACTCGCATCATGCAGAGTGGGCCGAAGGCTGATGGTGGTGGCCGACTCGGCGCGTTCCTATGTGGACGGAACCATGCAGCCAGCGCATAATAAATTATGCGTGGGGCTGGATGTGCAGGAGGAAAGCACATGCAGAAGAAGCGCAAGAAAACGGGGAGGGATGGCCTCTACCGCAGGACGGACTCACCGTGGTGGTGGGCCAGCTACACCGACACAAGCGGCCGCAGAACTCGCCGCAGCACTGGGACTGCGGACCGCAAGGAAGCCGAAGCCATCCTTGCAAAATGGAAGCTCGAAGCACACAGGCAACGCCAGTGGGGTGAGCAGCCAGCCAGGACTTTCGATGAAGTGATGCTCAACTACCTTCAAGGCCCAGGGGTTGAAAAGCGGTCGGCGGATAGAGACCGTCTGAGCGCGAGACATCTTTACAAAACTTTCACAGGGCGGGTGATGGACGCACTGGCACCGCAGGACATTCGAGCCTACATCATTGGTAGGCAGGCAGATGGCGTAGCGCCAGCAACCATCAATCGGGAGCTGGCCCTTCTGTCAACGGCCATCAATCATGCCCGCAGCGAGCTGGGCTGGGAACTGCCAAACCCGGTGCGTGGAAGAAAACTGAAGGTTCCGGAAGGCCGGGTACGATGGATCACGCAGGAGGAGGCAGCATCCCTTGTCGAGGCGGCCAGACAGATCAGGCAGGCGCCGCATATTGTAGACTTCATCAGGCTGGCGCTGCATACAGGCATGAGGCGCGGTGAGATTCTGGGCCTGGAGTGGCGGCGAGTAGATTTGCGATCAGGATTGATCTACTTGGAAGCAGAACACACCAAGGCAAAGCGCCGGAGATCTGTGCCACTCAACGCTGTGGCGATGGATGCAGTGATGAATCGTGCCCAATTCCGGGCCACGCACTGCCCAAACTCGCAATGGGTGTTTTGCAACAAAAGAGGACGGCGCATAACTGACGTGAAACGCAGCTTTGCCACCGCCTGCAGAAAGGCCGGAATCGATGACTTCCGCATACACGACATGCGGCACACATGCGCTGCATGGCTGGTGTCGGCCGGAGCGCCGTTGTCGGAAGTGAGGGACCTGCTGGGGCATGCTTCGGTCACGATGACCGAACGCTATGCGCACTTGGCACCAGAAAATGTGAGGGCCGCCGTCTCTCTGCTGGAGCAGGGAGACGGGGTACACTCGTCACGAAATGGTCACGTTAGGCTTACAGTAATTCCAGGTAGGAAGATGTAAGTCGATGAAATTATTGGAGCCACTGCGCGGAATCGAACCGCGGACCTACGCATTACGAATGCGTTGCTCTACCAACTGAGCTACAGTGGCCTTGGCGTGACTTGTGAACAGCGCAGTATACGGGCTGTGGCTTGGGAATCAAGGGGCACAAATGTCTGAATATCCCTGTAATTCCCAATAACCAAAGAAAACCTGGGGTAGATATTCGCTCCATCCTCTGTATGATGCAAATAAAAACACAGTAAAACACTAGGTTATATAGAGGTAAGTGAGCAACATGAGTATTGAAATTCCCCCCCGTGATGGAGATGGCTATCTTCTGAACATGAACGATTGGACGCCCGAGATCGGCAAGGCCATGGCGGAAGCCGATGGCTTCGAGATGACCGATGATCGCTGGGAGCAGGTTCTTAAGGCGCGGGAGTACTACGAGCAACACAATGTAGTCCCACCCATCCGCAAGTTTTCCAAATATATCGATGTGGACAAGAAGGAGCTGTTCAAACAGTGGATGACCGGCCCGATGAAGCCCATCAGCAAATATGGTGGTCTGCCCAAGCCGACCGGTTGTGTCTGAGAAAGCCCGGATCTGATCCAAGCGCCTTCCGAGGCGCTTTTTTATGTCCATGGATGGACGGTATGCCGCAAGGAGCCATGGCACTGGAACATTTCCAGCATTCCCTCCATCCCTGGATGGTTATGGCGGTGCGGCGAATCTAACCCGAATATTGCACCGGAATCCGGAATTTTCCCGGAGAGATTTTTTCCCAGATTGTTCGAACGGACAAAAGCCGATGTTATTCATCGGCTTGCAGTGCGTTCGGGCAAGCTGGGTGAAAAGGTCCCGGGAAAAACCGGATAGCATGACGGGTACAAACTGTATCCAGCATAATCGTCACGCAACAGGCTGTAATTCATGGTAAAAAACCCACATTTTGCGCGTTCTGGTGCAATATTCGGGCTAAAGGATGGACGGTATGCCGCAAGGAGCCATGGCGCTGGAAATGTTCCCGACATTCCTGGCGGTAACATGGCAGGGATTGCCTTCATGCGTCTTTATTGCTGAAAGACAGTTTCCCCTGTTCAAGATGCATCTGGCGTTTGCCCTGTAACAGTTCCTGAAGGGGGATGCCCGCCACCTGGGCGCGCCAACCCCGAAGCAGGGGTGATTTTTCTTCCTGGTTGAGCAGCGCGACCAGATCCTTGCGGCTGGCAATGGCCTGGGGCGAGAGGCCGGCTTCCAGGGCGATGATGCGCAGGGCGGCGCTGAGCATGTCAAGGATGGCTTCCTGCTCAGGCGTGGGACGGCTGGATCGAAACCCGTCTCTCGGCCATTGCTCTTTGGGTAGCTCCAGGGCCTTTTTGATACGGTCGGTCACTGCGTCGGCATTGTGGCGGATGAAGTTTGCATCCAGGCCGCGAATTTTTTCCAGATCCGAGGTTTTTACCGGAGCGCGCCGGGCGATTTCCAGCAATACGTCATCCTTGAGAATCCAGCGCCGGGGCAGATTGCGCGCCAGGGCCTGTTGTTCCCGCCAGGCGGCTACGGCCTGCAACACCGCCAGCTTGATGCCCTTTAGATGCTGGCGTCCCTTGACCTTTTTCCACATGTCCATGGGGTTCAGGGAGTAGGTGGCTTCCATGGACAGGGATTCGAACTCGGGTTTGAGCCATTCCAGCCGTCCCTGCTTCTTCAGTGCCTGCTTCATCTTTATATAGGCTTGCCCAAGATAGATGACATCGTCCAGGGCATAGCGCAGCTGTGCTTTGTCCAGCGGCCGTCGGGACCAGTCCGTGCGCGAGTGATCCTTGGCCAGTTCCACCCCGAGCACTTGCTGGATGAGTTTGCCGTAACCGATCTGATCACCGTAACCGAGCAGGGCGGCGGCGGGCTGGGTGTCGAAAACCGGCTGCGGCAGTACCCCCCATTCATGGAGAAAAATCTCCTGATCCTGACGCGCCGCGTGAAAGACTTTTTCCCTGGCGGGATTCAGCAGCAGCTCACTCAGGGGCTCGAGATTGTCCAGGGCCAGGGGGTCGATGGCGGCGGCGGTGTACTCATTGGCTACCTGAATCAGGCACAAACGCGGGTAGTAAGTGCGTTCGCGGATGAATTCCGTATCCACCGCCAGCCAGGGGCTGTCCTCCATTTGCTTGACGAAATCATGAAGCTGGGCTGCGGTCTCTATGAATAATTCGGCCATGATGAAACGGGTTCTGAAGAATGATGAGGTATCATACCTGCATTGACAGCAAGCAACGATCATTATGCACATTCATATTCTGGGTATCTGCGGTACCTTCATGGGGGGTATCGCTCAGATTGCCACCGCCCTGGGACACAAGGTAACGGGGTCGGATGCCGGCGTCTATCCGCCCATGAGCACCCAGCTGGAAGCGGCGGGCATCGATCTCATGGAAGGCTGGGATCCGGCGCATCTGCGGCCGGAGCCGGACATGGTGGTGGTGGGCAATGCCCTGTCCCGGGGCAATCCCGTGGTGGAGTACCTGCTGAATCGCGGTTTGCCCTATACCTCCGGCCCGCAATGGCTGGCCGAGCATGTATTGCAGGGACGTTGGGTGCTGGCCGTGGCGGGCACCCATGGCAAGACCACCACTGCCTCCATGCTGGCCTGGATTCTGGAGCATGCGGGAATGTCTCCCGGCTTTCTCATCGGCGGCGTGCCGCGCAACTTCGGCCATTCGGCGCGGCTGGGAGAGACGCCCTTCTTTGTCGTTGAGGCAGATGAATACGATACCGCCTTTTTCGACAAGCGCAGCAAGTTCGTTCACTATCATCCACGTACCCTGGTGCTGAACAACCTGGAATTCGATCATGCGGATATCTTCGATGACCTGGCGCAGATCCAGCGCCAGTTTCATCATCTGCTGCGCACCGTGCCCGGATCGGGGCTGGTTGTTTCTCCCGCGAACGACAACAATCTGAAAGCGGTGCTGGACATGGGCTGCTGGACTCCGGTGGAAAGCTTTGCCGTATCCGGTTCCGCCACCTGGCAGGCTGCCGGGCGTCGTGCCGACGGCAGCGCCTTTGAGGTGATCTGTGAAGGCCGGCCGGCGGGCCGGCTGGAATGGTCTCTGACCGGCGAGCACAATGTGAACAACGCCCTGGCCGCCCTGGCTGCCGCACGTCATGCGGGGGTGCCGGTCGAATTGGGCCTGGAGGCGCTTGCGGCTTTCAGGAACGTGAAACGGCGCATGGAGCTGCGTGGACAGGTGCAGGGAATTCGCTTGTTCGACGATTTCGCCCATCATCCCACCGCCATCCAAACCACTCTGGCCGGATTGCGCAACCAGGTGGGTGGGGAGCGGATCATCGCTATCCTGGAACCGCGTTCCAATACCATGCGCATGGGGATACATGCCGACCGCCTTCCTGCCTCGCTGGAAGCTGCGGACGAAGTCCTGCTGTATGCGCCGGAATCCCTGAACTGGGATGCTGCCGGGGTAATGGCTCCTCTGGGGGAAAGATGCAGGGTGCTGGACAGCACCGAGGGCATCATCGAGATTTTGCGCAGGGAAACAAAACCCGGAGATACCCTGCTGGTGATGAGCAATGGCGGATTTGAAGGCATTCATGAGCGCATTCTGAACATGCTGGAGGAGCGGACATGAGCGCCCGGCCCATTGCCGTGGCGCTCACCGGGGCTTCTGGAATCGCCTATGGTCTGCGTCTCGTGGAGTGTTTGCTGGAGGCCGGGCGGGATGTGCAGCTTCTCTATTCCCAGGCGGCGCAGGTGGTGGCGCGCATGGAAATGAATCTGGACTTGCCTTCTTCCGCGGAACAGGCGGCGCGGGTATTGCGTGAACGTTTCGACGTTCCTCCCGGACGCTTGCAGGTTTTTGGCCGTCAGCAATGGACGGCGCCCGTGGCCAGCGGCTCCAGTCCCCCGCAGGCGCTGGTGGTCTGCCCCTGTACCACGGGCACCCTGGCGTCCATTGCCCATGGCATCAGTGACGATCTCATCGACCGTGCCGCGGATGTGATGCTCAAGGAACGGCGCAAACTGATCCTGGTGGTGCGTGAGACGCCATTTTCCGCCATCCATCTGGAAAACATGCTGGCGGTGACCCGCGCCGGTGGGGTAGTCATGCCCGCCAATCCCGGTTTCTATTATCAGCCGGAGAAGGTGGAGGATCTGGTGGATTTCATGGTGGCGAGAATACTCGACCACCTGGACGTAAGCCACGACCTGTTGCCCCGCTGGGGGGCGGACAGGCCGTAGAATGGCCTACTGCAGCAGGAAGTAAGCTGCGGCAAAGGCCGCGGCGGCAGAAAGAATGGAAATGAGGGCGGACTTTCCCAGCATGCTGCCTTTGAGGCCGGAGACTTTCTTTTCCATTTCCTCAAGGCTGGCTTCCACATTGCTCCGGGTGTCTTTGACGCTGTCTTTGATCTCGGCCAGCCGTTCACTGAGCAGTTCGTCCATTTTTCCATTGACATCGCTGATCAGGTCTTCACGCAGGCGCGCTTCATGTTCTTTCATGTCATCCAGGCCGGTTTCCACCTGCTGGCGCAGGGCTTCCAGCTGTATGCGGTGGTTTCCGGCATCCATGGATATCTGTTCCTTCACCTGGGATACGATGCGTTCATCCACCTTCTTCAGACTGTCATGCAGGGGTTGCAGCTTCGCTTCACTGCTCTTGATTACCTCATCCAGTTGCTGAGCGAGTTTCTTTTCCACCGCGCTTACATCTTCCCGCGCTTTCTTCAGCAGTTCTTCCACCTTGGCCATGATGGTGTCCATATCAATGCCGGACGCGGCTTCCGTGGCAGCTTCTGTCTGGGGTTCGGGGGTTTCTTCGGTAACGGTTTCCACATCGATGGTGGCCAGAACCGCCTGCAGTTTTTCCGCCTGGGGTGGCTTGGTGAGCACGCCTATGGCACCGGCTTCTCTGGCCATCTCCTCCAGCTTGTCACCTTCATTCCCGGTACAGAGCACCACGGGAATATGCGAGGTTTTCTCATTGCTGGTGATGGCCGTGGTGGCGGCAATGCCGCCCATGCCGGGCATGGACTGATCCATGAATACGATGTTGATGTCCTCCGTGGCGATCTTGTCCAGGGCTTCTTCGCCGGAAGCCGCCATTTCGACTTCCAGTCCCTGGTCCTTGAGCAGTTTTCCCATGGCAAAGCGCGCAGCCTTGGAATCATCAACCAGTAATACCTTCATTATTGTCTCCGTTTGGATTCTGCGAATCGGGGGTATTTATACTACAAGATGGCCTTGCGGCCACCCGTGCAAGCGTAAAAATGTGAAACCGGTGAATTCATTGTCTCGATTGAAGGGGGAGGTTGTGCCAGACCAGCAGCAATTGTCCATCCCTGACTTCATGGTGCCCCAGTTCCGTGGCATCGAGGTCCATTTTTAGCCTGTTCAGGGCCATTTGTCCATCTCCGGCGCTGCCTGGCCAGGCGAACAGCCCCAGCCACTGCTTTTTCTCCTGCGATACTGCCTCTCCCAGCCAGACGGGTCGACCGCTGTTGCGGATGAGCCAGCGGCCCGGCCAGAGATAGAGTACGTGGCGACCATCCTCGGTGGTTTTTGCCATCACCACGGATGACATGCGCCCGGCATGGCTGTGCGGCAGGACAGGCAGTTCCTGCAGCTTGCTTGCGGTCGCCAGTATTTTCAGCCATTCGAGACCATGCGCCGTGGGGGTTCTCTGCCACCCCTGCGTCTCCAGCCTGGCGAGCAGATGTTGCAGCGATCCGGCATACTGCAGGTTCAGGGGATGGTTCTTCCTTTCCAGAATGTCACTGCGCCAGGCGGGGAGCTTGCGCCAGCCGCCGTCCCGCCATTCCTGCAGGCTCATGCTGCCCTGGATCTCCAGAGCCATGGGGCGTGGTGGCGGAGCGTTGACCCCCAGAGTGGAAGCCAGGCCCAGGAGCAGTATGCCCAGGCCGCAGAGCAGGGCGATTCGGCCAGGGATGGGATGATCCTGCACATGAGTGCGATAGGCCATGCCCATTGCCGTGGTCCAGATGATGCCGCCGCTCAGGGCATGCAGGATCGCCAGCAGAGCCGATCCCAGATAGAGTTGGGACAGTATCACCGCCATGATCAGTATGCTGGCAGTGGAATAGATGCGCCAGCGGCGTGGATGTTTTACCGGGGTGGAAACCAGAACCGCAGTCATGCCAAAGAAAACCGTGGCGCGCAGCACGAACAAATCCGGGAATATCGCCATCAGGGAGCTGTTGTGGCGCAACAGGGCTTCCAGGGCAACGCTGAATACCCATACGCTGCCGCAGCCAGCCAGCCAGTGGCGCATGGCGCGCCGGTGATTGGCAATCCACAATATCAGGGAGACGACCAGCAGCATGGCCAGGGTGGCGCTTTTCCCGGCAATCGCCGAAATGGCCAGCATGATGTGATCGCCAATGGGATTGGCCAGGCTTTTCAATCCCAGATGCAAGGCGTTGTCCGCCACCAGTAACGGCGCGGCGGGCACCAGGGCGACTAGAACCAGCGCCAGGCTGGCCAATACCAGCAGGCCGGCAAGCATGGCCAGGCCTGCGGATTCCGGATGGTTTGGATCTCCCAGAGCCCGGGCGATGCGTTCCAGACGGGGATGCCGTTCGCCCAGGCCGAGCAGTTTCTGCACCAGATCCCGGCTATGGGGCTGGATGAGCAGAAACAGCCGATGAGACAGCCAGCCCAGGAACCAGAGACTGCCCAGCAGCACCACCAGCAGGATGACCAGACGCAGGGCCACTTCCGAAGCCAGCTCCAGGGATGCGCCAAAGGCCATGCCTGGCAGAAGATAGGCGGGAGCCCAGACCAGGGCGGACAGCACATTGGCGAACAGAAAGGCGCCACCAGACATGTTCATCATGCCCGCAACCAGGGGAATCACGGCCCGCACCGGGCCGAAGAAACGCCCGATGGCCACGCTTTTGCCGCCATAGCGGCGAAAGAAATCCATGCCTTTTTGCAGCATCCCCGGATGCCGGTTGAAGGGCCAGAATCCGGTAAGCTGCTGCCGGTAGCGCTTGCCCAGCCAGAAACTCAGCCCGTCACCGGCAACCGCGCCCAATACTGCCCACAGCACCATGAGTTTGAAATCCAGGGCGCCGGCGCCGATGAGGGCGCCCAGGGCGAACATCACCGCCACTCCGGGCACGACCATGCCCACCACGGCCAGGGATTCGGCAAAGGCCATGAGAAATACCACCGCCCCGGCCCAGCCGGGGTTGGCGCTCACCCACTGCAGAAGTTGCTGGAAGCTTTCAGCCAAAGTCAGAGTTGGGCAAAAGCCTTGCGCGCTGCGTCCAGGGTGGCGTTCAGATCATCATCGCTATGTGCCGCAGAGACGAATCCGGCCTCAAAGGCAGACGGCGCCAGATACACGCCCTGATCCAGCATGGCATGGAAAAAGCCCTTGAACTTCTGCTGGTCGCAGGCCATGGAGCCGGCAAAATCCGTTACCTTGTCGGCGGTGGAGAAAAACAGCCCGAACATGCCGCCCACATGATTTTCCGTGACCGCAACGCCGGCTTCCCGAGCAGCGCTCACCAGGCCGCTGATGAGTGTTTCGGTCTTGCGTCCCAGTTCCTCGAAAAAGCCTGGCACTGAGATCAGTTCCAGGGTCTTGAGCCCGGCGGCCATGGCCACCGGGTTGCCGGACAGGGTGCCTGCCTGATAGACAGGCCCCAGGGGGGCGATTTTTTCCATGATTTCCCGCCGGCCGCCAAAGGCGCCCACGGGCATGCCGCCGCCAATGACCTTGCCCAGGGTGGTCAGATCCGGACGCACACCGTACAGCCCCTGCACGCCGCCCAGTCCCACGCGGAAGCCGGTCATTACCTCGTCGAAGATAAGCACGCTGCCGTACTGGTCACAGACCTCGCGCAGTCCTTCGAGGAAGCCGGGCAGGGGAGGGATGCAGTTCATGTTGCCCGCCACAGGCTCGACGATGATGCAGGCCACTTCCTGTCCGATCTGGCTGAAGGCTTCTTTTACCTGCTCCAGGTTGTTGTAGTCCAGGGTGATGGTCTGTTCCGCCAGGCAGGTTGGCACGCCGGGGGAGGAAGGCTCACCCAGGGTCAGGGCGCCGGAGCCGGCCTTGACCAGCAGGGAATCCGAATGACCGTGATAGCAGCCTTCGAACTTGACGATCTTGTCTCTTCCGGTAAAGCCACGCGCCAGGCGAATGGCGGACATGGTGGCTTCGGTGCCGGAGGACACCATGCGCACCATCTCGATGGAAGGCATGAGTTCGCAGACCTTGTCCGCGATGCGGATCTCCAGCTCCGTGGGTGCGCCGAAGGACAGTCCCCGGGGCACGGCCTGCTGTACCGCCTCGATGACCTCGGGGTGCGCATGCCCCAGGATCATGGGGCCCCAGGAGCCCACATAGTCGATATAGCGCCGGCCTTCGGAGTCGAAGATCCAGGCACCTTGGGCATGATCGATGAATACCGGGTCGCCGCCCACGCCCTTGAAGGCGCGCACGGGGGAATTTACCCCGCCGGGAATGTGTTGCTGGGCTTTTTCGAAGAGATCGTGGGATGTGCTCATGGGTTTCCTCGGAATGCTTTGAAAGTTTCATCGATGCGGCGAGCGCTCTGTTCCGGGTTCGGCTGCGCGAACAGCCCCTGGATCATGGCCAGCATGTCCACGCCGGTTTCGATGACGGACAGGGCATTTTCCGGGGTTATGCCGCCAATGGCAACCAGGGGCAGCGCCAGTTCGCCGCGCGCCTGGCGCAGTAGTTCCAGTCCGGCCTGGCGCGCCCCGGGCTTGGTGGATGAGGGGAATATGGCGCCAAAGGCCACATAGTCAGCGCCTTTGTCCACCGCCTGACGGGCGCGGCCCAGATCGTCATAGCAGGAAATGCCTATAATGGCATTTGCCCCGAGCTGCAGCCGCGCCTCTTCCAGGGTGGCATCGTTTTCACCCAGATGCACACCATGGGCGCCGCTTGCGCGGCACAGTTCCGGGTCATCGTTGATGATCAGCATCGCGTCATGGCGTTCGCACAGTTGACGCAAGGCCCGCGTTTCCCTCAGGCGCCGATCCTGATCCGTGGATTTGTCCCGGTACTGAAGAATGCGGCAGCCGCCCCGCAATATTGCCTGAACCCGATCGAGCAAGGCCTGGCCTTGCAATCCATTCGGGGTGATGGCATACAGGCCATGCAACAGGCTCATGGGCATCTTCCCGGCAGCATTTGTCCCCGCCCTGGCCGGAAAGCTCTTTGCAGACTGTTCCAGACGTAGTGCTGGGCTTCATCCACGGCTTCTTCCATGGTGCTTCCCAGGGCCAGTCGCGCGGCAACGGCTGATGCCAGTGTACAGCCGGAGCCATGATAGCTGCCGGACAGTTTGGGCCATTGCCAGTGGCGGGTATGATGCGCCTGGTACAGGCTGTTGATCACCTTGCCGTGGCTGGATTCGTCCGCGCCGGTAATCAGCACCGCCGGACAGCCCTGCTCATGGAGGGCCCGGGCACAGTCGTCCGCAGCGGTTTGCCCGCTCAGTTGTCTGGCTTCGCGCCGGTTGGGCGTAATCAGCTGCGCAACAGGCAGCAAAGGCAGCAGCAGCTTGGTGCTGCTCATGCTCTGGCCGCCGCCGGAGGCCAGCACTGTATCCAGCACCAGGGGAATATCCGGTTGCTCTGCGCGGATCTGCTGAACCACATCGAGGGCGCCAATGCTGCCCAGCAAGCCGACTTTGATCACATCGATGCGGTAGTCATCGAGAATACGAGTTGCCTGCTGGCGCAGAATATCCGGGGATACCGGATGAATGCGGTAAACCCGGCTGCTGTCCTGTTCGGTGAGGCAACTGATCAGGGAAGCAGCATGACAGCCGAAGGCGGCCAGGGTTTCGATATCCGCCTGAATGCCTGCGCCACCACCGGGATCATGACCCGAGACGCAGAGTACGATGGGTTTTTGTGCGTTGTTCGGCATGATGCAAGTATACGTCAGGTGAAGTTTGGCAGGATGTTGAAAAAGTCCTCTGAACTTTTTCATCCCGGAACCGGAAAATGCGATTTCCCGGTTCCTTCATTCTCGATGGCTTACCGCCACTGAAAATGGCGGAATATCCCTATACCGCACACAGGCTGCCGAAAAACCGTGTTTTTCAGCAGTCTGTTAGCAGCGCGCGCAAAATGGACTACAATGAACATGTATGGGTGAGGAGTACATGCCCGGTTTTCCGCAAATTCCGATGGTTTCGATACCTTCAAACGGGGGTTGCGAAAAAGTTCTTTAACAGGATGTTGAAAAAGTCCTTCCCTGGCCTTTTTCAACCCCCTGTTAATGGATTTTTCTCGGCTCCGGCGGCCATCCCGGTTTTGCGGAATGCCCCTGAATGTTTGCAGCAGTGAACAGGTGAATGTAATGACTGCCGAATTTGAAAATTTGTACCGGATTGCCAGTGAATACTGCCGGATCATAGAGTCCGTGGGAAATGATCGCGCCGAATGGCTGCAACAGGTATTCAGGATACTGCCCCAGTTGCATGCGGCCATCGCGGTCATGCTGGAACAGGAATCCGCCGGCGGCCGGCCGGTAGAGGCCAATCTCGAACAGCGTTTTTCCCTGTTCACCAAGCTGCACCAGCTGCTGGGCGAAAAGGACGCCTACTGGATGGAGTATGATCTGGCGCATGAGGAATGCCGCAGCGGCAGCCTGGCGGATGATCTCACCGACATCTATTGTGAACTCAAGCAGGGGCTGATGCTTCTCGAGGAGAAACAGTCCGATCCGGATGGCATATTGCGCAACTGGCGGGCAGGCTATCGCATACACTGGGGTCGGCATCTGGTCGATGCCGAACGCCATCTCTATGATCTTTCATCCCAGGGGTGTTTCTGAACATGATCCGGATTGTATTTGCCTTGCTGCTGGTCGTCAGCCAGTCCCTGCCGGCGGCGGAAGAGGAAAAGACCCTCAGTCTGCAACTACCCCCCGCTTCCCTGGAAAAATGGTATCGCCCGGCGAACGAGCGGGATGTCTGGTTGCACACCATGTTCCGTCTGCGCCGGGAAATGCAGGCGGTCGCGGAATACGCGGCGCTGGAAGACAAGGTTCGTCTGCAGAAATGGCTGGCCCGGCTGCAGAAAGACTATCTTTCCATTGGAGATATGGTTCCGGAATGGAAGGACGAACTGGAAGACGGGCTGTTGAAAAAGATGCGTTTGGCTGCGGATAGCGGTGATGCCGAGGCGCTGGCGCGGGCGCAGAAGAAACTGCGCAAGTCCTGCCAGTCCTGCCATGTGGAATACAAGCTGGTTGCCGCGCTGCGTTACCGGGCGCCGGATTTCTCCGCAGTGAAGGTGGAATCGGAAGAAACCCTGGACGAGGAAGAGTACAGCCGGGTCATGGCGCGCCTGAGCCTGCTCCTCAACCGGGTCAAGATCGCCGGAGAAGATGGCCGCCAGCAGGCGGCCATGGATGCCCTGGATCAGCTGGAGCAGCGTCTGAGCGATCTGGGGGAAAGCTGTTCGACCTGCCACAAGAAGGAAAGGAGCCGTGAAATCATCCTCGGCCAGGAGGCCAGGACTTCACTGGCTCAAGTGCGCAAGGGACTGGAAGCAGGCGATGACAAGCAGACTGGCCGCTATCTGGGAGAGTTTGCCGTGGGGGTATGTGCCGACTGTCACGCCATCCACCGCCTGCAAAGCAGCATGCGGCGCCTGCTCAGTGATGACTGAGCCATTTCCCGGGTGCGGGCCGGATTGCCTGCCGGCAACCGGCCAGTTCTTCACTTGATCCAGGGATTGGGTTTGCCCTGAATCCGGGCCACCGCCTGGTTGTGGCGCTTTTCTTCCTTGTCCGGCGGATACTGGCGGTTCCATTTCTCCAGCAGTTTGCGCTGTTTGCGATACAGGTCCAGACCATATTCATCCGCCATGTAGAGCATGGCGCGGGCAATGCGTCCCCGGGCTTCGGGGCGGGGTTCGACCCGGTGCTTGCGAAAATCCACCTCGAAATCACAGCCCTTGTAATAGTGATCCTCACCGGGAATGATGCCGAAAGGCATGGAACTGCGGGTCTGGTTCACGTCCTTGCGTGCCGCGTACATGTTATGCATGTCGGATTCGATGAAATTGAAGCGCGGGCTGTTGTGCCGGCACTGCTCGCGTTTGCCGCAACGCAGCTTTTTGGTTACCCAGCTCATGGGATAGACGTGTTCCACGTTTACCTTGCGGTCGAAGGGGCGGAATTTTTTGCCACAGTAGAGGGTTTCACCGCCTTGGGGATAGACGTTCTGCCAGTATTCGCGCAGGCTGTCCAGATAGTTTCTTTCCGGTTGGCGTGAGCAGGCGCTGGTGCTCCAGAGGACGATGCCCAGGGCAACATACAGGAAAAATCTCTTGTTCATGGATATTCGGCACATTTCAGTTGTGAGGGAATTGCGATAATATCCCTGATTCCTTCTGCTCACCAAACTTTAGGAGTCTGTTGGATTCAGGAACAGACCCGACAGACTCCTGGTCATCGGAATATTATGGAAGACAAGGAAAAAAATACCGCGACATCTGCCGCCAATCGCTTGTGGCTGGTTCTCAGCGCGGTCATGGCGGTGACCCTGATTGCCGTGTTCATGGTGCCCGACGGCAAGGAGCAGGCGCAGGATATTCCGCTGCCTGACGTATCTTCCCCTTCACCACAGGCTGCTGGCCGGCAACAGGAGGATTCTTCTTTGCCTGCGTCCGAGGCGGGTACCACAGTGCAGCCGGAATTGGCTGAAGGGCAGGCGGCCAGGCAGTTTCTGGCACAGGCTGCGGACCTGGATGCGGCAGCGATTTACCGGCGTGCCGGGGAGTTTGCCGAACAAGGCCTTCAGGCCGACGCCTGGCTGCTGTATTTCAAGGCGGCCCGGCAGGGGCATGCGCAAGCGGCCATGGTATTGGCGGAACAGGCGGATCCGGAATTTTTCGACCCGGCGCGCAGCATGCTGGACGAGCCGGATCTGGTTCAGGCGCACAAATGGTATGTGCAGGCACAACGCAATGGCAGCCCGTTGGCTCCGGCCCGTCTCGAAAAACTCATGGAACGCCTGCGCAAGGCCGCTGCCAGTGGTGACCATCAGGCGGAACTGCTGCTCGCAAAATGGAAAACGAAGTGATGAAGAAACTCCTGTTGGCAATTGGTCTTTTCCTCCTGTTTGTTGCTCCCGGGCAGGCGGAGGAGCGCAAGCCCCTGCTGATTCCCGGAAAGACTGCTTTGTATCAGCGCGTCCTCTCCATTCCCGAGGCGCGTCTCATGGATCAGCCCGGAGATGCCCAGGGCATGGCCGTCACGCCTTTCAGCGCCTTTTACGTATATGAACGCAAACAACAGAATGGCCAGGAATGGCTGCTTCTGGGGACAGATCGCCATGGTGGACTCAGCGGCTGGATGCCCGCCCGGGACAGTATTGCCTGGAACCAGGGGCTGACCGTGGAATTCAAGGATCCGGCCGGTCATGACCGGGTGCTCATGCTCAAGGACAAGGCGGCCTTGAAGGCCCTGGCCAAACCCGGTGCGGAACAGGCGTATGCGGAACTTTACCGCCAGGCCGTGGAAGGCGCCTTGCCGGCGGACTCTCCGGTGGTCGCCATTCAGCCCGCCGGACATATCGATATCCGCAAGGATTTCTATCTGGTGCCCATACTGGATTTCGAGGACACCTGGCTGGGGAGTGAACAGGCGCGCCTGCTGAAGATCGCCAGTGTGCCCCTGGAGAGCCCGGCGGACAAACCAGCCACGGCGGAAAACGACGAATATACCGCAGGACTGGTGTTCGTCATCGACGCCAGTCTGTCCATGGATGAATACATCGAGCGTACCCGCGAAGCGGTGATGAAGATCTACGACCAGCTGGGTGATGCGGGTCAGCTGGGCAAGGTGGATTTCGGTCTGGTGGCTTTTCGCGACAACGCCGGTTCGGTGCCGGGCCTGGATTATACGGCCAAGACCTGGGTTACCCTGGAAGAAGGGCGCAACCCCGGCGCCTTTCTGGAAAAAGTGGATCAGCTTTCCGCGGCCAGGGTATCGAGCCGGGATTTTCGTGAAGATGCCTACGCCGGGCTGCAACAGGCGATAAAGGGCATGCATTGGCAGGGGCATGATGCCCGATACATCGTGCTCATTACCGATGCCGGCGCCCGCGAAGCCGATGATCCCCTTTCCACCACGGGTTTGAGCACGGAGGCGGTGCGCCAGTTGGCCCAGGATAACGGCATTGCCATATTCGTCCTGCATCTGAAGACCCCCGCAGTCATGGCCGATCATCAGGCGGCGGAGGCCCAGTACCAGGAATTGTCGGACTTCCCCGGCATCGGCAGCCTGTACTATGGCGTGCCCACGGGAGACCTGGCGGAATTCGGTGCGGTGCTGGACAGCCTTGCGGGACAGATTTCCGCCCAGGTGGCCCAGGGCCTGAACAAGCCCCGGATGGACAGTCCAGAGATAAGGAACAACCCCCGGCTTGCGGAACTTCAGGGCAAGGTCGAGAAGCTGGGCTATGCCCTGCGCATGCAATACCTCAGACAGCGCAAGGGAGGCAGACTGCCTCGGGTATTCGATGCCTGGATGCTGGATCGCGCCATCCGTGAGCCGCAGCGCCAGGTGGTGGAAGTGAGAGTGCTGCTGACCCGGGATCAGCTGTCCGACCTGCATGATGTTTTGCAACAGGTGTTGCGCACCGCGGAAGAAGGTTTGCTTTCCCCGCAGAATTTCCTGGACGAACTCAAGAGTCTGGCGGCGACCATCAGTCGCAATCCGGAAGAGCTGGGGCGCACCACGGCCACTACCGCCGGAGAGGGAAACAGTCTGGTGGACATGGGTTTCATTGGCGACTATATCGAAGGTCTGCCCTACACCGGCGAGGTCATGTCCTTGTCCCTGGAGGACTGGCAGAGCTGGCCGGTGCGCCGTCAGGTGGATTTCCTGCGACGCCTGGAAGACAAGATCACCTACTACCGCGCGTTGCATGACAATACCGATCTGTGGATCAGCCTGGATCAAGGGCCGGTAAGCGGTGACTCGGTGTTTCCCCTGCCACTGGACATGCTGCCCTGATGCCGGATCCTTCTTCCGAGATCATCTATCAGCTGAAGAATGTGGCCAGAGTGCGTCAGAGCAATGGTTATGCTTTCAGTCTGCGCGTTCCCTCCCTGCGCATTCAGCGTGGGGAAAAGATCGCCCTCATTGGCGAAAGCGGCTGTGGCAAATCCACCCTGCTCGACATGCTGGCCTTCATTCTCCGGCCAACGGACATGGATGGTTTCAGCTTTCATGCCGATGGCGCCAATGCCGTGGATATCGGCGCTGCCTGGAAGAAACGGCGGCGCAATCAGCTGGCCGGTTTGCGCAAGAAACACCTGGGCTATGTGATGCAGACCGGTGGCCTGCTGCCTTTTCTCAATGTTCATGACAACATCAACCTGTCCCGGCGCATGCTGGGCATGAAGGATGACGGTACGGTTCAGACCCTGGCCCGGGAACTGGGTCTGAGCCGGCATCTGCACAAGCTGCCTTCCGCCCTGTCCACCGGTGAGCGTCAGCGGGTGGCCATAGGCCGGGCTTTGGCGCATCGTCCGGCGATTGTCATTGCCGATGAACCCACGGCTTCGGTGGATCCTTTTGCCGCCGAGAAAATCATGTCCCTGTTCATCGGCATGGTAGAGGAGATGAACATCACGGTGATTGTCGCCAGCCATGCCTGGCGGCACATCAAACAGCTCGGATTGCGCCGCCTGGCGCATCACACGCGCAAGTCTCCCGATGGACGCATGACGGAAACCGTGGTCAGCGGCTGATGTTGCGGCAGAAACGGCAGATTCTTTCCCTTGCGAGTCGGGATTACTTCCATGAATGGCAGATCTCCATCTGCTTCGTGCTGGCGCTGGCCGCGGTGCTTGGGCCCATGATGGTGCTGTTTGGCCTCAAGTTCGGCATTGTCGGCAGCATGATAGAAGAGCTGGTGGAAGATCCGCTGAAACGGGAAATCCGTCCCGTGGGCAGCGGTCATTATGACCGGGTGTGGATGGACAAGCTGCGCAAGCGGGATGATGTGGCCTTCATCGTGCCGCGGGTGCGCAGCATCGCTTCCAGTCTGTCCGTACAGAGTGAAGCCAGCAGCCGCATTCTGCACCTGGAAGTCATCCCTTCCGCCAGTGGCGATCCGCTGCTGGATGCCTCGCTTGCGGCGCCGGTCGGCATGGACAGGGTCGTGTTGTCTGCCAGTGCCGCAAGAAAACTCATGGTCAGTGCCGGTGACGAGCTGCAAGGCAGTCTGGTGCGTACCTGGCGGGGACGCAAGGAACGGGTGGTACTGCCGCTGAAAGTGGTCGCCATCGCACCGGCCACGGCATTCAAGCGTGATGGTCTGTTTGCATCGGTGATGCTGGTGGAAGCGCTGGAGGATTATCGGGACGGCCATGCCGTGCCTTCCATGGGCTGGCAGGGTACGGCCGTGACAACGGAGCGCAGCTATACGGGATTCCGCCTCTATGCCCGCTCCATCTACGATGTGGCCGCTCTGGAGGACAGCTTTATCCGCAGCGGCATCGAAGTACGTACTCAGGCGGCGGATATCGAAACCGTGCGCCGCATGGACAATACCCTTTCGGCCATCTACTGGGCGATTGCCCTGATTGGTCTCGGGGGCTTCTCCCTTTCCCTGGGAGCGAGCTTGTGGGCGAATGTGGACCGCAAGCGAAAAGAGCTTTCGGTATTGCGTCTGGTGGGTTTTCGTACCGGGGAAATCGTGCTTTTCCCCTTGCTGCAGGGGGTGTACACGGCAGTGTTTGGCTGGGGGCTGGCCTGCGGCATCTATCTGGCGGCGGCCTGGAGCATCAATGCCATGCTGGCGCCCCAGCTGGAACGGGCGCAAAAAGTATGCCGCCTGTTGCCGGAACATTATTTGATTGCCTTGGGCATCACCCTGGGGGCAGCTCTGCTGGCGGCCTTGCTCGCTGGCATGCGCGCTGCCCGGGTGGAGCCTTCAGAGGGGTTGAGAGAGCTATGAGTGGCAATCCGAGTGGTTGGAAGAAAAGGATCATGAAGAACAATCAGGTTCGGTGGCCCGATTGCAAGGGAAGCGGCAATTCCCTCCGGGGCATGTTGCTGGCCGGTCTTTTTCTGGTGCTGGTTGGCCCGCTATGGGCTGCCCCGCATCAGGGGCCCGTGGCCGCTCCGGTTGCGGGCTACGGCAGCTGGGGAAATCAATCCGTGGCTGCACCATTGTCGTTTGTTTTCGATACCCAGGGACACAGCAATACGGTATATGTCTATCATCCCGATAACCAGGCGCTGGCTGCGCCCACGGTGTTTTTTGCCCCAGGATGGAATATACCCTGCCTGGCCTATGCCGAGTTGTTCCGCTTTCTGGCGAGCAAGGGATATGTGGCAGTCTGTGACGAATATGTTGCGGATACCGGGATTCTCGGTGCCCAGCTCAGGGAGGCTTTCATGGAGGCGGCGAATCGCTATCCGGAGTTTATCGATACCAGCCGGGTTGGTCTGGCCGGGCATTCCTCCGGCGCCGGTCTGCTGACTTCAGTTACCTATGAACTGGTGCGCAACCAGGGTTGGGGTGGAAACGGAAGCTTTATCTTTTCATCAGCGCCCTGGATCGATTTCGATATCACGGACGCGATGCTTGCCGATTTTCCCGTGGATGTAAAACTCATCGTACATACCTACGAAAATGATACCGGCACGGACAGGCGCACTTATATCCAGCAGTTTGAGCCTTTGCCCATTCCGGATTCCGAGAAGGAGTTCATCATGCTGCGGCCGGTAACCGTGGGTGGGTATGATTATCTGGCCGACCATCGTGTGGTGGCGACGGGGGACGGCAACTACGGTGTTTTCGACGCCATGGATGATTTTGGTGTTTTTCGTATTGTCGAAGCCCTGGCGGACTATGCTTTTAATGGTAGTCCGCAGGGATGGCGCGTGGCGCTGGGCAATGGCGGCGAGGAACAGCTGGACATGGGAGAGTTGCGGGATCTGGTGTCCACGGATGACCCCCGCCCCATACCGGGCGCCACTTCGGATTATCCCTGTGATGTTCCCGCCAATCCGCGCAGGATGCATTGCGCGGACTATGATGCTGAATTGCCGGCAGCGATACTCCATCAGCCGGTAAAACATCGGCTCACCGATGTGGCGGCGCCCCGTTTCATTTGGGAGCCGGTGCATACTGCTGAGAGCTATTTTTTGCAGATCCGCCCCATGCTGGATAACGGGGTGCCGGACTGGGATACCAGTTATGGCGTGGCAGACATTTCCCCGCAGACAGCCGACTGCGGGGATGAGTTGAATAATTGCATGTACGCACTCACACAGGAGTTGCCCAGGGATCAGGAATACGTCTGGTGGATTCAGGCCTCCAGCGCCGCAAGACAGGGAGTCTGGAGCAGGAGAGGGTATTTTTTCGTATTGCCCGTGGCTTTCTTCACCGATGGATTCGAATAGGAGCGGATAGTGAAGACGGTTCAGGAAAACCTGCTCTATCTCGCGCTCACCGCGATAGTCGTGGTGGGCGGTTATGCCTTTTTGCGTTATTCCTACCGGGTCATGGACAAGGCGCCTTTTACCCAGGAGATCGTGCTCATCATTCTGGGTACCGTGGCCACGGTGCTGATTACCGCCATGCTTCTGAACAAGCAGACGGAAGTGGAGCTGAAGAAAGAACAGAACATCAAGTTTATCGAGCTGAAATCCGATATCTATATGGATTTCATCAGCCATATCGAACAGCTGATACTGGAAAAGTCTGTTACCGAGGAGGATCATGTGCGTCTCCAGTTCCTCACTCACAAACTGGCCATGGTGGCCAGTCCGGCGGTACTGGAACAGTATCAGGAGTTTTTGCAGGTGTTCAATCGCTCGACCCGGGACGAGTCCCTGGACAGGAATGAGGGGAATGCGATTTCTTCCGCCCTGGCGCTGTTGACGGTGAAGATACGCCAGGATCTGGTGGGAGAGCTGGATGCCCAGGGCATCTACGATCTGGCCGCCATCAGTCAGCAGGTTCTTGAAAATGCCCGGGAGTCCAGCCATGGATAAGAAGATGCATCTTGCCAATACCAATGTACTGGATGAAGAAGTCATTCTCAGTCCCAGGGAACTGCGGCGAAAACTCCCCTTGTCAGAGCAAGCGCGGGAAACCGTTGCTCGTGGGCGGGAGAGTGTCAAACGCCGGCTCAAGGGAGAAGACTCCCGCTTGCTGGTGGTGGTCGGCCCCTGTTCCATACATGATCCGGAAGCGGCGCTGGACTATGCCCGGCGTCTTGCGAGTTTGCGTGACGAACTGGAGTCGGAGCTGCTGATTCTGATGCGGGTGTATTTTGAAAAGCCGCGCACCACGGTGGGCTGGAAGGGGCTGATCAATGATCCGCACATGGACGACAGCTTCTGCCTGGAAGAAGGACTGCATATCGCCCGCCGCCTGCTTATCGAACTGGCGGAAATGGGCATGCCCGTTGCTACCGAAGCCCTAGACCCCATCAGTCCCCAGTATCTGGCTGATCTGTTTTCCTGGGCAGCCATTGGCGCCCGCACCACGGAATCCCAGACGCACCGGGAAATGGCCTCGGGCCTTTCCATGCCCGTGGGTTTCAAGAATGGAACGGACGGAAGCCTGGCCGTGGCCATCAACGCCCTGCATGCCGTGTCCGCGCCGCACAGCTTTCTGGGTATCAATCCCGAGGGGCGCACCGCCATCATCCGTACCCGGGGCAATGCCTGCGGGCATGTGATTTTGCGTGGCGGCGGAGGGAGTCCGAATTACACCGCCGAACATGTACGGCGCTGCGAGCAGGCTCTGCAAGAAGCCAATCTGCCGTGCAACATCATGGTCGATTGCAGTCATGACAATTCGTACAAGAATCCGGAGAATCAGCCGCTGGTGGCGCGGAATGTTCTGCAACAGTTGCTGGGAGGCAGTGCTTCCATCATGGGCATCATGCTGGAAAGCCATTTGCAACCAGGCAACCAGCCCATTCCCCGGGACAAGGGCAAATTGCGCTACGGGCAATCCGTCACCGATGCCTGCATGGGATGGGAAGATACCGCATCCCTGCTGCGGGAGTTGTCCAGCGGGCTGGCCTGATGCGTGAAATCTGGCAGGAGCAGCTCTCCCAGGGGCTGGCCGAGATGGGGCTGGATGTGGAGCCGCGCCGGCAGGCGCTGTTGCTCGATTACCTGCAACTGCTGCAAAAATGGAACCAGGCCTTCAATCTTACCGCCGTGCGCGATCCGCAGATCATGGTTTCCCGGCAATTGCTGGACAGCCTCTCCATTCATGTGCTGTTGCGGGGTACTGACATACTGGATGTGGGTAGCGGGGCCGGTTTGCCGGGGATTCCCCTGGCCATCATCGATCCTGGGCGCAACTTCACGCTTCTCGATACCAATGGCAAGAAGACCCGCTTTCAGCGCCAGGTAAAGCTGGATCTGGGGCTGGACAATATTCAGATCGTACAAGGCAGGGTAGAGCAGTATCAGCCTCCACGGCTTTTTGACGTCATTGTGTCGCGCGCCTTTTCTTCTTTGCCGCTGATGGTGGATCTGACTCGCAAACTGCTTGCCCGGGAGGGCTGCTGGCTGGCCATGAAAGGCGCTGTACCCCGGGAGGAAATGGCTGAACTGGCGGCAGACCTGCGGGTAGGCATCCATGAACTGCGGGTGCCCGGAGAAACGGGACAGCGCCATGCGGTGGAGATATGCCGGGCAATCTAACCCGCATATTTCACCAGAACGCGCAAAATATGGCTCTTCTCCGCTTTATTGAGTGAAAAAGGACACCAAATGCCCATGTAAGCTGTTGATAGTATGAGGTCTCTAACCACTTCATACGGAACGCGCTTATGGGCATTGGTGTCCCAACGAAAATATTG
>JALSQZ010000092.1 GCA_026985055.1 Sedimenticola sp. | reverse complement strand
CAAGCCGCCCGGCCTCGATCCGTGCGACATCGAGCAGGTCGGTGACCAGGCGGTTGAGGGTGGTGCTGGCATCTCGGATGTCCTGCAGCTGCCGCGCCTGCCGGCTGCCCGGCGCCATGTCGTGCAACAACAGTTCGGTATTGGCCTGGATTGCATTGAGGGGGGTACGCAGGTCGTGGCTGACGTTGCCGAGAAAGTGCGTCTTCAGTCGATCCGCTTCATGCGCAGCCTGTAGGCCGGCCTGCAAATTCCTCAGCAGCAACCCCATATAAACAGGCACCACTATGGCAAGCAGGAAGGTGCCGAGTGCCAGCAATCCTATGTTGTCGCCATAAAAGGGATTTACGAGCGCAACCATATAGAACGACAACAAGGACAGAAGAGCTGAGCCATGAAGGTACTTGATCCCAAACCGGAACCCATTGCCTATGACAATCCAGATATACATTGCGAACATCAACAGGCCTGCATCCCCAAAGGCAACGAGATTCAAGCCATTCCATGCCGTGTCATGGACGATTCCAACCCATCTCCGGAGGTGATTCACTCGCGGAGTACACCATATCCATATGAGAAACCCGATACCTCCCAACAGTATGCCGACAAGGAAAACCAGAAGCTGAGTCTGAAAACTCCATCCGCCGTTCTGCTCCCCGTAACTCGAAACCATGCTGGCGTAGACAACTCCCGCCATACCGGCGAGTATTCTCAATACGGCCTGCATATGCTCCGTATCAGGCCGACGCATGTACTTCTCCCTGATGCGCACAAGCATTTTCGACATATCACTTAACACATGGTGTTACCTAGGAATCCCATGCACGTACCGCCAGTACGGCATTCAACCCACCAAATGCGAACGAATTCGACAATGCCACATTCACGGTCATCTCTCTTGGCTCATTAGGTATACAGTCAATGTCGCAATCGCCGTCTGGCCCCAAATAGTTGGCTGTCGGAGGCACCAGACCAGCGGTGATTGCCCGTACTGTCGCAATCAACTCAAGCCCGCTTGCCGCCCCTAACGCATGGCCATGCATGGATTTCGTCGAGGAAATTACCAACGATCTGGCGTGGTCCCCAAAAACCCCGTGCAATGCTTTAGTCTCTACAAGATCATTGGTGAGCGTACCGGTACCATGAGCATTGACGTAGTCAACCTGTTGCGGCTGAAGACCGGCATCCCGCAGCGCGCCACTGACAGCCTTGGCGACGCCCTCCGGATCTGGCCGTGTGATATGTCCGGCATCGGATGACAGACCATAGCCGGCGAGTTCGGCATAGATACGCACACCACGCCGTACAGCATGTTCCGCTGACTCCAGAACCACGACGCCAGCGCCTTCTCCAAGTGCCATGCCGGACCGCCCCTTTGAAAATGGCCTGCACATATCGCCTGACATCACCCGGAGGGCTTCCCATGCCTTCAGGAGTCCGTATGTAAAAGGAGCGTCCGCGCCTCCCACCAGCACCACATCAACCAGACCTGACATAATCATCAGCCGCCCCTGCGCTATTGCGTGAGCTGCCGAAGCACAAGCACTCGCCACAGAAAAGACCGGGCCGCGAATACCCAGATCCTGGCTGACGAGACTGGCGGCAGCGCTCGGCATCCCCCTGGGGATTGTCAGCGGATGAACTCTTGGTCGTGACTCCTTGTATAACCTCGTATAGGACTCTTCGTCTGTCTGCTTTCCTCCACAGCCTGTCCCTATGACTGCGCCTGCCCCCAGCAAGGCCTCGGAATCTGGCTCCAAGCCAGCGTCGGATGCCGCTTCCTGCGCAGCCAGAATGGCAAACTGGGAGAATCTGTCGAGAAGAGCAATCTGGTCTTGGCCAAAGTATTTCGCAGGCTCGAATTCCGGTACAACTGCGCCGATGCAGGCGACACCACCTTCGTAATCTTTGGTGCCTGCGTCCAGGTGCCGTATCGCGCAGTCGCCTGCCCGCAGGCCATTCCAGAAACAGTCGAGCCCCACGCCAAAACCTGAAACGGCGCCCAGTCCGGTTACGACAACACGCCGGCCATTATGACGACTCATTTTTCAGCTCTTTCAGGCCATCCACTATATCACCTACTGTTTCCATGGTTTTGGCAAATTCGTCGGGAATATCCACCTCAAGCCGATCTTCGATCTCAAACAGCAGTGTCAGCGCACCAAGCGAATCGATACCTAGTTCATCCAGTGAAGTATGCATATTTATCTCCTCTGAGGAGATTTTCCGTTCTTTGGCAATAAGTTCCAGAACTGTATCTTCTATCATAGATAAACCTAATCCTTTAACAATTTAATTAATTATATGTTGTCGGAATCCGGCCGCTACCCATCCTATTACCGGTGGAGCGACAAGACAAAGATCCCGTGGCCGACCAAGACAAACAGCGCCCCCACCATTTTTGGGACAACTTCCGTGGTTCCCGGCTCCTTGACAGGACTACTGGCTTCGGCTGGTCGAAACAGCCAGAGCAAGAGCAAGGCGTACTCCGTATCGTCATCACACTCGGTATTCTCGCCTACATACTGTTGAACTGGCCATCCAATGATCTACAGATGGAGATCTGGGTCGCAGGCCTGCAGATAACAGTAACCTTCCTGGTCTATTCCTTTCTGCTGCTGGCATCCACGCTGATCTTTCCACGCAAATCCCATATCAGGCGCATTGTCAGCATCATCGTCGACATTGGAACCATGAGTTATGGCCTGCACCTGACCGGCGAAATAGGCGCCCCCTGGTACGGCGTGTTCCTCTGGGTCACCTTGGGCAATGGATTCCGCTATGGGGAAAAATACCTCTACCTGTCGGGTATGGTGGCACTGGCTGGATTCTGCGGCCTTGTTGTAACCACGCCATTCTGGCAAACCCACAGGGAGCTGGCCATTGGCCTGGCCGCCACCCTCCTCGTCATCCCCGCCTACTCCGCCGTCCTCATCCGCCGCCTGAACGAGGCCAGGCAGCGCGCCGACTCCGCCAGCCGCGCCAAGAGCGAATTCCTGTCGCGCATGTCGCACGAGATCCGCACGCCGCTCAATGGCATTCTCGGCATGACCGAACTGCTGCGTGACCGACCGCTGGGTCCGGAAGACAAGGAATACGTCGAAACCATCTACGCCTCGGGCAAAACACTTGCCCACCAGATCGACGACATACTGGACCTGTCCAAGATCGAGTCCGGCCAGCTCGATGTGG
>JALSQZ010000091.1 GCA_026985055.1 Sedimenticola sp. | reverse complement strand
GCCTTTTACCTTCATGCTGATCCGCGAGATGGCCAAGGCCTGGTGGAAGTTCGGTTTCGTCGAGGGCGGCCGCCTGTCCTCCATGCCGGTCGGCTATTACACGCTGACCATGGCGTTGGTCTATCTGGTGGCGGTCGAGCCCTCGTACCAGGTCAAGACGAACGCCATGCACTTCACGCCCATGTGCTCGGACCGGACCGTGACCGGCGACAACACGGGTACCACCTACGATGTGGTGTTCGGCGACAACATGAGCGCCAATGTCTACGTGCCGATCTGGTGGGGCGTGGTGGCCAAGCTCGCCGACGGCATCAACGCCGCGACCATCGCCTCGATCCCCTGTGAGGCGCCGGACATGCGGTTCATCCAATACAAGCTCAGCAACACCACCATCACCGATCCGGACCTGCGCCGCGAGGTGCAACAGTTCAAGCAGGACTGCCACGACGAGGCGCTGTATCTGCGTCGCCGTTACGGCATCCCCGCCGGCGACCTGACCGCTTCGGATCTGCAATGGTTGGCCAATGACCTGTTCATGACCCATCCCAAACTCTATCCGGCCATTCTGGCCGAACATCCGGTCCGCGGTTTTCCCATCGTGCCGTCCCGCGACGCCCAGTTCGACTCCGCCAGAACCGGCCTGGAACCCCACCCCTCCTGCCGCGACTGGTGGCTGGGTCCTCCCGGACGGGCGGAACTGGGGCTGAGAAAGCGCCTGATCGACAACATCCATGGGGACAGCCTGTTCGATTCTGTCAATGCGAAACTGGGGAAACTGGCCGGCACCATCGGGGCGGACAGTTTTCAGGATTTTGCGCTCAAGCAGGTCATCATGAACGAGAACATCACCATCGATGGATTCAAATTCAACGGCGATCTGGCCGACCAGTCACAATCCATCGTCAGCCAGCTTGTCTCCAACGCACTTGCTTCGGTGGGACTGGGATACGAAAATTTTAAGAAAATGGCCATCATCTATCTGGTCAAACAGCTGGCGCCGATGGCCCAGGCGTTCCTTCTCGGCTTTTTCTACACCCTTTTGCCGTTCATTCTGGTCATCAGCTTATATGACATCTCCACCCTCCTGACCCTGACGGCGGTCTTTTTCGGCATCAAGTTCTTCACCTCGATCTGGGCGATTCTGGTCTACTTCGACAACAATCTCACCCTGTCGATGTCAGAAGGTCTCTTGGGCGCCGGTTCCATGCTGGGCCACGGCCCGGATCTCACCACCGGTATGTTGCTGAACCTGATGATCGGGACGATGTATTTGCTGGTGCCCATGATGTGGCTCACTCTTCTGGGGTATGCGGGGGTGAGTATTCATGGTTCTCTCAGTTCTTTCATGAAAGGCTTCGAAAGTGACGCGATTGCTTCTGGTCAGTCAGCCATGATGGTGGGCCGCAAGATCGCTACTCGGGGGAAATGATTCAAGGTTATAGTCATAGCTCAATGTTACCGTCGCCGTCAATATAGGCTGTTCCCAATTTGGCAATAGGAATAATGGTTATATGCCGCCTAGACTCTATAAACTCTTCCGACTCCTCCCCAAGAGACTCAAACCCGGCCTTCACCATCAAAACCGCGAGTGTGTAGACCACTTCCAGGGACAGCCTGGCCGCGGCCAGCAGGAACGTCCCCAGGCGCAGGGCGAGGGTCTTCTTGTCCAGGGTCCGCGCCCGCGCCTCCAGGCGGCGCGTGGTCCGCAGGAGCCACTCCAGCGCCCTGGCGATCCGGTGGAGATTCATGGCGGACAGTGCGGCCATGGACATCAGGAAAGCCAGCGGCGCCCCGGCCAGGGGGGCCAGCAACGCCAGGTCCAGGTCGAAGCCGAACGACAATACGATGCCGGCTATGGCCAGACAAACCAGCAAGAGCGTTCCCCACAGCAGCCAGGCGACACCCCGGCGGCGGAAGCCGCCCTGCCAGCCGGCCACGGCCACCATCCCTATGGCGGCCACGGTCAGGGGCACCGATGCGATGGCGAGTACGAGTAACCACATGATGTCACCTCCAGGGTTCGTCTGTTATTCGGATTTTGCCAGGGAAGGATCGATTTGCGAGAGGAGTTTCGCCTTGAGCGTATCGTATTCTTCCTGCGTGAGTGCGCCGGAATCGAGCAGGCCCTTGAGTTTTTCCAATTCCTCGATCGGTGATTTACCGCCGGCATGAGTAGTGAAAGGGCCGCTGCTGCTCCCTTCCTTGTAGGTCCGGTAGGCCGCGTAGAAAAACAGCGGCGAGAAGATGACAGCGGTCGCAATCGTAGACAGACAAACCACACCGAGAATCAGAAGAAAGATGGTCCTGAACTTGAACGTGTTCTCGAGTTCCCCCTCTCTCTCCAGATCCTTCTTTTCGAGTACTTTCATGATGTCACCCCCTTTCTTCAGGATGGATTGCGATGTCCGACAGACATACAGTGAGGGATAATATAAGCCCGGCCAGGCCACGACAACCACATCCGGACGGAGGAGGCGGAACCTCCTGGTCTCTGGCGTCCATCCGGGCGCTCGACTGGCGGTCTTTCGAGGCGTTGAGCGGCGAAATGTTTCGCCGCATGGGGTACTGGGCAGCCGAAACAGGGGAGGGGCCGGACGGCGGTATCGATCTGCTGCTCAGGCGCGGCCGGAAAATCTGGGTCGCCCAGTGCAAACGCTGGCGCTCACGACAGGTCGGCAGCGGCGAAATTCGCGAGCTTCTGGGCGTGGTCGCCGCCCGCCAGGCCGAGGGCGGTTTCTTCGTCGCCAGCGGCCGCTACACCCGTCCCGCCTGGATCTTCGGACGGCAAAACGGCCTGGAACTGATCGACGGACGGCGCCTTCTCGAACTCGTGTCCCATCTCGAGATCCCCCACTACCCGGCGGAAGGCCCTCGCTGTCCCCGTTGCGGCGCCCGGATGGCCGTCCGGGCCGTGCGCGGGGGAGAGCGGGCCGGGACGGAATTTTGGGGCTGCGTGCGGTTTCCAGCCTGCCGGGGCAGCCGGACGCTTTGATGGGCGCAGATCTCGGAATTCCGTACCCGTCCCCACAGTGGCCATCATGAATGCTCACAAGGCGACAGGAAGCGACTCAATCAAGCAGAGCGGCGACGGAATCCATTGGCAGGAATAGTTTCAGCGGTTGGCTGGGCAGGGAGATGAAGCCGAATTGTTGGTAGAACCCGGCGGCCTGGTCATCTAAAGCATCGACGACGACGGCGTAAACGGCCATCACTTGGCTGGCCTGGACGATACGTTGCAGGGCGTCGGCGAGTAGAATGGAGCCAAGATCTTGTCCTTGGCGGGATTCGGCAATGGCAAGCCTTCCCAGCAGGACCGCCGGAACCGGATACCTGGATAATCGCCTGCGCAGCCCATCGGGCAGATCATTGGCATCCAGGCTGTTCGCGCTGAGACTGTAATAGCCGATTACCCGCTGTGGGGTTTCCGGCGGAGAGGCGACGAATACTTTGTTGATGCGTCGATTGATGTCCTGGCTGGCGTATTGGTGCAAGTACTCGTTGAGGGATTGCTCACCGCAGTCGAAGGATTTTCGATCATGCGATTTCCCCAGTGGTGTGATGATCAGATCCAAATCAGGCAGCCTTTTATTGCTGAACCCTTTTTTTGTGTTCGGCAAAGGCGCGCTTGAGCTTGGCGCTGGGCTTGGGGGGAGTCTCAAGAGCGTCCAGGAACACATCCCAATCGGCCTGGGTCAGGGTCAGGGTCTCATGTTTTTGGATCACTTCGTCGGCTGCGTGCAGGGCCTGCCCAAGAACGAATTCCGACAGGCTTTTATGGACATAGGCGGCCGCCCGCTCCAGCTTCTGCTTGGACAAGGCGTCGAGGCGAATATGCAAGCGCTGTTGCTTGATGATTTCTGTGTTGGCCATGAGGCGATCTCCTTTTGACTTCTAAAGTGTACGCCATGTGTGCGCACGCCTCAAGGTGTGGATTGTCTTGGAGGATTCTTTACATTCAAGCCGGGATGGAACTGAGGAACTGTATATGACGACATGATGCTCCGGAAGACGTACCCAACACCGGATAGGATGGTCTTATGGACCATCCAGACTCTGCAAGCCTGGAAGATCCTGGAGTCCAAAGGCTTTCTTCAAGGCACCGCCGCCCATGCGATACCTGATTTCCTTACCGCCTACCGGTGGATGGCCGGGCAAATGCGCCGCTGCCTGGAGTGGTCGCCTTTAGACGGGGAGGTTCTGCCAGTATGGGCTTGGTATCAATGGCAGGACCGCCGCAGACGCAAGCCGGATTTGCGCTTCAAGGCTCATCTGCCGCCAGGGACGGCCGGGGTCCGGCTGGAACTCGAGGTCAGGCGGGATACCGTCCTGCTTTCCGATTTCGACCTTTGGCATTGCGTGTTGAACCGGTGGTATCTTCCCCTTTCGGCCGAGGATGATGCGGCCTTCGATCGAGTGTTGCAGGCCCGCGGCCTGGAAGTGGCCGCTTTCGACCAGTTGCCTGCGGTGTATCGCAGGCGCATCGAGGACAGTTGGGAAAGAATCTTCGATCTCGGGGGGAACGCCGGCGCACCGAACACTCCCCTGGCCGAGCGAAGCGTCCAGGCCACGTTATGGCGATTAGACCTGTCCGAAATCCGGTCGGTGACGTACTTCACCGCCAGATGAAAAAAGGTGCTTTCCAGCATTGCCGGTCACTCGCACCGGCCTGGATCAATGACATGAATTTCTGTGGTATTGAGGATTTTCCTGACGAAATAATAGGCAAAAAACGGGGTGGCAAGGCCGGCCGTGACGACAATGAGAATGAGCCACAAAATGGTGTGTACCAGAATGTCCACAAACCTTAAATGATTGACGATCTTATAGGTTGTCATGACAGTTTCTCTCCCCCTTTGCGGTGATTGATCGAATCCCCTGGCGCGTTTCCACGCCAACGGCGGATATTTCGAAAACAGGTTGCAACATCAATGGACATCGGCGTGCCGCCCTCAGCTTTCCTTCCAGGTTTCCAGTAATTTTCGGGGATCTTCCCGGTAATCGGACAAGAGGCGCTTGAGCTCGTCGAGTTCTCGCCGGGCTTCGGGAGACACACTCAACCCCGGCAAGGCAAGAATGCGTTCCATCACCCGGATATTGAGACGGCGACGTAATGCCAGCCGCAAGCTCAGGTTTGCCTCACCTTCCCGGCTTTTCACATACCTGCCTTCCAGGCTGCATCGCAGCCTGACAAAACGGTCTTCGTCCAGCTTGGAAAGCGGAATCAGCGGCTGCACCAGGTGACGGAACAACCAGGACGATCTGTCGCGCCAGACCCCCTCATAGTCATAACCGACCGAAGTGCTGTGCGACGTATCAGTGAAAGTCGGCGTCTTCCCGAAAGTGAAGGATTGGTCCTCCAGCAATTCCCCGTCCAGAAGTGTCTCCACCGACTTGAAAGCGCGTTTCAGGGCGTCCTTACCGGTTTCTCCCGGGGCGGGCACAGGCGAAAAATCCATTTCCAGGCTAAAAAACCCTCCATCCCGCCCGGTGATGGAAAAGTAATAATGGAAGCGTGTTAGTCTCATAGAGGATTTTGTCTCGTCAGGGTCGTCCATTTGGTGGTTGAACCAAACAATACCCATGCCGCATGCGGGTCCGGCATATCTCCTTTACCAGCCTTCCGGCGTTCCCGATGTCATCCAGGATTTCCTTTTTCTCGCCACACCGCCGGCTGTCCAGGCTGCCCCAGGCACGCAGGAGCACCCAATCGCCAAACAGATCCTGGTGGAGCAGGAGCAGGTACCAGCGGCGCTTGTGGGGGTGAATCCAGCGCCAGATGCCGGATTCAGGCATCGGCGTCGATGTCGGCATCGACCAGGGCGCCGTTTTCGTCGCCGATCACCAGGTGCCAGCGGCTTCTGGCGAGACGGTGGGCGCGGATGCGGTACTGACGGAAGGTACACTGTGCCTGGCCCCGTTTGTCGGCCTCGGCCAGCATGTCTTCCACGATGACGCCTAGCATGGCCGACTCGGCCGGATCTGGATTGGCGGGCATTGAATACTTGCTCATGACTTTTTCCTCCTCGAGGAGCTGCCTTCTGTCTTTGCCACCGATTCCACACGTTCCCGTAATACCGCGGCTTCTTCCAGGGCCTGCCGTTCCCGGGCCCGGGACTCGGCGAGTTCGTTTTCCAGTCTGGTGATGTCCCGGACGGCCGAATCGAGCTTCTGGAGCAAGGCGGCATTGTCCCGTTCCAGTTTTCCCGCTCTTTCCAGAGTGGCTTCATGGGTCTTCTCGAGCTTTTCGTGATCGTCCTTCAGGTGCTCGAAAGCCAGCGTCTTTTCCATGAGCCCTTTCATGGTGCTTTGCAGCTTCTCCATCGCTTCGTCGAATGCCTGCTTGGATTGGTCCAGCTCGATGGCCAGGTTGTGAACCTCGAATTCCAGATGCTTCTTTTCCTTCTCCCATTGCCGGCCGGCACTCTCCAGGGACTCGGAAGCCAGTCGCCAGGCCTCGGACCACAAACGCCTGGCGATGGTCTCCACCGAGGCCGGCGTGGGGGGCGCCGGGTTCTCCGGCGACTCCTGCTTGCGCCATTCGGCCAGATGGCGGGAGTAGGTCGAGTAACTGCCGGTGTTTCCCAGTCGCCCCCGGACAGCGGCGATGGTCACTGTGCCGCCTTCGTCCCGGATTTCCCGGGCCGCTTCGAATACCTGGTCTTTTGTGATGCCCGTTCTGGCCATGAAAACGATTTCGTGTTAGTGTAATTACGTAAACTACATTATTACATACAGACCGCTCCATGTCATCCAAACAACGTGAAGAACCTGTGCTGATCAGCCGCGAGCCCTGGTGGGAGCGCCCGCCCCGTCCGGGCGAATCGGAGTGGGACGTGGAATGGGGATACCTGGAATGCTGGTCCGACGGATCTTTCCGCTTCGTCCGGGAACGCCCCACGCCGGACGAGATCCGAAACCGCAAGAGCTGCCGCAATCCACCGTGAATTTGACCAACCAGCAGCTGGCCATCATCGAGGGCTGCGGGCGGGCCTTCAAGGTGGAAGCGGTCGCCGGAAGCGGCAAGACCTCCACGCTTCTGGCTTATGCTGCGGCCCGCCCGAAACGGAAGATTCTCTATCTGGCCTACAACCGCTCGATGGTCCGGGAAATCGAGGCGCGACGGCGCCAGATGGGACTCGGCCATGTCACCGTTTCCACCATTCACTCTCTTGCCTGGCGCGGCACAGGCGGGCGCTGGACCCAGATCGAAAGCGAACTGCCAGAAAGCCTGATCCTGGACGAGCGTTTCGTCCCCCCACGAAGTCCTGAGCCTGTGCTGGCGGCCTGGATCGTCAAGGATCTGGTCAATTATTACCTCAATTCCGCCCACATAACCCCCGACGATGACTTTCTCGAGCGCTATTGCCTGGAGCTGCGTCCGGAACCGGAAGTCGAAGAAACATTGCGTCAGGATCCCGTGGGTTTCTCTATCGCCCTGCGGCGGTTGTTGTCAGCCATGCGTGAGGGCGAGATTCCCATCGTCCATGATTTCTATCTGAAACTGTTCCAGCTGCAAAAACCCTGGCTGAACTATGACATCATCCTGGTGGACGAGGCCCAGGACGCCTCGCCGGTCATGCTCGATATCGTGCTGCGCCAGGACGCCACCCGGATTTTCGTGGGCGACAGCTTTCAGCAAATTTACGCCTTTCGCCATGCGGTCAATGCGCTCAGGCGCCTGAACCTTCCCAGTCTCCCGCTGACCTTGAGTTTCCGTTTCGGGCAAGCCCTGGCGAGCCGGGTTCAAAAGCGCACCAACCGGGCGTACAGGTTGCTTGGGGCGCCCGGAGAAGCGGTATTACGCATCCGGGGGGCCGATGCCTGGGTCGATTTCGGTTGGCGTCGTCTCCAGCACCGCCGCCCGCTCACGATCATCTGCCGCTCCAACCTGGGCGTTTTCAACGCCGCCCTGTCATGGGTCTCCAAGGCCGCCCGCCTGTATTTCGAAGGAGGTCTCCCCCGTTACTCATTCATGAACGACCGGGTGGCCAGTGCGATCCATCTGGCCAAAGCAAGGCGGGAAAAAATCACCGACCCCCTGATCGCCCGCTTCGATTCCCTGGGAGACCTGGAACGCTTCGCCCGGGAAACCCGCAACGGTCATCTGGCCAACATCGCATCACTGGCGAGGAATCATGGGGACAAGACCTTCTTCCTGTATAAGAGAATTCAAGAGAAATGCACCTCGGATCCTGCCCATGCCGACGTGATCCTGACCAACGTCCATCAGGCCAAGGGGCGGGAATACAACCACGTGATCATGAACGATGATTTCGTCGCCCTAGATGATCTGAAAGTGCTCCAGGATGCCCAGCCCCGGCCTATGCTCCGGGAGGAAGCCAACCTCTATTACGTGGCCGCCACCCGGGCGAAAAAAGGCATCCATCTGGCGCCGGATTGACGGCCGGCGGGGCACTTGACAGATCGTGGCGGCTGGATTGAAATGAAGACTCTGACCGCAGAACCGTGTTCTGCACCCCAAGCCACCGCGCGCCCGCACCTTCCGGTGGCGGAATCTTCGGATTCTTGCGGGCAATCTCACCACCCACCCGGCCGGGGTCTCGCATCCCGGCAGGGCAGGCGTCTCCGGCGGGTTTTCTTTCGACCCAAAGGAGGTAAACTATGAGTATGGTTGCATTCGACACCCTCAAACTCGCTCGCAGGCTACGTGAGGCCGGCATGCCGCCTGAGCAGGCGGAGGCTGTCGCCGATGCCGAGGCCGAGGCGTTGGGGGAATTTGTCCTTTCCAATCTGGCGACCAAAGCTGACATCGCCGAGGTGAAAGGCGAAATCGCCGACCTGCGCGGTGAACTGAAAGGTGAAATCGCCGACCTGCGCGGTGAACTGAAAGGCGAAATCGCCGACCTGCGCGGTGAGATCGCCAAAGTGGAAGGCAAGGTCGCCGAAGCCAGACAGGACATCGCCGATCTGCGCGGTGAACTGGGAAAAATCGATGCCCGGTTCGAAAAAATGGACAGGAAGTTCACCATCTACTTCACGGTGATCCTTTTCACCATGATCTTTCTCAACCAAAGCGCCCTGGAGTTCATTGCCCGATTGTTCGGGCTTTTGAAATAGGGCGCCTTTTCTTCAACCCTGCCGGGGAAATCCTTCCCCGGCGGGGACGTGGTTTCCCCGGTTTTTTTATCTGACCAGGAGGAAACCACGATGACCACATTGGCAACCAAGTTCAGAAATGTCACTCTTGCCCGTGCCAACCACCCCTTGAGCGACGAGGAGATCAGGCGGGTGGCGCCGTCGGTGTTCGCTGACGACAAGCATGACAGCCGATCCGGGCGCTATACCCACATCCCCACCATTGAGGTCCTGAATGGTCTTCGCAAGGAGGGGTTCGAGCCTTTCATGGCCTGCCAGGCCAGGGTGCGCGACCAAAGCCGCCTTGGCTATGCCAAACACATGCTCAGGCTGCGCCATGCAAGCCGCATCGAAAGCGATGAGGCCAACGAAATCGTGCTCGTCAATTCCCATGATGGCACCTCGAGTTACCAGATGTTGGCGGGCGTCTTCTGCTTCGTCTGCCAAAACGGCATCATCGTCGGCGACACCGTGGACGACCTCCGCGTCTCTCATCGGGGCGATGTCGTCGGCCAGGTCATCGAGGGCGCTTATCGAATCCTTGATGATTTCGAGCGCGTGGACGATTCCCGGGCGTCGATGAAATCCCTCGAACTGTCGTCCGGCGAGCGCCAGGCTTTTGCCCGGGCCGCCATGCAGCTTCGATGGGAAGACCCTATCAAGGCGCCGGTGACAGAGGACCAGATTCTGTCTCCCCGTCGGGCGGAGGATCTGTCCGGGAATTTATGGACCACGTTCAACGTGGTTCAGGAAAATCTGGTCCGAGGCGGGCTTCGGGGCCGAAACCGACAAGGGAAACGTGCGACCACGCGGCCGATTCAAGGGATCGACGGTAATGTCGCCCTGAATCGGGCGTTGTGGACACTGGCCGAGGAAATGAAGCGCTTGAAAGCCGCCTGAACGTTCAGCTGGCAATATTTACCGAACCTGCCGGGGGGCTCCCCCGGCGGGTTTTCTTTATGAGGGAATAACTTTCCACAAAATCTGTGGATAAGTTTAGGTAAAAACGCCCGAACGTCCGATGAACTCTTTGATGTTTCAGAATGGACAGAAATTGGCCAATGAGATCTTGTCTGCTATCCGGAAATGCATGGCTGAATTTCGGTCGGCATCTCTTTTCCCGAAGGGCCGACTGAATTCCCTAACAGGACAAGTCGCTTCCCATTTGGGAAAAACAGGGTATTATGGGTATTACTGTAATACCTGCATCCAGAGCCATGTCGCATATCGTCAGAGTCACCACCAAAGGGCAGGCCACCATCCCGGCGGATATCCGCAAAGCCCTGGGAATCCGCCCAGGTGACCGGATCCTGTGGGAAATCGATGAAAACGGCAGCGCGAGAGTCAAAAGAATATCCCCGTTGGACGAGGAATATCTGAAAGCCATCGAGGGAACCTTGAGCGAATGGGAAACAGCCGCCGACGAGGAAGCCTATCGTGACCTATGACCGCTTCACGGTGGTCAGGGTGCCTTTCCCTTTCACCGACCGTGACGCGCGCAAGCACCGCCCCGCCTTGATCGTATCCAGTGCCGAAAACTTCAATCACGCCATCGGCCATTCGGTCATGGCCATGATCACATCATCCAACCACACATCCTGGCCCCTGGATTGTCCCATTCACGACCTAAAATCAGCGGGATTGCCAGCTCCTTCCAAAGTGCGTTTCAAGCTGTTCACGCTGGATCACAGACTGGTCCGTGGGCAGTTGGGTAAGTTGTCTCCGGCCGATATTCGGCCGGTCGAGGAGGCCATGGCGAGGTTATTGGGTCAAGGTTGATAATTCGTCCTGATCGAGCGTTACTAAAAACGGTCGTTTTTGAGAGACCGCCACACCATCCCTCTTTTCCTCCGCGAAACCGCGATTGGATCTCTCAAAACAGTCTCTTGAAACCTGTCTCCGAATAAAGCAGGGTGCAGATGAGTTTTGAGAGGTCAGGAGCCATGATGCTTGTCAGTTACGCCCGCGTATCCACCCAGGTCCAGAATCCCTCCCTCCAGACCGACGCCCTCAAGGACGCCGGCTGCGATCGCATTTTCGCCGAAAAGGCCTCCAGCGCCCAGCGCGATCGGCCAGAACTGAAAGCGGCCCTAGACTACCTGCGGGAAGGCGAAACTCTGGTGGTGTGGAAACTCGACCGCTTGGCTCGGTCCCTCAAGCAGCTGATCGAAACCGTGAAGGCTCTGGGCCAATGCGGCATCGGCTTCAAATCCCTGACCGAGAATATCGACACGACCACTTCCGGCGGCCGGCTGGTGTTTCATATCTTCGGGGCACTGGCCGAATTCGAGCGCTCCATCATCAAAGAACGCACCAAGGCGGGGCTTGAGGCGGCAAGAGCCTGGGGCAAAAAAGGTGGCAGGCCGAAAGCTCTGACGGAAAAGGACCTCCAAGCGGCCAAGGCGATGCTGACCAACCCGGAGATCACCTTCGAAGAGGTGGCTAGGAGGCTGAAGGTGGCGCCCTCTACACTCTATAGGTATCTTCCAGGAGGACGAACGCCATCATGCCACAAGGACCCTAACCATCATGCCACAAGGACCCTAATTAGTTAGGAGCAATAGATGTTTGTTATACTGAATGGTAGTAAATATTACTACCATCAAGAGATAACTATGGCCACCGTGGAAAAACTCAGTATCGCCCTCACTTCTGAAATGGCCGAGGAAGTACGCAAGGCCGTACAAAGTGGCGAATACGCCAGCAGCAGCGAAGTGATTCGAGAAGCCCTGCGCGATTGGCGCCGCAAACGCACCCTGATGGAACAGGAGCTGGAAGAGCTTCGTGGATTGTGGCGTGATGGCCTGCAAAGCGGTCAGGGACGATACGCATCCATGGAAGAAATTAAACAGGCAGCCAGAAAACGCCTGGATGAGAACGACCAATAATCCAACGTGGCCGTTTTCAAAAAAACTGCCCAGTCAGAATTGGACTTGATAGCCATCTGGCTTTATATCGCCCAGGACAACCCGTCAGCCGCTGACCATCTGCTCGATACCATCGAGGAAAAAGGCTGGCTACTTGCAGAGAACCCCAAATTAGGCCAGGCAAGACCGGATATTGCCGAGGATTTTCGCTATCTTCCTGTAGGGAGATATTTGATGCTTTACCGGGAGATCCCAGGAGGAATCGAGTTGGTACGTGTCGTACATGGGATGCGGATGTTGGCCGATCTGTAAACATCAATCAGTTGTACTAGGAAGGAGTCTGTCGGACTTTATGCCCACTATAAATAGAAAAATAGTTACTCCTCACGACCAGCCACCGAGAAGCGACATGGCGGATAAATTTGCTCTGTACTAGTTCATATCTGATCTGAACCAGTACACATAAATACCGCGTCAACGAACCACATGAATTTCGATATCCAAGTCAACCTTCTCCCAGGCACGATCCGTTGTTATGACAGGAACCCTCAGTCGTATCCCCAAGGCGAGGCACGCACGGTCACCGAGGGATAATCCATGGGAACGAGTGCGAGTCCTCAGTTTGGCTATGTGGAGACTGTCTTCTGACAATAATGGTTCTATTTTCAGCGATTGACCCAAAAGCCCTTGCCGCTCCAACTCCGCTTCCAAGTCCTTGGGGTCGGCCCCAATCTCGGCAACCTTGGAAAGCACTTCGGCCCAGTTCGCTGTGCTGATGACCGCATTATCTATCAATGCTTGCTCCACCGCGTCGGCGCCTGGTTCTTCGTTCAAGTAAGCGAGCAGGGCAGAAGCATCGAGTACCGACTTACTCATGGGCTGCTTCTTCCCAGCGATCATGAATCAACTCTTCCGACAGACATCGTCCGGCCACCGATGGCGCCAGTTGGCGCAAAATTCCTCGCCCCCGGCGGGCGGCTTCCTTGGGACTGATGAGTCTGATGGCTCCATCCGCCTCAATGGCCAGGATGAGGGTGTCTCCCTGTCTTAGTTTCAATTGCCTGCGGATCTCAGATGGCAACACCAGTCGCCCCCGTTGATCGAGATGGACAGTGTAATAATGGGATTCCACTATATTGACCCACAAATTGACTTTTGCCCATTATAGCTCAGATATGGGGCATATTGTTCCACGTTGGCGCATTTAAATGGCCAAAAAGTTCATGGCTCAAATAAGTTGCATATTTATTTTTTGGCTACCAACGATATGTCTGGCGCAATTGGGTATACTTTACTTGACCACCCTAGGAGATACGAGTGAAAGTCGCCCGAATCTATCTTCGCGTTAGTACCAGAGAACAGGATCTGACTCGCCAGGCAGCCATCGTGGAAGAGGCCAAGGCAGCTGGCTTTTACATTGCAGGCATCTACCGTGAAAAGGCTTCCGGTGCCAGAGCAGATCGCCCCGAACTGTTGAGGATGATTTCTGATTTGCAACCAGGTGAGGTGGTCATTGCCGAAAAAATTGACCGAATCAGCCGGTTGCCTCTCCCCGAGGCTGAGAAGTTGATCTTCGCTATACGAGAGAAGGGTGCCCGTCTGGCTATTCCCGGAATCGTGGATCTGACTGATCTGATCGAGGATGCATCCGGAGTGACAAAAGTAGTCCTTGAGTCGGTTCAGGAAATGCTATTGAAACTGGCCCTGCAAATGGCCAGAGATGATTATGAAGACCGGCGGGAACGGCAACGTCAAGGCATTGAACTGGCCAGGAAGGCGGGTAAATTCAGGGGACGTCAACCAAATATTACTATCCATGAGCGAGTCATCGCATTGCGCCGTTCTGGAGAATCGATTTCAAAAACAGCACGACTGGCTGGTTGTAGCGAAAGCCAAGTGAAAAGGATCTGGTCGGCGTATAAGAAACAAGCCTGTTCGGGATCGATCTAACTAATCACATTTTCTAGGGAACATCGGTATTTTACATATAACGCTTCCAACCCAGCCAGTGGCTGAGTCAGTATGCAGCTATGACTGTAATACGAACGATCTGAAATGTCCGGTTTTCAGCAATAGTATCTGGCTGGCCAAGCCGTGAATATTGTTATCAGGCTTCTTTTTTGGTGTTTTGAACTGATTGGGTAATCAGGCCAGGCTTCTTGAACTAGCTGCGAAAAGAGTCCGAACTCGCCGTACCTGACCACTTCGTCTACTTGTACTTCTACACCACGGCGAAGGGCTCGGGGATTTTTACTGATGGCTCTGATGTTGGCCACCCAACTTCGACAATTCCCCCCTAATCTAAACTGATCAACTCACAGATTCATGCGGCCTTCAGCATTTTTTTGCGCTTATTCCTGTAGTGCCACGTATATTCCATATAGAAATTTACATGATTTATATATGTCCATATAATGTCATGCCATGTATATCCGCGTATCCAACTCCGGTGGTCGAAAATACCTGCGCCTGGTCGAGTCTTATCGGGACGAAAACGGCCGGGTACGCCAACGTCACATTGCCCAGCTGGGCCGTCTGGATGAACTGGACGAAAAACAGATCCAGAGTCTGATCAACAGTCTCCGAAGATTCACCAGCGACACCCCTCCTGAAGACGGTGAGAAGGTCACCCCCCAGTTCCAGCGCGCTCTGGAGGTGGGGCCAACTTGGCTGTTGACCGAATTGTGGGAAACTTTAGGACTGGGACCGATGCTCCGTCAGGCACTGCGTTCCGGCCGGCGGGTGTTCGACGTGGAGGTGGCGGTCCGGTTGATGGTGTTCAATCGGTTGTGTGACCCCGAAAGCAAGCTGGGATTGTTGCGCTGGCTTCAGCAGGTGGTGGTGCCGGGCATCGATACTTCCAGGATCACCCATCAACATCTACTGAGGGCCATGGATGCGTTGATGGCCAAGCGGGAGGTGATTCGCAAG
>JALSQZ010000090.1 GCA_026985055.1 Sedimenticola sp. | reverse complement strand
TCTTGCGTCCGAACTTGTCGCTGAACAGGCCGCCAAAGGGGCGGGCAGCCAGGTTCATGAAAGCAAAACCGGAAGCCAGCAGGCCGGCCTGCACCATGCTCAGGTCAAAGGTGTTCTTGAAGAACATGGGGAGCATGGAAACCACTGCCAGTTCCGAACCGAAGGTTACGAAATAGGCCAGATCCAGGATCGCCACCTGCTTGAACTTGTAGCGATGGATCTCGGGCACTTCTTCCGTGAACACATGCTTGTTGATGCGCCACACCTGGGAGGCCTGATACAGGTGGAGCAGGAACAGGCCGATATAGATGCTGTCGGTGGCGCCGGCGCCGATGATGTTCAGGTTGGCCGGGCCCAGCTTCCAGGCCAGCACTGCCAGCGCCGCATACATGGGAATGTTCATCAGCAGGTAGAAAAAGAAATCGCCTTTGCTGGTCACTTCCATGGCGCCCGTCTTCTTCGGCTTGAAATAGGTAGAACCCTTGGGGGTATTGCGCGCCAGCTTGAAATAGATGAAGGAATACAGCAGGGCGATGGCGCCGGTGGTGGCGATGGCATAGCGCCAGCCGTTTTCACCACCATACATCAGCGCCAGGGTAGGCAGCAGCATGGCGGACGCGGCGGATCCGAAATTGCCCCAGCCGCCATAGATGCCTTCCGCCACGCCCACCTGCTTGGCCGGGAACCATTCGCCGATCATGCGGATGCCGATGACGAAACCGGCGCCCACGAAACCCAGGGCGAAACGGGTGGCCAGGAGCATCTGGTAGGAGTCCGCCATGGCGAAGAAGAAACAGATGATGCTGGAAATGAACAGCAGACCGGAAAAGATCAGCCGGGGCCCGTATTTGTCCACCAGCATGCCGATGACGATGCGCGCCGGAATGGTCAACGCCACGTTGACGATGAGCAGCGCTTTCACTTCCTGTTTGCTGAGGTTGAAGGTTTCCTGAATGGCCGCCATCAGGGGGGCGTGGTTGAACCACACCATGAAGGTGAGGAAGAAGGCGAACCAGGTCAGGTGCAAGGTTCTGATCTTGCCGCTGAATGAAAACAGGTTGAGTTTTGCTTCCGACATTTTTGACTCCTGTTGGGGATTACAACGATCACTGCCGGATATCAAGCATGAAGCGTGCCATGTTTTCCGAATAGGGATTTCCCGTGAAAAATATACTGTTTATATGGATGATCGGGCCAGGAACCATTGCCGTCCGTTTTCATTAGGAAATGCTGATACATTTATGTGCCTGTTGCCTGGCAGATGGCACCAAACTGGTGCGGATTACCGGTAGTGACTTTTGGTTGTTATTGATAAAACAAAAAAATACAAATAAAAACAGTGTGTTGATGTTATATCTTGGGGGTTGGCAAGGTACTTGCATTAGTTCGGGCCAACAGAAGTACAGCTGGAAGGCGCCGGCTTTCCAGGCTAAAAATCTCCAAGAGGAAGCCCCATGAAAGAACGTCTGGTACTGGTAGGAAACGGCATGGCGGGTGTGCGCACCCTGGAAGAGCTGCTCAAGCTTGCGCCGCAAGAGTACGAGATCACCGTTTTCGGTGCCGAGCCCTATCCCAACTACAACCGCATCATGCTCTCTCCGGTTCTGGCCGGGGAGAAAAGCATCGACGAGATCATACTCAATGACCGCCGCTGGTATGAGGACAACGGCATCACCCTGCACACGGGTGATCCCGTGGTGGAAATCGACCGCGTAAACCGCAAGGTGATCGCTCAGTCCGGCCTGGAAGTGCCCTATGACCGCCTGTTGCTGGCCACCGGTTCCAATCCTTTCATCATCCCGGTTCCCGGTTCCGATCTGCCCGGCGTCATTGGTTTTCGTGACATTGCTGATGTGGATGCCATGCTGGAAGCGGCAAAAACCGGGAACAAGGCGGTAGTCATCGGTGGCGGTCTGCTGGGGCTGGAGGCGGCCAATGGCCTGCAACTCAATGGCATGGATGTGACCGTGGTACATCTCATGGACATTCTCATGGAGCGGCAACTGGACAGGCCGGCTGCTGAAATGCTGCGCAAATCCCTGGAAGAAAAGGGACTGAAGTTTCTCATGGAGACCCAGACAGCAGAAGTGCTGGGTGAGGATCATGTCACCGGTCTGCGTTTCGCCGATGGCGAGGAAATCGAGGCCGACCTGGTCGTCATGGCCGTGGGCATCCGTGCCAACATGGATCTCGCGCAAAAGGCCGGGCTTTACTGTGAGCGCGGGGTGGTGGTGAATGACACTATGCAAACCTACGATCCCCGCATCTATGCCGTAGGTGAATGTGTGCAGCATCGCGGCGAGTGCTATGGCCTGGTCGCTCCCTTGTTCGAGCAGGCCAAGGTCGCGGCCAATCATCTGGCGAAGATGGGGATTGCCCGTTACGAAGGCTCGGTGACTTCCACCAAGCTAAAGGTTACCGGTATCGACCTGTTCTCGGCGGGAGAATTCAATGAGGAGGATGGGGATGAAACCCTGGTCCTGCAGGATCCGGCGCAAAATGTCTACAAGAAGCTGGTGGTGCGGGACAACCGTATCCGGGGCGCGGTCATGTTCGGCGACACCATGGATGGTACCTGGTACTTCCAGCTGCTGCGCGAGGGCACGGATATCTCCGGCTTCCGCAGCAGCATACTGTTCGGCCAGCATGATCTGGGGGATGCCGGTCATGGTGATGAAACACGTGTCGCCGCCCTCTCCGACGATGCCGAGATCTGTGGCTGCAACGGGGTCACCAAAGGCGATATCGTCAACGCCATTCAGACCAAGGGGCTTTTTACCCTGGATGATGTGCGCGCACACACCAAGGCCTCGGCTTCCTGCGGTTCCTGCACCGGCCTGGTGGAGGCCATTTTGTCCAGTACCGTGGGTGAAGGTTATGAAGAGAAACCGAGCAAGAAACCCGTGTGCGCCTGTACCGAACATTCCCATGACGAAGTGATTCGGGCCATCGCTGAACATGAGCTCAAGGACATGCGCGCCGTATTCGACTTCCTGGAATGGAAAACTCCGGACGGCTGCGCCACCTGCCGACCTGCTTTGAACTACTATCTGCTGGCGCGCTGGCCCGAGGAATACCACGACGACCCCCAGTCCCGCTTCATCAACGAGCGGGCCCATGGCAACATCCAGAAGGACGGAACCTATTCTGTGGTGCCGCGCATGTTCGGCGGCCTGTGTACGCCGTCGGATCTGCGCGCCATTGCCGAGGTCTGCGAAAAATACAATGTACCTGAAATGAAGGTAACCGGCGGCCAGCGCATCGACCTGTTTGGCGTTAAGAAGGAAGATCTGCCCCTGATGTGGAAAGACCTTTCCGACGCGGGTTTTGTTTCCGGTCATGCCTATGGCAAGGCCATGCGTACGGTCAAGACTTGCGCAGGCAAGAAATGGTGCCGCTTCGGCACCCAGGATTCCACCGGTCTTGGCGTGCAACTGGAAGAACTGACCTGGGGTTCCTGGATGCCGCACAAGTTCAAACTTGCGGTTTCCGGTTGTCCGCGTAACTGTGCCGAGGCCACCATCAAGGATTTTGGCGTGGTTTGCGTGGATTCGGGTTACGAACTGCATATCGGCGGCAATGGCGGCATCAAGGTGCGTGTTACCGATCTGCTGTGCAAGGTGGATACGGAAGAGGAAGTGCTGGAATACTGCGGCGCCTTCACCCAGATGTACCGGGAAGAGGCTCATTACCTGGAGCGTACCGCACCCTGGGTCGAGCGTGTCGGGCTGGCTTATATCAAAGAGCGGATACTGGATGATGAAGAAGAGCGCAAGGCCTTGTACGAGCGCTTCAAGATCGGACAGAAAGTCGCTCAGGTGGATCCCTGGAAAGCCCGCGCCGAAGGCGAAGCCGCCCATGAATTCGTACCCTTGAAGATCAGCGCCTGAGCGGGCTGGTTTGGAAGTTGGTGGGCGGTGTCTCTGACACCACTTCAGCCTTGTAGGAGATCAGCGCCTGAGCGGGCTGGTTCGGATGCTGGTGAGTGGTGTCTCTGACACCACTTCAGCCTTGTAGGAGATCAGCGCCTGAGCGGGCTGGTTCGGATGCTGGTGAGTGGTGTCTCTGACACCACTTCAACCTTGTAGAAGATCAGTGCCTGAGCGTTTGGTTCGGACACAATGAAATTTTTGCCGGAACCGGTTTCGGCAACGGAGTAGCAAAAAATGACTGACTGGAAAAAGATCGCCCCCCTGGAAGATATTCCCCGGCTGGGTTCCCGCGTGGTGGAAATTGAAGATGGCAGCATCGCTGTGTTCCGCGCCAGTGATGATCAGGTATTTGCCGTGCGTGACGCCTGTCCGCACAAGAATGGTCCTCTCTCCCAGGGAATCGTCGCAGGGCATACCGTGACTTGTCCCCTGCACAACTGGAAAATCGATCTGGAATCCGGTGAGGCACTGGGGCCGGATGAAGGTTGCACCAATACCTATGCGGCCAAGGTGGAAGACGGGATAGTGTATGTCCAATTGTAAATTTGTTCAGGCTGTCGTCCACGGAAGACGGCGCCTGAAATCAGGACTGAGGTTTGAGACATGTTGGTAAGAGACGTAATGACAAAGGGCGCGCGTAGTGTGACGGAAGACACCTCCATACAGGAGGTGGCTTCTCTCATGTGCCTGTACCGTTACAGTGGCCTTCCTGTAGTGGATGGCGACAAGCTGATTGGCTTTATCGCGGAGAAGGATGTGCTGGCCCAGTTGTTTCCCAGTGTCGAGGATGCCATGGAGGGTATGGCAACCATCGACCTGAAGGAAAAGGCACGGGAATACAAATCCATCATGAACCGCAAGGTCGGAGACCTCATGACCCGGGGTGCGAAAACCGTTTCTCCGGATATGCCGGTACTCAAGGCGGCCATCATCATGGCCAACAATCGCTTTCGCCGTATTCCGGTAGCCGAGGGTGACAAGCTGGTTGGCATGCTCAGTCTGGGGGATATCCACAAGGCCATTTTTCATCAGAGCCTGACGGAAGGCTGAGTCACCCTCCCTGCCCTTCTTCCTCTCCCTTTGGGGAGAGGGCCGGGGACAGGGGAAAAATCCACAATATTGAGTGAGAACAGATGCTATTCGGACGAAGCAAGAAAAATCCGATCAAGATCGCTGACAAGGGCGTGGTGGAATGGCAGTACGCTACCTGTGGTTACTGTTCCACCGGTTGCTCCATCGAAATTGGCCTGGATGCCCAGGGAAAGCCCGTGGCTTCCCGGGGGGTGGCGGATGCGGACGTGAATCGAGGCAAGCTGTGCCTAAAAGGTATTTTCGAGCACGAGCTGTTTGACTCTGCCGGTCGCGGCAGTGTGCCCAAGATACGTGATCATTGGCACGACGACTGGCAGGAGACTGACTGGGATACCGCTCTGGATCGGGTTCATGATGAAATTCGCCGCATCCAGGCAAAGTACGGGCGCGATTCGGTTGCCATCATTTCCACCGGGCAGATGCTCACCGAGGAGTTCTATACACTGGGGAAACTTACCCGGGGGCTGATCGGCACCAACAATTACGATGGCAACACCACCTTGTGCATGGCGTCCGCCGTCTCCGGTTACAAGCGTTCCTTTGGTTCTGACGGGCCGCCGGGGTGTTACGAAGACTTTGAACATACCGACCTGCTCATTGCCTGGGGTTCCAACCTGCCGGAGCAGCACCCCATCATCTACTGGCGCATGAAGGAAGCCCAGGAGAAAAAAGGCTTTCCCCTGATCGTGGTCGATCCCCGGGTCACCATGCTCGCGCAGAATGCCGACATTCATCTGCCCATCACACCCGGCACGGATGTAGTGCTGCAGAACGCCATGATGCATGTGATCATCAGGGAAGGCCTGCTGGATCAGGAATACATCGACGCCAATACCAATGGTTTCGAGGAACTCAAGGCCGAGGTGGAAAAATACGATCCCACCACTGCGGCGAAGATCTGTGGCATAGACGAAGACCGCATCCGTCATGTGGCGCGGCGCTTCGCCAATGCCGGTGCTGCCATGCAGATCTGGACCATGGGCATCAACCAGTCCACCCATGGTTCCGATGGTGTTGTCGGCATCAACAACCTGGCGCTGCTCACTGGCAATATCGGCAAGCCCGGCGGTACCAGCCTGTCCATCACCGGGCAGTGCAATGCCATGGGCACCCGGGAATGGTCTTCCTGTTCCGGGCTGCCCAACTACCGTTATCTGGAAATCCCGGAACACCGGGAGGAAATCGCCAAATTCTGGAATGTGGATGTGGAATTCTTTCCCAAGAAGCGGGGCATGTTCCAGACGGATATCTACCATGCCATCGAATCCGGAGAGATCAAGGGGCTGTGGCTCATTGCTACCAATCCCATGTCTTCCCTGCCCAATACCGCACGCATCCGCAAGGCCATGGAAAAGCTGGAATTCTGTGCTGTACAGGACAGCTACGAGGATACGGAAAGCGCCCAATATGCCCATGTATATTTGCCCGCGGGCACCTGGGCGGAGAAAGAGGGAGTAATGACCAATACCGAGCGGCGCATCAATCTGGTCAAGCCCATTGCCACCCCGCCGGGCCAGGCCAAGCCGGATCTTTGGATCTTCAATCGCATGGCGGAGCGCTTCAACAAGGAAGGCAAAGTGAATTTTCCGGAAAAAGCGGCCGATATCTTTCTGGAAATGGGAAAACTGTCCAAGGGGCGGCTGGCGGATATTTCCGGCATGAACCATGAGTTGCTGGAAGAGAAGCGGGGTGTGCAATGGCCCTATACCGCCGCACAGGTGGAAAAGGGGGAAGAGCCGCCGCGTGGAGGCAAACGCCTCTATACCGAACCGGCCAGCTTCCAGTACCCTGATGGCAGGGCAAAACTCATTCCTCTGCCTTTCATCGACAACAATGAAGTGCCGGATGACGAATATCCCCTGTGGTTGAACACCGGGCGGCTCATCGAGCATTGGCACGGACGCACCAAGACCGGCAAGATTGGCAACAACAACAAATACAGTCCCATACCCTTTATCGAAATCAATCCGGACCTGTGCGCCGAGCTGGGCATCCGTCGAGGTGAATATGTGCGCCTGGTATCCCGCCGTTCCGATGCCATCGTCATGGCCCAGCCCACGGGCAGGGTGCCAAGGAATATGGTGTTCCTGCCTTTCCATTTCCATGATTGCGCCAATCGCCTGACTTTGGGGCTGCTCGATCCCCATTCGCGCCAGCCGGCCTACAAGCAGTCAGCGGTACGGGTGGAAAGGATTGCCGACCAGAAAGAGGCTGCGCGCCTGAGTATGGAAATGCGGAAATTCTGAGGTATGAGCATGTTTCCAAGAAGAGAGAACGAACCCGAATACGCTTTGCTCAATGATGCACAGAGCCAGCCGCTGAACCGTTATGGCAAACCCATAGAAACCGTGCCGGAGAACGATCCCCGGCGCCGGGAGGATTTCGTCATCAACGACGAGCCTCAGGAGCCTGTCAATCCCAACCGTTACAAGCAGCATGGTTTCTTCTTTACCGCGGACAACTGCATCGCCTGCCATGCCTGTGAAGCGGCCTGCTCGGAAAAGAATGACAACCCGGCGCATCTGGCCTTTCGCTCGGTGGGCTTCGTTGAAGGCGGCAGCTATCCCGACTACCGGCGCATCAACATTTCCATGGCCTGCAATCATTGTGACAATCCGGTGTGCCTCAAGGGTTGCCCGACCCGGGCCTATACCAAGTTTGCCGAATATGGCGCGGTACTGCAGGATCCGGATATCTGCTTCGGCTGCGGTTACTGTACCTGGGTTTGCCCCTACAATGCGCCTCAGCTCGATCCTGTGAAAGGCCAGGTGAGCAAGTGCAACATGTGCGTGGATCGCCTTGAAGTGGGTCTCAAGCCTGCTTGCGTTTCCGCCTGTCTGGGCAAGGCATTGGAGTTTGGTGTGATCGAGAATCTTCCCGAAGGGCGGGAGCAGGCGAAAACCGAGATTCCCGGCTTTCCGCGCACGGACATCACCCACCCCAATATCCGTTTTCAGCAAAAACGCACCTTGCCCCGGGACATGCAGCGGGTGGACAGCATGCCGCTCAAATATCACAAGGATGAGCGTGACGGGAAATTCAAGCCGGTTCTCGATCCGAAAGAGGGCTTTGAACGCAAGTGGAGCCTGAAAAAACTCCTGGGTTCCCATGAAAACGCGCATATCGCCTTTACGCTGAGCGCGCAGGCGGTGATGGGAGCTTTTGTCCTGCTGGTGCTGGGGAACTGGTTTGGCGTGGCGCCATTGCAGAATCTGCAACAGAGTCAGGCGCTGCTGCCCTTGTTGCTGACAATGCTGGGCCTTATGGGCTTTGGCATGTTCAAGCTCAACATGCACCTGGGCAAGCCGCATCGCTTCTATCGTGGTTTCTACAATCTGCGCTTGTCACCTGTCAGCCGCGAGATTGCGGGGGTTACCCTGTTCTTCATCGGTCTGGGCGGTTATACCCTGTTCAACCTTTTTTCCGGAGGATGGGCCAGGCTGGTGACCAATATCATGGCGGCTGTGGGACTGTTTGGTGTGGGATTCGGTGGTTATTTCATGTACAAACTGTACCGTATTCCCGCCCGGCCCTACTGGGATCACTGGCATACGGGCGCCGCGTTTACCGGCACCGGGCTGGTTCTGGGTTCCCTGCTTCTGGCATTTGCCGGATTGCTGTTTGGTCAGCTGAGTATTGTCCAGGGGCGGCTACTGGCCGGGCTGGCAGCAGCCGGGCTGCTGCTCGAAGGTATTGGCCTGTATTTTCATTACCGCAGCCTGGGGCACAGCGAAAGTGAAGCTGCTGCCTCCTTCTATGAACAGGGCACAACTTATGGCCGATCCTACTGGTTGCGCAATCTCCTGCTGCTGACCGGTATTTTGTGGGCGATATTCATGGCGGCCAGCGGTTCTGTTGGTGGATGGGCGTTCGGCTTGCTCCTGGTCATCGCCCTGGCGAGCAGCATTCTCGGTCGGGCCATGTTCTACGTGATGGTGATTCCCACTACCATGCCGGGTGCTTTCTTCTGGAAGAACAAGGGCTTTGTGGAACATGCCCGGGAAGCCGGCCTGGCCGACATGCCTCAGCTGGGCGTGGTGTACGAAAGCCATCATGCGTTCAAGCTGGGCGAGTTGCTGCAGACCATTCGGGAAACCAGCATGAAAGAAAAACTGATTCAGTTCAGGCGAATCTTTACTGGCTGAATACGCAGCGGCTGGTTCCTGAAAAAAGGGGGAGAAATTCTTCTCCCCCTTGCCTGGATAGCGGCAGTCGATTTACGCCGCTGATTTCATATGGTTTTGTTTGGCAGCGCGCGCCTTGCGCGCTTCTTCTTCCGAATAGCCCTTGCCAGACCAAAGCATCTCATAGGCAATTTCTTCATTGCCGTTTTCGCACAGCTCCAGAACCTTTTGAAACAAGGGTTGAAAAGTCTCGCTGCGATGAGACTGCTCATGCTCGTCAAAGGATTTCCAGAAGGTTACGATCAGTGCTTCTTTCCCTTTCAGCGGGCTTTCCACGGCTTGTCCCACGGTACTGCCTTCGTTGGAAATATTGCCGCTGTTCAGGGCCACAAAGCCGCCAACGAACCCTGTATCGGAATGGTAGGTTTTCACGTTTTCACACAAATACGCTACCCGTTCCTGCAGGTCGTCGATGCTGAATTCCGGTTTGAGAATGACTCGGTTTACTGTAACCACGCCGTTATAGGGGAAATTTTCAATCAATGCAGACATGTTCTTACTCCGTTTATTATCAATAATACTGTTGCATCAATTAAGACCACTTTGGAATAAATTAGTTCATTACCGGATTCTGATGGTGTTTTGTCACAGGGAATGCGGGAGCTTGCATGTGGCTTGTGGCAGGTATGCTTGTCGGTGCTGTCAGTCGCCAGGGGGAAGCCAGTCGTCCAGAGGCGCGGGTTCGCCGAGAAGATAACCCTGGGCGTAATCCACGCCGATCATTTTGAGCAGACCCAGGGTTTCTTCATTGGCTACGAATTCCGCGATGGTTTTCTTGCCCATGAGTTGCCCGATCTCGTTGATGGAGCGCACCATGGCCAGGCTGATGGGGTCGCTGTCCATATCCCGCACGAACTGGCCGTCAATCTTGAGGAAATCCACCGGCAGATCTTTCAGGTAACCATAGGAGGACATGCCGCTGCCAAAATCATCCAGGGCAAACAGACAGCCGGCGTCACGCAGTTCGGCAATGAATCGGCGTGCTTTGGACAAGTTGGTAATGGCAACCGTCTCGGTAATCTCCAGGCAAATGCTGTTTGCCGGCAGGTTGGGGGTATGCAATTGTTCCAGAACGAAGTCCAGGAACAGGGGATCGGCGACAGATGCGCCTGACAGGTTTATCGTGGTCATGGAGGGCAGGGATTCCGGGGCCGGATGACTTGCCAGCCAGCGAAAGCTGCTGCGCACAACCCAGCGGTCGATAACGGAAACGAGATTGTAGCGCTCCGCGGGAGGGAGGAACTGATCCGGGGTGACGAGATTTCCCTCGGGATTCAGCATGCGCAACAGGATTTCCATGGCGAGTGGCTTTTCTCCGGGAGATGCGCCGACCCGGACAATGGGCTGCTGGTAGAGCAGAAACCGGTTTTGATCGAAAGCGGACTCGATGCAGTTGATCCAGTCGATCTCGCCGCGGCGCTTCTGCAGGGTTTCACCATCGGTCTGGTTGGTGACCGAGATCCGATTGCGGCCTTCTTCCTTGGCCCGGTAGCAGGCGGCGTCAGCGAGATGCAGCAGTTCGGTAACCTGCTGATTGTTGCTGGCGATGACCACCAGGCCGATACTCAGGCCGATGCTGAATATCTTGTCGTCCCAGTAGAAGCGGAAATTCTGTGTGGCATTCAGCAGGGTATTGCCAATTTCCAGCGCGCACTCAAGGGGACAGTCCGCCAGAATCAGGCCAAACTCGTCTCCCCCGAGACGACCGATGACATCCTGTTTCCGAACATTGTCCTGCAGGAGCAGGGAAAGCTGACGCAGCAGTTCGTCTCCCGCGGTATGTCCGCAACTGTCGTTGATCAGCTTGAAACGATCCAGATCAAGATACATCAGACAGTGTTCACTGGCATCGCTGCTGTTGTTCAGAAGCTTCTGCAGCGCCTGTTCGAAACTGTGCCGGTTGAGCAGGTTGGTGAGGAAATCATGAGTGGCCTGGAACAAGAGCTGTTCGGCCATTTCGCGACTTTCGGCAATATCCCGCAGGTAGGCGGTGAACAGCACTTCTTCTCCCTGATCGACCCGCGTAATCGCCAGTTCCACGGGAAACTCGCTACCGTTCGCACGTAAGGCGGTGGTTTCTATGCGGGTGCCAAGAATGCTGCGGGCGCCGGTCTGAAGATGGTGGCGCAACCCCTTGTAATGTTTTTCCCTTAGAGATTCAGGAACCAGCAGTTCGGCCATGCGTTTGCCCAGGACATCTTCCCGGCGGAAGCCAAAAGTCTTTTCCGCTGCCGGATTAAATTCCAGGATGCGGTCGTATTTGTCTATGGTGATGATGCAGTCCAGGGCGGTTTCGAGGATGGCGCTTTTGCGTTTCTCGTTCTGGGTCAGCTCATTGAGCATCTGCTCGCGCAGCCTGGCATGTCTGCGCAGAATGCGGGCGCCGACAAGCAGGCTGGCCATGCCAATCAGCCACAGGGCAAACAGGATCAGGGATTTTGATCTGATCGCTCTGGCCTGCCGTTCGCGCAGGTCCTGCATGGGAAGTTTGATACCAATGCCTCCACCGGGCTTGCCAACCTGAAATTCCTGGTTCGCATGACACAACAGGCAGCCTTCATTCACCATGAGAGGCTGCATCAGGCGCAGATACTCCTTGTCATCGATATAAGTGATTTCGAGTACTTCCGATTCTCCCTGGTAGAGGCGCTGGAGTGCGTGTCTTTCCCAGGCATCAGGAAGATTTTCCTTAGCCAGAGGGGACAGACTGGTTACTTTTCCAATTACGCCGTATAGCTTTCCGTAATCTTCGTCCAGTTCACGAATGATGCGCGCCGGGTTGATGAGGGTGAGTCTGATGCCCGAAGGTGTGGTGATGTCCCGTTCCGGGATGTGGGACAGGTGGGGGTCAGGCGGATAGTCGGCGGTAAGGGGCACATAGATACGGCCATGTTGGGTTGCCCAGAGGCGAATGGCCTGATCCTTGTTGAAATAGGCGCGGGCTTCGATGGTGGCCAGGGTGAGCGTGCTTTTTATCTCCGAAGAGATGGTCCATGCGGCAATGGCGATAATGGACAATGTCCACAAAATGCCAAGCACCAGTACAAAACGCAATGAACCCGGTTTGTCAATGGAGCTGGCTAGCATCTGAAACCTGAAAAATAAACCAATGCATTGAAATGTTGTTCATAGTGTATGCCAGCGGTAGCTGATTCTGATATGGTTTATTTTTTTTGGCAACACAAGTATGTTCTATAAAACGTGACTGCATCTGATTTTCCGGTACCGGTACTGGGTTTTGCGGCATTTTCCGGCAGCGGGAAAACCAGTCTGCTGGAAAAGCTGATTCCCCTGTTGCGCCGACAGGGACTGAAACTGGCCCTGATCAAACATTCCCATCATGATTTCGAGATGGACAAGCCCGGCAAGGACAGCGACCGGCTGCGTCGCGCCGGAGCAGGACAGGTACTGCTGGCATCCCGATACCGCACCGCATGGATCCGCGAAGGAGACGGGCATACAGAGCCGGAACTCGGTGAACTGCTCGGGCGGCTGGATATCCGTGACCTGAACCTGGTGCTGGTGGAGGGTTTTCGCCATGAAGCCATTCCCAAGATTGAGATTCACCGTCCTTCCCTGGAAAAGCCCCTGTTGTGCCAGGAGGATACGCATATCATCGCCGTTGCGGCCGATGAAGCGCCTGGTCAGCAAGTGAGGGTTCCGGTGCTTGCCCTCAACCAGCCCGAGAGTATCGCTGCCTTTGTTGTTTCCTGGCTGCAAGACGGCTGAAGTTCATGCTCGCAGAAACCGGTTTTTGCCTGATTCACCACGGGCGGGCGGAGAACATCCGGGATCAGGATGGGCAAGAAGCTGCCTTGCGTCACCGTCTGTGGGAAATGGGTCTCAGGCCCGGCATGACTTTGGCCTGTCAGTTCCGTGATCGCGCCCTCTATGCCCGCCTGTTGTTCCTGCTGCCGCGCCTGGGTTGCGTGTTTCTGCCGATGGATCCCGATCTGCCTGCGGTTGTACGCGACCAGTTGTTGCAGGCGGCCGGCGGGCCGGTCTGCCTGGATGACGCGTCCCTGCTCAGGGATGCAGGACAGAATATGGATTCCGGCAGGGAAGCATGGCGCCCCTTGCAGCCTTGGCAGCCGTGCCTGCTTCTGGCCACCAGTGGTACTGGCGGCAGGCCGAGACTGGTGGAGCTGACCGCTGAAGCGCTGATCGCCAGCGCCCGGGCCGCCTGTGATTTTCTGCAACTGCAAGCAGCCGATGGCTGGCTGGCCTGTCTGCCGCTGCATCATATCGGCGGCCTGAGCATTCTGTTGCGTTGTGCTTGCCGTGGCGCCCGGGCCGTGCTCACGGAAAACTTTTCCCCGCCGGATGTCATGTCACTGTTGCGCGAACACCGCCTGACCCATGTATCACTGGTGCCCAGCATGCTTTACCGGCTGCTGGAGGAAGAGACGGTGCCACCTTCTTCGGTGCGGGTAGTATTGCTGGGTGGAGCGCCGGCCAGCCGGTCACTGGTACATCAGGCGCTGGAGCGCGGTTGGCCGGTCTGCCCCAGTTATGGTTTGACGGAAGCGGCTTCCCAGGTGGCAACCTGGTACCCGCCCGACCCGGACTGGCAGGCAGGAGCGGCAGGCCGGGTACTGCCGCATTTGCAGGTGGAAATAGCGGCTCCTGATGGAGCCATCCGGATTCGGGGTGCGTCCGTGGCCCGCTACTGGCGCAATACCCGGGGTGAGCGCCAGGCGCTCACCGACGCCCAGGGCTGGCTGGATACCGGTGATGCCGGTTGGCTGGACGACCAGGGACATTTGCATGTGCGCGGTCGTCGCGATCACATGCTCATCAGCGGTGGTGAAAATCTCTGTCCCGAAATGCTGGAAGCGCTGTTTGATGAATGTCCGGGAATCGGACCGCGGGCGATTACATCATTGGACGACCCCCGTTGGGGGGATGCTCTGGTGTTGCTCTATCAGGGAGATGTGGATGCGCAAGCGGTGAGAGCATGGGCCAGGGATCATCTCAAGGCAGGGTTTGTTCCCAGGCATTTTGTCCGGGTGGAGGGGCTGCCGCGCAATTCTCTGGGAAAGCTGCTGCGCAAACGTCTCAGAGCACTGGCGGCGCGTGCGCTTCAGGAAAGTTTTTGAAGCCGGTTTCTCAAGTCTTCCGGCAGTGGCACGGGCTTGCGGCTTTCTCGCTCAAGGAAGACGTGCCGGGTGATGACGGTAGCGCATGCTTGCCCGTTCTTGCTGAAGTAGTATTGAAAACCCATGGAGCTTTTGCCCGGAGGCAGGGGGTGCAGCTGCACCCGGATTTCATCGTCCAACTCCATGGGCAGCAGAAAGTCCGCCTCGGCATGTACCAGCGGAACCAGATAAATGCCTTCCCTGAGCAGGGTCTTGAGATCCCATCCCAGATCTTGCATGAATGCGCTGTAGGCATTGTGGGCATGACTGAACAGGTGGGCATGAAACATCACTCCAGCGGCATCCACTTCATGGAAAGGGATCCTGAACTGGTAAAGGAATACGCTCATTGAAACCAAGCCCGGGGTTGCTGGAAAGATGCATGCATCCTGCCTCAATCCGCGGGGGGCTGGCAACATCCTTTTGCAGCCATGTGGACGTCGCCAGCCCATGGGCCAGTCCGGGACAGAGGGCGTCCACGGCGGCGGCCAGCTGGGCCGCGGCGTGGATGCCCACCGCTGATTCCACTACGGATGTGACCACGCATTGCTTGCCGGATTGGACGGCCAATTCCGTCATGTGGTAACTGTGGCTCAGTCCGCCTTGTACGGCGGGCTTGAGGATCAAGCGCGGCAGGTTGCTGTCCAGCACTTCATCGAAAGGCAGGCGGGAAAGGGACTCATCCAGAGCCAGGGGAACCGAAGTGTTCTCCTGAAGCTGGCACAGGGCTTCCAGATCCGCATTCGCCAGAGGTTCTTCCACAGATTCCACTGCCAGCCCTTCCAGCTGTTCGAGTACCCGTTTCGCGCTGTCCGCCGGCCAGGCGCCATTGGCGTCCAGACGCAGCAACACCCCGGCGGGGAGCTTTTGACAAATCATCCGCAGGCAATGGACTTCTTCTTGCGCTTCCCTGATGCCAAGTTTCAGTTTGACAACCCGGTAGCCCTGTTCAGTGGAAGATGGAATATCAGCGCAGCAGGCATCTCCAGACATATGATTGACCTGAAATCGGGAGCTGGTCGTTTGTTGCAGCAGAGCTCGCAACGGCTGCCCGGCCTGTCGGGCAAGAATATCCAGGATGGCGGTTTCCAGGGCATGGCAGGCTGCAGGCCTGTGTCGGCGCAGGGGCTCCAGCCTGGATAGCTGTTCAAGCAAATTCTCCGGAGGCCGGGCGCGCCATGTTTCGAGCAGCTGCCTGGCTTGGGCGAAGGATTCGGTGCCGGCGCTCTCCAGGGGCGCGCAGTCCCCGGTTCCAATGTACCCCCCGGCATGAAGTCGAAGAATCCAGCCGCACCGCATGCGCAGTTGCTTCTGAGTCCGACCGGGCCAGGCGCTTTTCAGGGGCAGATTGTAGGGGTGCAGGGTGATCCGTGGATTCATCACAAGGGTAGTAACCGGGGAAATTCTGGTGTTTTTGATTTATGTCAAACCAAGCCTGTGTGAAATGACACACACTACTTCTGTCCGTATAACCGGCACCCTGCCAATCCATGGCGGGTCTTGATTCTGATTGCTACAGGAGGATACGTTTCTTTCCTGTTTTCAATCGTTTATAAGGTAGTTACCAGAAGGAGAATACCATGAAAATACGCAAGCCCATGCTTGCCTCCCTTATCGCCTTGACGGTGGGACTGACAGCTGGAGGCCAGGCCTGGTCTCAGGACACGTTGAAAGACGTGATGAAAAAGCGCGGTCTGACCGAAAAAGACATATTGGCGGCGGCAAAAACCTATACACCTACGGGTGGTCGCGACGAGTACCTGGCGTTCAGCTCTGGCGGCCAGAGTGGTCAGGTGATCGTGTATGGCATTCCGTCCATGCGCATTCTCAAATACATCGGTGTTTTCACTCCGGAACCCTGGCAAGGGTACGGTTTTGACGATGAATCCAAGGAAGTGCTGGCGCAGGGGCGCATCGAAGGCAAGGACATCGTCTATGGTGATACCCACCACCCCGCCATTTCCGAGACCAACGGCGATTACAACGGCAAGTACCTGTTCATCAACGACAAGGCCAACCCGCGTATTGCCGTTATCGACCTGCATGATTTTGAAACCAAGCAGATCGTGGTCAACCCCTTGTTCCGTTCCGAGCATGGTGGCGCCTTTGTAACGCCCAATACCGAGTACGTAATGGAAGCCACCCAGTACGCACACCCATATAAGGGAAGCGGTTTCGTGCCCCTGGAAGAGTTCAACGAGAAATATCGTGGTGGTCTGACCTATTGGAAGTTCAACATGGAAAAGGGCCGTATCGAGCCCGAAAACTCCTTCACCTTCGAAATGCCTCCCTACAGTCAGGATCTGTCGGACGCGGGTAAAGGGCCTACCTATGGCTGGGGCTTTACCAACTCCTTCTGTTCCGAGCGCTATGTAGGCGGTATCGAAAAAGGGCGTCCTCCTTTTGAAGCGGGTTGTTCCTCCAAGGATACTGACTTCCTGCACATCACCAACTGGCAGAAAGCAGAGAAATTGGTCAAGGCCGGAAAGATTGGCAAGAAAGTCAACGGCATGACCCTGATCTCCATGAAGGAAGCGGTGGCCAACAACCTGATGTATCTGGTTCCCGAACCCAAGTCTCCCCATGGTGTTGATGTAGTGCCCACCGGTGACAAGATCATCGTATCCGGCAAGCTGGACAGTCACACCTGGGTCTATGACTGGAAGAAGATCCAGACGGCCATGAAGAACAAGAAGTTCGAAGGCAAGGATCCCTATGGTATTCCCATCATTGCCCTGAAGGACGCACTGGACAAGTCCGTGGCCGTAGGTCTCGGTCCCTTGCATACCCAGTTCGATTCCAAGAAGTGCGTGGCCTACACCTCCATCTATGTGGATTCCATGATTACCAAATGGGACTACTGTGAAGGCAAGGTGTTGGATCAGTTGCCCATTCACTATAACGTGGGTCACCTGATGGCGATGGAAGGCGATACCGTGTCTCCTGACGGCAAGTATCTGGTCGCTCTGAACAAGCTGGCCATCGACCGTTTCAACCCGGTCGGTCCTCTGCATCCGCAGAACCACCAGCTCATCGACATCTCCGGCGACAAGATGCAACTGCTGTATGACATGCCCATTCCCCTGGGTGAGCCGCACTATGTAGTGGCCATCAAGGCAGACAAGCTCAAGCCCGCGATTCGCTACAAGTCCGGCTGGAACAGCCGCAAGGACGAGCGTTCTCCGTGGAAGACCCGTGCTGGTCGTGAGAAGATCGAGCGTACCTGTGATGCAAGCGGCAAGTGCACCGTCAATGTGTATGGCACTGCCATCCGTTCTCACCTGACGCCTGAAATCATTGAAGTGACCGAAGGTGATACGGTCTCAATTCACGTTACCAACCTGGAGCGTGCCGAGGACGAAGTACACGGTTATGCCATGTATGGCCACAATGTCCAGCTCTCTGTAGAGCCAGGCAAGACCGCGAGTACCACCTTTGTTGCCGACAAGGCTGGTGTCTATCCCTACTACTGCACCGAGTTCTGCTCCGCACTCCACCTGGAGATGCAGGGTTATCTCCTGGTTCAGCCCAAGGGATACAAGGCCAAGACCGGTGGCATGGTTGCGGGCACCAACTACAGCGAGGCGGATTACAAGAAGCAGGTCAAGACCAACATCGAGACCCAGGCGGTAATCAACCAGGTAGTTGGTTTCATCACCAGCCACAACTACAAGGATTTCCCGACCGTAGTTGCGCTGGTTGAGGATGCCACTGACCAGCTGGGCTTCGCCAAGGATGCCAAGGCCAAGGCCGAAGCAGCCGCTGCCAAGAAAGACTGGAACAACGCCATGCTTTGGGCGAACCAGTGGTGGCAGTATCAGGTCAAGACCGCTGACCTCGGTCTGCGTGCCAAGACCTACCTGGAAGAGCACGGCGCCAAGAAAGTCAAATAAGGCGCTTACTCCCCGACCCTGCCTTGATCAAAGGCAAGGTGTCGGGGAACTCGTTCAGGCTGTAATATAGGGGGTGACCAGTCACCCCCTCTTTCTTTCAGGAGAATATGTAGTTATGAAAAAACAAATTATTGTCGCTGCGGCTGTATCCGTATTACTGGCTGTTTCCGTTTTTGCTGGCAGCGCATCCGCCGCCAGTGGAAAGCGCCTTTTTATGACCTGTACCGCCTGCCATGGAAAGGATGGCAAGTCGCCCATTATGCCTGCCTATCCCAAAATCGCCGGACAGAACAAGGAATATGTTCTGCAGCAGATCAAGGACATCATGAGCGGCAAGCGCGCCAACGGTCAGTCTGTGGCCATGAAAGGCGTGCTGGTTACACCCACAGGCGAGCCGCGTTTCAGTGACGAGGATCTGGACGTGCTGGCGGATTATGTTTCGAAGCTCGCTCCATGAGTCCGGAAAGCTGATAGATGTCGCGGCCTGGCTCTGCCAGGCCGTATTTTTTGCAGAGAATATTCTTTCAATAATCGCTACATGAATAAAAAGCGTTCAATCTGGAGCGCCCTGGGATTGATTGTTCTGGGCGTCGTGCTGTGGGGCGGATTCAATACCGCCATGGAAGCCACCAATACCCTGAGTTTCTGCATTTCCTGCCATGAAATGCACGACAATGTCTATCAGGAATACAAGACGACCGTGCATTTTTCCAATCCTTCTGGCGTACAGGCCACCTGCCCGGATTGTCATGTGCCAAAAGAGTGGATTCCAAAAATCATTCGCAAGATTCAGGCTTCCAATGAGGTTTATCACTGGCTTGTGGGGACCATAGACACCCGGGAAAAATTTGAAGCACGGCGGCCACGGCTGGCCAGGCATGTCTGGCAGGTGATGAAAGAAACGAATTCGAGAGAATGCCGCAACTGCCACGATTTCACCGTAATGGATCTGAAGGGGCAGGCGCGTTTTGCCGCTCGTATTCACAAGGATGCCATGGAACAGGACAAGACCTGCATCGACTGCCACAAGGGAATCGCCCATCATTTGCCGCAAACCCATGCCACGGCAGCGCTGATTCCCGAATACGATGCGGAAGATGCGGAGGACATCATGGAAATATGTGCTGCCTGTCACGGGGTCTATGGGCAGGGCACTTCGGACGGTGAATATCCGCGTCTTGCGGGACTGAATCCCGCCTATCTGGCAAAGCAACTGAAGGCATTCAAAACCCGCAAGCGAATCAATATACCCATGATTCCTTTTGCCAATGATCGGGAACTCCCGGAGAAGGATGTACAGACCATCACCGCCTATCTGGCCAGTATTGACTTGCCCACCCATCTTGAAGCGGTGGAAGAAGAAGCGACGCTGGAGGAAGGATTCGATGCCCTGGGGCGACTGGAACAGAGCAAGCGTACCCTGAATATTCCTCATTATCCCGGAAACCGGGACGCAGGCGGGCGATTGTACCGTAAGGAATGCGCCACCTGCCATGGCAAGAGGGGTGAGGGGAATCGATTGCTTACGATTCCCATGCTTACCGGTCAGCACAGCAAGTATTTGCTGCGCCAGATCGATAAGTTCCGCAAGGGAAAGCGCACTCATGCCGACCCCAGGGATCAGCAGATATTTCAGCAGTTTGGCGATACAGAGATTGCGGATATTCTGGCCTGGCTTTCTTACCAGGATGATTGACAGGATGTTGAAAAGGAAAATTCCACAAAAATACTGTAACAATTGTTGATTCAATCACTTATGTTGGGCACTTGATATTGCTCAAGTGCGTGCCAAAAGCGGAATGTTACTATTTCGTTGTTTTTTAATATGGTGTGGAAGAGTTGACGCTCGCCTCCACCCGCAGCCTTTTTTCGGAGAAACAGAGATATGAAAAAACGTTTTATGGTGTCAATGCTCGGTTTTGCTGCTGCCATGCTCGTCAGCAGTACCGCCTTTTCCAACCAGTGGATGTCCAAAGGTGGTGAGCGCGACGAAGCTCTGCACCTGAAGCCGGATCATGAAAATGGCATCGAGGTATTCGAAGTCTGCGCGGCCTGCCACCTTACTGAAGGCTGGGGGACAAAAGACGGCACTTTTCCGCAGATTGCGGGGCAGCATCAGACGGTACTGGTCAAGCAGTTGGCTGATATCCGCGAAGGCAATCGTGACAACCCCACCATGTATCCCTTTGCCAAACCGGAATCCATTGGCGGTCCCCAGGCCATGGCGGATGTTACCCATTACATCTCGGGTTTGAAGATGAATCCCGATAATGGCAAGGGCGAATGGGCGGAAGGCACCCCCGAGTATAAAAAGGGCAAGCAGCTGTTCAAGGACAACTGCGTGAAATGTCATGGTGAACGTGGCGAAGGCAATGCGGAAAAATTCTATCCCAGGATCCAGGGGCAGCACTACAAGTACATGGTGCGTCAGTTCGAGTGGATTCGTGATGGCAAGCGACGCAACGCCAATCCGGACATGATCAAGCAGATCAAGGAATTCAGCGATGACGACATGAAGATGGTAATCAATTACGTGTCCCGTATTCCTGTACCCAAGGAAGATCTGGCGCCTTCCAAGGATTACGTCAATCCTGATTACGATTGATTTCCGGTTTCCTGATCTGTCTCGAGGCAGGTTACTAACTGGGCTTCCCGCTGAATGCGGGAGGCCCCAAACAGAAAAAAGCGACTTGTCGCTTTTTTCTGTTTGGGACGGTTAAAACCCCGATATTATTGTGGCCATGATTGCGGGAAATCATGGTCACATGCGGGAAAAAGTCCTAATTTCCTTGTCCAAGATTTTTCAACCCAACAGGTAATCTCATGTCCAAGCGCATCATTCTTTCCAACCTGCTGATACTGGCCAGTATCGCATTGCTGGCGGTCATTTATTTTGCTCCGGCCTGGTGGGTTTCGCTGACCGCGCCCAATTATCCGGAGGAGGCATTTCCGGATGGGGTTCGTATCGAATTTCATATGAACGGTGTGTTCAACGGTTGCAAGAAGGTACAAAAGAAGGAAATCGAGGAAAGCGAAGCTCTGGACTGTGTTCACGAAATGGATACGATCAACCACTATGTAGGCATGTATCCCATTGCTGCTGGTGGTGTTATCGAACGGGCTTTCTCTCCCTTTCTCATGGCTTTTCTGGCGGTGATGCTGTTGGGTTTTGCCTGTACCAAGCCGAAGATCCGGGTGCCTTTGATGTCGGCAGGTTTTGCCGCCATTGCGATCTGGATGTATCTCACCTGGTATGGAAGCGATGGATTGAAGTATCAGAATGCCGGTTATATCGAGGCGCTGGTAACTTCCATGGATCAGGATACGGAGCGTGGCAGCGATCGTAATCAGAATGACGAACTCATCGAACGCATGAAGAAGGCGCTGCCTGAAGACGCTGTCTCCGTGGAAGAACAGAAAGACAGTAAAGACGAGATGGTCAAAAAGCTGGCCGGCCTGGGAGGCGCCCTGGTGAGCGACCAAGGGCTGGGCGTGACTATCGAAAAAGACGTGGAAAAAGCGGCAACGGGTGATGCCAAGATGGATAACATCGCCTTGCTCAAGGGTACTTTCCTCATCGATCAGAAGAAAAAGCCAGTGAATCAGCAGGAAGAGTGGGTAGGCAGCAATGCCCAGATCATGCGCTGGCATTACGAAAAGAGCCTGGGCCGCTATTTCAACAATCAGGAAGAGATTCGCCCCATGGTCAAGAAGATGGCCCTGGCCTCGCAGATCGTCTTCTGGGGAATCATTGCAGCCATGATTCTGCTGGTCTGGGGGGCGCGCAAAAACAGTGGCATTCTGTACTGGTTGCTCATCGTCGTACCCATGGCGCTGCCGGTATTTTTCGTAATCGAATATTCCGCCTGGCTTTGGTGGTACGGCCATAACCTGAACGCCATGGGCGCCTTTACCGTCAAGCCCTTCATGCCTACCGTGTTTGGTCAGGGCAAGGTGGCGCAGTTCACTACCCACTCCTATCCGGATTCGGGTTTTGGCCTGATGATGCTCATGGCAGCCCTGCTGGCGGTTGCGGCGTTGCTGCGGATCAAGGATGCAAGGCAGCAGTAATGTCCGCGCGCCTCTGGGGTCTGTTGCTCCTGATGTTGCCGGCAATGGCTGTTGCCGGCCAGTATCCTCCCTTGCAGGAGTTGGTGGACAAGACTCCGGAGGGTGAAACCCTGATACCCCCGCCCGGCACTTATGCCGGGCCGGTGCTGATTACCAAAACCATGACTATCGATGGCCGTGGCAAGGTAACCATCGATGCTGGTGGCAAGGGTTCCGTAGTGGTCATCAAGACAGATGGCGTAACCCTCAAGAATCTTCATCTGACCAATTCCGGCGAATCCACCAACGATATCGATGCCGGAGTACAGGTGCGTGGCAATTTCAATGTCATCCGGGACAATATCATGGACAACGTCCTGTTCGGTGTGGATCTGCAGCAGTCACGAAACAACATCGTCAAGCGCAATCACATCAGTTCCAAGGATGATTTTCCCCTGGGGCAAAAAGGCGATTCGGTGCGTCTCTGGTACAGTTTCGACAACAAGATTCTGGACAATGTGACCACCAATGTTCGGGACATGGTGGTCTGGTACTCTGCGAACAATGTCATTTCCGGCAATCATACAACCAATGCCCGTTATTCCCTGCATTTCATGTATTCCCGCTATAACCTGGTGGAGAACAATGATTACGTGAACAATGCGGTGGGTATTTTTCTCATGTACAGCGACAGTGTGGTGGTCAGGAACAACCATATTGCCCATGCCGCGGGACCCACGGGAATCGGCATAGGCTTCAAGGAAACTTCCGACCTGACCATAGAAGGGAACAAGATACTGTATTGCGCCAGCGGGCTGTACATCGATGTTTCTCCCTTTCAGCCGGACACAACCAACCGTTTTACCGATAACCTGATTGCCTACAACGGCATAGGCATTCGCTTTCTAAATGACTGGCACAGCAATATCTTCAAGGACAATCGTTTTATGGACAATCTTACCCAGATCATTGTTTCCGGTGGCGGCACCGCCAACCGCAATGAATGGACAGGCAACTACTGGAGTGATTATGAGGGCTTCGATCAGAACAAGGATGGTGTAGGCGACAGCCCCTATGAACTCTATGCCTACGCAGATCGCCTGTGGCAGAACGAACCATACGCCCAGTTTTTCAAGGGCTCCCCTTTGCTGGAAGTGCTGGATTTCCTGGAGCGCCTGGCACCCTTCTCCGAACCGCGTCTGCTGGTACGTGATGACAAACCTTATATTAAGATGCTGGCGTTGAATGAGCGTCCCGCATCTCCAGAGCAGGAAGAAGAGGCGGTGCCGGCTACGGCGCAAGACCCCGCCGATCTGAGCCATGCCCTGGATGCCTTGCGCAAGAGTCTGGAGAACTGATGATGAGCAAGAAACCACAAAAACGTCTGACGCCCAAACAGAAGGAGCGGCGCAAATTTCTGCGTTCCATCGCTCTCACTGTGGGAGTGAGTGGTATGGCCCTGCTGGGCATGGTGCCGGTGCTGGGCAAATGGGTGCAGCGATTACGACCGCCGGGCGCGCTGAAAGAAGAGAAATTCCTTGCTGCCTGCATAAAGTGTGGTCAATGCGTGCAGGTCTGCCCGGTAGAGGCGATCAAGCTGGCGGATATGACGGATGGATTGGGCGTGGGTGTTCCCCATATCGATCCCAGAGAGCAGGCCTGTGATTTTTCCTGTGATGGCTTGCAGTGTGTGTTGGCCTGTCCCACGGGCGCCCTGATCCATGAGATTTCCTTTCCCTCGGAAGTGGACATGGGCATCGCGAAAACGGTCAATCTGAAGCAGTGCCTTGCGGTCAACGGGCAGGGTTTCAAGGGGCTGGCCCGGGGCGCGGATTTCAAGGGCAAGCTGCGTTATGCACAGATCGACCGCTGGAATCCCATCAAACTGGCTGAACACCCCTATGATCTTGAGCTGTGTGATTTGTGCGTACGACAGTGTCCCATTGAGATCAGTATTGCCGAGTGCGCGGCGGAAGATGAAAAGCGCCAGAGTGGCAAGGTGGATCTGGTGGCCGTGCGCCAGAAGAATGAATGCCCGCCCAAGCATGCCATTGAGCTGCAGGAAATCGACGGCAGAATGACGCCGGTGATCCTGGATGGCTGCGTCGGATGTGGTGTATGTGAAATGGTTTGTCCGGTGGAGCCAGCCGTAATCGTAATGGACAGCAGTGACAGTCGCGCCAACAGCCAGGGGATGAGAACACTATGAGCAATTTCATCGAATCCATTCGGGTGCTGCTGGGTGGCGCCCCCAAGCGCATCTCCAAAAAGGACATGCCGGAAGAAGTGCGCGAGTTGCACTCCCACAAGTTTGCTGACAAGGAGCGCATCGAAAAGATCCATATCGAGTTGGCGGAAAAGCATGCCAATCCGCCGCCAGAACGTTTGCGGCGCAGACGATGGGCGGTGCTGATTGCCGTGAACCTGCTGTTCGTGCTTTCCTATCATCTGGATATCCAGTTGCTTGAAGGCGCATTAACGGCTTCACGTTTTGCCGGTTTCCACATGGCGGATCTGAACTCGGCCCTGCAGGTGATGCTGGCCTTCAAACATGTGGTCATCAACCTGGTTATCGGCACCACCACGGTGTTCATTCTCTGGTGGTTATTGGGAGGACGCACCTTCTGTTCCTGGGTCTGTCCCTATCATCTGGTGGCCGAGTGGGCCGAGATGTTGCATTTGAAACTGGTAGACAAGGGCTGGGCCAGGGATATCCAGTTCGACCGCCGCTCCCGAACCTGGCTGTGGCTGGTGTTCGTGATTCTGGCTGTGGTAACCGGATATACGGTGTATGAGAGTATTTCTCCAACCGGCATACTCAGCCGGGCCCTGATCTACGGGCCGGGAGTTGCCCTGATCTGGGTGGCGCTGTTGCTGCTGTTCGAGATTTTCTTTTCCCGCCGGGCCTGGTGCCGTTACGCCTGTCCCATCGGGCTGACCTATGGCATCGTGGGGGCTACTTCTCCGTTTACGGTGCGCTACCAACTGCCCAACTGCTTCCATGAGGGAGAGTGTCGCAAGGTTTGTCTGGTCCCGCATGTGCTGGATACGGTACTCAAGGGCAAGGCAAAAGCCATGGAGGTGGATATTGGCGCGGACTGCACCCGCTGCCTGCGCTGTGTGGATGCCTGCCCGACCGGAGCGCTCACCTTCAAGTACAAGGGCTTGAGTTCATGAAGGCTGGCGGGCGTGGCTATGTTATCCTCCCGCCTCCCATTGAATCCTGAATCGGGCGGGGCATACCCATGACGATGATCGAGTTCCAGAACCTGACCAAGCGCTTTCGCCGTGTGGATGTACTCAAGGGAATAGACCTGAGTATCGACCGCGGTGATCGTGTGGCGCTGGTGGGTTCCAATGGTGCGGGCAAGACCACCATGATCCGCTGCCTGCTGGGCGAATATCAGTGTGGCGGCAAGGTTCGGGTCGATGGTCTGGAACCGCGCCGGCATCGTACCGAGATTCTCAAGCATGTGGGCTTTGTGCCGCAGATTTCTCCTCCCCTGAAAATGCCCGTGAACCAACTGATACGGTTTGCCGCCGGGGTCTGTGACAGTGACCCGCAGAAAATGATCCAGGTTGCGGGAAAACTGGGGCTGGATGTACATAAAATGCGTCATCAGCCTTTCAACAAGCTGTCCGGCGGGCAGAAACAGAAACTGCTCATCAGCATTGCTCTGGGGCGGGATTGTCAACTGCTGGTTCTGGACGAGCCCGCGGCCAACCTTGATCCCGAGGCCCGTCATATTTTCTTCCAGTTGCTGGAAGAGAAGCGCGACCGGGCCGCCATGATCATCTCCAGTCATCGCCTCGATGAGGTGGCTTCCCTGGTGAACCGGGTGGTGGAGATGGATCAGGGCAAGATCGTGCTCAATGACCATGTGGCGGACGATGTGGACATGACCAGCATGCTCAGCTGCCGGCTGGTGCTGACCCGTCCCAGCGAGGCTTTCGCCCGCACTGCGCGGGAGTGGAATTTCTCCGACGTGCGCGAAGGCATCATCTGGGAAGGCCGGGTGGCCGGGCCGGACCGGTTGCGCTTTCTGGGAATGTTGTCCCGCTATGCGGCCATCCTCAAGGCTATTCATCTGGATGAGGCGACCGACTGATGCGTACGGTATTTGTGTCTCTGGCGATACTGCTGTTACTCGCGGCCTGCTCCGGCGAGCCGGATACCGGACCGGGCAAGGTGCGCTGGGATCGGGAGGTCTGCGTTCGCTGCGCCATGGCCATCAGTGATCACAATTATGCCGCCCAGATACGCGGCGGCCCTGCGGGACAGAAGCGCAAATTGTACAAATTCGATGACATCGGCTGTGCCGTGATCTGGCTGGATCAGCAGCACTGGAAGAATGCCCCCGGAACCGAAATCTGGGTTACCGATTATCGCAATGGTGACTGGATCGATGCGCGCAAGGCCTGGTATGTGAAAGGCAAGGTAACGCCCATGGGCTATGGTCTGGGCGCGACGCCGGAAAAGGAGCCAGGGGCGGTGGATTTCGCCCAGGCAAGCCGGCATGTCTACGCAGTGGAAGAACAGACCCACGCCCATCGGGGCGATGAACATTCGCATCCCGCGGCTGGAGAATAAGTCATCATGAAACACCTTTTATTGACTGCAATGGCCGACATCAGCGAGTCTTTGCGTTCGCGCTGGTTCATGGTCTATACCCTGGTTTTTGGCGGTGTGGTAGTGGCGCTGTTCGCCTCCGGCCTGACCGAATCCCGGATCATGGGTTTCACCGGCCTGTCACGCATGCTGGTCACCTATCTGCAGATCACCATGGCGGTGTTGCCGCTGTTCGTGCTGATCACCACGGTGCGTTCGGTCGCAGGAGATCGGGAGGCGGGAATATTCGAATACATGCTCTCCCTGCCGGTCAGCCTGGCAAGCTGGTTCTGGGGCAAGCTGCTGGGACGTTTCTTCGTGGTATTCCTGCCGGTGGTGCTGGCCATGTTCGCCGCAGTCGCCTGGGGCGTGTTCAAGGGCGTGGATATTCCCTGGGTCCAGGTAATGTTCTACACCGGATTTCTCATATCACTGGCCTGGTGTTTCCTCGGTATCGGCATGCTGGTCTCGACCCTGGCGCGTTCTTCTGATGTGGCCACGGGTTCTGCATTTCTCATCTGGCTGTTTTTGCTGCTGTTTCTGGATCTGATTCTGCTCGGTTCCCTGATCAAGGAAGGGTTGCCGCCGGAAACCATCATCGCCATTGCCCTGGCCAATCCCCTGCAGGTGTTCCGCACCGGCGCCATGCTGCTGTTCGATCCGCAACTGGTGCTGCTGGGGCCTTCCGCCTATGTCATTCTGGACAACTTCGGCGAGAAGGGTTATCTGATCTGGGCGCTGGCCTATCCCTTTGTTCTGGGTTCCGTGACTGCCTGGTTGGGCTATCGGCTGTTCCGCAAGGGCGATTTGCCCTAGTATTGCTTCATGGCGGAAAAAAAGTCCTGGATTCTCCCTCTGGTGATACTGGCTGCCGCCGCCGTGCTCGGTGGCGTTGCCTGGTATTTTCGCGATTACTTCGAACCGCCTCCCGCGCAGCTGCTGCCACTGGATGACTGTGACCTGCACAAGGGCGCATGCAGCCGGACGCTTCCGGGAGGCGGCGAGGTGATTTTTGCCATTGAACCCAGAGATATTCCTCTCACCAGGCCTCTTGAACTGATTGTCCAGACCAAAAACCTGGCCGTGGACAAGGCGGAAGTGGATTTCTCCGGAGTGAGCATGAACATGGGCTACAACCGGCCTTTGTTGCAAAAAGTGGCTGAAGGACGCTTCGAGGGAGAAGGCCTGCTGCCGGTCTGCATTCGCCAGCGCATGGACTGGGAAGCCAGGCTCATCCTGCGCACCGACCGGGGTGGTTTCATCATTCCCTGGCGTTTCGAAACCGTCAAATAAGCCCCCATGGCCCGGCAAGCCAGTAAACTGAAAGCGGTTCCCGTCTGGCTGGCGCGGCTGCGCATGGAATTGCGTCAACTGGCCATGCCGGTACTTTCATCCTCACGTCGCGGTTTGCTTTCCGTTTCCTTCGAAGTTCCCCTGGATGCACCGGTTGCACCGCCGGCATCCGCACGGGACTGGCAGTTCTGGCAGCATCCGGAATCAGCTCAGTGCCTCCTTGGGCTGGGTATGGCGCGCAGGGAAACGGCATCCGGGGATCAGCGTTTTGCCGAACTGGATGCGGCGTGGCAGATCATGCAGACTCGCTGGACACGCATCACCCAGGGGCGCGCCCGGCCCCGCGCAAGGGCTTTTTTTGGTTTTGCCTTCGATCCGGAGTTTCAGCCAGGTGAACATTGGCGGGGTTTCGAAAATGCGCTCATTCAGGTGCCGGAATTGCTCGTGGAATGGTGCAAGGGGCGATGTATCATCACCTTCAACTGCGATCTGGATCGGGGGGAGGAGCCGGAAATACGGTTGTTCCGCTGGTTCGATGAACTGGAAAGGCTTTTGGAGCCAGAGACGGGCAGCCGCCAGCCGCGGCCTTCCTGCGTGGTTCTGGAACAGCCTGACAGCACCGACTGGAAAGAAGAGGTTGCCAGGGCAGTGGCCACGGCGGCGCATGGGGTGCTGGACAAGGTGGTTCTCAGCCGCAGTCTGCAATTGCGTTTCCACGACAATGTGGATCATCGCAGTCCGCTGCCGGATCTGGCCCGCCGTTATCCTGGTTGCCGGGTGTTGTCCGTGAGTTTTGGCGGCGATGTGCTGCTTGCTGCTACCCCGGAAAAACTGCTGCACATGGATGGGCGCAGTATCCATTGCGATGCGCTGGCGGGAACCTTCCCAGCATCCACCCGGCAGCGCGATCCCGGCATGGAAGCCCATGAACATGCTCCGGTGGTTTCGGCGATCCGTGATGCCCTGCGGCCCTATTGCCGCAGTCTTGGCGTGGCAAGATCACCGGGGAGGATGAATCTGAACAATCTGGCGCATTTGTACACGGCGATTGGCGGCGAACTGCTTCCCCAGGCCCGCGTCCTTAAAGTGCTGGGAAAACTGCATCCCACACCGGCGGTGGGAGGCATGCCCAGGGAGCAGGCGCTGGCATGGATGGGAGAGAGGCAACGCCGGCAGCGGGGCTGGTACACCGGTGGCTTTGGCTGGCTGGGGGACAACCGGCAGGCGGACATTTCCGTTCTGTTGCGCTGCGCCCGCATTCAGGGGAATGAGGCTACCCTGTATGCCGGCGCGGGCATTACCCGGATATCCCAGCCGGAAAAGGAGCTGCGTGAGACCGAGCTGAAGTTCCAGCCCATGTTGCGTGCGCTTACGGGGCGGTGATGGATCAGGGACGAATCAATCTGGATGCGAGTCTGGCGCTCCTCGATGGTCTGGTGGAGGTCGGACTGAAACGGCTGGTGTTTTCTCCGGGATCCCGCAGTACGCCCCTGACTCTGGCGGCGCTATTGCATGAGGGGGTGGAGGCATTTGCAGCTGTGGATGAACGCAGTGCCGCCTGGCTGGGGCTGGGGATGGCCAGGGCTTCGGGGTGCCCGGTAGCGCTGGTTTGTACGTCTGGAACCGCCGTGGCCAACTGGCACCCTGCGGTGGTGGAAGCCGACCGTCAAGAGGTTCCCCTGATTCTGCTCAGTGCCGATCGCCCCTGGGAACTGCACCACTGCAACGCGAACCAGACCATCGATCAAGTGGCGATCTTTGGCCGTCATGTGCGCAGTTTTCACCAGCTTTCCGCTCCACATGCCTCTTCTGACCTGGCAAGACGCTTGCGTGCCCTGGGACGGCAACTCCTGCGTGAATCCCTGGGGCCTGGGGCCGGCCCTGTTCATCTCAATTTCCCGTTTCGCGAACCTTTGGTGCCCGAGAAGCTGCCGCCAACCATCACCGCGGTTGGCCGCAAACCGCTGAAACCGGGAATACTTTGTCTGGAGCCTGCAGAGCTGAATTCCCTGGCCCGGGAACTGGCCGGGGGCAAAGGCGTGATCGTCTGCGGGCCGGGAGCGCTTCCCGTGGAAATTCTGGAGTTGGGGAAGGCCTGTGGCGCGCCAGTGCTGGCGGATCCCCTTTCGGGTCTGCGTTTTTTGTCCTCTCACAGGAGCAGACCCCTGGCCGCCTATGATCTGTTTCTGCGTAATCCAACAACCTGCCAGCGCCTGCAGCCCGACTGGGTTCTGCATTTTGGCGGCCTGCCGGTTTCGAAAACCTTGCAAAACTGGCTGAGCCGCAATGATCAAAAGGCGTACTGGTGGGTAAACGACGCCGGACGCAGCCTGGATCTGCCTGGGCGCCGCATCGAAACCCTGGCAGCCAACCCGGCAAGGCTGGTTGCGGACTTGTGTGCCGCCTTGCCATCGCCAACATCGGCTTCGTGGCTGGAGGAGTGGCGGAAAAGGGAACAGCAGGCACAGGCAAGACTGGAACGAACTGCATTGCCGCTGGAAGCACAGCTGTTACGCACTCTCCTGGACGAGTTGCCCGATGACAGCTTGCTGTTTCTGTCCAATTCCCTGCCGGTGCGTTTCTTCGATGCCTGTTCCGGCACCCGTGAAAAAACCATTGCCCTGCACGGTAACCGCGGCGCCAGTGGCATCGACGGGAATCTTTCCACCCTGGCTGGTCTGGCATCGGCCTGGCGGGGAAGTGGCTTGGCTGTCGGTGTGTTGGGGGATCTGGCGTTCTTCCATGATCTCAACGCGCTGGCCTTGTGCCGGGAGCAAAATCTGCTGTTGTTGCTGTTCAACAATGGTGGCGGCGGTATTTTCGACTATCTGCCGCAACATGAGCTGGCCTTGCATGAACAGGGCTGGCGTACCCCCGTGCCCATGGACTACCAAAGCCTGGCGGCCGCTTTTGGTATTTCCTGCCGGCAGCTGCGGGGGCAGCCAGACATTGAACCCGTATTGGCCGAAGTGTTGTCCGAAACAGGCTGTCGGCTGGTGGAAATTGTCATTGACGCGGAAGCCAGCCGCCAGCAGTATCTGCGACTGATCAGGCAATTCGTGGAACAGACATGAGCAGCAGCTTCAACTGGAAACCCGTAGAGGGCAAGGATTACTCGGACATCCGCTATGAACATCTCGATGGCGTGGCGAAGATCACCATCGACCGGCCCGAGGTGCGCAACGCCTTCCGTCCGCGTACCGTGGATGAACTGGCAGATGCCTTCCATCATGCCCATCATGACCGGGAGATCGGGGTCATTGTTCTGACCGGGGCGGGAGAGCAGGCTTTCTGTTCCGGCGGTGACCAGAAAATCCGTGGTACCCAAGGCGGCTACAAGGATGAGGACGGGGTACAACATCTGAACGTGCTCGATCTGCAAATGCAGATCCGGCGTCTTCCCAAGCCTGTGGTGGCCATGGTCGCCGGTTATGCCATTGGTGGTGGACATGTGCTGCATCTGGTCTGTGATCTGACCATTGCCGCAGACAATGCCCGCTTTGGCCAGACCGGGCCAAAAGTTGGTTCTTTCGATGCAGGTCTGGGCGCTGGCTTGCTGGCGCGCAGCGTAGGGCTGAAGAAAGCGAAGGAAATCTGGTTTCTGTGCCGTCAGTACGATGCCCGGCAAGCACTGGAAATGGGGTTGGTCAACACGGTAGTGCCTCTGGACAGACTGGAAGCCGAGACCATGGACTGGTGTCAGGAAATGCTGCGTCATTCGCCGACCAGCTTGCGCATGCTCAAGGCGGGCTTCAATGCCGATACGGACGGTCTGGCCGGTATTCAGGAAATGGCAGGCAATGCCACCGCCCTGTTCTACATGTCGGAAGAAGCCAGGGAGGGGAGGGACGCCTTTCTGGAAAAACGTCCTCCGGACTTCAGCAAGTATCCGCGTCGTCCATGAGTTTTTCAACTGTATGGGCCTGATCAGGCATGAGTAATTCATTGCATGCCTGGATGTCCGCTGTCCGTCCCAAAACCCTGGGTCTTTCCGTCAGCCCTGTAGTCCTGGGTACGGCGCTTGCGGTGGCCGCCCAGGGCGAAATGCATTGGCTGCCGGCCCTGGCTGCCTTGCTTGCGGCCATGGCCATCCAGATTGGCACCAACCTGCATAATGATGCCGCGGATCATCTCAAGGGTACGGACGGCGTGGATCGCCTGGGGCCGCCCCGGGCTTCGGCCCTCGGACTGCTGGATGTGCGGCAGGTGAGAAAGGCCGCCTTTGGCGCTTTCACTCTGGCGTTTGTTCTGGGCCTTTATCTGGTGTTCCAGGGCGGTTGGCCAATCGTATTCTTGGGCCTGGCCTCATTGCTGGCAGGTGCGGCCTATTCCGGCGGCCCCTGGCCCATTTCCGATTCGCCGCTGGGGGAGCTGTTCGTCTGGATTTTCTTTGGCCTGGGCGCTGTGGGAGGAAGTTACTATCTTCAAACTGGCGTACTTTCCTGGTCGATTCTGTCTCCGGCCACTGCCCTGGGCGCCTTTGCTGCGGCGGTGCTGGTGGTCAACAATTATCGGGACAGATACACGGATGCGCAGGCGGGAAGAAAGACCCTGGCGGTGTTGCTGCCCGTGGGCTTCAGCCGCGTGGAATATGCGCTGCTTGTCCTTGGCCCTTTCCTGTTGCCGGGTATTCTGTGGCAGAGACAGCAGTTTGCCTGGTGGCTGCTGCCCGGGCTGCTGGTCGCCCTGTATCTGATGTGGCTGATATTCCATTGGCCTCATGGCCGGAAACTGAACGCACTGCTGGCACATACTGCCCGTTTCCAGCTGTTCTTTTCCCTGTTGTACAGCGCGGGGCTGTTTCTGCCAGTCTGATTAGGGGCTTGCAGCGGCTCGTGTTTCGCGTTCCAATTGCATACTGATTGCAGTTTCCCTTTATTTGGCGTGATGACGCCTGTATATATCAAGGATTTTTCATGAAAGGTTTTGTCAAAACAGTATTCGCCACCCTGGTGGGGTTGGTGTTGTTTGTGGTATTGCTGGTGATGTTTGCCGGGCTGGTGATCACCGGACAGGAAATGAGCAAACCACTGGAAGACAATACGCTGCTGGTAATCAACCTGTCGGTTCCGATTACGGACAAGGCGCCACGACAGAAATTTACTGACCTGATAGACGGCGCGGTGCAGAAAAAAGATGTTGGCAAGCAATCCCTGCGTACCCTGGTCACGGCCATACGCAAGGCGACACAGAATGAGCATGTAAGTGGCCTGTATCTGAAAGGAAACGTGGCTCGTGACGGTTATGCCTCCGGCTGGGCTGCACTCAAGGAACTGCGGGAAGCTATTGCTGCGTTCAAGGCATCCGGAAAGCCGGTCATCACCTGGCAGGAAGGGCTGGACGAGGAAACCCTGTATGTGGTGTCGCCTGCTGATGAAATCGTGCTCAATCCTCTGGGACTGCTGGAATTCAATGGTTTTGCGGCCGAGGTGACCTATTTCCGCCAGGCCTTCGAAAAATATGGCATCGATGTGCAGGTGACCCGGGTCGGCAAATACAAATCCGCCGTGGAACCTTTTCTTCTGGATCACATGAGCAAGGAAAACCGGGAACAGTTGGACAGTCTCCTGGGAGACATGTTCGATGAAGTGGTGAATGGCATTGCCGCAAGTCGCAATCTGCCTCCGCAAAGTTTGCATCGGCTGGCCCGGGAAGAGGCGGTGATTGATGCGCCGACGGCGCTGGCCCGGGGTTTGGTGACCAGGGTTGATTACTACGACGTGGTGCTGGAACGATTGCGTGAACTCACGGGTACCGATGCAGGAGAAGATATCGAGCGTCTCACCGGTGCTTCCGATTTTCTTGCCAGCGTGGAGAAGGATGACCAAGACAAGGACAAGCTGGCGATCATCTATGCCGAAGGCGATATCCTCTCCGGTGATGATGAAGACCAGGTGGCGGGAACCTACATCTCGCGCCTGTTGCGCAAGGCCCGGGAAGACGACAAGGTCAAGGCCGTGGTGTTGCGCGTCAACAGTCCCGGGGGCAGTGCCGATGCTTCCGACATCATCCAGCGGGAAACCATCCTGCTGAAGAAGGAAAAGCCCCTCATCGTTTCCATGGGTACGGTGGCGGCCTCCGGAGGCTACTGGATTTCGGCCTATGCCGACGAAATCTATGCCGAACCGAATACCATTACCGGCTCCATCGGCGTGTTTGGCATGTTTCTCAACATCAAGAAACTGGTAAATGAGTTTGGTGTCAAGGTGGAAACAGCGCGTACCGCTCCCGCAGCGGACATCTTCAGCCTGTTCCGTCCCAAGACCGAGGAAGAGCTGGCGGTGATCCAGAAATTCATCGACAGCATCTACGACCAGTTTCTGGACAAGGTTTCCGAAGGGCGGAAGCTGAACCGGACGGCAGTACATGAAATCGCCCAGGGGCGGGTCTGGTCGGGAAAACGGGCAAAGAAGCTGGGGCTGGTGGACAAGTTTGGCGGTCTCGAAGATGCCATTGCCGCAGCAGCGGACAAGGCGGGCCTGGAGGACTACAGCATCGAGGAATACCAGCAGCCAGGCAGTTTCATGGACGACATCATGGAAGAGCTGGGCTTTACCGCGTCAGCAGGTACCGGCCTGCCGATGCTGGATTCCTTGTGGAAGGGCGCCGGATATCTGTTGCAGCATACAGATCCGAAAGGTATTTTCGTGCGTCTTCCCTATGATCTGAACATACACTGACAGACAGGACAGGACAATGGAAGAAACGGCAGGTACGGAAGAAAAGGAGCAGGGCAAAGGCGGATTTCGGGCGAGGCATGTATTGTGGATCGTACTGGGAACCATCCTGATAACCGCTGCGGTAACTTTCTGGGCGGTGCGAACCTATATCTATGCCCATGACTTCAAGCCCGTGGAGCTGAGTCAAAAGGAACAGCAACAGCTCGATGGCAAGCTGCGGCTGCTGGGTTATCAGCCCGGGCCTGCCGCCCCCGGGGCTGATCGCAATGAATCGGACCAGCAATGGCTGCGCCCCGAGCGCTATCAGGAGCAGGGCGGCAAACATGCCCTGTTCTTCAGCGAGCGGGAGTTGAACGGACTGCTGGCCAACAACCGGGATCTGGCGCGCAAGCTCGCGGTAGATCTTTCGGACGACATGGTCAGCGCGCGCATGCTGATCCACGTGGATCCGGATTTTCCCATTCTGGGGGGCAAGACCCTGCGGGTGTCCGCCGGGGTGGAGGCCGGTTTTCATGACGACCGGCCGCTGATCAAACTCAGAGGGGTCAGCGTAATGGGCGTACCCATTCCCAATGCCTGGCTGGGCGGACTGAAGAATGTGGATCTGATCAGCGAGTTTGGTGATGCCAACGGTTTCTGGAAAGCCTTTGCCGATGGCGTGGAAGATATTCAGGTGGAAGACGGGAAACTGAAGATCACTCTCAGGGAATGATTTGTTGGGCCTTGGCGGGCTATTGCCAAATGCTTTTTTTCAACAGCCCTTGTGCGACACAGGGATGCACTGCACAGGCTCTTGGGCTGTCTCCTGTTTGCGCGAATAACCTCAGTGTAGCGTCTTTTCCGGGCTGCTCGATTTTTCTGGACAAATGCTGATTGAGCAACTATCTTTGTTTACAGCGTATCACAGCTGTCTTCTTGGCAACATATTAACTCGGCAACAATCTATGTCGTATTCAGGGCTTCAAGAAAAGGTCAGATCAAGGCGCGGCTCGCAGGCAAGGGTTGTTCCCTTGGCAAGAGCCGGAACGCGGAGCTGGCTTTTTCTTGAAGCCCCTAACCGATTGATCGATAAGGACAGGCCCGCTTGCCCTTGCCCGCGGACAGCGTTATCAGCCCTTGTTGTAGAATCACTACAACGGCAGGCTGATGCCTTGCCGCGAACAAGGGCAAGCGGGCTGAACGCGATATAGATTGCTGCCGAGTTAATAACTATAACAATTCGCCAGATACGCTATTTTCAAACCCCGAATCCGATTTTCCCGGCAGGAAAGGACGCCCCGAAAGCTGCATTTTGGCGGATAAAAAATGGGGAACAAAAATCAAGGGACTCGATATATCGAGTGAGTTCCTGGATGAATAAAATCAATAATGTCAGGAGGCGTCCATGTCACAATCACAAAACAACTGCGTCCGTATGTATCGCGCGATGCCGCAACCAAATATCATCCAGAACGGTATTTTTTATTTTGTTTTTGTTCTGCTACTGTTCAGCAGCCGTGTTGCACAGTCGGACATTCGCGCTGATCTGAGCTTTGACATGGCGCAACGGGTTGCCTGTCAGACGGTTATCGAGGATATCCGCTGGTCACATCGTATCTGGCCCCAGGAAAACCGGACAGCCAAACCGGCGCGTTCCCAAATTCTCAGTGACGCCCGGATTCGCGCCAAGGTGGAAGACAATCTGCGCATGGAAAGCGCCCTGGAAGACCGCTATGGCATAAGGATAACCGATGCCATGTTGCAAGCGGAGCTGAAGCGCATAGCGGGCAATACCCGGGATCCGCAACGTCTGCGTGAACTTTTTGCCGCCTTGGGTAATGATCCTGTAGCTATTGCTGAATGCCTGGTGCGGCCCCAGCTGGTGCAGAAAAAGTTGTATAACGCATACGTATGGGACAAGCGCCAGCATGGGGAGCTGAAAGCCAAAGTGGAAGCGGCGCTGGCAAATGCGGATGATGAAACGTCGGTGACTGCTTCTGGCAGTAAAAGCTACCGGATTGCCTATGTTCGTCAGAATGGGAAGACCGAAGACCCGGCGCGGGTGCCGCTTGGCAACATGCTGCAAAAGGGGCTTCAGGAAGCCATAGAACTGGATGCTGATGCCTTTGCCCGGAAAGTCCGTACTCTTACCGCGTCCGAAACTTCCAATACAGATTCTGCATCCACACTTCATTTGCATGAAATGGAATCGGCCTTTGTTCGGGAAACTTTGCTGAACCAGAGCGATGAGCGTCTGGAAGTGCAAGTTCAGGTTTGGGAAAAAACCGGTTTCAATCAATGGTGGGTGGAGAATGCCAAACAATGGAAGCCCCATGACCCACAGCCGCACACAGCCGCAATGCGGCTTCCCACGATCACAGGTTATGCCCAGGCGGCGGGGATGTCGCCATCTGGTAGCGTTACCGGGGATACCTGGGAATCGATGATGAATCTTACAGCGCGTGAGTACCACACGGCAGTATGGACCGGCAATGAGATGATCGTCTGGGGCGGTCAGGGTGGGCTAAACAACCTTCCCATGAATACAGGTGAGCGCTATGATCCGGTCACAGATAGATGGATGAGTATCAGCGATGTGGGAGCACCTAGCATCCGCCAAAATCATACAGCGGTATGGACCGGTAGCGAGATGCTTGTCTGGGGCGGTTGGGATGGAAGCATCGTCCTGAATACGGGGGGGCGCTATGATCCGGCCACGGATAGTTGGGCGGGCATCAGCACTGCAGGAGCGCCCAGCAGGCGCCGATTTCATACGGCGGTATGGACCGGGAATGAGATGATTGTTTGGGGTGGTCTTTCCGGAAGCAATTTTATCAACACCGGTGGTCGCTATGATCCGAAAAACGACAGTTGGGAGGGCGTCAGCGCCACGAATGCGCCCACTGGGCGCAACCAGCACACCGCGGTATGGACTGGCAGTCAGATGCTCGTCTGGGGCGGGTATGGTGGTGCCCTTGTCAATACCGGTGGCCGTTATGATCCGGTAAACGATAGTTGGGCGTCCATTGCTACGACAGATGCGCCGAGTGGTCGGGAAAAGCACACGGCGGTCTGGACCGGCAGCGAGATGATCGTCTGGGGCGGGTATGTTGGCGGCAGTGTTAATAGCTATGTCAATACCGGTGGCCGTTATGATCCGGCAAACGACACTTGGGTAGCGATTAGTTCTCTGGCTCCTGATGGGCGTATTGGTCACACCGCAGTCTGGACGGGCAGTGAGATGATCGTCTGGGGGGGGGCGAATGATGGAAATGTCTTCGCTACGGGTGGCCGCTATGATCCCATAGCGGATAAATGGTATCAGGTAAATAGTGTGACTGATCCCGGGATGCGCGTGCATCACACAGCGGTATGGACGGGAAGCGAAATGATCGTCTGGGGTGGCAGTGATGGGGTAGGTTATCTTGATACCGGTGGCCGCTATAATCCGGTGAACGATACTTGGGTGGCAACTGACGCCAGTTCCTCGCCCAGCGCGCGTATTTTCCATACGGCAGTATGGACCGGCAGTGAGATGATCGTCTGGGGGGGAGCTGACGATACTATTGGTATATTGTATTCCAGAATAGGTGGTCGCTATGATCCGGCAATGGACAGTTGGCTTCCGACCAACACCTTGGCACCGGTTGCGCGTTGGCATCACACGGCGGTCTGGACGGGCAGCGAGATGATCGTCTGGGGGGGGGATTACGGCAACGTCAATTATTTCAACACAGGTGGCCGCTATGATCCGGCAAACGACAGTTGGGAGGCCGTCAGCACCACGAATGCGCCCAACCCCAGGAATCATCACACGGCGGTCTGGACGGGCAGCGAGATGATCGTCTGGGGGGGGTACAACAGCTACAGTTCTTTCGACACGGGTGGCCGCTATGATCCGGCAAACGACAGTTGGGAGGCCGTCAGCACCACGAATGCGCCCAGCCCCAGGAATCAGCACACGGCCGTATGGACCGGCAGCAAGATGATTGTTTGGGGCGGTTCCCATAATACTGGCGGCCTCTATGACCCGGTGAATGACAGCTGGACAGCGACCTCTACCACGAATGCACCTGATGCGCGTTATTTATCATCGGCGGTCTGGACGGGCAGCAAGATGATCATCTGGGGGGGGATTATTGGCTCCAATTATTTGGATACGGGTGGCCTCTATGACCCGACGAATGACAGCTGGACAGCGACCTCCACCACGGATGTACCTGAAGGGCACGTTTCTCTCTCGACGGTCTGGACCGGCAGCGAGATGATCGTCTGGGGGGGAATTATTACCGGCGGATTTTATGTCAATACAGGTGGCCGCTATGACCCGGCGAATAATAGCTGGACAGCGACTTCCACCACGAATGCACCTGATGGGCGGGTTTTTCACACGGCGGTATGGACTGGCCGTGAGATGATTGTTTGGGGTGGTGATGCTATAGCTACAGATGGTTATGGTAACATAGCTGTTTCCAGGAATACCGGAGGCATATATTATCCCTATAGCAGTTTTACCATCGGTGGTACGGTCAGTGGGCTGGCGGCGGGTGCTACCTTGGTGTTGCAAAACAACGGTGGTGATGATTTGAGCATAACCGCCGACGGCAACTTCACTTTTACCAGTGATTTGCTTGATGGCAGCAGCTATGAGGTAACCGTGCTGAGCCAGCCCACGAGTCCCAACCATACCTGCACGGTAAGTAACGGTAGTGGCATAGTAGCCGGATCCGATGTGACAAATGTGTCAGTGACCTGCGAAGTAGATCCGCTGTTTGCTGATGTGGCCCCCGGCTACTGGGCCTACGACTGGATCCAAACCTTGGGCCTGAGTGGCATCACCGGTGGTTGCGATGCGAACAACTACTGTCCCTCGGATCCGGTGAGCCGTGCACAGATGGCGGTGTTCCTGGGAAGGGGTATTCATGGCAGTGCCTATGCTCCGCCGGTGGCCAGCGGTACAGTGTTCACTGATGTTCCTGCCAGCTATTGGGCGGCGGATTGGATTGAATCGTTGCAGGCGGATGGTGTTACCGGCGGTTGTGATGTGAATAACTACTGTCCCGACGCGATTGTGAGCCGCGCGCAGATGGCGGTCTTCCTGCTGCGTTCGGAACATGGGGCAAACTATGTGCCACCGGCGGCCACGGGGAGTATGTTCGCTGATGTGCCGGCCAGTTACTGGGCAGCTTCCTGGATCGAGCAATTGGCGAATGAAGGGATTACCGGTGGTTGTGATGCGAACAACTACTGTCCGGATGCGGATGTGCAGCGGGATCAGATGGCGGTGTTCCTGGTAAAAACCTTTGGCTTGTAAGGGCGCTGCCACAATCGGGCATCTTGATTTTTCGAGATGCCCTGGCAGGAAAAAGTCCAGGGAAGGACGTTGCCGAATGTTTGTCAGAATCCCCGGTCTTTCTTGATGGCTTCGTATGCCTTGCGGATCTCCCGGGTTTTGCGCGTTGCCACTTTCATCATTTCCTCGGGCAGCCCCTTGGCTACCAGTTTGTCCGGATGATGTTGACTAATGAGACGCCGGTAGGCTTTCTTGATTTCCGCGTTGCTCGCGTTGCTGTCAAGACCGAGCATGGCATAGGCTTCCTTCAGGGGGACGGCATTGCCCGGAGGCTGCTGGCGCCTGCCGCTTGATTGTGCTCCTCCCATCTGCAGGCGAATCATTTGTTCCAGCTGGCGGAACAGGAATTCGGGGATGCCCAGCCTGTGGCAGATGTGCAGCAGTAACTGCTCCTCGGATGTGTCCAGCTTGCCATCGGCCCAGGCCGCCTGGATCTGGATTTCCAGGAACATCTGGATCAGGGTGGTGCGGCGCCGGCATTCGCGGCGGAACTGATCCAGTACGTCGTCCAGGGGGAAGTCACGGCGCTTGCCTTGATTGAACAAATCGATGGCGGCGCGGCGCATGTCCGGCTGCAGATCCATCTCGGCCATGATGGCCTGGGCCTGACTGATTTCTTCCGGAGAAACTCTTCCGTCCGCCTTGGCGATATGCCCCATGACGGAAAAGGTAGCGGCAAAGAAGGCGCTTTGTATGCGTTCCTGTTCGGCCTGGGAGGCGCCCATGCCATCTTTTTCCAAACCGGCCAGGCCTTTGTCGAAATTATGCCCCAGTACGCCGCCCAGCAGCGCGCCCAGGGGACCGCCGAGCATGAAACCGAATACGCCGCCGGCCAGTTTTCCCCACCAACTCATGAATATTTACCGCTGAAGAAATGCAACAAACCAACGTCCTGGAACCAGGGCCGGGTTACGAGAAACGAAAGTGGCATGTCTGCGGAGACGCATTGTCGTCTCCGCAGAGTGGGCAAAGCTTAGTCCTTGGCTTCTACTACGGCTGCATCCGGAGCATTGCGTCCCACGGAATCGATGCCGTTGTTGCGTCCTTTCTCCGTCTTGTACATCTGGCTTTTGCCAATGATCTGGCCATTGGTGGCGTTCAGGGTAAAGAAGAACTTGCCGTTGCTCGCGGTTTTCTTCTCGAAACGTTTGGGATCCTGGCTGTTCTTGCGCACGGATTCGATACCGTTGGCGCAACTCTTGGCCGCCGCGTATCCCTGGCTCTGCAGAATGGTCTCGCCGTTGCCAGCCTTGAGTACGAAGTAGTGTTTGCCGTCCTTACCGATGGAAGTAACGAATTTTCCTGCCATGATGGTCTCCTTGTTTAAGGGTTTTACTCGCTTTGGTTCCAGATGGGATCAGACATCGGTTTCAACATCGTCGACGTCGATCTGTCCGGTGATCCTGCGTCGGATATGCGACCAGGAAATGCCCACGGCCAGCAACAATGACAGCAATGACAATGCCACATAGCCGAGCATGGATTTGTTTTCCAGGGACAGCCAGCCATAGTAGATCATGGCCCAGATCAGGCTGCCGAAAAGGGCGATGACCAGCACCGAGCCGCCAAAACCCAGGGAACGGGCGGTGGCGCGCAGATAAATGGCCCAGCCGATAATCAGCACAACTGCCGAAAGGATGAGCATGGGATCGAGCTTGTTTTCACTTTCCAGAAACCAGTGTATCCAGGAGGTGCCGGAAGGATTGTAGGTGGCGAACACCAGAATGAAGGCAACGACCAGACGGATGAAAAAGTTGCTCCAGTGAAAAGCTGTGACTGCCATGCAGTATGGTTCCCTTGATTTGTGTTGCCCGCAAGTATAGCAGGTCTTTGAAAAATGTCATGTTTTCAGGGGTTGACAGGATTCCTGGAAGTCACAATCCGGGAAGGGGACTGCGGGTGAGGGCGACGGCCACCATGTAAAAAAAGCAGGCATAGGCCAATACCAGGGAAAGGTAACGCCGTCTGGGGGTTTTGCCACGCAGGGCCATGGCGCCAAGGATGATATATGCAATGAGGGCGGCCAGTTTGGCGCTAAGCCAGGGGCTGGTGCCGGGATATTGATGCAAATTCCAGGCCATCCACAATCCGCTGAAAAACAGGGTGCTGTCCACCAGATGCGGAATGGTGCGCACCCAGCGGCGGTACAGCAGGGGGGAATTGATGAGCATGAGGCTGCTGCGCAGGGTGAAGCCGAGCAATGACAGGGCCACACAGCTGACGTGAATCAGCTTGATCAGACTGTGATCGATCATTTCCCGGGAGCGCCGCCGATGTTCATTGTTTTGGCGAAGTCCAGCATGCGCTGTATGGGTAGCACGGCCCGGGCGCGGACGGATTCCTCGATGTGGATTTCATTGTGTTTCCGGATCAGGAGTTGTTCCAGATTCTGCAGGGCGTTCATCGCCATCCAGGGGCAGTGGGCGCAGGATACGCAGGTGGCGCCTTCTCCGGCAGTGGGTGCGGAGAGCAGTTTCTTTTCCGGCGCCAGCTGCTGCATTTTCCAGAAGATGCCGTCGTCCGTGGCAACGATGAATTCCTTGTTGGGCATTTCCTGCACGGCCTTGATCAAGGCGGTCGTGGAGCCTACCACGTCGGCCTGCTGGATGACGCTTTGCGGTGATTCCGGGTGTACCAGCACTGCGGCGTCAGGATGCAGGCGGTGCAGGCGTTCCAGACCAAAGGCCTTGAATTCTTCATGCACCACGCAGGAGCCGGGCCAGAGCAGCATGTCCGCGCCGGTTTCCTTTTGAATGTAATTGCCCAGATGCTTGTCCGGCGCCCAGAGAATCTTTTTTCCCTGTTCCTTCAGGTGTTGAACGATGGGCAGGGCAATGCCGGAGGTGACCATCCAGTCGGCGCGGGCCTTGACCCTGGCGCTGGTATTGGCGTAAACCACCACGGTATGTTCCGGATGCGCATCGCAAAAGGCACTGAATTCCTCTGCCGGGCAGCCTTCATCCAGGGAGCAGGTGGCGTCCAGATCCGGCATTAGCACGCGTTTTTCCGGATTGAGGATTTTTGCGGTTTCCCCCATGAAACGCACCCCGCAGACGATCAGGGTCTGTGCTTCGGATTCAGCCCCGTAGCGCGCCATTTCCAGGGAGTCGGCCACACAGCCGCCGGTTTCCTCGGCCAGTTCCTGCAGATCACCATCCACATAATAATGGGCGACCAGCACCGCATTGTTTTCTTCCAGCAGGGTTTTGATGCGTTTTTTGAGACGGCTTTTTTCTTCTGCGGAAAGTTCCGGCCACTTGGGATGGGCGGGTACGCGGATGTCCTTGACGGTGACAGATTCGATGTTGGCCATTTTCGCGGAAACTGGATTTGGGTGGTTTGCCGATATTATGACCGACGCCGAGCCTTACCGCCACAGCCAGGCGGCGCCACGCACGCCGCTGCTGTCGCCATGCACGGGGGATAGCAGGCGGGTGCTGCATACATCCGAGAATACATATTCTCTCCACAACCGGGGAACTTCGTCGTAGAGGGTTTGGATTTGCGACAGCCCTCCGCCAAGAACGATGACATCCGGATCCAGTACGTTGATGATGCTCGCCAACGCGCGCGCCAGACGGCTTGCGTAGCGGCTCAGGGTGGTGTTCGCATCCTCATCGCCCTGTTTGGCGGCAGCGACGATTTTTGGGCCGGACAGTTGCTGTCCGGTGCGGCGCTGGTGTTCGGCGGCCAGGCCAGGTCCGGAGAGAAAGGTTTCGATGCAGCCGTGCTTGCCGCACCAGCAGACTGGGCCAGGCTGTTCGTCCGGTTTTGGCCAGGGCAGGGGGTTGTGTCCCCATTCGCCGGTTACCGCATTGGGACCGCCGAGCAAGCGGCCTTTCCAGGCGATGCCGCCACCGGTGCCCGTACCGATGATGACGCCGAACACCAGCGTGCTGTCACCGCCAGCGCCATCCACGGCTTCAGAAAGGGTGAAGCAATCCGCATCATTGGCCATGCGCAGGGGGCGCTGCAGAAGATTTTCCAGATCATTCTGCAGATCCTGTCCGTTGAGACAGGTGGAGTTGGCGTTACGCATGCGGCCGGTGGCCGGAGAACGGGAGCCGGGAGTACCCAGCCCCAGGGGTAGCTGTTTCCCTGCGCGGGTTTCCAGTTCCCCATGCAGGGCGGCTATGGTGTGTAGCGTAGCCGGGTAGTCGCCGGCGGGAGTGGGGCGGCGGATACGCAACAGTTCACTGCCATCGTCCGCCAGAAGGATGGCCTCGATCTTGCTGCCGCCCAGATCCATGCCGGCGAGCATGGATGCTTATTCCTTTTCGGCCGCTGGCGAAGCTTCCAGGTTGGTTCTCTCCACGGCATTTTCTTCGTTTGTCGTGGCCTGTTCCGCTTCTGTCAGTCCGGATGGATTGGTAAAGCGGTCATTGAGCTGCTGTACAAACTCGTCTGCCCGGTTGATCAGGGCGGAAAGCTTGCGCCGGGTGGCGCGTCCCAAGCCGGCTGGCGTCTTGCTCATAAGGCTGCGCCATGGGCGGGTGCTCTTGTGGAAAGCGCCGGCCAGATCGATCTTCACCGGCAAGCCCTGTTCCTGTTTGCCCAGCCAGCCAGAGAGGCTGCGCGCCGCCAGCTTGCGCAGGCCCAGGTGCAGGGCGTAGCCGCCGCCCAGCACCACGGCCAGGAAAATACCACTGTGCAGGGTGGTTTCACGTATCCATTGCCACCAGTTGCCCAGCTGTCCCTGGCTGATGCCCAGCCCCAGGATCAGGGCGGCAATCAGGCCAAAGATGATGCCGTCCAGCCACAGAACCCGTTTCTTCCAGCGGCTCAGGGCATCGGTGAGGGTGGGAATGACCCGTTCCTCGATTTCCCGGGCGGTCTTTTCCAGGGCGGCCACGATGCGATAGGCGCGCTCGATTTCCACCTGGGCCATGCGCCCGTGGATTTCCGCCAGATCCTTGTCACGTTTGCTTTCATAGCGCTGCCGCAGCTGATCGTCCTCTATCTGGATGGAAGCCGTGGGGCTGTAGATGGTGTAGAAGCGACCGGCAGTGAGGCCGTGCTCGCCGAGGGCGCGTTGCCAGGCGGCAATGACTTCCTCGGGGTTGTCTTCCTGGGCGGTGGTGTCGATCTGGTTGAGAATGTACAGAAACTTGCCCGAGTCCGGACGGTGAATGGTTTTGGACACCAGATGCTCCAGGGTATCGCGCATGGCCCCGGGTTCCGGGTGGCGTGCGTCGAAGAACACCAGCACCAGATCGGACAGATCCACCATGTGATCGGTGATGCGCAGAGTCGAAGTGCGCTGGGCATCGGCGTCGAACCCTGGGGAATCGATGAGGATTTTTCCCTTGAGCCGCTCGCTGTTACAGCTCTTGAGCTGCAGATAGGCGTCGATGCGGTCGCCTTCTCCTTGCGCCACCAGTTCGATTTCCCGGCTGATCTTGTAGAAGGGGAAGCGCGGGTCGGAATCCAGCGCCACCCCAGGCAGGGCATGCGGCGTGGGATCCTCGCTGTAGCAGATCACGGTGAACTTGTCGTCCACGGCCTGATTTCCGCTGCGCTGCAGCTGGGTTTCCAGATAGTTGTTGATGAAGGTGGACTTGCCCGCAGAAAAGGTGCCGAGAATGGAGATAAGAGGCCACCATGGGATCTGGGTGGCAAAAGACTCGCTGCGGCTCAACAGCCCCATGCGGTAGGCCACCTTGTCCAGCTCACGGAAGCTCTGTACTGCATTGAGCAGCACGGGGTTTTCCTTTTCCAGGTGGGATTCCAGGTGTTTCAGTCGGTTTTCAATAATGTTTTGATCGGCCATTGATCTCTCTGGGCTGCGGATTTGAAGGGTGGATTCCCTCCGGCTGCGAGCGCCGGGACATGGAATCTGCGATTGCCCGAATAGTAACCCGAGTCGGGCTCGCGGGGGTAGTCGGGACTACCCACATGGACTCCTGATTCCAGTATCTGGTTCCGCTCTATTAGGGCGGGAAAGGGCGTTGCCTGTTCCATCAGTGATGGAAAAATCAGCTGGAATATTGGATAATCCGGGGTCATGCGTCGGCACTCCCCCTGGAGTATTGGCAACAGCCCAGTGAATAACGAGAATGATTTGTGGAGGTGTAACATGGCTGACCTGTTTTCTGCGGAATGGATGGCTTCCTTTGCCGAGCACTGGAATGCGGAACAAGACCTGACCGGGCCTTTGGCTGATATCGGCTTTAATAGCGTGATTGGCTATGGTTTTCCCGACGATGACCAGCCAACGGGCGTGCTGACCGTTGAAAACGGCAAGGCGGTATCCGCTGGAGCCTATAATGGTGAAGAGCTGAACTGGGATATCCGTGCATCCGCCGATCAGTGGAACAAGTGGATCGCCAAGCCGCCCGGCATGATGGGGCTTGGCGCTGCCTTTACTACTGGCAAGATGAAATTCAAGGTAGGAGATTATGCCGCCATGCTCAAGGATCCGCGCATGGCAAAGCCGTTCATCAAGAGTTTTTCCGTCATGGCCAAAGTGTAGGCGGCCTGACGGTAGCGGGTTTCTGTCCCGGCAGGGGGAAGCCCGCTCCTTTAATCTGCAACTGTCCGGGTTCCGACCCGGTTTTCAGGAATCTTGGGAATCACATATATGAGCAATTTCAGGACAATGCGGGCGGCTGTAGCGGCTTTCGTCATTTCGCTCGGAAGCCTGGGCGCGGCAATGGCGCAGGATCAGAATGCTTTCGGTGAAATTTTCGTGGTTCAGGCCTCGGATCGTCAGCCCACTGTGTCCATCGGCGGTACCGTAGTGCCTTACAAGCAGGTGACTCTGGCCGCGCAAATCCCGGGAAGGGTCAAGTACATTGCAGGTATCGAGGGGGATGCCTTCAAGGAAGGTACCCTGCTCGTGGCCATCGATGATTCCGAACTGCTGGCCAAGCGTGCCGCGGCCTATGCCCAGTTGTCCTCGGCAGAGGCAGAGTTGCGCAATGCCGGGGTGCAGTACTCCCGGGAACTGTGGTCTCCCAAATCCAAGGCGGCTCCTGGCGGCATGGCCATACCAAATCTGTTCGACCAGATGTTTACCCGGCCCGCGGAAGAATTCATGGGGGAACGTGACCGGGGGGCAGAGCGCAGTGCCGATCTGTATGCCTCCACCACGCGCATCGAGCAGGCCCGATCGGCCATCATGCGCGCTCGCTCCGAAATCCAGGCCATCGAGGCCAAGCTGCGTGATGCCAAAAGCCTTGCGCCTTTCGATGGAGTAATCATGGCCAAGATGGTGGAAGTGGGGGATACTGTGCAGCCCGGCGTGCCCATGCTGCGCTTTGCGGATATCACCTGGCTGCAGGTGGAGCTGGATGTTCCCGCCCGACTGGTTACCGGGCTTCAGGAAATGATGGTTCTGAAAAAAGCGGCCGTTTTCGACGATTATGCGGAACCCGTGGATGTACGCGTGGCGCAGATCTATCCCATGGCGGACGCCCAGCGTCACACCATAAAGGTCAAGTTCGACATACCTCAAGGGATCTCGCAGCCTGGTATGTATGCCAAGATCAGTATTCCGGACACCAGCCATGCGGCGGCAACCGGCAGCCTGCCGGTCATTCCCGCGTCCGCCATTCGTTATCGTGGCAGCCTGCCCGTGGTGTATGTGCAGAACGACCAGGGCAAGGCGGAATTGCGCCTGATCCGCGAAGGCCGCCGGTTGGACAATGGCATGGTCACCGTGCTTTCCGGCCTGGCGCCGGGAGACAAGATCTATGTAAATCCCCGGCCAGGGATGATTTCCGGTTCCTGATCGTGCGCCCGGCAGATTTGCCGGTACACGAATATGACTCTGTCAGGAGTCATGAATTACATAACAACTTACACAGGTTACTGATGGTATGAGTGAGCTCGATACCAAGCCCCACAATCCTCCACTGTCCGGCGTGGTGGAGGAGTCGGAAAATCTCGGCATTGCAGGCCGTACCGCGCGTTTTTTCATCAATTCCCCCCTGTCTCCTCTCCTGTATATCACCATGTTCCTGCTGGGTCTGGCGGGCTTGATAATGACCCCGAGGCAGGAAGATCCGCAGATTTCCGTTCCTCTCATCGATCTGTTTGTCCAGTATCCGGGAGCTCCGGTGGAGGAAGTGGCTTCTCTCGCCATTCAGCCCCTGGAGCGCATGATGTGGGAAATCCAGGGAGTGAAACATGTGTACTCCGCTTCCCGGCGGGGTGGTGGCATGGTTACCGTGCAGTTCGAAGTGGGGGAGGAAATGGAGCCTTCCCTGGTAAAGGTCAATGAACAACTGGCCTCCAACATGGACAAGATTCCCAATGGCGTTTCGCCACCGTTGGTTCAGGCCAAGGGAATCGATGATGTGCCGGTGGTCACCCTGACCTTGTGGTCGGACAAGGATTTCAATGGCGATGGCATACCGGACGTGGATGACAGTCAGCTGCGGCGGTTGGCGTTATCGGTACTGCAATCAATCAAGGAGATCCCGGATACCGGGGAAGGGTTTGTCGTGGGCGGTCGCGCCGAGCAGGTTACCATCGAGGTGCTGCCGGAGCGTTTGGCCGGTTACGGAATCAGCCTGGGGCAGGTGGCTCAGGCCATTCGGCAGGCGAATGTGGAGCAACAGGCGGGGAATGTGGAAGCCGGTGGCACCCACTTCACGGTAGTGACCGGCAAGTTCCTGCAAACGGCTGACGACATCAACCATCTCAAGGTAGGCAGTCATAATGGCGTGCCTGTCTATGTGCGGGATGTGGCTCTGGTACGCCAGGGACCGGAAGATGCCAAGCGCATGGTTGCCTATTATACCGGTGCCGCTGCGGATAACCCGGATCTGGCCATCAGCGTGCCCGCAGTGACCATTGCCATTGCCAAGAAGAAAGGCACCAATGGCGTGTCCGTGGCGAACAAGGTGATGGAAAGGGTGGAGCAGCTGAAGGGGCGGCTGATTCCGAGCAATGTACAGGTGAGCATTACCCGTAACTATGGCAAGACGGCCAATGACAAGGTCAGCGCCCTGATTTTCAAGCTGTTCGTGGCCACCTTCTTTGTATTTGTCCTGGTGTGGTGGGCTTTTCGCGCTCTCAAGCCGGCGATCGTGGTATTGCTGGTTATTCCCGTGGTGCTGCTGTTCACGGTTTTCGGCGCCTGGATGCTGGGCTTTACCATCGACCGGGTGTCCCTGTTTGCCTTGATCTTTTCCATCGGGATTTTGGTGGACGATGCCATCGTGGTGGTGGAAAACATCTACCGTCGCTGGCTGGAGGGCGGCAAGACGGATGCGGAAACCGCCGTGGATGCGGTTCGGGAGGTGGGCAACCCCACGATTCTGGCTACCCTGACCGTCATAGGCGCCCTGCTGCCCATGGGCTTTGTTTCCGGAATGATGGGGCCCTATATGATGCCGATCCCGGCGCTGGGTTCAGTAGCCATGGTGATTTCCCTGTTTGCCGCCTTCGTGTTTACCCCCTGGCTGGCGATTCATCCGGTATTCCGTCCCTCCATGGAATATCTGGCTGTTGCGGAAAAGCGTGAACACAGGGAAGCGGAAAAGCTGGAAAAACTGTATCGCCGCCTGCTCATGCCCATGATTGAAAGTCCACGCAAGGCAAGGCGTTTTCGCCTGATCATGTGGGGCGTGTTCCTGCTCATGTGCTCCATGTTCTATTTCAAGCTGGTAGTGGTGAAGATGCTGCCCCTGGACAACAAGCCGGAATACTCCGTGGTACTGGACATGCCCGAGGGTACGGCGCTGGCGGAGACCGCCAACCGCGCCAATCAGGTAGCCAATCTGGTGCGCAAGCTGCCGGAAGTGAAGGCGGTGCAGGTCTATGTGGGGACGGCCAAGCCCTTTGATTTCAACGGGATGGTTCGTCATTACTATCTGCGCAAGGAACCCTGGCAGGCGGAAATTCAGGTACAGCTGGTGGACAAGCACGAGCGAAAACGCAGCAGTCATGAAATAGCCGTTGAAACGCGGGAGAAGGTCACTGAACTGTTCAAAAATGTCGATGCCAATTTCGCCGTGGTGGAAATGCCTCCTGGCCCTCCGGTGTTGCAATCGGTGGTTGCTACCGTCTATGGGCCGGATGCGCCCACCCGGCGCAAGGTCGCGGCCGATCTGACCGACATCTTCAAGGAGGCGCCCAACCTGGTCGATGTGGACAACTACATGACCAAGCCGCACGATTACTGGCGTTTTTTCGTTGATCGCGAAAAGGCCGACATGCGTGGTATTTCCGTGCAGGCCATCAACCAGAATCTCGCCATGGCTCTTGGTGGCATGGTCTTGGGGGACGTGAAACAGCGGGCTGGTCATGAGCCGGTGAACATCGTTATTCAGGTGCCCCTGGCGGAACGTTCCCAGATCTCGCGTCTGGGGGACTTGCTCATTCAGTCTGTGGACGGAATGGGCGTGCCTTTGCGCGAACTGGGTGAATTCAGAAAGGTTCCTGTGGAGCCGTCCGTGTACAACAAGGATCTGCGCGCTGTGGAGTATGTGGTCGCCGATGTTGGGGGACGTCTGGCTGCGCCAGTATATGGCATGATGCAGGTCGAAGACCTGCTTGAAAACGGGAAGGATGGCGAGCCTTATGTCACCCCCGACAATGTCAAACTGGCGGAACATACCTTCTGGACCGGGCCGCCGTCCACAGACCGGAATTCGGGTTTCGAGTGGACTGGCGAGTGGACAGTGACTTATGAAACCTTTCGTGACATGGGCATGGCTTTTGCTGCGGCTCTGGTGCTGATCTATATCCTGGTGGTATGGGAGTTCGGCAATTTCCGCATTCCCGCCCTGATCATGTCGCCGATTCCCCTGACCTTGCTCGGCATCATTCCCATGCATGCCATATTCTTCGCCCTGGGTCTGGGGGGCGAATTCACCGCGACATCAATGATCGGCTGGATCGCCCTGGCGGGGATCATCGTGCGCAACTCCATTCTGCTGGTGGATTTTGCCCTTCATGAAGTACAGAAGGGCACCAGCGTTCCGGAAGCGGTAATTCGCGCCTGCAAGACCCGAACCCGACCGATACTGATCACCGCTTTTGCCCTGATCTTTGCCTCATCGGTGATCTTTTTCGATCCCATCTTTCAGGGCATGGCCATTTCCCTGGCTTCCGGTGTGCTGGTCTCCACCATTCTCACGCTGGTGGTGATCCCCCTGGGTATGGTGGCCGCATCTGATTCCCTGTGTGAGGCAGCAGGACGTCGCTGCCCGAAGGCGCCCAAGGGCGGGAAAGGATCTCCTGGCGGCAGTGGTGCGGGAGGAAGAACTTTCCTCAAACGTGGATGGAATGTGGTTGCCACTGTGTTGATTGGATTGTTCAACCTGATTGCCACTGTCATTCGCATGTTTGGAAGCAGGGGTGGCTCGAAAAAAGAAGCTGACCGAACCAGGCCGGTACAGCCGACCAAGCCTGCCCAACAGACAGCGCCGCGGCAAACGCCGTCAGCGACGCGGCCGGCCGCGCCGAAAACAAGAACAAAACCGGAATCTGATGAGGAAGAAGGAAAGTCCCTGGATGTAGAGCGCATCGAAAAGGATCTGGAAATCATTGCCCGGCCTTTGCCCAAGACGGCAACCGCGGCAGTTGCTGATGTAAAAACCGGCAAACCGGCATCCTCAGACAGAAAGGCTGGAAAAAAGCGGGTAGCAAAGAAGCTTGCCGGGGCAAAGGGGGTAGCCGAAGCAGAGGAAAAAACCAAAACGGATACTTCGGCAACGGTGAAAAAGAAGGTGGTCTCCAGGAAGCCCGTGACGAAAAAAGCAGTGAAGAAGAAAGCAACTGCGAGCAAGGCGTCCGCTACCAAGGCTGCGGTAAAAAAAGCCGTGGCAAAAAAAGTGACCAGCAAAAAGCCCGTGGTCAGGAAGAAGGCATCTGCCGGCAAGGCGGAAACCAAGCCAGCAGTCGTACCGCGAAAAAAACTTGCCAAGAAAAAAGTAATGCCGGTAGCCGTAGCGAAAAAGAATGGCAGACGGGGGATACGTTTGAAAAGTCTGGACGGCAGTGACGATGGTTTGTCATCCTGACTGCCTGTGGATGGCATAAGAGTATCTCGAAAATTTCCATGGAAGGAATTTTTGGTTTTTCGAGATCCCCATAAGGAAATGCTGCCATTTTCACTGGCAGTATGCTGTTGAAAACAAAGGAACCGGCAAAGCGTGTTTGCCCGGTTCCGCGGCTGAAATATTCCAGGAGGGAGTTTTTCAGCATCCTGTTAGTTGATTTAGGGAGATACCGGCAATGATTACCCTCATTGGCAGCCTCAAGGGCGGCTCCGGAAAAAGCACCATTACCTTCAACCTGGCGGTCTGGTTGTCCCTGGCTGAGCAAAACGTGCTGGCCATAGATGCCGATCCCCAGGCTACCCTGACGGATGTAGTGGAGGTACGCAGGGAAGAAGGGTATGAACCCCCGGTGAAACTGGGTAGCAAGAAACTGCTCGCCGAGCGCAAGGAGCTGGATCGGTATGATGAGGTGCTGGTGGATGTGGGCACGGCTGACCTGCAAAGTTTCAAACAGGCCATCGCCGTTGCCGATCGTATTGTGGTGCCGGTACCTCCGAGCCAGGCCGATATCTGGTCTACCCAACGTTTTCTGCGTCTAATTGACTCGGTGGTTTCTGATCGTCGCCGGCCCGAAGTCATGGGCTTCATCAACCGGGCCGATACCCATCGCGCCATTCGTGAAAGCGATGAGGCGGCGGCTGCCCTGGTTTCATTGCCCGGGATCAAATTCATCAAGGCGCGCCTGGCTCAGCGTACCGCTTTCCGGCGCTCCTTCAGTGAAGGCCTGGCTGTATTCGAAATGGATCCCCGGAGCAAGGGCGCCCTGGAATGGCATGCCCTGGCAGCAGTACTCTATGCTCATGTAGTGGGTTGATTTACCATTGACTGGCAAATTAGTGGCATTTTGTTGTGCATAAGAAAAATTAAAAGTAGAATCAGTACAGATTCCTCTCTGCTTTTCCGGCTGGATGTGGAGGGAAGCGGTTTCAGATCAAGGTGACGGTATTGAATTCCCAGACAGACGACAAGCAACAGGCAACGGACCAGGAAGGTATTGGCCGCCTGTCGGAGGTCTTTGAAACCAGCGCCCGGCGCTGGGAACTGATTATCTATCCTTCCATGTTTGCCTTTGTGGTGCTGGCAGCGTACGGTTTTTTCCTGATCTACCGCCTGGCCGGGGATATGCACTACATGGTTATCAGTGTGGACACGCACATGTCGGTGCTTTCCAGTAACATGCAAAGCATGTCCGAGAACATGGGACAGATGACCACCAATATCCGTACCATGACGGTCAGTCTGGATTCCATGGAGCACAAGATGGGGGCTCTGCAGCCCATACTGGCGAGCATGGAGTCCATGGATGAGTCCATGAAATCCCTGAATGCTTCCACCCGTGCCATGACCTACGCCACTCAGGGGATGCAGTATGACATGTCGCGGCTGAATACCAATGTCGGGCGTCCCATGTCCTTCATGAACAGCTTCATGCCCTGGTAACCGTGGGCGTTATCGAAACACGACCTGCCCTGGTTGTTGCCATTTCCTCTCGAGCCCTGTTTGACCTGGATGAATCCCATCAGGTTTTTCAGCAGCAGGGGGTGGATGCCTATTACGAATATCAGATTCAGCATGAAGACGATGTTCTCGCCCCGGGGGTTGCATTTTCCCTGGTGAGAAAGCTGCTGAATCTGAACGAGTTGTTTCAGGGGAGCATCAAAGTGGAAGTGGTGCTGCTTTCCCGGAACAGCGCGGATACCGGCTTGCGCGTCTTCAACTCCATAGAACATCACGGTCTGGATATCACCCGTGCAGCGTTTACCGGAGGGCGCAGTCCCTTCGAGTATGCCTCTGTACTGGATGCGCATCTGTTCCTGTCAGCCGATTCCGATGATGTGGCCAGAGCCCTGCAGGCCGGGGTGGCAGCCGCCACTATCGCGCCAGCCAGCCTGGAGGACACGCAGATACAGACTAAGGAAGACGAAGCGGATCAGCTGCGTATCGCCTTCGATGGTGATGCGGTACTGTTTTCTGATGAGGCGGAAAGAGTATTCCGGCAACAGGGGCTAAAGGCTTTCGAAGCCAGCGAAAAAGCGGCTGCGCGACGTCCCCTGGAAGCCGGACCGTTTCGTCGTTTTCTGGAGGTGCTGCATCAGTTGCAGACCCTGGCTCCCGAGGGCACTGCTCCCATTCGTACCGCTCTGGTAACCGCCCGGGGGGCGCCTGCGCACGAACGGGTGATCCGAACCCTGCGAACCTGGGGCATACGCATAGATGAGGCGCTGTTTCTCGGGGGAATGGACAAGAGCGCTTTTCTCAAGGCCTTTCAGGCGGATATCTTTTTTGACGACCAGACCCATCACGTAGAATCTGCAGCCCAGTTCGTTCCCGCGGGGCATGTGCCTCACGGGGTGGCGAACAAGGGGTGAATGTGTACTACAACTCGGCGTCGTAGATGATGGTGTCCACGGGTGTCTGAATGAAATTGCCCTGAATGAAATCCACGCCCACATTCCACAGCAGCGTCAGTTGGGCGGCTTCTTCGATATGGGTGACGATGGTTTTCACCTTTTCCTTGTGCAACTGATCATTGTAGTCCTGTAGCAGTTGCTGTTGTTCCTTGTCCTGGGAGAGCCTGCCGGAGATTTCCGGTGTGAAACACACCATGTCGGAGTTCAGGTGGCGCACCACATTCACGGCCTCCTGTTCGAAGGGGAAATGGGTGAGTGTGATACGGCAGTTGATCTTGCGCAGTCCTTCCGCCAGTTGTTCCATCTTTTCCAGATGTGCGATGACATCGTTGTGCGCCACGGCGAAGGCCAGCCAGGCACCCTTGGCCTTGAATTCCCGCAGGCAATCACAAATCCACAACAGCAGGGAATCGTCTTCTATGCCTGCTGCGGACAGGGTGATCATGAAGTTCAGTTTGTGTCCGTCGGCCCGGTGACTGGCTACCTCGCGAATTGCGTTGCGGATGACCCAGCGGTCGATTTCCGCCATGCGCTCGGAGCGGATCGCATCGTCGATGAACTGTTCCGGCAGCAGCGGCTGATCCTGGTCATCCAGCATGCGCACAAAAACGGCATAGTCCTCGCGGCTGTTGCCATGCAGGCTGACCACCGGCTGGAATACCAGATGAAAGCGGTCGTTGGCCAGTGCCTGGTCGATTTGCTGGACTACGTTTTCGTTGCCCCTGTTCTGATCGGTTATCTGCTGCCCGTCCTTGTCGAAGGAGACAATGCCGGTGCCGCTGGCCAGCGCCTGTTTCCAGGCCTTAACCGCGTGGGAGATAAGGTCGGTAGCGCTTTTCGCGGGCGGCGCATCGGAATGGGAGATGCCGAAGACGAACTTCAGCGGGATGTCGGTTTCTCCTTCGGCAAAGTTGTGTTCCCTCAGAGCGTGCTCCAGGCGGCTCGCCAGGGATTCGGCATCCGTGCCTGGTGTACAGAGTATGGCAAATTCATGTTCGCCGAAGCGGGCAACCAGGTCTGTGTCATAGGTTGTTTCATTGAGTATCCGGGTAACATCCTTGAGAACGGTTTCACTGGCTTCCAGGCTGAAGTCTGTCTTGATGTCGGGGAAGTTGCTGACATTGAGGAGTATCATGCTCAGCCGCTGGTCTGAGCCGCTGGCTTCAGCAAAATGTTTTTCCAGGTTCTCGTTGAAGTATTTGCGGTTGTACAGGCCTGTATCCGTATCATAATTGGCCAGTTCAGCGAGGCGGTTCTCGATGTCCATGTCTGAAGTCTGGCTGCGGATGATGACCTGGGTGCAGTCCTCGCCGTCAATGGTCGAAGGCGCAAAGTCCATGGTTACGGACAGATTCTTGCCTTCATTTGTGACGCAGCTGATGTCGAGTTGCTCTGCGGTATGCTCCTCGTCCAGCTTGTGCAATACCGGCTTGAATTTGAGGCGGTCATCACTGGCGATGAGATCCATGAAGGGCAGGCCCTCCAGTTCATCTGCGCTGCTGAAGCCGAACAGGGAAACATAGGCCGGATTGGCATAGACATGCATGCCCTGGTGAATATAGGCAATGGCGTCGCGGGCGGTTTCGGTAAGGGTTTCGTAACGCTGCTTGGTTTCTTTCAGCTCCTGGGTGACGGCCAGCAGCTTTTTCTTGGTGATCATGTTCTGTTGTTCGCGATTCACCACATAGATCAGGTGAGCATGATCGTTGCGCTCGATAATGTCCTGGGCGCGGGTTTCCGCGGCGAAGAACAACTCCTCTTCAGGGTTGTCGGAAAGCAGAATGAAAGATGCCAGAGGGGAAATTTCCCGAATCTGGCGGATGGCTGTGGTGAAATCGATTTCCTCCGCATCCGTGTTTACCAGTACCACGTCCGCATCCAGGGACTGCATCAGGGTATCGAGTTCATCAGGAGTGTAAGCCGTACTCAGGTGAACGGCCATGCCTGAGTTGCGCAGGGTCTGTGAATAGATGTTGGCATCATCGATGGAACATCCCAGCACCAGGAGTTCCACAATGTCACTCAGGGGGGTAACAATCTGAATTATTCTTTCCGCGTTGCTGCTCATACACTTGATCCTGGGTTATTCTGATTTTCAAAGATCATTCCATAGATCCTGGAAGTCGTCTGTCGGGTTGCCGGCTTGTTTCCGGGAGTTTTCTTCTTCCACATAAGTGAAATAATAGTGGATGAAATTGTTGTTTGACTCCACCCATTTGGTCAGTTTGATCTGATGCTCGCCGAATTCTGTGACCATGGTCATGATTGTGTTCAGTTCAAAGGCGCGGGTGTTGGTCAGTATGCCCTGTCGTTCACTGTCTATGCCGCTGCCGGACAGCAACAGACAACGGTACTGGTTCTGCCGGTTCGAGGATGCCTTGGCACCCGGCGTGAGGGTCACGGGCGAGCAACTGGAAGCCAGTACCTGTATGCCCAGATAAAGCTGGTCGTCTTCGATATCCTTCAGCCAGCGCGTAACAGCGACGCTGAATTCTTCCGGGTTGTTCGGGGAGCGAATCCCCAGTATGTCTCCCACTCTCACTTTCATGGGATAGGAATCCTTCCAGCCCAGGCAATATCCCTCGACGCTCTCGTTGTAAGTGAGTACAGAGAAGGCGGCGTTGGGATCGCGCTTCATTGTTTCGAACAGATTGGCGGGTTCATGTTCCATGGGGGTGCCCAGCAGGGCGCTGGCCAGATTGGATGAAGATTCGGCAAATATGGAATCTCCGCTCAGGCTGTTGACCGGTGAAGCGATCGCCAGCGTACTGAATACGCTGTCGTTCCAGGTCAGATGGCTGGAAGGCGCCGCGCCGCCGGTCAAATCCGTCTGCTCGGCCTGGTCGTCCTGCGCGTTGCCCATGTTTTGTTCCAGCAGGTGCAGGAGGTTGCTGAGTCCGACGATGGCATACAGTTCATGACGCAGGTTGTTGCGCGCAAACTTGCGTTCCAGGGATTTGTTCCAGCCCCGAATGAGAGAGGTCAGCAGTGAACGGGACAGATGATTCGGGTTCTGATCCAGGTGTGCTGGTGATTCCCATTCCGCTTCTTCATATTCTTCCCGGGCAAGGGACAACACGCCATTCAGATCGAATGCCCGGTAGCGGCTGTCGTTACGCTGCGCCGGACTGACGGTTTTCTGCGGGGGCTCGTCGGACCAGAGGTTGAGATAGAAGATTCCCGCACTGTGATTGTCCATGTCACTGATCAGGCCGATCTCGGTATGCTTGTCCCATTCCTGCAGTTTGTCGTGCAGCAGACGCAACTGGGTCTGGGTGAGGCGATAGGGGCTGGTGGTGGCAATGAGCACCATGTCCTTGTACACGTCTTCTATGCTCTGCACGCTTTTGCGCCGCCAGAGAAACTTGCTGCTTTCCTTTACGCCGATATGATGTACATGATTCTGTGAGGCCCAGGCATACAGGTAGTGGGCTTCACGCCACAGGCCCTGCTGGTAGTCCTTGTAGATCAGCAGATTGTGGAACATGCGCTGCTTCATGTATTGCAGCGCCCGCTGTGCGGCAACGATCACCAGTTTCTGGTTGAAGTTCTTCTCATCCCCCATGACCTGTTCCAGGAACAGAATCTTGTAAGAGGTGGCGATTTCATTGCACAGTTCCGTTGCCAGCCGGGCGGCTTTTTTCGATTTGGGGGACAGGGGGAAGCCGACGTTCAGGTAATGCTTGGTAATGTTGGTGTTTATGTAGCGAACCGGCTCGCGGAACAGCTCGATGATCTCCGCGCGCACCAGAGTGGGAATCTTGATCCGGTTGAAAGTGGCGAGAGTCTTGTATACCTGGCGTGCGGTTTCACCGATATTGGCCACGGGAAGCTGCTCGGCCCAGCGCTTGACCTCCTTCGGGCTCAACAGAAAGCTGTCTTCAGGTGCTTCTGCCTGATTCGGGATGGACAGCTCCACCCGCGGTTGCTTGCTGTTGTTGTCTCTGCTGTCGGCCATCATGTGTTTTCCTTGTCCCTGAATCGACCCTGGTTCGTGTCTGCCCGCAGATGAGTCGGTGGGGTCACAGTTGAAATGGCGAAACTCCCAGTTCGGTTTGTATGTTGTTGCCCGGAAAGAACCGTTATGTTTCGCGTCCACCGGAAATCCTTTCGTCCTTGCCGCGGAGCATGGAGAAAAGATCCCTTGCTGTTAAATATCGCTTAAAAACGCTTTTATTCCAAGCATTAAAGACAACAAATTATATAGAAAATCAATAGTTGGGCACAGATTATCGTTTTAGCCAAAGACCGGAGCAGGTAGAAGTGGGAGTGGGCGTTTTTAATCGCTCGGCAGTAAGCATTTGATTTGAAGGGAAATATGTATTGTTTGGCGACAGGTTTTGTTCCCTGTCGCCGGATTATCTTGTCAGGGAACCTCGAAAAATTCCTTCCATGGGATTTTTCTTCTTGCAAAAAGAAAATGCGATTTCGTCTTTGCCCCCGTTTTCAATCACTTGTGGTGATCGAAAATGCCGGGACATCCCTGTCCCACTCGGGCATCCCGATTTTTCGAGATGCCCGTCAGTCGAACCGGCCGGTTCCGGTTATTCGTGGTTTTGGGACAAAGGCAAGGTCAGTTTGCTTGGAGCGCCGGGAATCTCCCGCACCAGCCGGGGTAACAGATAACCGGGCAGTCTGGCCTGCATGGCCGCATGCAGTTGCAATGCCCGATGGTCATCCACGGAAAAGTGGGCGGCGCCTTGCACCCGATCCAGTTGATGCAGATAGTAGGGCAGTATGCCAGCCTCGAAAAGTCGTTCATTGAGCGTCACCTGGGTGTCGGCGCTGTCATTGACATCTTTCAGCAGAACCGCCTGGTTGAGCAGGACTATACCCAGCTGACGCAAGGGAAGCAGGGCCCGGCGCAGTTCCGGGCTGATCTCGCGCGGATGATTGATATGCAATACCAGGCTGGTGTTGAGCCGGTTTTTCTTCAGAACCTCCAGGAACGGCGGATCCAGCCGCTGGGGAAGCACCACCGGCAGACGGCTGTGAATACGCAAGCGCCGCAAATGCGCAATGTCCTGCAGTTCTTCGACCAGGGTTGCCAGGCGTGAATTCGACAGGCTCAGGGGGTCGCCGCCACTGAGTATGACTTCACTGATGCTCTGATCTTCCCGTATCTGGCCGAACAGGGCTTGCCAGTGATTCTTGGGAAGCTGATGATCGTTATAGGGAAAATGCCGGCGAAAGCAGTAGCGGCAGTTGATGGCGCAGGCGCCGGTGGTGATGAGCAGCACTCTCCCCTGATATTTGTGCAGCAGGCCATGACCTGCATGAAAACTCCGGTCGGCAAGAGGATCACTGCTGAAGCCGGGGACGAACTCCCGTTCCGCGGCGACGGGCAGAACCTGGCGCAGCAGCGGGTCACTGATATTGCCCTTTTCCATCAGCGAGGCAAAAAAACGGGTGACGCGAAAGCTGAAAGAATCGCCTGCGGCCTGCATGGATGGATGCAGATGCGGAGCAAGTTCCAGATAATCCAGCAGCTCTTCCACCTTTCTGAATGAGGCGGTGAGCTGCTGCTGCCATTTTTCGGTTTTCAAGGTTGAGACAGAAAAGGGTATCATATGCGTTTTTCAGGCGGGGCAGGGGGTCGACCTCAGAGCTCCAGCGGTAGATGACGAGGACAAGATGGCAACCTATAGTACAAACGAATTTCGTGGCGGACTCAAGCTGCTTCTGGACGGCGATCCCTGCGTGATCATCGAAAACGAGTTCGTCAAACCCGGGAAGGGACAGGCCTTCAATCGGGTCAAGCTGCGCAATCTCAAGACCGGGCGGGTACTGGAAAAGACGTTCAAGTCCGGCGAGTCAGTGGAAGCCGCCGATGTAATGGACAGGGATCTGCAATATCTGTACACCGATGGCGAGTACTGGTATTTCATGGACAATGACAGTTTCGAGCAATATCAGGTGGACGCCCATGCCATGGGGGATGCGGTGAAATGGATCAAGGATCAGGATCTGTGCAATGTGACCCTGTGGAACAACCAGCCTATTCTCGTAGAAGCGCCCAATTTCGTGGTGCTGGAAATCACCGATACCGATCCCGGCCTCAAGGGTGACACTTCCGGTGGCGGCGGCAAGCCGGCCACTCTGGAGACGGGCGCCGTGGTGCGTGTGCCGCTGTTTGTCCAGATTGGTGAAAAGATCAAGGTGGATACCCGCAAGGGCGAGTACATCAGTCGCGCCAAGGATTGAGGCCGGTAAAGGAAAAACTGCTCGCCAGGGCGCGCCTGCTGGCCAGAATCCGATGGTTTTTTGACCAGCGAAAGGTGATGGAGGTTTGTACCCCGGTGCTCAGTCAGGCCGCCGGCACCGACCCCTCCATCGCGCCCCTGCGTACTCGTTATACGGGTCCTGGCTATCCTCACGGACGGGATCTGTACCTGCAGACTTCTCCGGAATTCCCCATGAAACGGCTCCTGGCCGCGGGCAGTGGACCCATCTACCAGATCGCCCAGGTCTTTCGTGATGGGGAATAC
>JALSQZ010000089.1 GCA_026985055.1 Sedimenticola sp. | reverse complement strand
CTGTTCTGTTATCCCATCTTCAGATTCCCGCGACAACAATCCAAATAGAAACAATTGGATAGGCGTGTAATGCCCTCCTGTATGGCACTACAGATTTAGATTTTCCTCAAGCTGGTAAGGAGGGGACGAGACTAAACAACGGTTCTTTGCGTTGCCCCGGGCTGTGCAGCGATACCCAGCGCCTCATAGATCACCTGTTGGTGCGGCTCGGCGCGGGTAGCCTTGCGCAAGTGCAGGGTCCTTCCATCTTCCCGTTGCAGTTCAACCGTGATGCGTTGCTGATTCTCCATCTGGTTGCGTAAACTCTGCCAGCTGTCGTGGATACCCCGTGCCTTGAGCTGGGTGCGCAGGGTATGTACCAGGTGATAAGCGATCAGGGTGATGAAAATATGTCCGTTCACCCGCTTTTCTTTCTGATGATAGATGGGGCGTAGCCCCAACTCGCTCTTCAGACTGCGGAACACCGCTTCGAGATCGGTGAGCATGGTATAGGTGCGCCACAAGGTTGCTTCATCCCAATCATCGAGATTGGTGCGCAGACAGTAGACACCCGGATGAGTGGCTTGGGAATGGGGTTTTTCCCGTCGATGCCAGCTGATGGCGCTGGCATTGCCTGATGTGTCATCTGGCGTGACGGTGATGTCGTAGTGTTGTGCTGCCCGGGCGTATTTCTCTTTCATTCGGCCCAGTCGTTCCAGCACCTTGTCATAGCGTTTGGTGGTGTTTTTTTTGTGTAGCCCGTCACCCAGCTTTTGCAGTTCTGCTTCAAAGCGTTCGGCAAACTTGTCCTGCATCGCCTGTTCCTTTTTCTCCCGCAACTCGGAATGGCAATGCAGTTCCACCTCACCGGTCTGTTCATTGACCACCCGCTGGACTTTGACTTGCTGCCCCTGGGCTGTTTTGACGGTGACGGCCTGCTCTTCATCGAAAGACCGCTTTCTCTTGCGTGAGACCACCAGGTAGCGGTAGCCCTGTTCGATCAAGTGCTGGATATTGTCTTCGCTGGCAATGCCGGCATCGAGCACCACGGTGGCGCCAGGCCTTGCCTCCAGCCCTGCCAGCATGGTCTCCAGGGTTTGGGGTTCACTGGCATTGCCCGCAAAGATCTGGCTCTTGCGGGGAAAACCACTGCCATCGAGCACCAGTCCGAGGGTGACCAGTGGGCAATCCGAACGCTTTTCCTTGGAATGTCCGCGTTGGGCGCTGGGATTGCTGCTCGCTTCGCCTTCGAAGAAGGTGTTGGTCAGGTCGTAGAGTGTGATGGTTTCATCGCAGCCAAACAGTGTCGCTTCTTGTGCATACAAATGCTGTTCCAATGCCTCGCGATGTTTCCAGAGCTGATCCGAGACCTGGTAGAGACGATCCAGCCCCAAGGCCTCGAAGTCATAGCCCATCAGCTCGCCCAGGCCACTGCGTTGCTGTAACCACGCCAGGGTGGCGCGTTCACTGGCCGGACAGGCCATGCGGCCAATGATATTGCCCATCGCTGCCGCCAGTTGATGGCGGTTGAATCCCAGCGCCTTGAGCTTGTCGGTCAACTTCAGTTGTGAAGCCGCATGCAGCGCCAGTGCTTCAACGCCCACCCGGCGCGGGCGCACCAGTTCAAGACTGTCGACGGCGACCGATTCAAATGCCGTATTGGCTTGCGCCTCAACGGCCACCTCCTGACTGCGTGAGGCCAGGATCTGTGCGGCATAGCGCTGCGCCCTGGCCTCCAGATCCTCATCGAGCGCCACCGCCAACAGGCTGCCCTGTCCCTTGAGCAGTTCATCGATACGCAAGGCCAGATCCCGCCACTGGGCCTTGGGCACGTCGAAGTGCCGTCCCAGATTCAACAGCGTGTGTTGTTTGACCTTGTCACCCACACGCTGGGTCTCGACCAGACGGTGGGTTTTATAGGACTCGCCAGCGGCTTTGCGCTTGATGGTGGTGCAGCGGATGAACATGCAAAGAGCGTGAACGAAAACCGCGGGGAAATCAATAGCAAAAATATTATTATGGCACTACATTTTCAAGTCAAAAAACCTATGTCATTGGTTTTATTGATAATAGATTTTTACTACCCAGAAAGAATCAATGGGTTAGGGAATTTTTGAGTGGGTGGGCACTGAAGATGGGCCAATGCGGCGCGCTGACTGGCGTTCACTCGGTCGGGCGGCTCGACGTAGTGTCGACTACGCCTGCGCGGCCCTCGGTCGCGAACGCCAGCCATCACACCACCTTGAGCGGCCTCGCTACGCGACCCTGTGAGAAATCCGGGCTAGCACGGTTGGGTATCTGCCCGTGTGTTCCGCGGCAGCCCAACTGACGTTTTTCTCGGTCGGAACACCAGTCATAACGCTCTCTCGAGCGGTTTGGCTACGTGACCCGATGAGGAATTCGGGCTAGGATGTGGCGGACTTGAATGGAAATCAGAGCCAGTGTCATGCCACGACTCGATGCTTTTTTGAAACTTGCACGGGAACAGGGATGTTCCGATCTCCACCTGGCGGTGGGTTTGCCACCGATGTTGAGGATGTACGGTGATTTGCTGCCCATTCGTTTCCGGGATCTGGATGAGCGGGAATTGACCACCTATCTGCATGAGGTGCTGACGCCGTCTCAGAAAAAGCGCTATAGCGCGGGAAAAGACCTCGACTTTTCCTATTCTGCCGAGGGTATTGGCCGTTTTCGGGCCAATTTCTATCATAAATCCACCGGGCCGGGCGCTGCGTTTCGCTATGTGCCCGAGGAGTTGCCAACTATCGAAGGCCTGGGGTTGCCACCGGTACTGGCGCGCCTGCTCGACAATCAGCAGGGGATGATTCTGGTGACGGGGTCGACCGGTATGGGCAAATCGACCACACTGGCGGCGCTGATCAACGAGATCAACCACGACCGCAGCGTCAATATCATCAGTCTCGAGGATCCGATCGAGTTCATACACCGCAGTCAGAAGGCGCAGGTGATCCAGCGCGAGATCGGCGCCCATGTCCCGAACTTCGTTCAGGGCCTGCGGGCGGCTCTGCGGGAGGATCCCGATGTGATTCTCGTCGGTGAGCTTCGGGATCTGGAGTCGCTGACCATGGCGATGACGGCGGCTGAGACGGGGCATCTGGTGCTGGCTACGTTGCACACGACTTCCGCCGTCAAGACGATCGACCGGATCATCGATTCTCTGCCCGTCGAGCAGCGTCAGCAGGGCAAAACGTTTCTGTCACAAAATCTGCTGGGTGTGGTTTCCCAGGTGTTGTTGAAGACGGCCGACGGGCGCGGGCGTCGGGCGGTGTTCGAGACCAT
>JALSQZ010000088.1 GCA_026985055.1 Sedimenticola sp. | reverse complement strand
GCCCGCTGTCAGGGTACCGAAGCGGGCCTGCATGCCGTCGGAGATCACCAGCAGCGCGTTATAAACGAACAGGGAGGGGATCTGCTCCTTGTAGGTCTGCAACTGGTTGAAGGCATGGCGCAGGGTAGCGTTCTCGTCAGCCGGGTTCTTCAGCTCGATCACCGCCAGCGGCAGGCCATTGACGAACAGCACGATGTCCGGCCGCCGCTCATGCTTGTTTTCGATCACCGTGAACTGGTTGACCGCCAGCCAGTCGTTGTTGGCGGGATTTTCCATATCCACCAGCCAGACCTTGCCGTGGCGCTCTCCCTCGGGCGCCATCCAGGAGACATCCACCCCGTCGGTGAGCATCCGGTGGAAACGGCGGTTGTTCTCGATGAGCGCGGGGTTGGGGCCGTCGAAGGCGATGTCCGGGCCATGGGCGACATCGAAGCCCAGCGCCTCGAGCTGGGAGAGGGCCATCTGCTCAATACTGTCCTCGGTAGTCTTTGAATTCATAACTTATTGTAATAACAGGTAAATCTCTGATTTCTGGACAGGTCGCCGCCTTTCCTATGGGCTGGGAACAAGTCACCCGTATTGAAATCATGGGAATTGATCCCCAAACTATTTTCGATGGACTGGGGAAATCCGGTCGACCATTGGTCTCTGTGGAAGCATCGAGGCCAGTTGTTCCCCTTGTTTTTCATAAGGTTACATGTCTGGGGCGATCGTGGTCGCCATGTTGCAACAAGAAAATCCTTGAGTTTCCGGCCTGTCATGCCGATAATATCCACAGCTCATCCACCATGTGTGGAAGGAGTTACGAAGCCGTCCTTCGGGGCGGCTTCAGCCGTTTTGCTGTCTGTCTTTCCAGAATCTTTCATACTCTTTCCTTAGCTTTTCTCGGGTGTGTCCCCTCGTCACCAGGAAGGCTGTCCATGGCAGCAGATAGCCTTTTCTATCAGCCAGGACAACTACATAGTCCTCGTCTTCCAACCAGATGTGAATCCGATCTTCTCTATTCTTGACGGAAATCCACCACTTGACCCTTGGCGCCTCGCTATTTTCTATGACTGGCTTTGGCCATCGAATCCGTTCACAGCGCCGCAGGTCCGGGATACGTTCATCCTCAATCGCCCCCTCTGAGATCATGTGCCAGAAAGTCGCCTCCTTGCCGTTGGTCACAGGATGCCGCTTCAATCCCAACCGCCGGCCCTGAAATACAGGCTTGTTCTCCACGAAATCCCGCTTGAACCAAGCATAGATAACATCTAGATAGGCCTCCCAGTTGCCACCGTGGTCATTGAACAAGACGAGTGGTGGTAGCCAGTCGAAGGTGTTGGTCATCCCTGTAGCTCCGCGGCCTGCCAACGAAATATATTGACTTTATTCTCACGCAACAGTGTTGTACGGGTCAGGCTGTAGCCTGATCGTTTCTGTATTCGGCGGATGAGTGCTAGCTTTCCTTCGCTACCCTCCAACCCCCGATTCAAATAACTGACAGCACCGATCAAGAGGTCGGCGAGTTGCAATTGTTCGATCTCGTGAGAATGGACCAGTTGCAGGCGTTCGATCACCTCTCGGGAAAAATCATACATGTTGTTACACAACACCTCGTGCAACTTCCTAGCTTTCTCTGCGCCTCGCGTGTCTTTGATGTCAAGGTAAACGCGATAGCGCGCATCCGGTTGGAAGACCGCCTTCAACATATCGAAGTAAATCTTGTAGTACCAAGTATCATGATCCTGACCCAGGAATGCGCCATGCTGCAACTTTGACTTATCCGGCACGATCAATGCCCGGAAATGCAGATCATCGTCATCGAAAAAGTAATCGATCAGATCGAGGTAAAGCGCTGTCTTTGACGGTGAAACCTTGGTCCACTTCACCTCAAAACCGGGTGGTAGTCCGTGTTTTTGCTTGATCTCCCGTAAACGAACCGCGATTTCCCGAGTCTTATCCAGTGGGCACCAGATGGCCCCCAATACCATCGCCTTTTGGTGATCGTTTTCCAGATGACAGGATTCATCACAGTAGATGTTGAATATTTCGCTCATGTCTCGTTTCCTGGAATCTGGCTCGCCAGCCACTCGATGATCGTCGGAATGGCCTCAAGACCGATGCCGTCGATCTCTGCTGCCCGAACAAGCCGTTTGACGAACACCTGCACCCGTAAACGTGCGGATGAGCGTTCGTGCCAATCGACCACGGCCAGCTCTTCCATCCGGGCCAGCAGGGTATAAACGAAATGCAGTACCCGCTCGGCCTGAGTGTCGTTTCCCCCGAGCAGGGAGTGAATCAGAAATTCATAGAAAGGCGTGACTTTGTCTGCAAATCGGCCTTGGTATTCGGTCAGCAGTTGCAGGCCGGCAGCAGGCCGCGCAGTGGCGGGCTGCTCCGGCTCCTCCGCCTCGGCAGGCGTGACTTCAGTCTCTGACGTGACGGGAGACGCTTCCGCCTTTTCCGCTTCCTCAGCCTCCACGGGCTCAATGCCGCGCAGGGCATCCAGTACACTGACATAGGCCTGCCGGTCGAGGTAGTAGAGTAATTCGCTGGGTGCTACACGTAACTCGATGGCGTCATCCTCGCTCTGCGGTCCCGCTAGCACACGCAGTACCAGCGTACCGGTTTCGTCTACCTCGGCATCCAGGGCACAGCCGGCATCGATGCGCTGGTTCAGATGATGGAAGCGATCCGGCGGTTCCCGCGTATGCAGCAGGCTGGGTTCCTTGCCATCGAAGGCATTGAGGATCAGTGTGATGATGGTATCTGCCGAGAGCAGATAGACGCGCGCGTGACGATTGGAGATGGTATCCAGAAAACCGTCCTTTCCGTGAGCGACGGTACCGTCCTGGTTGCGTAGCTCCGCCAGGCCATCAGCCAGCTTATTGTGCCCGGAGATCACCTTGCCCAGGGCGCCAGCGCCCCGCTGGATACGCAGATCCAGCGCATCCAGCACACAGGAAAGCAGCTCCGAGGTGCTGGGCGAGGTGGAAGCTGGCGGCGTGGCGCCCAGTTCCTTGATGACAGTGTGGCAGACCATCTCCAGAAAGGACTTGGTCAGCTCGATGAGACTGCTGCCGTTTTCTTCAAAGGTGCGGGCGAGATCTTCATAGTGCTGCTGGAGGTTGGGCGCCTCCGGCCAGCGCTCCCGTGCAGCACGGAAGGCTGGCGCGAGATCGTCCAGCGGACGGCTCATTCAATACCCTCCAGCAGCTTTTCGGCATCCGGCACGCGCAGCTCGCCGGAGATGAGTTTGGGGAGTAGGGTGTCGCGGAGTTTTGCCAGAGTTACGCAAGAAACTGTATTTTCAACAAGATGCTGATA
>JALSQZ010000087.1 GCA_026985055.1 Sedimenticola sp. | reverse complement strand
TTGCCCAGATTGTTCGAACGGACAAAAGCCGATGTTATTCATCGACTTGCAGGACGTTCGGGCAAGCTGGGTGAAAAGATCCCGGGAAAAACCGGATAGCATGACAGGTACGAACTGTATCCAGCATGCTCGTCACGCAACAGGCTGTAATTCATGGTAAAAAACCCATATTTTGCGCGTTCTGGTGAAATATGCGGGTTAATTGGCCGTCTCGAAAACTCGATATCGCTTGTTCAGCCGGATTCCTGCTGGCCGGGACGGGGTATGCCCAGCCGCTGGCGTTTTTGCCACAGGGTTTTGCGGCTGATACCCAGTTGCCGGGCGAGTTCGGTTTCGGTGACATGATCCTGATGTTCGAGAACGAATTTGCGGAAATAGTCTTCCAGTGACAAATGATCGTTGGTGGTCTCCGCCTGTGCCGCGTTGGGCTGGGGAATGCCCAGGGCGGCAGTTGTCACCTGTTCGCTGTCGGAGAGGATGGCGGCCCGCTCGATGGCGTTTTCCAGTTCCCGGACATTGCCCGGCCAGTGATAGGCGCGGAGGCTCTCGCGTGCTTCAGCAGAAAATTGCATGTCGGACCGGTTCAGGCGTTTGCAGGTCTTGTGCAGCAGATGGTCCGCCAGAAGCTGCAGATCGTCACCTCGCTCGCGCAGCGCCGGAAGCTTCAGTTCCACGACTTGCAGGCGGAAAAACAGATCGTTGCGAAAATCGCCCTGATCCACCATTTGCTGAAGATTACGGTTGGTGGCAGCCAGAATGCGCACGTCCAGATGCAGGGTTTTTTCCGATCCTACGCGGCGCAGTTCCCCATCCTGGAGCACCCGCAGCAGGCGGGCCTGGATGGAAAGGGGGAGTTCGGCGATCTCGTCGAGGAAAAGCGTGCCGCCATCGGCGGACTGAATCAGGCCGGTGCGCGCCTGGTCTGCGCCAGTGTAAGCGCCTTTCACATGGCCAAACAGTTCCGATTCCACCAGATTTTCGGGAATGGCGGCGCAGTTTACCGCGACAAAAGGCGCTTCCCGGCGCGGGCTGTGAGCATGGATGGCCCGCGCCACCAGTTCCTTGCCGGTGCCGGATTCCCCGAGAATGAGTACGCTGGCGGTAGTAGGAGCAACTTTCTGTATGTTCTGGAACACGGCCTGCATGGGGGGGCTTTTGCCTATCATGCCATCCGTAGGCCAATTCTCCGCCACGTCCTGTTGCAGCGCCTGGTGGGCGCGTTCCTTGCGTTTCTGCCGGAGGATCTGCTCTATGAGCACCAGCAGCTCCTCGTGATCGAAAGGTTTGGCAATATAATCCGCGGCGCCCTGTTTCATGGCTTCCACCGCCGAGGACACGCTGGCATAGCTGGTCATGATGAGTACCGGCACAGGACTGGCCAGGCTGATGAGGTCCGTACCCGGTTTCCCTGGCAGGCGGATATCCACGATAAGCAGCTGAAAGTCGCTCAGTTCATGGTTCTCCATCGCGGCCTCCACGCTGTCCGCGGTGGCCACCTCATAACCATTGCGCTTGAGCAGTTTGCTCACGGCATCGCGGATGACCTGCTCATCTTCTACGATCAGTATGTTGCTCATGACGGATTCAGGGGTTCTCCGGGGAAGCTGATGATGACCCGGGTGCCCTTGCCGGGCTCCGAGTCGATTTCAATGTCGCCATTGTGATCCAGGATGATGTTTCTCGCCAGCGCCAATCCCAGTCCCGTGCCCTTGCCGGTCTGCTTGGTGGTGGTGAAGGGCTCGAACAACTGGTCGCGGAAATGATCGGGAATGCCGCTGCCCTGGTCGATGACCGTAACGATCAGCCGCCGGGCATGCTGTTGCGCCGATACCGAAATCTCATCGCCCCTGGAGGAAGCATCACTGGCGTTATTCAACAGATTCACGAATACCTGGGAAAGACGCTGACGGTCGGCATTGAGGGTGATCGATGCATCGCAGTCGATTCGGTAGTGGAGGCCGTCATGCTTGTGTGTGAGCTGCACCAGAGCCAGGGCGTCTTGCAGAACTTCGCGCAGGGCCACGGGTGCCAGGGGGCGGTCGGCGCTGCTGCTGCGGCTGAAATTCATCAGTGACTGGACGATATCGGTGATACGCCGGGTCTGGGTGAGAATGTCCCGGGCGCTCTGTTCGATGGCGGCCGGTTCTTCTTCATATTTCAGGTTTTGCGCAATGGAGGCGATGCCGGTCACCGGATTGCCGATTTCGTGGGCCACGCCCGCCGCCAGACGGCCTATGGAAGCGAGGCGGTCGCTGTGCGCCAGCTCGGCTTCGAGATTTTCCATCTGGGTCAGGTCTTCCATGAGGATGACCATGCCGGGAGCCTCGGAAGTGGGCGAGACCTGGGGATCCTCGACAACCGCCTTGTGCAGATTGAACCAGCGGGTCTTGCCCGCAAAGCTGACTTCCAGATGGTAGCTGTGACTGTCCGCGGCGCGGGCAAAACCACCCAGCAGGTCATTCCATGGTTCCGGCAACTGCGACAGGGGATGGCCGATGGTGGTTTGCGCATCGATGCCCGTGGTGTCTTCCATGGCCTGATTCCAGATGATGATTTCCCCGTCTTGTCCCAGGGCGCAGGCGCCCAGGGGCAGGTCTTCGAGAATCTGCCGCTGGTATCGCTGCAGGTTGTCCAGTTCCCGGGTGAGACCGTGCAGCACCGAGCGGGAATGCGCCAACCGTTCCTCCACATAGCGCATGGAGTCCGCCAGGGCGGTGCGCGCTTCGGGATCCAGGGCCAGCTTCTGATTGACGATGAGGTGAGACATCTGCGGGCCGATGAGCCCGTACAGATTGCGTTCAATGCGTTCGCGCAGGCGGCGCAACTCCGCCGGGCGGGTTTCCCGGGGTGACATCTTCAGATCGTTGAGTGCATGATCGACTTCCTTTTCGGCAGTGGATTTTCCCAGCAATACGCTCAGTTCTTTCTTGAATTCCTCGGGAGAACGGGCGGTTACCACGCCGCTAAGCGGAATGAACATGCTGCTGCAGCAGCTTGCTGCCGCCTGTTGCTCAGCAATGCGCTGACGATTCGCCAGAGAGACCATGGCAAACAGCAGGCTGTTCAGGCCCAGGGAACAGAAGGTGGCGAAACTCCAGTGATCCAGTGCCAGCATTTCCTGCCAGTGGGACAGGGGATAGGCATTTTCGATGAATCCCGAATGTTGCAACATGGGCACCAGCAGGGTGAAGGCCCAGACACCGATGCCGCCGAGCAAGCCGGCGATGACGCCCTCCCGGGTGGCGCGGCGCCAGTACAATAGCCCGACGATGCCGGGCAGGAACTGAACCACCGCGACAAAGGAAATCAGCCCCAGTTGCGCCAGACCGGCGCGATGCTCGAGAAAGGCATAGAAACTGTAACCGGCAAGAATGATCAGGCCGATCATCAAGCGCCGTCCCCATAGCAGCCAGTAATAGAGATTCAGTCTGGGGTCGGGATAACTGGCGGGCAGCAGCAGATGATTCATGCACATGGAAGACAGCGCCAGGGTGGTGACGATAACCATGGCGCTGGCCGCGGAAATACCTCCGATGAAAGTCAGCATGGGCATCCAGGAGTGTCCCTGGGACAAGGTGATGCTGAGCACATAATAGTCCGGGTCCGTACCCAGGCCGAGGTAATGCCCTGCCCAGAGGATGACCGGTATGGGCAGGTTGAGCAGCAGCAGGAACAGGGGAAAGCTCCAGCTGGCTACGCGCAGATTGTCTTCCCGGAGGTTTTCCGCGAACAGCATATGGAACTGCCGGGGAAGCAGAAAGGCCGCGCCAAAGGCAAGAAAGATCAGGGTGCCCCACTGAGTGCCGCCCACAGGTTCATACAGTTTCTCTATCGCATCCGGATGTTCGCCCAGCCACTGGTTCAGGTTGTCCGGCCCGCCGAACACGCCAAACAGGGCGAACAGGCCGACACTCAGCAGGGTAACCAGCTTTACCAGGGATTCAAAGGCTATCGCCATGACCAGGCCGCGGTGTTTCTGCCGGGGCGAGATATGCCGCGCGCCGAACAGAATGGCGAAAGCGGTAAGCGTGATGCAAAAGCCCAGGGCCAGGATGTGGGGTGGCGCCTCCTGGGTAAGCTCCTGCAGGGATTGGGTAACCGCCCTTATTTGCAGGGCGATATAGGGCAGGGCGCCAATGAGCATGAACAGGGTAACCAGCATGCCAACCAACTGGCTGCGATAACGGAAGGCAAACAGATCCGCCAGGGAACTGAGCTGATATTCGCTGGTGAGGCGCAGAATGGGCCTGAGCAATACCGGGCTGAGCGCAAAAGCCAGGGTCACGCCCAGATAGATGGTGAGAAACAGATAACCGTTGGAATTGGCGAATCCGACGCTGCCGTAATAGGTCCAGGAAGTGGCATATACCCCCAGGGACAAGGTGTACACCAGCGGATGAGAGACCCATTGTTCCGGAATCAGCCCCCGATCCGTGACATAGGCAATGAGAAACAGCAGCACCAGGTAGAGAAAACCCGCGATGAACAGGGAGGACAGCTCCAGGGTCATGGGTCCTGCTTCCTCCTGCCCCGGAAATGAGCCACGGCCAGCAGGACGACGACCAGCAGCCACAGGACATAGGGAAGATACCAGGCGTGGCCGCCTTTGCTCCACAGACCGGCAAAGGGTGTGGCAAAGAAGAGCAGCAGAATGAAGCCTGTGACCAGGCTTCTGGCGGTGCTGTCATTGTCAGGAGTGCGTGCCATGAAGGGAAAATATCACAACTGGTTTTTTTTCACCTCTGCAAGACAGCGAACCGTTCCAGCGGTGATTTTTTACGCGGTGGGAGCATCATGGGGCTGGCGGATCCATGGGGTTTCCCTGTGGAGGGGTTTCCTGCTACATTCCGGGGACATTGTCCACGCAATCGGAAATTGCCATGAATCCGGAAAAGGTTGTCTTCGGTTTTTTCATCGTTCTGTCTCTCACCCTCAACTTCGGTTTCTTTGTCGGCGAGATCGATGACCCTGTGCATCACAACGTCTATGAGCTGTTTGCGGTGCTTGTCGTCAATATCATTGCCACCTTGCTGAAGTTTGGTGATCGCAGTCAACAGGGGGCGATTCTTCTGTCCACCAGCCTGGTGGCCGTGCTGCAACTGGTGGCGGCGGCCATTTTGTGGATGTGGGTGGAACATATTTCCGGCAGTGGCCTGACGCCTTCGGCCATGGCCAGTATCGTTTCCTTAAGTGGCGGCGCCATGCTGGCGAATATCATTTCCGTGGTATTGCTCATCATCGAGACGGTAATGCTGCGCCGCTGAGGCCTCATGGACAATATCGTCTTTCTCATCCTGCGGCGCATGCGCCGCCCGCTGCTGACCCTGGTGCTGGTCTATGCGGTGTCCATACTCGGGCTGGTGCTGATTCCGGGGCAGGATGCCCAGGGGCAGCCCTGGCACATGAGCTTCTTTCATGCGTTCTATTTTGTCAGCTTCATGTCCACCACCATCGGTTTCGGTGAGGTTCCCTACGAATTCACCGATGCGCAGCGGGTATGGGTAACCATCTGTATCTATCTGTCCGTGGTGGCCTGGCTGTATGCCATTGGTACGATTCTTTCGCTGTTGCAGGACAAGACCTTCCAGCACGCCATCCGGGAAAGGCGCTTTGCGCAGCGCATCCGGCGTATGCGCGAGCCGTTCTATATTCTTTGCGGATACGGAGAAACCGGACGCGAACTGGCCAGGGCGCTGACGGAAAGGGGGCAGCATGTGGTGGTCGTGGATCTCAACGAGGACAAGATCAATCTTTTGAAGTTGCAGAACCTGCGGGACTATGTCCCCGCCCTGCATGCCAATGCGCGAACCCCCAGATACCTGATGGAAGCAGGCCTGGGACACCCTCAGTGCGCAGGGGTGGTGGCGCTGACCAACAACAATGAAGTGAACCTGAAGATTGCGATCACCGCAAAGCTGCTCAATCCGGATGTCACTGTCATATGCCGTGCCGATTCCCATGAGATCGAGGCCAACATGGCTTCTTTCGGCACGGATTACATCATCGATCCTTTCGATACCTTTGCCAAGTATCTTTCTACTGCGTTGCAGACCCCAGGCCTGTATCTGCTCCAGCGCTGGCTTACCTCCAGACCCGGAACCCTGCTGCCGGAGCCGGTATATCCCCCCACTCGCGGGCACTGGATCATTGGCGGTTATGGGCGTTTTGGCAAGGCGGTGTTCGAGCGGCTGAAAAAGGAAGACATCTCCGTCACGGTGATGGAAGCCACGCCGGAGAAAACCGGCGAGCCCCGTCAGGGAGTGGTCAAGGGCAGGGGAACCGAAGAGGAAACCCTGCTCGAAGCCGACATACAGCAGGCGGTAGGCATTGTTGCCGGTACCGACAACGATGCCAACAACCTTTCCATCGTAATGACCGCGCGAGCCATGACCAACAAGCTGTTTGTCATCGCACGCCAGAATTACCGGGAGAACGACACCCTGTTTCAGGCAGTGGGGGCGGATATGGTCATGCATCCCTCGGCCATAGTGGCGGAGAAGATCCGGGTGCTGCTGGCCACGCCCATGCTCTATGAATTCATGAGTTTGGCGGCCTATCAGGAGGAAAACTGGGCTTGTGAGCTGGTCAGTCGTATCGCCGGGCTGGTGGATCATCGCGTACCTCTGATTCAGGAGTTCTGTATTCAACAAAGCCGGCACTGCGCCATTGAATACATGCTCGAAAGAGGCAAGGTGGTGCGTTTGGGGGATATCATGCGTGAACCGGGAAACCTTGAACGGCCTTTGAACAGCATTGCCCTGCTACGGATCAGCCGCAACAGCCGGGAGCTGTTGCCAGCCGATGACACGGAACTGCTGCTGGGAGACAAACTGCTGTTTTGCGGCACCCGGCATGCGTTTTCCACCATGGAGTGGATTCTCTGTCATGGTCCGACCCTGGAATACATGCTTACCGGAGAAGACCAGCCGCGCAGCTGGCTGTGGCGGAAATATGGCAAAAGGTTCAAAAGATGAATGCTGATCGACTTTATGAGTATTTTTCCGGCATGGAGCTGTTGTTGCTCGGTGCCAACCTGCTGTTACTGCTGTTTTCCCGCAGACTGCTGAAATTCATCTTTCCGGAGCATGAGGACGAAGGTCTTTTCCGCAGCCGTCTGAATCTTTTTCGCGTTGCCAGTGTGATTGCCCTGGCGATCATAATCAGCAGCGCCATCATGCATCCGGGCAGCGGCGCGCTGTGGATCACCAGAACCCTTGGGGTGATGCTGGCGATCTATATCGCCTGGCTGTGCTTTTATTTCATCGCCCGCCTGATCCGGCGTCGCTGGGGAGGAGAGCGCAAGCGCGGCGATGAAACGGTGTTTGTGGAAACCTACAATTCCCGCTTGCTTACCCTCATCGCAGGCGCCGTGGTTTCTGTGGTCACTCTGGTGGCGGTGATCCGTATCATGGGATACAGCACCCTGCTGGAAGCCGGAGGGGTGCTGGGCGTACTGGGCGTCATGCTTGCCATCACCCAGTCGTCCTGGGTGCCGGATCTGGTTAGCGGACTGGTGATTCTCAACAGCCGGCTGATTGCCGAGGGAGACATCATTCAGCTGGGAGAAGACAACAACCAGGTGGGCATGGTGTTTCGCACCAAGGTGTTTTTTACCGAGATACTGCATCTGGCCAACAATCACCGCATTCTGATCCAGAACAGCAAACTGCGCAGCATGACCGTACACAATCTGTCACGTTTTGCTTCCGCCAAGGGATTGCGTGAATCATTGAACATCAATGTTTCCTATGATGTCACCGAGGAGCAGGTAAACGACCTGTTCAACCAGGTGATGGAATATGCCAGGGAAGACAATGACCTGCCTCTGGAGAACCAGTACGAAGTGGAGATTCGCGCCACCCGTGGTGGTGATTATGCGGTGCAATGGACCTGTTTCTATTACATCAAGGAAACCCGCCAGGTGCTCAAGATCCGCCAGCTGATGCTGGCGCTGGTGCTGCGAACCGCCCGGGAGCAGAATCTGAGCCTGCAGACGCCGGTGCTGTATCAGTTGGAAGCTGGGCATCAGCCGCCCCAGACCTCGTGAATTTCGAATAAAACCTTCCATGTTGTTTCCCCCGCGGGTGGTTTTTCTGTTTGTGTGGTTTTCCCCAATACTCACAACCGGGTCTTCTGGAGTACCATTGGCAAAAATCTGTGTACAACAACCAATCGAGAATGAGGAGTTCTGACATGAATAAGATTTTGGCCATTGGTCTTGCCCTGTTCGTTTCCGTTTCTGCCTGGGCGGGAGAAAAGAAAACCGCCGCCATGCCCGAGATGGATCAGGCCATGATGCAGAAAATGGTTCAGGCCAGCATCCAGAAGTTCAAGATCAACGATGACGTGTCCGTGGAAGACGCCATCGATTCGATGATGCTGAGAGCAAACAATCTCAACTTCAAACTGGTGGCGGATCTGCCTCTGTCCGAGCAGGTGAAGGCCATGGGGGAAGAAGCCAACTACATGCGCATCCTGGCCTTTTGTGATGCCCTGATCGCCAAAAAGATGGTGGAACATGACATTGTCTTCGCCGGCTTTCTCCCCTGCCGCATCGCGGTGTTGAAGGATGCCAAGGGGCAGGGCTGGATCGTTACCATGAATATGGACATGATGGTCAAGGGCGTGAGTCTGCCCAAGGATCTGCAACCTCTGGCCCTGAAAGTCCGGGATACGATTTACAGCATTGTAGATGCCGGAGTGAATGGCGATCTGTAACCTTGGAGCGAACCTGCAAACCTGCTTTCCTTTCAGGTTTGCAGGTTACAAATTACATAATAATCATATTCTTATATACAATTAAAAGGGAGATTGGCATGGCAAATCCAGCGCAGATTTGCCATAATCCCTCATTCATCTCGCCGGCTGGCCCGATGTTGTCACAATAAGAGCCGCCGCGATTCAATCAGCATAATAATCCTTGAGGAGGAATTCGATGGCACACATCGTAGTACTTGGCGCCGGAACCGGCGGCATGCCAGCCGTCTATGAATTACGCGACAAACTGGGCTCTGAACATCAGGTAACCCTTGTCAATGAGCGGGAATATTTTCAGTTCGTACCGTCCAACCCCTGGTTGGCGGTGGGTTGGCGGGATCGCGCCAGCATCACTTTCGACATTCGTCCTCATGTGGAGCGCAAGGGCATCAACTTCATTGCCAAGCGCTGTGACAAGATCGATACCGACAACAACCGCCTGGAACTGGAAGGCGGCGATACGCTGGACTTCGATTATCTCGTCATCGCCACCGGGCCCCGTCTGGCTTTTGAAGAAGTCGAAGGCTCCGGCCCCGAAGGCGGCCATACCCAGTCCATCTGCAGCGTGGATCACGCCGAGAAAGCCTATGATGCCTACAAGGAACTGCTGGAAGATCCTGGGCATGTGGTCATTGGCGCCATGCCTTTTGCCTCCTGCTTTGGTCCCGCCTACGAATTTTCCTTCATCGTGGATACGGATTTGCGCAAGCGCAAGATTCGTGACCGCGTGCCCATGACCTATATCACCTCCGAGCCTTACATCGGGCATCTGGGCCTGGGCGGGGTTGGTGATTCCAAGGGCATGCTGGAATCGGAGATGCGCAACCACCACATCAACTGGATCACCAATGCCAAGGTGACCAAGGTGGAAGAAGGCAAGATGTACGTCGAGGAATACGACGACGCCGGCAACAAGATCAAGGATCATGAAGTGGAATTCAAGTTCTCCATGATGCTGCCCGCCTTCAAGGGCGTGGACGCAGTCATGAATGTCGAGAACCTGTGCAACCCCCGTGGTTTCGTGTTTGTTGACGCCTATCAGCGCAACCCCACCTATCCGAACATCTACGCCGCTGGCGTATGTATTGCCATTCCGCCGGTGGAAGCCACTCCCGTACCCACGGGCGCGCCCAAGACCGGTTACATGATCGAATCCATGGTAACCGCTATCGTGCACAACATCTCCAACGAGCTGGAAGGAAAGGAGCTGGATACCAAGGCGACCTGGAACGCCATCTGTCTCGCGGACATGGGCGATACCGGCGCCGCCTTCGTCGCCCTGCCGCAGATTCCGCCGCGTAACGTGGCCTGGTTCAAGAAAGGCAAGTGGGTACACATGGCCAAGATCGCCTTCGAGAAATACTTCATCCGCAAGATGAAGAAAGGTTCGTCCGAACCCATCTACGAGAAATACATTCTCAAGATGCTGGGTATTGGCAAGTTGCGCTGAGAACGGATCCCTTCCGCGCAAGAGCCCGGCATCTGCCGGGCTTTTTGCGTTATGATACAGCCTGGTTGGCTGATCGGATTTGCATCGATGGGGAGAATGCGAAAAAACACGCACATGGTTCTCGTGGAGAACGTCAGAATCGGGGGGAATGCGCCTGTCGTGGTGCAGTCCATGACCAATACCGATACGGCCGATGTGGCGGCTACGGTGGCGCAGATCATCGATCTGGCAAAGGCCGGCTCGGAACTGGTCAGAATCACGGTCAACAACGATGAATCCGCCGCTGCCGTGGGGCGGATCCGGCAAGAACTGGATGCGTTGGACATCGATGTTCCCCTGGTCGGTGATTTTCACTTCAATGGTCATCGCCTCCTGGAAAAATATCCGGATTGCGCCACCGGCCTGGCCAAGTACCGTATCAATCCTGGCAATGTGGGCAGTGGTGAAAAACGCGATGAACAGTTCAACGCCATGATTGAAATGGCCGCCCGACACGGCAAGGCAGTGCGTATCGGCGTCAACTGGGGATCTCTGGACAAGCAGCTGGTAGCGCGCATGATGGATGAAAACGCGCATTCGGCCAATCCCAGGGATGCCGACCAGATGACCAGGGAAATCATGGTCGCATCGGCGCTGGAAAGCGCAGCTCGGGCGCAGGCAGCCGGACTGCCGGCGGAGCGTATCGTGCTTTCCTGCAAAATGAGTGGTGTACAGGACCTCATCGCCGTTTACCGCATGCTGTCAGAGCGCTGTGACTATGCCCTGCATCTCGGGCTGACCGAGGCCGGCATGGGAACCAAGGGCGTGGTCGCTTCCACCGCTGCCTTGTCGGTGTTGTTGCAGGAAGGGATTGGCGACACCATCCGCGTTTCCCTTACCCCGGAACCCGGTGGCAGCCGCACTACCGAGGTCAAGGTGGCGCAGCAGATCCTTCAGGCGCTGGAACTGCGCTCCTTCACTCCCCAGGTGATCGCCTGTCCGGGATGCGGGCGCACCACCAGCACCTATTTTCAGCAACTTGCCCAGGACATTCAGGACTATCTCGACGCCAGCATGCCCCGCTGGCGGAGCCAATATCCCGGCGTGGAACAAATGAGCGTGGCGGTCATGGGCTGTGTGGTCAACGGCCCCGGTGAAAGCAAGCACGCCAATATCGGCATCAGCCTGCCGGGTACCGGTGAACAGCCCGCTGCGCCGGTCTATGTGGATGGGGTCAAGACCGTGACCCTGAAAGGCGAGGGCATTGCCGCCGAGTTTCAGCAAATCGTCGAAACCTACGTTCAGGAGCATTACTCCTGACTCTTTCGCACAGCAGGCATTCCATCAGCCCAGCACGTTGCCCAAAGGACTGCGAACCGCCATTCCGCCCCGGTTGAGAACATGGGTATAGATCTGCGTGGTGCGAACATCCTTGTGCCCCAGCTGTTCCTGAACCGTGCGGATATCCGAGCCTCTTTCCAGCAAATGCGTGGCAAAAGAATGGCGCAGGGTGTGGCAACCGGCTTTCTTGCGAATGCCCGCCCGTCTTACCGCGGCATTGACCGCTTTCTGGATTACACTGGCATCCAGATGATGTCGGCGTTCCTGTTGTGAACGGGGATCCCGACTGCGGCGGCTGGCCGGAAAGACATATTGCCACCCCCATTCCCGGCAGGCGTTGGGATATTTTCGGCTCAATGCATGGGGCAGATACACACAGCCAAATCCCGCCGCCAGATCCCGCTCATGCAGGGTTTTCACGTTCTGCAAATGTCGTTGCAATGGCAAAACCAGCTCATCGGCCAGAGTAACCACCCGATCTTTTCCACCTTTGCCATTTCTGACCAGCACTGTCCGCCGGGAAAAGTCCAGATCCATTACGCGCAGGCGAAGCGCCTCGATCAGCCGCAGCCCCGACCCATAGAGAAGACAAGCGACCAGCCACTGCACCCCTTCCAGTCCTCTGAGTAACTTTGATACCTCTTCCACAGAGAGAACCACCGGGATGCGTTTGGGGCGCTTGGCATGGGCAATCCCTCTCATCTCCGCTGCCAGGGGACGATCAAGCACCTCTTTATACATGAATACCAGTGCGTTCAGCGCCTGATTCTGGGTGGAAGCCGCAACATTTCGCTTTACGGCCAGATGAGTGAGAAATTCCGCAACCTCCGTCTCTCCCATCTCCCTGGGATGGCGCTTGCCATGAAACAGGATAAAGCGCCGAACCCAGTCAACATAGGCCTGTTCCGTCCGAATGCTGTAATGCCTGGTGCGAATTGCCCCCGCAACCTCCGTGAGGAAGGCTGACTGATACCTGGGTACGTCCATATCTGGTTCTCCATTGGTTCTTATTCGAAATATAGACCAACCGAACAAGCGTGGTCAAGGAAAATTATTTCCATATATTACCGAGAGGAGAATAAGCGGATAATCACTGTGGAAAAGCAGGGTAATCTTTGATAGGCTAGCTATAACAACGAGTTACGATGGAAGTGGGTAAGGCAGGGATGCATGTCTTTGTGTTTTTCCTGGCGGGTATAGGCCGCGATTTTCCATATAGCACGCAAATCCGCGTACTAGACGGCGATTTTCCACATAGTACGCGGATTCAGGCATACTATATGGAAATTTTCCATCTAATATGATGTTGAACTAAACCGCTTCGCGGTAGCTTCCCCAACCCCAGCACTTTGTTGAGAATCGACCACACTCTGTAGAGACCCACCCGGGTCTCTACAGAGGAGAAGATCGATGACCCCCCTACGTCAACAAATGATCGATGCCATGCAACAGCGTGGTTTTTCACCGCGAACCCATCAAAGCTATCTGGCTGCAGTCAGCGCGCTGGCAAAGTATTTCCATACCCCACCAGACCAGCTGCAGCAGACACAGATACAGGAATACTTTGTTTACCTGGTCAAAGAGCGTCATTTGAGTGCAGCTAGTTGCCGGTTGTATCTCAATGGCATCCGCTTTCTGTATTTGCAGGTATTGCAGCAGCCTGAATTTGAAGTGCCGATACAGCTACCCAAGCGACCGCAGAAGATACCGGAGCTATTGACCCGCCAGGAAGTGAAGCAAATCATCGACGCCTGCCCCAATCCCAAGCACCGCATGTTGTTGTTGACCTGCTATGGCTGTGGGCTGCGGGTGAGTGAGCTGGTGGCGCTGAAGGTGCGCCATGTCGATGGTGAACGGCGACTGCTGCGTGTCGAACAAGGCAAAGGCGCCAAGGATCGCACCGTGATGGTATCGGCCGCCCTGCTGCGTCAGTTGCGCCAGTACTGGCAGCAGTATCATCCCCAGACGTGGCTTTTCCCCAACAGCAACACGCCCTGTTTGCACCTGAGCGTTACCAGCGTTCAGAAGCTGTTCAAAAAAGCCAAGGAGCGCACCGGTATCCAGAAAGTTGGGGGCATCCATAGCCTGCGTCATGCCTATGCCACCCATCAGCTGCAGGCTGGGCTGCCGGTTTACACCCTGCAACAGCAACTGGGCCACAGTGACATCCATGCCACCATGCGCTATGTGCATTGGGTGGCGCAGCATCAAACAGGTACGGTGCCCCCGATCGATCTGATTGAACAACTGGGGGTGGACGATGAATAAGCCGCTTACCCTCCAGGGGGTGTTGCACCAACATTTCGTTGACTACACCCGGACACACCCAGTGGACAGCCATCGCCTCAAGGTCTGTCGGCATCTGCAAAGTTGCCATACGCCGGTGTTGGGCGGCATGCAGTATCAGTGTAACCACTGTCACCATCAAGTCCTGCAATACCATAGCTGCCGGGATCGCCACTGTCCTCAGTGCCAGGGGCGGGCCTCACGACGCTGGAGTGAACAACAGCAGAAGGCGACGCTGCCGGTAACCTATTATCACCTGGTATTTACCCTGCCGCATGCACTCAATGGCTGGGTGCAGCTTCATCCTGAGGTGATGTATACCCTGTTGTTCCAGACGGCCTGGCACACGCTAAAAACCTTCGCCGCCGATCCCAAAAGACTGGGCGGCCAACTGGGCATGACAGCGGTCCTGCATACCTGGGGACAGAATCTCAGCCAGCATGTGCATCTGCACTGCCTGGTGCCCGGTGGTGCATTGACCGAAGATGAGACCTGGCATGCGGCACGCAGTACCTATCTGTTTCCGGTACGGGCATTATCCCGGCATTTCCGGGGAAAGATGGTCAGCCGCCTGCGGGCGTGCGCGAAGGCCGGCAAGCTGGGGCGCATCACCCGTGCGGATGAAATCGACAACCTGCTGGATCAGTTGATGGAAAAAGACTGGGTGATCTACAGCAAGCCCAGCCTCGATCGCACCCAAGCCGTGATCAACTACCTGGCCCGTTACAGCCACAAGATCGCGATCAGCGATCACCGGCTCATCGGTATCAAAGGTGATCAGGTACACTTCCAATACAAAGACTATCGGGACAACCAGCCCAAGGTCATGGCCTTGCACCGTGATGAATTAATCCGCCGCTTCCTGATGCATGTGTTGCCCAAGGGATTCATGCGTATCCGCCATTACGGCTTTCTGGCCAACCGCTGCCGACAGGCCGCACTGGTCCGGATACGCAAGATCCTGGAGCAACCGGTAGAAGCGGAAGAAAAGGCAGAAACCGAGGCAACTGAAAGCACCTGGCTTTGTCCCAACTGCCAACAGGGGTATTTACTGCCGAAGCGGATACTGAATCCGTCCTGGTCGCGAACGATCAGTGCGCCAGGCTGACGAGCTGAACCCGAGAGGGGAGGTGAAAAGCTGGATCGATGGCAGCCTGCTACCTGCCTGGTGGGCAGCTATGGCCAAAAGGCAGGAAATCCCTTAGACTCGAAAGGAAATAGCAAGCATGGGCAGGGAAAATGCAAAGGAAGAGCGGCTCGAAGGGACAAAAACGGGTTCAGAAAATCTTCAAACCTGGGCACAGACCGCTGACCGAAGCGGTTGCCAAAATACAAACCCCTTTATATAAAGAGTGCCAACCTGGTTGGCGGCATAGTCCAACGGACATTTATCTGCCATGCGCTGCACAGCAGATAAATGCTTAGATGTTAG
>JALSQZ010000086.1 GCA_026985055.1 Sedimenticola sp. | reverse complement strand
ATCTTTTCACCCAGCTTGCCCGAACGCCCTGCAAGCCGATGAATAACATCGACTTTTGTCCGTTCGAACAATCTGGGCAAAAATCTCTCCGGGAAAATTCCGGATTCCGGTGCAATATTCGGGCTAGGGGAACTCGATTTTTCTAGCTGTTTCCGCTATTTCAGCTATTTCAGCTATTTACCTGGCAGCAACGGCTCGTCTTCATCCAGGTCGTCCAGTTCCACTTTTTCGATCTTGACGAAACGCCCGCTGATCTTCCGCGCCGAGGTGTTTACCTGCTTGACGTCATCATGCGCCAGGCGAATGTGGTCGGCGAGCTTGTCCATGCGTTTCTGAAAACGCCCGAAGTCGGCGGACAGCAGACGCAAATGTTCCTGAATGATATTTACCTGCTTGCGCGTGGCGACATCCTTGATCACCGCTCTGGCGGTAGTGAGTACCGCCATCAGGGTGGTGGGCGACACCAGCCAGACCCTGGCCCGCTGCGCCTCTTCCACCAGCTCGGGGAAATGGGCATGAATCTCGGCAAACAGGGATTCCGCTGGCAGGAACATGACCGCGCCATCCGCTGTTTCCCCCGGAATCAGATATTTTCCGGCGATATCCTGAATATGTTTTTTGATGTCCTGGCGAAACTGGCGGCGAGCCTGATTACGTTGGACCTCGGAAGCTTCGTTATCCATCATGCGCTGATAGCTTTCCAGGGGAAACTTGGCGTCTATGGGCACTTTTCCGGTCGGCTCCGGGAGGGTCAGCAGGCAATCCACCCGGGTGCCATTGCTCAGGGTCTGCTGCATGGCATAGCTGCCTTCCGGCATGACATTGCGAATCAAGCCTTCCAGCTGCACTTCACCAAAAGCACCCCGTGAACGCTTGTCCGTCAGCACTTCCTGAAGACTCACCACGTTGCCGGACAACTCGGTGATTTTCTTCTGCGCCTCATCGATGCGGGACAAATGTTCCAGCACCCGGCTGAATACTTCCGTGGTTTTCTCGAAGCCTTGGGTCAGGCGTTTTTCCACCTGTGCGCTGATTTGCTGCAATCGTTCATCCGTGGTGCGGGTCAGTGCTTCGAGACGCTGGTTCATGGCCTTGGCCGATTCCGCCTGTGTCTCACGCAATTGTCCGGCGAGATGTTCCATTCCCTGACGCAGCGCCTGATGCTGGTTATCCAGCGCCTCGCCCTGGCGCTTTTCAAAACTTTCACGCTGTCTGCCGAGTTGTTCACTCACTTCCCGCTGCAACTGTACAAAGCGCTCCAGCAGCGCCTCCTTCATCACATTGCCATCCAGACTGAGTTGACGCTGGAGCATGGCCTGGCGTTGCCCCAGGGTCTCGCGCAAATCATTCACGCTGCGCTGTACACCTTCCTGGGCGAGCAACTGATGCTTGATGAAGGCATCATTGATTTCCTGCCGCTGGGTTTCCAGGGCGCTGTACAGGCCGGCCGCCATTTCCTCCACTTCCACCGACAGGCGATGCAGGCGCTGGTGCTGCAACCATATGCCGCGCAGCAACCAGACCAGCCCCAATACCAGCAGAAATATGCCGGAGAGAATGATTTCCTGACTGAACTGATTCCAGAAAGCCTGAAGATTGTGCATGGTCTCCCTAATGACAAAAGGATAGAATCAGTTGCCGAAATTAACACAGATCCGCCATGTATGTTCATCTGAAAACCCTGGGCTGCCGTCTCAATGAAGCAGAACTGGAATCCTGGTCGCGGGATTTCCAGGCACAGGGCGTGCTCCTCACGGCATCGCCTGAGAATGCCGATCTGCTGGTCATCAATACCTGTGCCGTCACCCGGGAAGCGGTAAAGAAATCGCGCAAGCTGCTGCGCCGCGCCCAACGGGACAACCCTGGCGCCAAGCTGGTCATCAGTGGTTGTTACGCTTCCCTGAACCCGGAGCAGGCGGCTGCTGACCTGGGCGTGGATCTGGTCATACCCAACACAGAGAAAGAACATCTGGCGGAAATCGCGATTCGTGAGCTGGCCCTGCCCACCATGCCCGCCAGCGCCATGGAGCCGGACAATTACAGCCCGTTGCAACACAACCGGCAACGCGCTTTCATCAAGGTGCAGGATGGCTGCCGCTATCGATGCAGCTACTGTATCGTTACCCTGGCCCGGGGTGAGGAACGCAGCCGTTCCATTGGCGACATCGTTGAGCAGATCAACTCGCTTCACACACAAGGTCTTCAGGAGGTAGTGCTTGCCGGAGTTCATCTCGGGGGTTACGGGAGTGACAGCGGCAGCAATCTGAAGCAACTGGTCACAGCCGTACTGACCGATACCAGTATTCCGCGAATCCGTCTGGGTTCCCTGGAGCCCTGGGATCTGCCCCAAGGCTTCTGGGATCTGTTCGCCAATCCCCGCCTCATGCCTCACTTGCACCTGCCCATGCAGAGCGGCGCCGATTCCGTGCTCAGGCGCATGTCCCGACGTTGCCGCAGCGGAGAGTTTCTGCAACTGCTGCAAGGAGCGCGGAAGCAGATTCCTGATTTCAATGTGACAACGGACATCATTGTGGGTTTTCCTGGCGAAACCGAAGATGAATGGAAACAAACCCTGGATTTCGTGGAGCAAGCCGGCTTCGGCCATGTACATGTCTTTGCCTTTTCCCCACGCAGCGGTACCCGGGCCGCGATGCTCCCCGATCCTGTCCCGCACGAGACCAAGCGGCGGCGCAGCGAGGAATTACACACACTGGCGGAAAAGCTGAAATCCCGGTTCATGCGCAGCCAGTTGGGCAAGCAGGTTGAGGTGCTGGTGGAAGGCAACCCGCAACAGACGTCACAGGGGCAGGCATGGTTGGGCTATACGCCTAACTATCTGCGCGTATCCCTGACATCAGCACAGGACTTGAAAAACCTCATTGTTCCGGTACGACTTACCGGCCTGGACGAGCAGTTGCTTGGCGAGATGGCTGATATCCCACTTTCCGGCGGCAACAGCATCAAATAACTGTTCAATATATTCCAAGGTAAATCTGAGCAAAGCAGATTGTGATTCAAAGGGCGGTTTTCTTGCCCGCCTGCCGTACTTCGCCCTTGAAAAACCTCGCATACAAACCATACTCAGTGCAGAGGAAACTGAATGTGGAGGTAAATGTCATGTTCCTCAAAGACACAAAAAGTGGTGATCTGGTTGAAGTACTGGGCTTGGGCGACCTGTTCGACCCCAGCCAGGAAAAAGTCCCGGGGCGTTTCCATGCAGGAGAGGAAATGGGCGAACCCGCAAGTTTCTTCAAGACGGAACTGCTGTTTCCGTCAGGCGAGGCTCTGCCCCGCTGCTGGATGGATCCCAACTACAAGCAGAACTGACAAGGATGTTGAAAACTTCCTTCTTGGGATTTTTTCAACCCCGGAAGTAAAAAAGTAGTTTCCCAGGATCAGACGTGCAGGCCATTGAAAGACGCTGTTTTGCAATGGCCTGCCAAGGGTGGCTATCAGACATCCGCGTCCAGCCATACCGGACAATGATCCGAGGGTTTTTCCATGGCGCGGATATCATAGGCAATGCCTGCGTCTTTCAGACTGTTGAACAGGGGCTGACTGCTGAGCAGCAGGTCGATGCGCAGTCCCCGCTTGGGATCGCGGTCGAAACCACGGCTGCGATAGTCGAACCAGCTGAAAAGCTGATCTTCTTCGGGATATTTTTCCCGCCAGCTGTCATGCAGCCCCCAGCTCATGAGGGTTTGCAGCCATTCACGCTCCTCGGGAAGAAAGGAACACTTGCCGGTGCGCAACCAGCGTTTCATATTGTCCGGACCAATGCCAATATCCTTGTCCGTCGGGGCAATATTCATGTCCCCGATAATGGTCAGATGCTGATCAGAACTGAAATCCTGTTTCAGCCAGTTTGTGAGATCTGAGTAGAATTTTCTCTTGGCCGGAAACTTCAACGGATGATCCCGGCTTTCCCCCTGGGGAAAATAACCGTTCATCACCGTGATCTCTTCCCCTCCCGGGGTCTTGTAAATGCCGGTAATCAGGCGTTTCTGACTCTCCTCCCCATCATCAGGAAGACCACGAATGATTTTCAGCGCCGGCTCACGGGACATGAGCGCCACCCCGTAATGTCCCTTCTGACCATGGAAATCCACATGGTAGCCCAGATCATCGATCATCTCCCGGGGAAACTCGCTGTCCTGCACCTTGGTTTCCTGAAGACCGATGATGTCTGGCTGATACTGATCCACCAGCGCCTTGAGTTGATGAGGACGGGCGCGAACACCGTTGACGTTGAAAGATACGATACGCATGAAATATCCTGAAATTTGATGACTGGAACAAGAGTTTATCAAACAAGCACAGGGCATCTCGAAAAATCGGGTTGCCCGGATGGGACAGGGATGTCCCGCCATTTTCGATCATCACAAATGATTGAAAATGCTAGCAAAGAGGAAATTGCATGGCAGGATGTGGTCGTAAATTCAGGCCTTGGATGGAATGTGCAGGAGATCATTGTTATCCTGTGTGCGGGATTCAATGTCAATCTGATCTTGAATGACCCAAACGATTGAATCGTATCAGGCGCCGCCATCAAGCAATGCTTGGCGACCGTTATCTCAAGGAAGAAATAATATGAATGTGATCCTGATTTTGTTGTTTTTTGCAATTTTTTCTGCATCCGATGACATTCAGGCTGATCTTCGACAATATTCGCTGAACAGGGTACATGTGTCCGATGCTGGCTTCCCCGTTTCCTTTCCCCAACTTTATTTTTTCAATGCCAAGGAAGAACTATTTTATGTCACTGGCGGGGGATCAGGAGACGCCGCAGGAGACATCAAGACATTTGCCAAGGGGCCGGATGAGAACAAGCTGCAACGCATGGGCCGCCGTTCTCCCACTCACGATCATGCCCGATGGGCTGGACGTTTTGTTCGCCTGACTGAAATGCTCGCCTTGCCCGACGACACACTGCTATCAGACGCTGGATCTGTGACCCTGATCGGTTTTATTCTCGATGTTCATGATTATCCATACTGCCATCCCCGCAAGACACTGAAAGAAAAAGATGCAAAAGCTGAGTCAAAACGAAAGAGTATCGGTAGTTCTTGTCACACAAAGACGACTCGACGAGAATCATCCCAAAACATCAGTGCCTGTTGACAAGCCCTAGGAATACCCCGAGGTGAAACCGCGCTTTTTCCTGATTTTTCTTTTGTTGCTGCCCTTGGGATTGTGGGGTGGCTATCGGCTATTTCACCCTGTTCCTACCTTGGCGGCTTCCCAGGTTCAACTGGTCTCGGCCACCCTTACTCCTTTTCAGGAAGAAATTCGCGGACTGGGTGAACTGCTGCCCAAACAAGAACATTGGGTCATTGCCTCGGTTACTGGCACCATCAGTACAGTTTTGGCGCATGCTGGCGATCAGGTACGAGCTGACACCATATTGTTGGAGCTGGTAAACCCCGCCATACACGATGCTTACCAGCAGGCACGTTTCGACTGGCAGCAAGCAAAAGCCCAGGCACTGTCCACTCAGGCCGATCTGGATATCCAACTTGAACAGATCGAATCCGACTTGGCCATGGCAAAGCTGGAATACGAGGTACGAAAGAAACTGCAAGAGAAAAAAATCACTTCGACGATGGAAATCCGCAAACGCGCCCTCACTGTCGAAATTCTCCAGCGACGGCTGAAAAAAACCCGTGAAGCCGCCATCGCAAAGAACGAAGCAGCGCGAATTCAGGTGGAACAGAAAAAGCAAGCCATGCAAGCCGCTGAACTAAAAGTAAAGGCTTTATCCCTTCACGCTGGGGTTCCCGGTCTTCTGCTGAAAATGGAAAAGCACTGGAAACCTGGCATGGTCGTCAAAGAAGGGCAAAGCATCGCCCGCATCGCCACTGACCACCACCTATTTACCCGTATTCGAGTACCTGTGGTCTCCGCAAGGAATCTGGCGCCTGGTTTGGAAGTGAATATCGACAGCCGACAGCACCAAATCAAGGGACGCATTTTGCACATTCTGCCAGAAGTTGAAAACGACGAACAAGTGCTGGAAGTGTCACTGCCAGACAAACTGCCGCCTTCTTTTCATCCCAATCAGCCAGTACGTGCACAGATACTGTTGCCTGGCAGCAACAAGCGTCTCACCCTGCCCTTGCTTCCTGAGTTGTCCAGCCGGGGAGAGATACGCATGTTCCGCTTATCAAATGACCATTGGCTGGAAGCAGTGCAAGTGCGTCTCGGACGCAAGGCTGGATCACGAGTGGAGGTATTGTCCGGCTTAAAACCCGATGACCAGGTGCTGGTAAACCCGCCTGAGAAGTGGCGGGATGAGACACGCATCCGACTGGTGCCAAGAACTCCCTGACATGTCCTTTATCGAATGCCACAATCTGAGCAAAGATTACCCGGGCCAGTCGGCACTGGACAAAATCAGTGTGCATCTGAACCAGGGAGAGTTTGTGGCCCTAGAAGGTGTTTCCGGCAGCGGCAAATCCACTCTTCTGGCGCTGATCGGTCTGTTGGACCGCCCAACCCGGGGTGATGTGTTCATTGATGGCTGCTCCACGCACAAACTTGGCCTGGGTCGTCGTTGCCGCTTGCGCAACCGTTATTTTGGCTTCGTTTTTCAACAATTCCATCTCATCGGAGATCTGAATGTCGCGGAGAATGTAGCCCTGCCACTGCGCTATAGCGGCTTGCCCAGGCATCAGTGGCGCAACAGGGTCATGGAATACCTGGATAAAGTCGGTCTGGCGGATCGTGAAAATGCCTACCCCGGCGAACTGTCCGGAGGACAGCAACAACGGGTAGCCATCGCCCGCGCCCTGGTGGCCGAACCACGTTTTTTGCTCGCCGACGAACCCACAGGCAATCTGGACAGCCACACGGCCAGACAGATCATTGTGCTGTTTCAGACACTGCACCAGGAAGGAATGGGGCTGCTTATGGCCACCCACAACCCCGACTATGCTGCCTTGGCACAGCGACGCTTGCGGCTGCTGGACGGGCGTTTGCAGCCAAATACGCCATGACAAAATGGCGCTGCCTCTTGCGTCCTTGGTCGAGCTTTCCTTTGCAAAGCCTTTTCCAGTGGATCGCCTTGTTGCTTTCTCTGGCTCTATTGGATCTTTTACTTCATATCCTGCTCTATGGTCATTTCCAGCTTCCTTCCGGGGTGATTCCGAGAGCCGGCTATTACACTCTGGGTGCAGCAGACAGCAGGGGCGCCATGACACCCATGGCCTTGTTACAGGTTCAAATGCTGGAAGATCGCCTTGGTTCTCAGCTAGGTAACCACAGCCTATACGCTGAACTGGATATCCAACTGCAAGTGGGCAAGACACCCGCCAGTCAGTACCGGGTGGCAGTGCTGCAGCAGAATTTCTATCACCATCTTGGCCTGCGTATCCACCGGGGGCGTTTTTTCAGCAGCAATCCGGGGCAACTCAACCAAGAACTAATGATAAGTCACGCACTTTGGAACAGGCTGGGCCATCCGGAGGATCCATCAACCATTCATGTGCGTCTGGGCAAACAAAACGAATGGACGGTCGTAGGCGTATTGCCGCCACACTTCACCGGTTTTGGTGTGCAACCAGTGGATTTTTGGCTGCCGCCCACTTTACTCCCGGATGGACTCCTGCGTCTGAACACCTCATCGGATACAGAACCGGAACTGATGCAGCTGACTTTGCGGTTCGCCAAACGTGTACCTTATTACCACCTGTTGGGTATTTTAGAAAACAGCGAGAACCTGGCAACATTGATGCAGCAGGCACAGGCTGTGGATCTTGCTTTGCCACCCATGATGACTAGCCACGGTCCCGTAATAATCAACGGCCTGGAAGAAAATAACCGGGCCCTGCTCAGCCCCGGATTAAACACATCACCCAAACTGTGGGAGAAAACCCGTCACTACACCCAACTACTTGCGGTAGTGGCTCTGGATTTACTCGTGCTCAGCAGCTTTTCCCTGCTGTTGTTTCTTCTGGAACAGCTACCAGTGCGGCAAGACGAATTCCGCCTGCGGCATATTTTTGGAGCCACCCTGGGAAAGCTGGGATGGCAAATTTTCCGGGAAAACCTGGGATTCGTGCTCTCCGTCCTGCCCTTGGCTTGGCTACTGAGCCGTCTGTTATTCGCACAACTGGCCGAAATCACGCCTTTCAGCCACTTTATCCCTGAACGTCTGCAACCACCGGGGCCAGCTTTACTGGCCTGGAGCGCACTGGTCGCGCTGCTGCTTGCAGCATTGTTGACCGCCCTGCCCCTCTGGGCCCTGTCCAAGCGGCTTCGGCCTCGCTCGGGACAAAACAGCGCCGACATTACAGAAGGCTATTTAGCCTCCCTATTCAACAGCTTGCAGCTGACCACAGCCACTGCTGCTCTGTTCATCGCCCTATTGTTCGCCTTCAATCTGTATCGTATCAGCACCAACAGCAACAAAGGCGGCGAACAAGTACATTTACTCAACTGGCAGTGTGCAGACGAGGACAAAAATTGCGATTTACTCGAACTCATGGCCCTGAATAACGAACAAATTCTTTCACAGCTGGCGCCTGGCGCCGAAGCCGCGGGGACAGGTGAACCTCTCTTTTCGCCGTTGCTTGACCAGCGGGACATCCGACTCGAACCCATGATGAAAACCGGTGGGGGCGGAGGACGCTACCAATTGGCTTCCGCGCATTTCGACCGCGGCTGGCTACAAGCTCTGAACATTCGTCTTTCAGCCGGACGCTGGCCACAGCTGAGCAGTGAAATCCTGGTGAACAATGCTTTCCTTCGCCTACAAGGTCTATCCGCAGATCAAATATTAGGCCGACAATACCGGCAAAATGGAGCACGCCAGTTCACCTACCGTGTTACCGGTGTACTTGAGGATTATTCACTGGAAGATCCACGCAAGCCCGCCCTGCCAAGAATCATCTTCACGGAAACGGCTTCCTCAGGCACGCCCCTCCGCAATGAAATTGCCTGGAAAGGCAACATGGAGGAGAAAGAACTGCTGCGGCGCCTTCGGCAGGCCCTCAACCAGCAGGGAGCCGATAGGCTGACAATCCGCCACGAAACATTGGCCATGCGTGTCCATAAGCGCCTGTCAGGAGAACAACACTACGCCTGGTTGATTGGAGGCAGCTCCATTCTTACCCTTTTTCTGGCGTTGGCAGGACTCTACGCCAGCACACGACATTCCCTGAAGCGGCAGAACCGGGTATTGGGCATCCATTTGGCGTACGGCGCTCACCCGACCCACTTGGCTGTGTTGGTGATTAGCCAACGCATGCTTATGCTTGCCGGTGCAATTCTCGTGGCGTTCTTCGTGCTGGGAATGATGGCGCCACTCATCGATAACTGGCTGCTCCCCTTGCGCCCCTGGCTTCTGCCATTACTGGCCGCTGGCCTGCTTCTGATCCTGACTGGCGCCATCCTGGCCACCGTTCTGGCCCTGCGTTCTCTGTGGCACCGGGAACCAATGGAACTCATCCGTGATGGCTGACCGAACAGAGTCTGTCAGACCGGCGTTGGCAGAAAACCCCGCAGAACCTTCAGAAACGCCTCAGGCTGCTCGGCATATACCCAATGCCCGGCGCGAGGGATGTCCGTGATCTCCGCCATGGGGAAAAAACGCCGGATGTCCGGCAGATACTCGTCTTGCACGTAGCTCGATGCCGCACCCCGGATGAACAATGTTCTTCCCGGATAGATCCGGCCTTGAGCATAATCGGGAAAGGCGCTGATGACATCCAGTCCGTCCCGCAGGGCGCGCAGATTGTTGCGCCAGCGCCAGCCGTTATCGGTGCGTTGCAGGTTCTGCAGCATGTGATCCCGCACGGCCTTGTCCCTGACCCGCTCCGCCAGCAGTTCATCGGCATGGCGGCGGCTTTCGATCTCCTGCAAAGGCAAATCCAGAAGGGCATCGAGCAACTGGGCCAGACGACCTTCATAGGTTACCGGCGCAATATCCACCACGGCCAGGCGTTGTACCCGCTGCGGAAATTCCAGGGCCAGGCTCATGGCAGTCTTGCCACCCATGCTGTGGCCGACCAGCACAGCCTGGGGCATATCCAGTTCATCCATCAACTGCAGCACATCAGCAGCCATGGCCGGATAGGAGACATCAGGGTCATGAGGAGAACGCCCATGGTTACGCAGATCCGGCACGATAAGCGGATATTCCTCACCCAGTTGCCGTGCAATGCGCTGCCAGTTCACCAGGGAACCGAGCAGGCCATGGAGTAAAACCAGTGGCACGCCTTCCTGCTGCTCACCGAACTGGCGAAAGTAAAGTCTCACCCGTCTATCGCTTGCGTGCTGGCGGCAAGTCGGTACAACTGCCCTCGGCAACCTCCGCTGCCAGGCCGATGCTTTCATTCAGGGTCGGGTGGGGGTGAATGGTCAGGCCGATATCTTCCGCATCGGCACCCATCTCCAGGGCCAGTACCGTCTCGCCAATCAGTTCGCCAGCGTTTACGCCCACGATGCCGGCGCCAAGAATGCGTTTTGTATCGGGGTCGAACAGCAGCTTGGTCATCCCCTCGTCTCGGCCCACGCCAATGGCCCGGCCTGAGGCCGCCCAGGGGAATACGGCTTTTTCATACTTGACGCCTTTTTCCTTTGCCTCGGTCTCGGTCAGCCCCATCCAGGCCACTTCGGGATCGGTGTAGGCCACGGAAGGAATGGTCATGGGATCGAACATGGCCGGCAGGCCGGCAATCACTTCTGCCGCGACATGCGCCTCGTGAGTGGCCTTGTGCGCGAGCATGGGATTGCCCACCACATCACCAATGGCAAATATATGGGGAACATTGGTGCGCATGTGCTGATCCACGGGAATGAAGCCGCGCTGATCCACTTCCACCCCGGCCACTTCTGCATTGATGAGCTGACCATTGGGGCGGCGCCCCACGGCCACCAGCACCTTGTCATAAGTGGTGTCCTGGGGCGCATTGTCTCCGGCAAAGCTGACCTTCAAACCTGACTTGAGTGGCTTGATGCCTTCTACGCTGGTTTTCAGCCAGATGTTATCGACCTGTTTCGCCAGCCGTGTTTGCAGAGGCTTGACCAGATCCCGGTCGCAACCGGGAATCAGACCATCCTGCAATTCCACGATATCCACCTTGCTGCCCAGGGTGCTGTACACCGTAGCCATTTCCAGACCGATGATGCCACCGCCAATGATGAGCATTTTCCCGGGAATATCCTCCAGGGCCAAAGCGCCGGTGGAATCGATGAGCCGGGGATCATCGTTGGGAAAACCGGGAATCTGCACGGCGGATGAGCCACAGGCAATGATACAGTGGTCGAACTCGATGACACGGGTCTGACCATCGGCTTCCACGGAAAGGGTTCTGGGGCTGGCGAACTGACCCCAACCCTGGATGACCTGCACTTTGCGCATTTTGGCCATCTGCGCCAGTCCGCCGGTCAGTTTTTTCACCACCTTGTCCTTGCCCGCACGCAACTTGTCCAGATCGATCTTCGGCTTGCCAAAGCTGACCCCCATGGCCTCCAGTTCGGCTGCTTCGTTGATGATGTCCACGGTATGCAGCAGAGCCTTGGAGGGAATGCAGCCTACGTTCAGACAGACACCGCCCAGATCGGCATGTTTTTCCACCAGCACCACGCTCATGCCCAGGTCGGCGGCGCGGAAGGCGGCGGAATAGCCGCCGGGACCCGCTCCCAACACCAGCACCTGACAGCGAACGTCGGCCACGCCATCGACCGCTGCCGCCGGCGCGCTGCCGGCATGCTTTACCGGCGGCGCCTTTTCCTCTACCGCCGCAACGCCCGGGTTCGACGCTTTCTCTTCTGGCGATGGTTCTGTTTCCGCCCCTTCCGGCTCCAGCAACAACAGCAGGTCACCCTGGGAGATCCGGTCGCCGACGGAGACTTTCACTTCGCGCACCAGACCGGTTTCCGGACAGGGAATCTCCATGGAGGCCTTGTCGCTTTCCAGGGTGATGACGGAGTCTTCTTTCTCTATCCTGTCACCCGGCTGTACCAGAACTTCGATGACTTCGACTTGCGCAAAGTCGCCGATGTCGGGGAGGGTTACTTCAATCGTATTGCTCATCTGCGAACACCTGTGGTTGAGGCTTCCGAATACAGCGCTTGCTGCTACAGCAGCAAACGGCGTATATCGGACAACAGCCCGGCAAGATAGGTAGTGAAACGCACGCCCTGGGCGCCGTCGATCACCCGATGATCATAGGACAGGCTAAATGGCATGACCAGTCGTGGCCTGAATTTCTTTCCGTTCCACACGGGTTTCATGCTGGCGCGGGAAACGCCCAATATGGCCACTTCAGGTGCATTTACTATGGGCGTGAACTGAGTGCCGCCAATGCCTCCCAGACTGGAAATGGTAAAGCAGCCGCCCTGCATGTCGGCAGGTCCCAGCTTGCCTTCCCGGGCCTTGCCGCTGATCTCCATGAGTTCCCGGGCCAGATCATAAACCCCTTTCTGGTCCACATCACGAATCACCGGCACAACCAGGCCGTTGGGCGTGTCCACTGCAACGCCGATATGTATGTATTTTTTCAGAATGAGCTTTTCCCCATCCGCAGAGAGCGAAGAATTGACAGTGGGAAATTCGCGCAAGGCGGCTTCACAGGCTTTCATCAGGAAGGGCATGAAAGTCAGGCGCACATCCTCCTTGAGCGCCTCCTCCTTCTGTGCCTTGCGGAAGTCTTCCAGCTCGGTGATGTCGGCTTCGTCGAATTGGGTGACATGCGGCACGCTGATCCAGCTGCGATGCAGGTGCGCGCCGCTGATTTTCTGGATGCGCCCCAGCTCGGTTTCCTCGATTTCGCCGAATTTGGAAAAATCCACAGCCGGCACAGAAGGCAAGGCCAGGGACACGCCCGCAGCCGTTGCCGATCCGGCGCCTGCCAAAGAGGACTTGACGAAATTCTGCACATCCTCCTTGGTAATGCGTCCCTTGGGCGCGCTGCCCCTGACCCTTCCGAGATCGACCCCGAGTTCCCGGGCAAAACGGCGTACTGCCGGGCTGGCATGCGCCTTGCGGCTGGGCATGTCGTTATGGGTGGGCGCCACCGGCAGGGGTTTGGCCTTTTTTTCTCCGGGAGCCGGCGGTTGCGGATGTGGGGTGCTGTCCACGGGCTTGGGAGGCGCTACCGGAGCCGTTTCTTCCGCAATACTTTCCTCATCCAGCACGACCAGCAGGTCGCCCTGATTGATAATGTCTCCCACGGCTACTTTTACTTCCTTGATCACGCCACTGGCGGGAGAAGGAATCTCCATGGAAGCCTTGTCGCTTTCGAGAGTAATGAGGGAGTCCTCGGCATTGATGCTGTCCCCGGCGGAAACCAGCACTTCGATGACTTCGACATCCTTGAAGTCGCCAATATCCGGCAGGGTGATTTGTTTCAGATTCGCCATGGGAATGTTCCTCACACCTTGGTCGGATTGGGTTTTTCAGGGTCGATCCGGTACGCCTTGATTGCCTGAGCCACCAGGTCCGCATCCACGGTACCTTCGTCGGCCAGCGCCTTGAGGGCCGCGACCACTACATGATAGCGGTTGACCTCAAAGAAGCCGCGCAACCTGCGGCGCAGATCGGATCGGCCAAACCCGTCCGTGCCCAGGGTGATGCAACCACGCCCGTCCAGGTAGGGCCGGATCTGATCCGCGAACATGCGTACATAGTCTGTAGAAGCAACTACCGGCCCGGCCGCATCCTGAAGTTGCCGGGTAACATAAGGGATACGCGGCTTCTCCATGGGATGCAAACGGTTCCAGCGCTCACAATCCATGCCGTCCCGCGCCAGTTCAGTAAAGCTGGTAACACTCCATACGTCAGCGGCGACTTTCCAGTCTTTCTCCAGCAGTTCCGCCGCGGCGATGACTTCGCGCAATATGGTCCCGGAACCCATGAGCTGCACGCGCTTCTTCTTGCGCGATCCTGCCTTGAACAAATAGATGCCCCTGATGATGCCCTCTTCGACGCCTTTGGGCATGGGCGGATGAACATAGTTTTCGTTCATGATGGTGACGTAATAGAAAACATTTTCCTGATCGACATACATGCGCCGCATGCCATCCTGGAGAATCACCGCCAGTTCGTAGGCAAAGGTCGGATCATAGGAACGGCAGTTGGGAATGCCCGCGGAAGCCAGATGGCTGTGGCCATCCTGATGCTGCAGCCCCTCGCCGGACAGAGTGGTGCGCCCGGCGGTGCCTCCCATGAGGAAGCCCCGCGCCTGCATGTCTCCCGCGGCCCAGGCCAGATCACCCACCCGCTGGAAGCCGAACATGGAGTAATAGACATAGAAGGGAATCATGGGCACGCCATGATTGGAATAGGAAGTCGCGGCGGCTATCCACGAAGACATGGCGCCAGCTTCATTGATGCCTTCCTGCAGGATCTGCCCCTTGACATCCTCCCGGTAGTACATGACCTGATCCGCATCCATGGGCGTGTACAACTGCCCCACATGGGAATAGATGCCCAGTTGACGGAACATGCCTTCCATGCCAAAAGTGCGCGCCTCGTCGGGTACGATGGGCACCACATGCTTGCCTACCTTCTTGTCACGCAGCAGGCTGGTGAGGAAACGCACATAGGCCATGGTAGTGGACATTTCGCGCTCGCCGCTGCCTTCCAGCAGGGCCTGGAAAGCATCCAGCCCCGGTACTTCCAGCGGCTGTGCTTCGCTGCGCCGGGCGGGCAGATAACCACCCAGTTCCTGCCGGCGCTGATGCAGATATTTCATTTCTTCACTGTCTTCCGCGGGCTTGAAATACGGTGCGGAGGCCAGTTGATCCTCGGGGATGGGGATATTGAAACGATCACGAAAATGACGCAGGGCGTCCTCTCCCATCTTCTTTTGCGAGTGGGTGATGTTCTGGCCTTCACCCGCCTCGCCCATGCCATATCCCTTGACCGTCTTGGCCAGAATCACGGTAGGCTGGCCACGATGTTCCATGGCGGCCTTGTATGCCGCATAGACCTTGATGGGATCATGGCCACCGCGGTTCAGGCGCCAGATGTCCTCATCACTCATGTTGGCGACCATTTCCAGCAATTCGGGATATTTGCCAAAGAAATGCTCCCGCGTGTACGCCCCTCCCTTGGCCTTGTAGGCCTGATAATCCCCATCCAGCGCCTCTTCCATGCGCTTGCGCAGCAGACCTTTCTTGTCCCTGGCGATGAGGGGATCCCAGTAGCCGCCCCAGACCACCTTGATCACATTCCAGCCGGCACCACGGAAAACTGCCTCCAGTTCCTGAATGATCTTGCCATTGCCGCGTACCGGGCCATCGAGACGTTGCAGATTGCAGTTGATGACGAACACCAGATTGTCCAGACGCTCCCGGGATGCCAGGGAAATCGCTCCCAGGGATTCCGGCTCATCCATCTCGCCATCTCCCATGAAGGCCCAGACCTTGCGCTGATCCATGTCCGCCAGACCCCGGTCGTGCATGTAGCGCATGAAACGCGCCTGATAAATGGCCATGAGCGGACCCAGCCCCATGGACACCGTGGGGAACTGCCAGAAATTGGGCATCAGCCAGGGATGGGGATAGGAAGACAATCCATCACCAGCGGATTCCTGACGGAACTTGTTGAGTTGCTCCTCACTGATTCGCCCTTCGAGGAAAGCGCGAGCATAAATCCCTGGCGCGGAGTGTCCCTGGAAAAACACCAGATCCCCTTCCTGTTCCTCGTTGCTGGCCCGGAAAAAATGGTTGAATCCAACATCAAAGAGCGTTGCACTGGAGGCAAAACTGGCAATATGCCCGCCCAGTTCCGGTTCCTTGCGATTGGCCTGCACCACCATGGCCATGGCATTCCAGCGAATGAACGAGCGAATGCGGCGTTCCATGGCCCGGTTTCCGGGAAACGGCGGCTGCCTTGAAGGCGGAATGGTGTTGAGATAGGCGGTGGTCGCCTTGTACGGAAGATATGCGCCGGAAAGACGGGCCTTTTCGATCAACTGCTCAAGGAGAAAGTGCGCCCGTTCCGCCCCTTCATTTTCGAGAACAGCCTCCAGGGCCTCCAGCCACTCACTGGTCTCCTGCGGATCAATATCATTCATTTCTGCCATGGTGTTTCCAGTATGTGTCCATAATTGTGGACGCCAATACTGACAGGCATGGAAACAGAAATCCAGAACAATTTTTCGTTTCTTTATTTTTCAATAACTTAACTAATTCATAGTGTAGTACAATTGTCCTAATATAAAGCGTATTCCCTTCTCTATACACAAACCGCACAGAAACCGGATTTCCAGTCCTGACTTTCCGTTTCCCTTGGCAGGCTCTTGAAAAACGCCGTTTTTCAAAAGCTTGTCAGTTGCTTCTTGCGACGATTCTTTGTTTCAATCATGTATTATGGGAAGTATCGCACCCGATATTCTGCACAATTGCCCATTGATGGACTTAAGTTCATCAATCGCCAACCGTTAAAACAGAATGATATCCGGCCAATTGCTGCCGCTTTGGGTCTTGGCGATACAGTCTGCCGGGAAGAACTGCGACAAATATCAACACCTTTGCTGCGCTACACTATATTGTACTTATGGATAACCATATCGACACAGCCTCCCCTCACGGTTGGCGCCCCAAATTGAAGGACAAACAAGTCCGGCAGGAATGGTCACAGGCGGTGGTTCGGGTGACCATGACGATGCTCGTTCTTGTCTATCTGCTGTTCGTCAGCACAGAGGGGAAGGACACCCGGATTCATTCCACCGTGGTATTCCTGGTCAGTACCTATCTGATCTATTCCCTGGCGCTCATTGCCAGTTTCCGGGTCTGGCCCCGGCCGTCAAGAATTCGCAAGCTCATCACCCTGATTTCAGACATCAGCATCACCCTGTACTGTATGCACCTCTATGGAGAAGGCAGCGCCCCTTTCTTCGTCATCATTCTTTGGGTAAATATCGGTTACGGGGTTCGGTTTGGACAACGCTACATGCTCATGGGAACGGCCTATTCTTCCATGGGTCTGGTCATGCTGTGGCTTTTCAGCCCTTTCTGGTCACATCATTCCTCCATTATTTTTTCCTATCTGATCGCCGCACTGGTTATTCCTGTTTTTGCTTCTTACCTCATGCAAAAACTGGAAAAGGCGAAAAAGGAAGCGGAAACGGCGAACATGGCAAAATCCCAGTTCCTGGCCAATATGAGTCATGAAATCCGTACGCCCCTGACAGGCATCATCGGCATGGCGGAGTTGTTGCTTGAAGAGCAGCTGGACAGGAAATATCACCAGCAGATCGAAACCATAAACTACTCTGCGAAAAACCTGCTGCATCTGCTCAATGACACCCTGGATATCTCCCGAATCGAAGCCGGCAAGCTGGAACTGGTAGCGGAAGAACTGGATATACAGGAGCTGATCAACAGTCTTTCCCTGATGTATCGCCCATTGGCTCAGGCAAAACAACTTCAGTTCAGGGTAGAGATTCATCCCCGGATCCCGGCATCACTGGAAGGGGATCGGCTGCGTATCCAGCAAATCCTCACCAATCTTCTGAGCAATGCTGTGAAGTTCACTGAAGCTGGCGCCATCACCCTGCGTGCAAAAATGCTGCACATGAAAGATGAAGTGGCTACCTTGCAGTTCGAGGTACAGGACACGGGCATCGGCATTCCCCCGGAAAAACAGGAAGCCATCTTCGGCATCTTTGAACAGGCGGACAACACCACTACCCGCCGTTATGGTGGCAGTGGACTGGGCATGGCCATTTCACGCCAACTGGCGAATCTGATGAACGGCAATCTGCGCCTCAAGAGTCAGGAAGGGAAAGGCTCTACCTTTGTCTTTGAAGTGCCACTGAGGATAATCGCAGAGCAGCAAAGCATCAGCCAGACCCGCAGTTTCGAAGGCGTACATGCGCTCATCGTTTCTTCCAACAAAGTATTCTGCTCACATTACCGCCAAATACTGGAATGTTGGGGATTTGGTGTGGAAACCGCAGCCAGCGCAGTCGATGCCTTTGTGCAGATCAGCGCCGGCGACAGCAAATTTCAAAACTACCAGTTGCTCATCGTGGACGAGAAAGGCATAGAGATTACCGCCGAACAATTTGCCAGCGCGACCCGGAACAGTCCCGACCTGAGCTTGATTCCTTCCGTGCTGATTACCGGAAACCGGGCCGCTGATGCCGCAGAAGAAGAACAGTTCGATGCAGTGATCAGTAGTGGCAACAACACGATTCTGTACCACAAACTGCATGAACTTCTGCATGTCAAGGATATTGATCATGGTGGTTCTGGCGGGGAAATCAGCCAAACCCCCAGACGCATTTTGCTGGTGGACGACAACAGTACCATTCAACTTTTGATATCGACCATTTTGCAAAAGGCAGGACATGAAGTCATTCAGGAATACAACGGAGAAAATGCCCTGGACAGGCTGTTTGCCGAACACTTCGACATTGTCATCATCGACATGCAGATGCCCAACATGAGCGGCGCTGAGGTAATCCAGGCCTATCGCTACAGCGAGTATGGTACAGACGCCCATCTGCCTTTCATCGTTCTGTCCGCCAATGACAGCAGTGAAGCAAGAGTGGAGTCGAGTGAAGCAGGGGCAGACGCTTTCCTGCCAAAACCGGTAAACCAGAAACAGCTGCTTCGGGCCATACAGGAACATGCCAACGGACAACCCGACATCGCCAGTCAGCCGCCAGCTACCAGATCAAAAAGCAATGTGGAACCCTTCCCGGCGCCGGATGACGGCATACCGGTGATCGACATGGACACTATCCATGCGTTGATATCCATCCAGGAGGATGACAATTTCTTCAGCAATCTGATGACACACTTCTATGCAGACGCGCAAACCTCGATCGAAACCATGGACAAGGCACTGCCATTACAGGATTTCGATGCGGTACGCGATGCAGCCCATGCCCTGCAAGGTTCCGCAGGTGGCATAGGCGCGGTAGCACTGTTCGAACAGTGCGCAGCGCTTTCCCACGCAGACAACCAACTGCTGCGCGGCAAGGGAAAAGAAATGCTGCGGGAAGTGAAAGCCCAGTTACGCAAGGTCAAAGCCGCCCTGAGCGCCCCCAACATCACTTCTTCCATCTACGAGTTCCCCAGGATCTCCTGATCCAGAAATACCCTGAAGAATCAGTTTGCCGATGATTCAGGCCGCATGCATTTTTCTGGACTGGGCCTTGACCAGTCGCTCCATCATGCGCAAATCACGATCCGGCAGCGCCATGGCGGAATCCACCCACAACATGACAATGCGCTTCAGTTCCTCATAAGTCAGAGGAAGAACCACCTCGCGCATGGCCAATACTGCATCGCGCGTCATGGCAGACCGGTCATGCTTGCGAACGAACTGGCGCAAAGCCAGCTTGGCCTCGCCGGGTTCCGCAAGTATGTCGATGACTCCCATATCATGGAGCTCATCGGAAGTGAACATTCTGCCGGTATTGATCATGCATTCCACCTGAGCCGGGGCAATGCGCCGCGACAGGAAGGAATAGGCGCCCATTCCCGGAAACATGTTGAAAACCACTTCAGGAAAGCCAATCTTCACGCCTTTCTCCGCAATAATCACATCACAGGACAGAGCAGCTTCGAAAGCCGCGCCCAGAGCATCACCTTCGATCAGGGCAACCGTACGCAAGTGCTGATTCAGGTTTACATAATTGTCATACAGAACATCGATACAGAGGATCGCATAATCTTCCAGAACCTGGCGTTTCCCGCCGCGAATGCAGTCCAGGAAAAATCCCAGATCTCCTCCGAGGCTGTACACACCGGGAATGGCGGAACCGAGCACGAGGAAATCGAAGGGTGATTCCTCACCCTGGTTCTTGTATTCCTCACTGACCTGCACCACAGACTGTTGGAAACTGCGGATGTCGTGCATGAGAGCCGGTGTAAAGTTTGGGCGGGGCTGGGTGTTCATGTTGAACTGCATGACCCGATTTGCCGGATCATACTCACAGACCAGATTGTCGTAGATCCAGTTGTAGTCCGCAGCGTGATCATGAGTGAGATCAAGGTTTTGGGTGGTCATGATTTTTCTCCTGTTATTGCTTGAGCGTATCGAATCAAAGCGGCACAAGTCATTTGTCGCTTCCTCGGATACGAGAAATGTCATGACAGGCCTCCAGGATGCAGAGGCCCGGGTTTCCGGGGTTACGAGCAGGCGCACTTGGCCACCACAGCACTATTTATGGCACAGCTACAGGAATTGGTACAGAAAAACCTTGTAAAGCTGGGATATTGTCGACCCTATGGCGCACGAGGATGCCTGGAACTTTCCCCGATTGTCCCCCTTCTACGGCTGAATCAGTCCTGATATTTGTCAGGCAATTCCTGATAAATCCGGTACACCTCGGCTTCTCTGGCGAACAGGGCATCCACACATTCCGGATCAAAGTGGCTCCCGGCGTGTTCCCGAAGGTATTGCAGCGCCTTTTCCCGGGGCCAGGCATCCTTGTAGGGACGCACGGTCATCAAAGCATCCAGAGTATCGGCTACCGCTACGATTCTTGCTTCCTGCGGTATCTCTTCGCCCTTGAGTCCATGAGGGTAGCCCTTGCCATCGAAACGCTCATGGTGATGCAGCGCTATGCTGGCCGCCATGGACAAATATGCTGACGAACTTCCCTTGAGGATGTCATAGCCAATGATCGTATGGGTTTCCATGGTTCTGCGCTCTTCCGGGGTAAGCCGCGCTGGTTTGAGCAAAATGGCGTCGGGTATGCCGATCTTTCCAATATCATGCATGGGAGCCGCTTTGTTTATCAGATCACAATGGCTGTCTTCCAGGCCAAGCCCCCGGGCAATCTCGTATGAATAACGCGCCATGCGAAATACATGGTTGCCCGTGTTTTCATCCCGGTACTCACCGGCCTTGGCCAGACACATAAGGGTCTCTTCCTCTCGGGTAACCGCTTCCTGAGTAGCCTTGGATACCAGCCCCTGAAGCAGCAGGGCCTGATCGGCTGCCTCTTTCTGATGCTGGTGGAGCAAGAGCAGGTTGCGGCAACGGGCCTGACACTCGTAATGATCGAAGGGGCGGGAAAGAAAATCCGTGGCTCCTGCCTCCAGGGATTCATAACGAATCTTCCGGTCATTCACCACGGTTACCACCACGATGGGCACATCCGCTCCCTTGGGCAGACGCCTTATCGCCCGGGTCAGTTCGACCCCATTCATGCCGGGCATCTTGTAGTCGGTGATGAGCAGATCCGGAATACGTGTCTTGCAAACTGCCAGCGCTTCGTTGGCATCGGAAAACGAGCGGCAAGTGATCCTGGGAGAAATGGCGGAAATGATGCTTTCCAGAATGGTTCTACCCGTGGCCTGATCATCCACAATAACCACAAACTGCTCTTCCGCAGTGACGAAAGGAGTCACATTCCCGTTTTTCGGGCTGCTTGTTTCAAGCCCTTGAGCAAATGATGTCTTGTATTTCACTGCTGAATATATCCCCTTTCCAGGCATATGCTTCAATACACCGGAGCATCTCGAAAAATCGAGGTGCCCACGTGGGACAGGGCTGTCCCACCATTTTCAATCGCGACAAGTGATTGAAAATGTGAGCAAAGAGAAAAATTCCATGCAAGGAATTTTTCGAGATCCCCACTGGTCGCTGTCCAGCTCTTTTGGCATATACTCCGGATTTACTGAGGCGGACACCAGACCACCGGGCGGTTCTCCTCAATCTCCAGCAAAAAAAGCCGATGCCGCATTGCCTCTGTTGTACTACAAAAGCCCGCAAACCACCTTCTGCCCTTCAAGCATAGCAGTTTCATCAGGCCAGGCAAATTATCATTTTTCCCATTTTTTCAATGTTATGCGGCGCACATCATCACAAAAATGGAAAAATCACGTTCTTCACTGCAATAAAAAAGAGGCGTGTTCCGAAAGGAACACGCCTCCATCTGGCAGTACGGAAATGGCTTCAGCCCCGGCTGAACACCAGCTCATTCCTACTGGCATCGACTTTGATGACATCTCCCGGCGCAAACTCCCCGGCCAGAATCTTTTGCGCCAGGGGGTTCTCCAGTTGATGCTGGATGGCTCTTTTCAGCGGCCTTGCCCCATAGACAGGATCAAAACCGGCTTCACCAAGCAGATCCAGTGCTGCGTCACTGATATCCAGCTCCAGGTCGCGTTCTTCGAGACGCTGACGCAGATGCTCGATCTGAATGCTGGCGATCTTGCGGATCTGCTCCCGTCCCAGAGGATGAAAGACCACGGTCTCATCCACCCGGTTGATGAACTCGGGGCGGAAATGCTGTCCCACGACTTCCATCACTGCGGTCTTCATGGCCTCGTAGTCATTAGTATGCGCCATTTCCTGAATCAGGTGTGAACCCAGATTCGAGGTCATGACGATGACCGTGTTGCGGAAGTCCACGGTACGTCCCTGACCATCGGTCAGACGCCCGTCATCCAGCACCTGCAGGAGTACATTGAACACATCCGGATGCGCCTTTTCCACTTCATCCATGAGGATGACCGAATAGGGCTTGCGCCGCACCAGTTCGGTGAGATAACCACCTTCTTCGTAACCCACATAGCCCGGCGGCGCGCCAATGAGCCGCGCCACGGAGTGTTTCTCCATGAACTCGGACATATCGATGCGCACCATGGCATCTTCGGTGTCGAACAGAAATTCGGCCAGCGCCTTGCACAACTCGGTCTTGCCCACCCCGGTGGGGCCGAGGAACAGGAAAGAGCCATTCGGCCGGTTGGGATCGGACAATCCCGCCCGGGAGCGGCGAATGGCATCGGACACGGCTTTCACCGCCTCGTCCTGGCCTACCACGCGCTTGCTCAGGTTCTCTTCCATCTTCAACAGTTTTTCGCGTTCGCCTTCGAGCATCTTGCTCACCGGGATGCCGGTCCATTTGGAAACGACCTCGGCTATCTCCTCATCGGTGACATTGTTGCGCAACAGCTTGAAGTCCATGTGTTCGGCTTCATCGGCCTCTGCCAACTGCTGCTCCAACTGCGGAATGATGCCGTACTGGATCTCGGACATGCGCTGCAGGTCTCCGGCGCGACGGGCAGTTTCCAACTCGATGCGCACACGTTCCAGTTCTTCCTTGATGTGAGTGGTTCCCTGAACCGCAGCTTTTTCCGCCTTCCAGATTTCCTCCAGATCGGAGAATTGCTTTTCCAGACGGGCAATTTCCTCTTCCAGCGCTTCGAGACGCTTCTTTGAAGCTTCGTCGGTTTCCTTCTTCAGGGCCTCACGCTCGATCTTGAGCTGAATGATGCGCCGATCCAGGGTATCCATGTCTTCCGGCATGGAGTCGATTTCCATGCGAATACGGGACGCCGCTTCGTCGATGAGATCAATGGCCTTGTCCGGCAGCTGCCGGTCGGTAATGTAGCGATGGGACAAGGTCGCGGCGGCAACAATGGCCGGATCGGTGATTTCCACCCCGTGATGCACTTCATAGCGCTCTTTCAGACCACGCAGGATGGCGATGGTATCTTCCACCGTGGGCTCTTCCACCAGCACTTTCTGGAAACGCCGCTCCAGCGCCGCATCCTTTTCGATGTTCTGCCGATATTCATCCAGTGTGGTAGCTCCGACACAATGAAGCTCACCCCGCGCCAGGGCGGGCTTGAGCATATTGCCGGCATCCATGGAACCTTCTGTCTTGCCGGCGCCAACCATGGTGTGAATCTCATCGATGAACAGAATGATCTGTCCCTCCGCCTTGCCCAGATCATTGAGCACCGCCTTCAGCCGTTCCTCGAATTCACCACGGAATTTGGCTCCGGCAATCAGCGCGGCCATGTCCAGCGAAAGCAGCCGCTTGTTTTTCAGCCCTTCCGGCACTTCGCCATTGACGATACGCTGGGCCAGCCCCTCCACGATGGCGGTCTTGCCCACGCCCGGCTCACCGATGAGCACCGGATTGTTCTTGGTGCGACGCTGCAACACCTGGATGGTGCGACGAATCTCGCTGTCACGACCAATGACCGGATCCAGCTTGCCCTGCTCGGCGCGCTCGGTCAGATCAACGGTATATTTTTCCAACGCCTGGCGCTGATCCTCGGCATTCGGATCATCCACCGCCTGACCTCCACGCACGTTCTCGATGGCCTTTTCGATGGCGCCCTTGGTGGCACCGGCCTTGCGCATCAGATCGCCAAGCTTGCCCTTGTCTTCCACCGCGGCCAGCACGAACAGTTCGGATGAAATGTACTGGTCCTTGCGCTTTTGCGCCAGTTTGTCGGTCTGATTCAGCAGCCGGTTGAGGTCATTGGAAACATGCACATCCGCATCCCCTCCGGATACGCTGGGCATGTGATCCAGCTCTTCACCCAGACTGGAACGCAACAGATTTACATTGACCCCCGCCTGGGTCAGCAGGTGACGCACGCCGCCACCTTCCTGATCGAGCATGGCGATCATCAGATGCACGGGTTCGATGAACTGATGATCCTTGCCCAAAGCAAGGCTCTGTGCATCAGCCAGGGCCATCTGGAATTTGCTTGTAAGTTTGTCCATCCGCATATCGGTCGGCTCCCATAAATTCTCGATGGGTGATAAATGGGGATGATGGCGGGAAATTCAACACTGGTGCCCGGCAGGAGAACGACAGGAGGCTGTGGAAACCCCGTTGCGGAGAAACCCGGGCGGGTATCAGGCCAAAGCGACCACCCAGCGCAAACTGGCTTAGCCCGAATATTGCACCGGAATCCGGAATTTTCCCGGAGAGATTTTTACCCAGATTGTTCGAACGGACAAAAGCCGATCTTATTCATCGGCTTGCAGGGCGTTCGGGCAAGCTGGGTGAAAAGATCCCAAGAAAAACCGGATAGCATGACAGGTACAAACTGTATCCAGCATACTCGTCACGCAACAGGCTGTAATTCATGGTAAAAAACCCACATTTTGCGCGTTCTGGTGCAATATTCGGGTTAGGCGCACGGCTCAATCAAACCAGGTAGTAAACGCATCCACTTCTTCGCGGGAGGTGCGGTACTGGTTTACCGGGTGTTGTTCATCCGGATAACCCAGGGCCATGCCACAGGCCAGCAGCTTCTGTTGCGAAATCCCCAGCTGTTGTCGAACCACCTCCGGATAATCCGCAACAGACGCCTGGGGACAGGTTCCCAATCCCTGCTCACGTGCGGCCAGCATCACCGACTGCAGAAACATGCCCAGATCCATCCATGAACCCTGTCCCATGCGCCGGTCGATAAAAAAGAACAGACTGACCGGAGCGCCAAAGAAACGGTAGTTGTTGAGAGCGGCTTCCCGCCGCTTGTCCTTGTCGTCCCGGCTGATTTGCAGAGCTCTGTACAGTGCCATGCCGCACTCGTATCGGCGCCCCTTGTATGGGTCTATCCATTCACCAGGATAATAGTCATAGTCAGGCGCGGGCTGAACACCATTTTCCGCCAGGTGAAGCAGCTCCGAGCTGATTTGCTGTAGCTTTTCACCCTGTACAACAGCCACCTGCCAGGGCTGGCTGTTCACACCGGAAGGCGCCCAGCGTGCCGCATCCAGTATCCTGCGAATCAGTTCCTTGTCTACCGGCCTGTCCAGATAGGCACGGACGGAAATTCTGCCTTGCAGGGCATCTGTTACATTCATCAGCGATATACCTTCCTCTTGAACAAATCGGTGCGGCGGCTGACCACCCGGTCGATGAACAATATGCCGTCCAGATGATCGATTTCATGCTGTACCGCCCGGGCTTCATAACCTTCCATCTCGAATTCGCGCTCATCCCCTTGTTCGTCCATGGCCTTGAGACGGATGCGGGTGGCGCGAATCACATTGCCCGTATAATCCGGCACGGACAGACAGCCTTCCCGACCCACTTCATAGCCGTCCCAGTGCGTGATCTCGGGATTGATGAGTACCAGATTGCCATGATTGGATACGGGCTTGCGGGTATTGGAACAGTCCACGATGGCAATACGACGCAACACGCCAACCTGAGGGGCGGCAATGCCTACTGCCGCCGGCCCCTGTTGCCGGGCAAGCTCCAGTTCGGCCACGAAATCGCGCAATTCATCATCGAAGGAAGTTACCGGCTCCGAAGGCTGTTTCAAACGATCATCCGGAATGGTCAGGATCTGCAAGGGCTCCACCAATCAGCCCACCAGCATTTCCACGGGAGAGACATTTACTTCGATCCCCTCTTCGCGCAGACTGCTTACCGCCTCCTCCAGGGACTCCAGGGGAACCGTGGCCACGCCGGCAATCTGCATGATATACACCGGCTGTTGCGCCGTGCCGGCCACATCAGAGGTCAGATCCAGAATATTGAATCCAGTCTCGGCCAGAACACCAGTGACCCGCGCCACAATCCCGGCCCGGTCCGCGCCACTGACCCGCACCATGATATTTGGCGGCACATGCCGGTGCAGCCCGCCTTTCATGGCATCGATATGCAGACTCAAGCCCAGCTGCGCAAGTACGGGCTCCAGCACCTGCTCAAGATGCTTTTGATCCAGTTCCCCGCCCACCATCATCATGATGGTGAAATTTCCACCCAGCCGGAGCATGGAAGCCTCCCCCAGCGTCATGTTGTGCTCGAAAAGCATTTGCGTGACTTTGGCTACTATGGCGGGCCTGTCCTCTCCAGTGAGAGTCAGCATATACCAGCTTTGCATGGGAAACGTCCTGTCAATCAGGGGAAATCGCATAGTATACTTGGAAAAAAATGGAATTGCGTTTCTGACCCCGGGAAATGAAAAAGATCAACGACGAACACCAACGCCATGTGTACGGAAGCGAATGGTTCCGGGTATTTGTCTATGCCAGCCTGATGTTCGGCGCGGCATTGACGATTCTTTGGCTTCAAGCACCACAAGCTCCCATCGTCCCGCCCGCCGTCCTGGCGGGATTTGTGCTCTACTCCCTGTTTACCATAACGGCAGGATACCGGCATCCTTACTTTGGCCATGTTGCCATGGACAGAGCCGGACAGATCTTCTGCCTGTTAAGCCTGGGACCGTTTCATGCGGCCTGGATCAGCGGACTCAGCTATTTCCTTTTTTCCTGGGGACGTCTGAGAAGAGGCGTACCCTTGCGCAATACCATCAATGCGGTGTTGGTGAACACGGGCATGATGAGTCTCATGCTGTTGCTGGGAGGCTACTGGTATCAGTGGCTGGGCGGCGAATGGCCATTGACCCACATTGATGTTCACAGCCTTGTTCTGGTGGTATCGACTTTACTGGTAATGCAAAGCTTCAACGATCTGACCATGGCTTTTCTTGTATATCTGCGCGGGGGCAACCCCTGGAAGACCTTTGCCTGGGAAACCTCCTTCATCGAGATGGGCACCGGGATGGTGGGCATGACCCTGGCGCTGGTTCTGAACCGCCAGGATTTCCCCCTGTTCCTGCTGGTGCTCATTGTGATCAGTATCGGCATGCTGGTACTGAAACAATATGCCAGTATCCGACTGCATCTTGAAGCACTGGTAAGAGAGCGAACCGAAGCCCTGGAAGATCAGGCGCAACGGGATCCCCTCACCGGCCTGAGCAACCGGCGTCATACGGACAGTTTTCTCCGGCATCAGATCGAACACGCAAAAAAAACACCTACCGAGTTGTCCGTAGTCATACTGGATATTGACCACTTCAAAAAAATCAACGACCGTTACCTGCATGCCACCGGTGACAAGGTGCTGCAGCATCTTGCCCGGTTGTTGAGCGACCACTGCCGCCAGGGCGATCTGACCAGCCGTTATGGTGGTGAGGAGTTTCTCATCTGCTTCCCCATGATGAACCTCGAAAGCAGCCGGCTTGCGGCGGAAAAACTCCGCTTGCTCACAGAGCAGGAAAACTGGGAAGCAATAGCGTCCGGGCTACGTGTAACCATCAGTCTGGGAGTGGCTCAGTGGCAACCGGGAATGAGCGTCGAAGATCTGATTCATGAAGCCGACCAAAAGCTCTACGAAGCGAAAGCAGCAGGCCGAAACAAGGTGTGCTACTGATTCTTGTCTGGCGACAGCCAAACCAGACTGGCCATTCTTCCACTCACACCATCACGCCGATAGGAAAAAAACCGCTCTTCATCGGTGAAGGTACAATAGCCGCCACCATAAATCTGACTCACTCCCGCTGCCGACAGCCGAAATCTCGCCAGAGCGTAGATATCGGCAAACCAGCGGCCCTCCTGCCCGGGGGAAAATGCCATTGCCGATTCCGGCTGCAACTGAACAAAAGCCTGTCTCACCTCGGCGCCTACCTCAAAAGCCGCGGGGCCGATTGCCGGCCCCAACCAGGCAAGCAACCTGGATGGTGACTCATCGAAACTGGCGACGGTCTTTTCCAGGATTCCGGCCGCCAGCCCGCGCCAGCCGGCGTGGGCAGCCGCCACCGCCGTGCCTGCCTGATTACAGAACAGCACCGGCAGACAATCCGCGGTCAGCACCGCGCAAACCTTTCCCCGTTCCGGGGAATAACAGGCGTCCGCGCTAGGCTTGACCCTGGTCCCGGTTTGCACGCTACAGCCATGCACCTGTTTCAGCCACAAAGGATCGTCGGGCAGACCGGCGCTGTTCACCAGCAAACGGCGGTTGGCTGTGACTGCAAGCGGATCATCGCCAACATGATCTCCCAGATTGAATCCCGCCCAGGGCGGCCGGCTGAAGCCGCCGACACGGGTTGTACTCAGCGCCCGTACCGGTGCTGGCGCCGGCCAGTCAGGAACAATGAACTCAGGTTTCATGTTCTTCCCTGTCCCTGCGCAGACCTTCCAGGAGAGAAAGCAGATCCTCTGGCAGCGGACTTTCCCAGGAGAGGTTTTTTCCGGTAACAGGATGAACCAGGCTCAGTCGCCGCGCATGCAAGGCCTGACGGTGGAAACCACGTAGCAGGCTGACAGTGGCGTCACTGGCTCCGGCCGGCAACTTGAGGCGTCCTCCATATACCGGATCACCGAGTAATGGATAGTGGATATAGGCCATATGCACCCGAATCTGGTGGGTACGCCCCGATTCCAGCTGCACATCCAGCAGCGCATGGTTACGAAAACGTTCATTGATACGATAATGGGTACGGGCCGGCTTGCCCGCTGGCGTAACGGCCATGCGCACCCGGTTCACCGGATGACGACCTATGGGAGCGTCCACCACTCCTCCCGCTGTGGGCAGGCCATTGACTACCGCCAGATATTCCCGCTTGATCTCCCTCGCTTGCAGCCGTTCCACAAGGCGCTTGTGAGCGACCAGGGTGCGCGCCACCACCAGCAATCCCGAGGTGTCCTTGTCCAGCCGGTGTACGATGCCACTGCGGGGCAAGCCGCCCAGCTGCGGATCATGATGGAGCAAGGCATTCTGCAAGGTACCGGTCCAGTTGCCCGCCGCCGGATGCACCACCATGCCTGCGGGCTTGTTCACCACCAGCAAATGCTCATCTTCATGGAGCAGATCCAGAGGAATATCTTCCGCCTCGCAATGATCGGCTTTTTCCAGCACCGCCCGCAGACGGATACTTTCCCCTGTCCAGACTTTCTCCCTGGGTTTTCGCAGCTTGCCGTCCACCTGCACCCGCCCTTGCCGAATCCAGAGTTGCAAACGGCTGCGCGAATAATCCGGGAACAAACGCGCCAACGCCTGATCCAGTCGCTTTCCGGACAGTTCCGGGGTGATCACCCCCTGATGCTGTATTTCTTCCGCCAAAAAAACCTCTGATGCAAGAACCGAATCCCAATCAATGTTTGGTAATGTCGATGGTGAAGACAGGGGTTTCCAAACAACAAACTGCGTTATAATTGATCATCTACCATGTACCAGGATATCCACATCCATGTCTAGATTCCTCTGGCCGCTGTTGATTGTCTCATTTTTTTTGGGTGGCTGTAGCCTGTTACCCGAACAAAAAGACAAGACCGCGGGCTGGTCTGCCCAGAAACTGTATTCGGAAGCCACGGCCAATATGCATGGCGGCAACTACGCAAAAGCCATCGAATACTATCAGAAGCTGGAATCCCGTTATCCTTTTGGCAAATATGCCCTGCAGTCTCAGCTGAACATTGCCTACGCCCATTATCAGGCCGACGAGCCGGATGCGGCGCTGGCCGCCCTGGAGCGTTTTGAAAAACTGCACCCGGATCATCCTGCTGTCGCCTACGCCCTGTACCTCAAGGGCGTGGTGTATTTCACCCGCAACATGGGCTTTTTCTCCCGTTTTCTGCCAACGGACAATTCCCAGCGTGATCCCGGCTCCACCCAGGAAGCTTATGACATCTTTGCCGAGCTGGTGCGCCGTTTTCCGGATACCGAGTATGCCAACGATGCCAAACTGCGCATGCTCTACCTGCGTAACCAGCTTGCCCGCCATGAAATTCATGTGGCCCGCTATTACCTGGACCGGGGCGCCTGGCTGGCTGCCGCCAATCGCGCCCAGTATGTAGTGGAACACTATCAGTACACGCCCTCGGTAAAGGAAGGTCTGACCATCATGATCGTGGCCTACGAGAAAATGGGCAAGGAAGACTTGTATCGGGACGCGCTCAGGGTTCTTGCCATGAATGAGGCCAAAGGAAACTTCCCTACCCTGAAAGATACGGACAAGACCCTCACGGAAAAAATCTGGGAATATCTGGAACTGGACAAAAACTGATTCACGCCTGATTCAGGAAAATCCGGGGTTTTATTGACTCGGCATCAATCCACGCCATCCTCAGAACATCAAAATGTCCAGGGCATCTCGAAAAATCGAGATGCCCGAGTGGGACAGGGGTGTCCCACCATTTTCAATCACCACAAGTGATTGAAAATGTGAGCAAAGAGGAAATCGCATTTTCTCTTTGCGACGAGAAAAATTCCATGGAAGGAATTTTTCGAGATCCCCTCCAGGCAAAAAAAATGCCGCGATATCGCGGCATTTTTTCCGGTGAGAAACTTACTTTTTCGTTTCAGCCTTTGCGGGCTTGGCCTTTTCCGGCAGCACTTCCAGCAGCTCCAGGTCAAAGATCAGCACTTCGTTGGGACCAATCACATTACCGGCGCCACGCTCACCATATCCCAGCTGCGGCGGGATGAATACCTTGTACTTGGCTCCGGGCTTCATCAGCATCAGCGCTTCAGAAAAACCCTTGACCACACCGGATACACCGAATTCGGCAGGCTTGCCCCGATCATAGGAGCTGTCGAATTTTTTGCCATCGATGGTGTGCCCTTCATAATGGACTTTTACCCGATCAGTCTTTTTCGGTGACTCCCCCTTTCCTTCGCGGATGACCTGATACTGCAAACCTGAATCCGTAACCTTCACGCCTTCATTCTTTGCATTGTCCGCAAGAAATTTCTTGCTTTTTTTCAACGCTTCTTCGGCCTTGGCCTGACGCTCTTTCTTGATGCGTTCCGAGCGCTCCTTGAGCGTCTCCGTCATTTGCTCCTGGCTCATCTGCAGTTCCTTGCCATTGATGACATCGGCAACAGCTTCGCCAAAGGCAGGACCATCCAGCTCGCCAATTCCCTGAGCGGTGAGCATCTTCGCCATGCGCACGCCAAGGGTATAACTGAAACGCTGATCGAAAGTCTTTAGCTCAGCGGTATACGCCTGGCCTGCCAGTACGGCTGCGGCCAACATCAACACAATAGGTTTTTTCTTCATTTGATCGATTCCTCGGTATTGTTGCTACTTCACCCCAGGTTCGGGGTGAATCCATTGGGTCATAAGTTTGACAATTTTTTTCTGAATAGTTCGGGCATCAGGAAAAAAGCAGCGAAAAATCCACCGCACTCACATCTTTGGTCAGTACGCCAATGGATATATCATCCACCCCTGTGGCCGCAATTTCCGCCACGGTTTCGAAACTGACTCCACCTGAAGCTTCCAGGCGTGCCCGACCACCGTTGAGTTTCACCGCCCTGGCCAGCTGCTCCAGATCGAAATTGTCCAGAAGAACTCGTCGCGCGCCTGCCGTCAGGGCCTGCTCCAGCTCTTCCAGGCTCTCCACTTCGATTTCCACAGGAACATCCTCGTACCGGGCCGATGCCTTTTTCAAAACAGCACTGATGGAACCGGCGGCCGCGATGTGGTTTTCCTTGATCAAAACCATATCATGCAACCCGATGCGATGATTCATGCCTCCACCGCAGGTAACGGCATATTTTTGCGCCAGCCGCAGACCCGGGATGGTTTTGCGCGTATCCAGAATGTTCACTCCGCTACCGGCCACCGCCGCTACATATTTTGCCGTGATCGTAGCCGTACCGGACAGGGTTTGCAGAAAATTCAGTGCAGTACGTTCCGCCGTGAGTATGCTCGCAGCCTCACCACGAATTTCACAAACCACCTGGTTTTCCGCCATCTGTTCACCATCGGACAAGCACCAGCCAAGCTCTACATTCTCATCCACCTGGGCAAACACCTCGCTGGCCCAGGCGAGACCACTGAGCACTGCCTGCTGCCGGCTGACGATTGCAGCCCTGACGATTCCGGACGGAACCAGAGCAGCTGTCAGATCTCCATTGCCCACATCCTCCCGCAGGGCAAGGCGGACATCTGCAGCGATCTGCTCGGCAGATGGCAGCATCAGTTCACTTCCAGAAGTTCCACTTCGAATATCAAGGTGGCATTGGGGGGAATCACGCCACCGGCGCCCGCAGCGCCATATCCCAGTTGGGAAGGGATGATCAGCTTGCGCTTGCCGCCCACTTTCATGCCCTGCACGCCTTCATCCCAGCCACGAATAACCTGCCCTCGTCCAAGGGCGAACTGGAAGGGCTGGTTACGATCCAGGCTGGAATCAAATTTGCTGCCATCCTCCAGCCAGCCCGTATAATGTACACTCACCTGGTTGCCGGCAACGGCCTCGGCGCCACTGCCCTCTTCCAGATCATCATACTTGAGTCCGGAATCGGTAATTTTTTCTGCCATGTTTTTCTCCATTCACAAGCGCCCGGAGGCACATAAAAGAAGGGCATTTTAACAGTCTGGAGAAATTTTCAGGAAAGATATTGCTGACTATCCACCTCAAGGGCATCTCGATTTTTCGAGATACCCTCAACTCGTGAGCCGGGCATTTTTCCACGTATTGGCGATGACTGCCTGAGGAAAACAAAAAATCGACAGTTGCATATCGATTTGCCGTTCCGGAATCTGCCCGATCAGGCCTGCAACAGTTGCGCCGGCAATTGCCGCGAAAGAACCGCCTGGATGCTCGCCAGGGCGCGGTCCATGAAGGGGCGGCCGATTTCAGTCAGTATCCTGGCTCTGCCGGTACGCAACAGGTCAGCGAGTTCACTGCTGGACATCTCCGCCAGTTTTCGCCCCCGCAGATCCACGAACATCAGCAGGTCGGCCAGCTCGCTGCGCCAGGAAAACTTGCCACGCAGTTGCCTTCCATCGGCAGTGACCCATGATATCCATTGTCCTTCCTCAAGATCATTGACCATCCGGGCATATTCATCGTCCAGAAGTTCTTCCACCCGGTCTTGTTCCGGATCGTACTGTTCCTCCGGCCTGTACTTCATGGTTGCCGGTTGCAAACCACGCAGACTGGTGACATGACAGTGCTGCAGCTGCTTGAACAGGAGGGAAGTCCGAGTGCTGTCATAGGCAATGGAAGCAAAACCCTTGCGCAGATCAGCGTACAGCTGGGGCACCATGGCCATGTCACGCTGGCGTTCTTCCAGATCCGCCTTGGGTACGGTGCTGTCCAGCAGCCTCTTAACCACATCCACGGCTCGCTTCCACTGTTTGCTCTGTTCTCCTTCACGCAACAATGCCAGGGTCATCACATCCCGCCAGACTTCGTCGATGATCTGATATACCGGAGCCGGTATGGATGCGGGGAGTAATTCTTCCAGGAGTCCATCCACGGTACGCCGGGCCAGGGAGAGACGCTCCCGTCCTTTTGCCACCTGGGACAATCGCTCTTCCGCCACGACCGCCCCCCTTTCCTCGTTGAGCATGAAAGCAGAAAAACCGTCATTCACTTCTTGCCACAACTCGGCATCCCGGTCAGGATTGGCCAGTATCTGTTGCACGGCCCATTCCACCCGACCGTAGATGCTGTTTTCCGAGTAGTCACCCGCGTCCGCCCAACGGGACGCCGCCGCAGCAAGAGAGTTGAGCAGATCGCGAACCGGATGGTTTCGATCCGTGAGAAAGGTTTTGTCTTCCACTGCCACGCGCAGCACCGGCATCTGCAAACGAACCAGCAAGACTTTCATCTGCGCGGGAATGACCGGGTCATCCAGGATGTACTCGAACAGCATGCTGACCACATCGATTATGTGCTGATCCAGTCGTTGCAAACGCACGCGCTTGCCATTTACCGATTTTTCCAGCTCGGCTATCAGACGCCCGCGAAAGGCATTGTGATTGACGCGCGCCTGGCGCATGTCCTGGGGCCGGGGGCTGTGCAGCACTTCCTGCTGCAAACCCTGCAAGACATCACAGATCAATTCCGGCGGTGCTACAGGATAGTCTTCTCCTTCCGGACCGATATCCTGGCTGAACAAGCCCAGCTGCTCCCGCTGCTCGGTCTGCAACTGCCGGACCATGGCCACGATACCGAACAGGGTGCTTTCCTCCATGGCGGCTCCCGGCGCATTGGCGGAAGCCACGGGCCTGGGAACATCCCTGCGCCGGATCGCCGGGCTTTCCCCGGGAGTAAGCCCCGCCTTTTCCAACTCCTGGATCACCTGGGGATACAGCTCATTGAGCTGACGCAGGAAAGTCTTGCCAAAGATCTGGTAGAACAGCAGCTTGCTTTGTAGTCCCGAGCGCCAGGAGACCAGGTTGTTTTCCAGCACGGCGGTCATTATGCGCGGTGACACAGGCACATCCGCGTATTTCAGGGTGGAAGAACCAATAGCCGTTGCACACAGACTGGATATGAGCTTCAGACGGGACAAATGCTGGCTTTCGGCATGATGCACCACGCGCATCGCCGCCAGATCCTCTTCCAGCACTTCTTCGTCAATGAGCTCCAGTGAGTCCTGGTTTGCATCTATATGCACCTGCGGACGCAGAAAACTCTGCTGATAAGTCCGGAACTCCAGGAAAAACATCTGGGATGCCTTGATCCAGTCCTGTTGGCATCCGCGTATCAGGCGCTTTCTTCCCTGGCGCAACTCGCGGATGGCATCGATGTAACCGCGCTGCACGGTATCATTCGCTGATTTCTCCGCCAGGCGAAAGAACTCATCGTCCATCTGCTCCATGAACACCAGCCACAGGGGTTCCCCCCATCCCTGAAGATGGTTGCTGATCGCAGCATGGAGTTCCCGTTTCCGGATCGGACTCAGCATATTGTCAGTATTTTCGGCAAAGATGAATCAAGCAATACTTCCTTGAACAATGGTATGGTTAGTCTGACAGCATAGCGGCATCCAGGCCAGCCGGATTTGCGCTTCATTATGAACCGGATCACAGCGACAACTATTATACTCATCGGAAAACCGATTCCCCGCGCAAGTCAAAAAATTAACCCCCTTTCTAAGAAAAAACGACAAGCTATTGAGTTAAAAGAATTATAGCCGAACAAACAACATCATTGTTAATATAATTTCATGTCCACCCCTTTCTTGATGCCAATTTCAGGAGCGGAATTTCTGCCCTCGCCCAATCATGATGACCGGCCAGCGGGAACCGAGCCGGATTTGCTCGTGATTCACAACATCAGCCTGCCACCGGATGAGTATGGTGGCCCCTGGATAGCCGACCTGTTTCTGAACCGGCTCGACCCGTCCGCACACCCCTATTTTGCACAAATACATCGACTGAAGGTGTCCGCCCATGCGCTGGTGCGCCGAAACGGTACGGTGCTGCAGTTCGTTTCCCTGGAAAAACGCGCCTGGCATGCTGGCGAATCCTGTTTTGAAAACCGCAGCAACTGCAACGACTATTCCATTGGCATCGAACTCGAAGGCAGTGATCGGATACCTTACAGCGACGCTCAATACCAAAGCCTGACCCGCATCACCAGAGAAATCATGGGACACTATCCCCACATCACACCTGAACGTATTACCGGACATGAGCATATCGCCCCCGGGAGGAAAACCGATCCCGGCCCTGCTTTCGACTGGGAACGTTATCTATCCACCCTGGAAAACCCGGGTTAAGACATGCGCCTTGTTCTGCTGTTTATTGCATTCACGACTCCCGCCTGGGGAGATATCAGGGTTGTGGACGATCTGGGCAGGGAAGTCCGCCTGTCTGCCCCCGCCCAGCGCATTCTGACCCTCGCACCTCATGCCACGGAAATGATTCTGGCCATAGGCGCGGAAAAAAATCTGGTGGCAGTGGCACAGTTTTTCGGCTATCCCCCGAGCCTGGATCAGGTGCCGCGCATCAACACACTTGGCGGTCTGGACAGGGAATATTTGCTGGAAACCAGCCCTGATCTGGTCATTGCCTGGGCCTCGGGCAATCGGCAGGCAGACCTGCTCTGGCTGGAACAGGCGGGAATTCCAGTTTTCATGAGTGAACCGAATTCCCTTGCCGACATCGCTTCTTCGCTGGAAAAACTGGGCAGACTGGCCGGAAAACCCGAAACCGGACGCAGAGCCGCCGAAGTCTTTTCCCAAGGACTGGACAAGGCCTGTCCAGACAATGCCTCTGGCACTATGGAAATGACCTATTTCGAGATCTGGGCCACTCCTCCCATGACCATAGGCGGCAAACACTGGCTCAACGAAATACTTCAACGGGCGGGACTGCAAAATGTTTTTGCCCATGTGCCGCGTCAGGTTTTTACCCTGAACCCGGAAAGTCTCATGGCGAAAAAAATCAGCGTCATCATTACCAGTCAACCGGAGGCTTCCCGCCCGATCAAGGTGGCACACATCTATCGGGCAAGCCCGGAACTGGGGCGCCCAGGCCCCCGACTGGTTGAAGGCCTTAGGGACTTGTGTGCGCAAATGTAGGAAAATTCCTACAAGCGATTCCCGGGTTTCCCTACAGACAAGGACTGGTGAATTTGAAATACTGCAACCGTCGCCACTGCATTGAAGCACAAGGACGAAAACGTACAGGGAAAGACAATCACGGAAGAATCAAGGATTGAAACAACCAAGCCCGGCGATAGCCCTGGTCACAACCGGATGTGACCAGGGTTTTTTATGTACAGGATGTACGGTATGCCGCGAGAGGCCAGGGATGGCCGGAGCGGCGATGTACAGGATGTACGGTATGCCGCGAGAGGCCAGGGCACTGGGAATTGCTCCTGCATTCCCAGCATTTCCTCCCTCCCTGGAGGTCATGGCCGGAGCGGCGATGTACAGGATGTACGGGCCGAAAATTGCTCCTCGATTCGGGCTTCCTGCTTCATTCTACCTCCTTCATCCCTGGAGTCGTGCATTTTCGGCACTTCCTCCATCCCTGGTGGTCGTATGCCGCAGAAACATCTCGGGATTACCCTGCTCTCGCCTGCCGAAACGACGCCAGCAACATCAGTATCACCCCCACGGTGATGGCGCTGTCTGCCAGATTGAAGGCTGGCCAGTGCCAACCCTGCCAGTAAAAATCGAGAAAATCCACCACCTTTTCCAAACGCAGGCGATCCAGCAGATTTCCCAGGGCGCCGCCCAGAATCATGGCCAGAGATACTCCGACAAGCTGCTCTCCCGGCCGCAGACGGCCCAGCCAGACCAGCAGCCCCAGGGAAATGACACTGGTCAACCCGACAAAGAACCAGCGCTGCCATCCACCAGCATCACTGAGGAAGCTGAAAGCCGCTCCCTCATTGAATACCAGAACAAGATTGAAGAACGGCGTCAGCGGCAGGACTTCATATGGCTGGAATACGGTCAGCACCCACCATTTGCTCGCCTGATCCAGCACCAGCACCAGCAAGCTCAGCAGCAGAAAGGGCCAAAGCCTCAGGTGTTCAGCCATAACGTCGGCTTTCACCCTCTCCATCCACATTTTCGACACAGCGACCGCACAGCTCCGGATGCCCGGCATGGCTGCCCACATCCTCACGGTGATGCCAGCAGCGCACGCATTTGGCATGCTTGCTGGGAACAGCCTCGATGGCCAGACTTTCCACTTCACTGTCCTTGGCGGCGGCGCTGCGCTGCGCCAGAGGTTTCAGACTGGCGTAGGAAGTGATCAGCAGAAAACGCAGCTCATCTCCCAGCTTTGCCAGGGAATCGTAATGCTGTCCATCACAATACAGCGTAACCTCGGCATCCAGGGAAGAGCCGATTTCACCAGCCTTGCGCATGCCTTCGAGCTGCTGACTCACCGCACTGCGCGCTTCGAGTATGCGCTGCCAGTCGGCCTCGTTCAGTTCACCCATTCCATTCAGGCCAAACAGTCCCTTGTACCAGGTCTCCAGAAACACGGATTCACTGCGAGTGCCGGGAATATGCTGCCAGGCTTCATCGGCGGTAAAACTCAGGACGGGCGCCAACCAACGCACCATGGCTTCAACGATATGCTGAATCGCCGTCTGGCAGGAACGGCGCGCCAGGCTGTCGGTTCTGGCGGTGTACTGGCGATCCTTGACCACATCCAGATAGAAGCCACCCATATCCACTACGCAAAACTGCAGAATCTTTTGATAGATGACATGAAAATTGTAGTCCCGATAGGCTTCTTCGATATCTTTCTGCAATTTCTGGGCACGCGCCACCGCCCAGCGATCCAGCTCCACCATGTCCTCTGGCGCCACGGCGTTGTTCTGCGGATCGAAATCGAACAGATTGGCCAGCAGAAACCGGGTGGTGTTGCGAATCCGCCGATAGGCATCCGCCATGCGCTTGAGAATCTCGTCGGAAACACTCATCTCCGCCCGATAATCCGTAGCCGCCACCCACAGACGAATGATATCCGCCCCAAGGTTTTTGGTTACTTTCTGTGGCTGGATCACATTCCCCAGGGATTTGGACATCTTCTTGCCATCCGCGTCCACGGTAAACCCGTGGGTGAGGCAGGTCAGGTAAGGCGCCTTGCCGGTCATGGCCACGGAAGTGAGCAAAGAGGACTGGAACCAGCCACGATGCTGGTCAGAACCTTCCAGATACAAATCCGCGGGGCGGCGCAGTTCCTCGCGGCGATCGAGTACGCAGGCATGGGTAACGCCAGAATCGAACCACACATCCAGGGTGTCGGAAACCTTTTCGTATTCCGCAGCTTCATCGCCCAGAATGTCTTGCGGCTCCAGCTGGAACCAGGCCTCGATGCCTTCCTTCTCGACCCGCTGCGCCACCTTCTCGAACAGGGCGGCGCTGTCAGGGTGAATTTTGCCGGTCTTTTGATGCACGAACAGGGTGATGGGCACGCCCCAGGTGCGCTGCCGGGAAATACACCAGTCCGGGCGGTTCTCAACCATTCCGCGAATGCGCTCCCTGCCCCACTCGGGCAGCCATTCCACCTGGTCGATCTCCTTCAGGGCCGCGTCACGCAGACCATTCTGATCCATGCTGATGAACCACTGGGGAGTAGCGCGGAAAATGATGGGCGTCTTGTGCCGCCAGCAATGCGGATAGCTGTGCACCAGCCGCTCCTCATGCAACAGCATGGCCCGCGCCTTGAGTACGTCAATCACCTTGTCGTTGGCGGAAAACACATGCTCACCGGCGAACAATGGGGTTTCATCATTGAAGCAGCCGTTACCCAGTACCGGATTGTCCACTTTCAGATGATATTTCTGTCCCACCACATAGTCTTCCAGACCATGGCCGGGCGCCGTGTGTACCGCACCGGTACCGGCATCCAGGGTTACATGCTCTCCCAGGATGATGGGCACCTCCCGGTCATAGAAAGGATGCTTGAGCATCAGTCCCTCGAAGGCATCGCCACGACCATAGGCAATCACGCGGTAGTCCTCCAGCCCCCAGCGCCCCAGGGCATCTTTCATCAGTCCTTCCGCCACCAGGAAACGACGTTCCCCGGCCTGCACTACCGCATAGTCCAGCTCGGGATTCAGGGCAACCGCCTGGTTCGCCGGCAACGTCCATGGGGTAGTGGTCCAGATCACCACGAACAAGGGGCCATGACCATGATCACCGGGTACGGAATGGCAGCGATACATGAGTGTTTCATCATCCAGCACCTCGAAAGTCACATCAATGGCCAATGAGGTCTTGTCCATGTAATCCACTTCCGCTTCCGCCAGGGCAGAACCGCAATCTGTACACCAGTTCACCGGCTTGGAGCCCTTGTGCACATGCCCGGCTTCCACGATGCGCCCCAGGGATCGGATGATGTCCGCCTCCTGCTGGAAATTCATGGTGAGATAAGGATTCTCCCAGTCCCCCAGAACTCCGAGCCGCTTGAAGTCCGCACGCTGGCCATCCACCTGTTTCTGTGCATAGGCCCGGCATGCCTTGCGAAATTCCGCGGCGCTGACCTTGCGCCCCGGCTTGCCAACTTTCTTTTCCACCTGCAGCTCGATGGGCAGTCCGTGACAGTCCCAACCCGGCACATAAGGCGCGTCGAAGCCGTCCAGGGTACGGCTCTTGTTAATAATATCCTTGAGAATCTTGTTCACCGCATGGCCAATATGAATATCCCCGTTGGCATAGGGAGGGCCGTCATGCAAAATGGATTTCTCCCGGCCCGCAGATACTTCACGGATTTTCTGGTAAAGCTTCATCCGCTCCCATTCCTTGAGCATCTGCGGCTCGCGCTGCGCCAGATTGCCGCGCATCGGGAAATCGGTTTTGGGAAGGTTCAAGCTGTCCTTGTATTTACTCACGGACTTTGTATTCCTGCATGGTAGTTGATGAAAAACCCGAGTCCGGGAACGTCCCGGGTCAGGCAATGCCAAGAATGCGCCGGGCTTCCGCCGCATCCCGCGATATCTGTATTTTCAGTTCTTCGAAGGAAGAAAAACGGCGCTCTTCACGGATCCGGGAGACAAAGCTCACACCCACCTGGCGCCCATACACCTGTTCGGAAAAATCGAACAGATGCACCTCCAGCAGCGGCAGCCCCTGGCCATCCACCGTGGGACGAGTGCCGATGTTCGCCACCCCGGGAAGATCCTCATCCCGCAACCCCTGCACCCGCACCGCAAACACCCCGGTAAGCGGGCTGACCCGGCGATGCAAATTGATATTCAGGGTGGGAAAACCAATGCTGCGTCCGCGCTGGTTGCCATGCGCCACACGCCCGCAGATCTGATAAGAGCGCCCAAGACAGGATTCCGCCGTGGAGAAATCGCCCGCCTCCAGGGCCATGCGGATGCGCGTACTGCTGATACGGCAGTTCTCATGACAAACCGTGTCCATGCTCTCGACGCCGAACCCCTGCTCACTTCCCTGTTCCACCAGCAAGGAAAAATCTCCCTGGCGTTTTCTGCCAAAGCGAAAATCATCCCCCACATACAGATGCCGGATGCCCAGGCCATCCACCAGCACGGTCTGAATGAAGTCGCGGGCTTCCTGCCCGGCGAGATGCTGATTGAACTCCAGCAACAGTACGCGATCGATGCCACAGGCGCGCACATGAATCAGTTTCTCCCGCAGCCGCGTCAGGCGTGCCGGCGCCTGATCCGGGCGAAAAAATTCCATGGGCTGAGGTTCGAACAGAATCACCGTGGATGGCAGGCCATAATCCCCGGCCTTCTTGCGCAGGGCGCGAAATACAGCCTGATGCCCCAGATGCACGCCATCGAAATTGCCAATGGTGGCCACACAACCACGGTGCGCCGGGCGCAGATTGTGCTGACCACGAATCAGTTGCATTTCAATGGCTTTTTTCGACCAGAGTGTCGGCGTTGAAACCCACGCCCATTGCTGCGCTGACCGGATCACAATCGATACTCGCGCGATCCGGCAACTTGTTACCAAACCAGGGTCCCTTCATGATCCCGTCCTCGTACCAGAGACCGTTCAGAAAGCCCCCGGAAGACAACACCAGCAGGGCGGTTCCGGATTCCTTTCCCTTGTGCTCCACCCAGTTGATATCAAAAACCCTTCCGTTGGTCTTGCCGTAAACAAAACCCTTGTCCATTTCATAGCAGCCGGTCACTTCTTCTCCATCGACCTTGAGCATGAGAAGCTGGTAGTTGGTCTGATAGATGCCATTGGCATCCAGAAAAGGACGTTTCTTTCCCACCGGTTTGCCATAAGCTTCCAGCTCATTGATCTCAACAAAATTGGGATCACCATAATTGGAATGAATTTCCACTTTCAGCCAACGAGCCTTCACCGGCCTGGGCAACAGAATCTCCTTGCGGTCAAACTGCAACGCTTCGGCAGTGATCAGCGGCCGCCACCCTTCCCGGGAGGAAACATCCGAAACAGAAAAACGCACTTCCCGTGCGGATACGCCGGGGTAGTCTTCCTCATCGATTTCACGATTGTCGATAACCAGTTTCTCCAGCGCATAGACCTGATCCATTTCGATGACGAAGCTCTGGGGATACCAGCCGCCTGGAGACGGTTTGCCGCTGGCCCAGTAGTTTTCCAGACTGGAATCTATCATGGCATTGACCGGGAATTCCTTGTCATACTGACTTGTGTGAGCCAGCACCACTCCGCCATTGCGCATTGCCAACACATTCACGGACGCGGCCGGTTCCTCCGCAACTGCCACCACGGGGCCGAGCATCACCAGAATCAGCAACTGCGCAACAAGTTTCAACCGTCCAGAAAAAGACATACCTGCACAATACCTAATATCAATTACTTTTTTGCGGCCTGTTGAACGGCACGGGAATGCACCGCCATATTCACTGGCATAGAACCGTCAACCGGGTAACGATCTTTTTGATTATGCCATGAATCCGGACTGATTAGTTTACAACGAATCACTCTTCGATGCCTGGCGGGTATTTTGCAGATGGCGCAAGCGAATGCCCATGACATACATACAGCTTGCATATACCAGCATGCCAACGCCAATCCACAGCATCAACCACCCCACTCTGAGCAGATTTCCGGCTGAAATCCAGTCTTCGGCGGCTGGCGCGCCCCACAACAGTACTCCGGCCATGACTGCGCAGGCTGCCAGGGTTTTGAACCACAGGGACTTCCATTCACTGCCCGGCTGATACACTTTTTCCCTGTGCAACCCGCGGTACAGCAAAGCGGCATTGACAAAGGCAGACAAGCTGGTGGCAAGAGCCAGTCCCGCATGCTGCAAGGGATAGATCAAGACCAGATTGAACCCCATGTTCACACCCATGGCAATCAGCCCGATACGCACCGGCGTGCGGGTATCCTGTCTGGCATAATATCCCGGCGCGAGCACCTTGATCAGGATGAAGGCCAGCAACCCCAGCGAATAGGCCATGAGACTGAGACTGGCCATTTGTACATCCCGTGCGTCGAAATTCCCGGACAGAAACAAGGTCGCAATCATGGGCGCGGCCAATACTGCCAGTCCCGTGGCTGCCGGCGCTCCGAGCAAAACCGTGGTACGCAGACCCCAGTCCAGGGTCTGACTGAAGGCTCGTGGATCACCATCGGCATGGCGCTTGGACAAACCCGGGAGAATAACCGTAGCCAGCGCCACCCCCAGCACGCCCTGGGGAAATTCCATCAGCCGGTCAGAATAGTAGAGCCAGGAAATGCTCCCGGTCTGAAGGAAAGAGGCCAGCACCGTGTCCAGCAGCAGATTGATCTGCACTATGGACACGGCAAACAGGGCCGGCACCATCAGTTTCATGATACGGCTGACGCCTTCATGCCGCGGAGCCGGGCGAAATCCCGGGAACAGCTGCAACCGGTACAGGAACGGCAGCTGAAACGTAAACTGAACCACCCCGGCAATCAGCACACCCCAGGCCAGGGCCACCACCGGCTGTTCAAACATCGGCGCCGCCCACAGTGCGGCTCCAATCAGGCACAGGTTGAGCAGCACCGGAGTAAAAGCGGGCACGGCAAAGCGGTTGTGGGCATTCAGCACTCCCCCGGCAAACGCCGTGAGGGAAATGAACAGCAGATAGGGAAAGGTAAGGCGCAGCATCTGTGCCGCCAGATCCAGTTTTTCTGCCGCACCTTCCATGACCCAACCGAAGGCAAAGACGGAAACCAACAACGGCGCCGCCAGTACCCCGACAAAAGACACCACCAACAGAACCAGCCCCAGGGTGCCGGCCACATGATCGACCAGCGCCTTGAGCTCATCATGGGATCGCTGTTCCTTGTATTCCATCAACACAGGCACGAAAGCCGTGGCAAAAGCTCCTTCGGCAAACAGCCTGCGCAAAAAATTCGGGATCTTGAAGGCAACGAAAAAGGCGTCCGTTGCCGCATCCGCACCAAACACCCTGGCCAGCACCAGATCACGAACAAACCCCAGCACCCGGGAAATCATGGTATTTCCACCTACGGTAGTCAGCGATTTGAACATCGAAGCCAAAACAATCTTCCCGGGAAATCCCGCTGTGATTTGAACAAGGAGGCATGTTACCTGCTCAGCGGGTCTCATAGGAACCTTTGAATACAGCACAGATCTGATTCATCAGGAAAAAAGCATGTACCGCAGGCCATGGACAAGCGGCACGAACCTGATATCCATCCTGCTTTCTCTTTGCCCGGAAGCGACACTGTTCATGTAAAGGAACCTCTGATTTAAATCATGAACTCGTACCTTGCACCCAAAATGCCCCGCTACTGCGTGGCCTACAGGGATGTAGGTCAGGGGCGTTAGCAGGAGCGGTAGCTTTGCAAATCCTCGCAATAGCGGGCTACAAGGTGAATTGCGCTTGTGCAAGAGAGAGTGCCCTGGGGCATTACGTGCGATTTGCGCCTTGTATCGGAACATTTTGAATCACGATCTGCTTCGCTCAGATTCAATCAGAGGTTCCTAAACTGTGGATTTTACGAACAATCTGGATTACTATTTTCAACACTAGGGGCGTTTGGACGGCCTGAACAACTGGCATGGCCATGGAGAAAACATGATGCTTGAATCCGGATTCGCTCCAACGGAGCCAGGAAATGAGTCATCTGCCATCGTCATCGACTGGGGTCTCAACAAGAACATCATCGAAGATTGTCAGCAAATATTCACCAGCAGTCTTCCCGAATTTTGCAAAGCTCTGTTCCAGCAGGTTGACGACGACATCTATCGCCTGATCAAGGCGAGCACCAGCGAAGCTCATCGAACCTTGCTTTTCGAGTCCATGTGGCGTTTTCAGGAGCGCCATGAGGAAATCCGGAACAAATATCTTCACACTGCGCCACAGTGGTTTTTCATCGAATACCAGCTGAATTTCCAGGAAGATCTTCCCGGACTGAACGACGAAGAAGAGGAAGAAGAATTTGCCTGGTCATCAAACAAGGACAAACTCGAAGACGAAGCGCGCCTGTCTTTGCTTGATGACAGACAACTGGAAGAGAACGTAGCGCTCACCACAACCATCACCAAAGCCAATCAGGCTTTTGCCCGGGAACTGTATGCGCTGGATGAGCGGTTTGCATTCATGCAGGACAAGCCGGTAGCGTCGGCGGCCACCATGCCCATCAGCCCGATCTTGCTCGCCAACAGCCTGCGGGACATTCTGGATGAATGGGATGACGAGGTCATTTTTCGAATTACCGTCTATCAGAGCCTGAACAGGGTATTCTCCCGGTATCTGAAAAAACTCTATCGCGACACCAATACCCTTCTGATCAAAAGAGGGATTTTGCCGGATCTCAAGACCAATCACATAAGGAACATTTCCTACGAACACCAGCCCCGTCAGTCACCAGCATCCAAACCGCAGGAATTCAACACAGCTGTCTCAAACATGGCGCTGCCCGAAGTCTGGTACCAGTTTCAGGGTGGCTCACCTGTCATTCAGTCTACAGCCAACCCAACCCTGCCGGTACTGCCACGCTATGAAGTCCTGCAAACCCTGAATCAGCTTCAGGCTTCGGTTCTTTCTGAAGTGGACACAGACCAGATAGACTGGGCGAGCGTGCAGGAACATTTGCGTCAGCAGGTAAACCAGGCGCTCTGTCTTGATGAAAAGGGGCAACCCTCCCAGCGGGTGGAACGGAATGACCAGCAAGTCATCGAGGTCATTTTCCGTCTTTTCGATCACATCCTCGGGGATGACACCATTCCCAGCACCATCCGCACCTTGCTTGGCAGACTGCAGATACCGGTACTGAAAACCGCGATCCAGGATCCCACTTTTGTGGATAACGAAGCTCATCCCGCCCGACAACTGCTGGACAGCATTGCCTCTGCCGCCATCGGCTGGCGCAACAGCAGCGACAATCCGGACAAGTCCTTCCGCAAGCAGGTGCAGCGGATTGTGGAGCGCATCGTCGCCGAATACGAAGATGACATATCCGTGTTCGAAAACACGCTGCAGGACTTCAGGAGATACCTGCTCGCCCGGGAAAAAGCGCAGAAAATCATGGAGCAGCGCATCACCCAGGCCCTCTCGGGAAAGGAACAGCTGGCAGTAGCCAAACACAAGATCAGCGAAATTCTCGATTCACCTGTCCTTTCTTCTTCTCCAGCAGCGGTGCAGGAAATCATTTACAAGCCATGGGCAGACTTTCTTACCCTGATACTGCTACGTGAAGGCGAAGAAGGAAAAACCTGGAACAAAGCCACAGCGGTAACCGAGGCCGTAGAACAATATTTCAACCCGGAATTGCCGGACAGCAAACGCCAGCAACTCAGAACCAGCATCCCCGGCATCATGAAAGCCTTTCAGAAAGGGCTGGATTACATTTCCATCAACAAGGCAAAAAGCCACGAAATGCTGGGGCAATTGCTGGATGCTTTCGACCAGACATCCCAGGCGTCGCTGCGGGAAGCAACACACGAGCCCAGCAGCCGCCATCCGCAGGAAAATGCCCCGCAAGCCGAAGCCTCCCCTGGAGAAGCAGACGAATATACCCGGATGGTCGATTCCCTGCGAGAGGGAAGCTGGATACGTGTCAATAACGAAGAAAAGCAACCGCCTCTGGTGTGCAAACTGGTGTGGCATAGCCAGTTCACCCACACCATGCTGTTTGTCGATGGCAACGGGAATAAAGCCCTTCAAATCAAGGACATGCAGCTTGCCGAGAAAATGCGTGAAGGGAAGGTCGAAATCCTCGAAGATACTTCCACCCCCTTTGTTACGCGCATGCTCAACCGCATGCGGAATGCCTTTTCCCCGGCCGACCGGGACAACCACTGACCCGAACAACAGGGCAACTGCTTTTATTGACTCGGCAACAACCCAAGCAAGGGCATTGCTGTTTTCTGCTCGCTTTTTCTTGACATGAGCAATATCAGCGGACATAATTCCGCGTCTTTTTACAGAACAACCTCAAGATTTCAGGAGTACAAGGTGGCCAATTCACTGCAAGCACGCAAGCGCGCCCGTCAGGCGGAAAAGCGCCGCGCCCACAACGCGAGCCGTCGCAGCATGCTGCGCACCCATATCAAGAAAGTCGTTTACGCCATTGAAGCCGGCGACAAGGAAACTGCCAGCGCAGCCTATACCGCTGCCGTGCCTGTCATCGACAATGCGGTCAGCAAGGGTCTGATTCACAAAAACAAGGCAGCTCGTCACAAGAGCCGTTTGAACGCGCATATCAAGGCAATGTAATTCCTGACTCTCTGTTTCGGAAAGAGCAAAAAGCCGGCAGCAGCCGGCTTTTTGCGTTACTCATTGTGCATCTCGATTTTTCGAGCTGCCCTCCTCATTTTCTGGTCGGCCCCGATTCTCCGTGAGCACCAACCCTGGCGCCAATGCAGCCTCGTCCTGCAGCCTTGGCCGCATACAGCGACACATCCGCCTGCTTCAACAGATCCGCCATGGCCATCTTCTGGCCACTCATGCAGTCAGCAATCCCCACACTAACCGACAGGGCAACCCCTTGCTTTCCTGAAGTTTTCCCAAGAGCCGGATTGAGCAACGCAAGCGCTTCCGCTGCCTGGAAATAATCAGCCCCCGGCAACAACACCAGAAATTCATCTCCCCCAAAACGGCCTATAACTGCTTGCCTCGGCAACAATTCCTTCATGAATCGACATAAACGCTTCAGACATTCATCACCAAAATCGTGCCCCAGACTGTCATTCAGACTCTTAAAATGATCCATATCGACAAACGCCAGCGCAAGCCCCCGACCGCCATCTGCGCATTGTTCCAGCATATGGGATACATGCATTTCCATGGAAGCCCGGTTGAAAACTCCGGTAAGGTCGTCATAGCGTGCCGATCGCTGCAACTGTTCCATATTCTCTGCCTCCATGCGTGCATGCGTCGCTTTCTCGACAAATTCTCGCAAGCCACTTACCAGATCCTGATCCAGGGCTTGATCATGCGGAATCACGAGCAACATACAGTAATCCATATGCTCACGAATCCTGATGGGTATCATCAGATACTTGAAATGGCCCTGCCTGTCCCGGTATCCATCCAGCACCCCCATATCGACCTCACCACGACTACAGGCCTCAAGCAAACCTTCGCGCCTTTCCTCGGCAATCCGGGTGACCAGCCGGGAGAGCATCATGCCTCCACCAAAACTGCGCTGCCACACATGCTTCCCCTCTCTGACCAGCAACATGCCCCCTTTGATATTGAGAATCCGTTGCATGCTGCGAAAAAGCAGCTGATCCAGTTCCCGAACAAAGTTCTCGCCGTTGCTGTTGGCCACCAAGGCCTGGGAGTCCCTTACAAATTCCGCCAGAAGCTGCTCACGTTTGTAAGCGGTATCCACCTTTTCCAGCTCGATTCTGGCTTTGTCTCTTTCCTGCTTGATGCTCAGGGTACGATCAGCCAGCGCAAATGACAGCAGCATGGCATCCAGCGCCAGAGCTACTTCAAATGCGTGAGCCAGCCAGAACCCTCCCGCCGATATATTGAACGCATAATAGATTCGCGCCAGGGTAGCAGCAATGAGAATGCTGTTCGCAGCAAACAAATATCCAGCCAGCCGGTAACCTTTCATCCAGTATCTCAGGGTAAGGACAAACAGCCCCAGAGCTCCTGCAATCAAGAGACTGTTTGCCACCTGCGACCAGTAACCGAAGGATTGTCCGGAAAAGAAGAAGCCATCGATCACGCGAATCAGCACGACTGTTGCAAAAACCAACTGGAATCCGAGGATCAACTTCCCCTCCCGGGATGAAAGACCGATTCCAAGGTAAGAGCGATAGAACTGATAGAAGAGCAATACCGAAATGGGGGAGAAAACCGATAGCCCCAGCAGCGCCCAATGATCATCCCCGAGAGCAAGAATCTTGACGATCCAGCCCTCCTGCCAGAACATGGAGAGCAATGCAGAAAACATGTAGATGCTGTACAGAAGAAATGGCGTCTCCCTGATGAAGAAATAGAAGATCAGGTTGATCAGCGCCAGCACGAAAATCGTACCGTAGAGAGCAGCAATATAGCGGGAAAAGCTCACATCGCCATTCAGATAGCTTTGACGGGAGACCAGGCTGACCAGCAGTGATTTTCGACTTCCCATGTCCTGCACATACAGATAGATGGGAAATGCACTGTTGAGTTGCTTTTCATCCAGTTCGAATACCAGATCCTTGGTGGAATAGTACTCGGCAACCGTGGGCAACAAACGCCCCGTCACTATTTTTTTCCATTGTTCCCCATTATGGAACCAGCCTTCCACCCGGGTGAAATATCGCGGCTGGAGAACCAGGTTGTACTGCCCGGAAAGAGTACCGTCCTCCGGCAGATGAACCCGCAAGAGCACTCCGTGCCCCATGCCGCCGAAGCTCAGGCGCGTTCCCGGCCGATAAGGCCTGAAATCCAGCTGATATGCTTCATCCGGAGTGAACTCACCTTCCATCGGGACATAATCCATGGGCAATGTCAGATTTCCCGCTGATGCAGCCCCTGCCAACAGATACAGAATCAAGCAAAAAATATTTTTTATAAGTGCTCGCAACAAACGCCTCTTCCAATTCGTTGGGATCAGTATTGTTCTTCAAGGCATCTCGAAAAACCGGAACGCCCATGTAGGATCAGATCATCCCGTCATTTCCAGTTGGCAGGCCGTTGAAAAACAAAGTTTTTCGACAACCTGTGTGCGGTATAGGGGTATACCGCCATTTTCAGTGGCTATAGACCACTGAAAATGAAGAAACCGGGAAATCGCATTTTCCGGTTCCGGGGTTGAAAAAGCCCAGGGAAGGACTTTTTCAACATCCTTGTTAGGAAAACTGATTGAAAATGCAGGCAAAGAAAAAATATCCATGTGTGGAAATATTCGCCACCTCCTTCAGGTACCATTGGTACCCAATATTAACAAAGCCTCAAGAGAGAAGCCCGAACTATGAGTTCCTGGACAGATATCAGCAGCAAGGTCGATAGTGGTGATGTATTCCTTTTTCACGGCCCCGGAGCCGAAAGCGAGATCATCGAGGACATCGATCAGACGCCCTTTTCCCATGTCGCCCTGGGCGTCCGATTGCCTGGACATGACCGTCCTTTGCTCTGGACCAGCGATGAAATCACCTCCCTCCAGGACCAGATCGATCATGGCGAACGCTCGGGAGTGCATCTGTTGGATGCAGAAGCCGTTCTCGAACTGTGCATGAAGCGAAAATACAGCAACGGCCAGCACTACCGGTTTGCCTGGCGACGCTTGCATGCCAACAGAGACCGCAGCTTCATGAGTTCACTGGAAAGCTTCATGCGTGACGTGGACGGGCGGGCTTTTCCGTCCCTGGAACAGATGGCGCTGCATTTCGCCGAAGGCAAGATGGGGATCAGCACCAACTGCCGTACTTTCTATTGTAGTGAACTGGCCACGGCTACTTACGTTCACCTGGCGTTGCTGCCCGCGGACACCCTGATCAACAGCCTCTCTCCGGGTGATTTTTCCAGCAGCAATCGGCTGCCACTGCAAAACGGTGCCCGCCTGGATCAGGAAATCAGCTTCACTCTCTGAGAATTTTGACGGATTTATCCATCCAGCAGCGCCGCCATGCGCTCACCCATGGCCGCGGGTGAGCGCACCACATGTACCCCGGCCTGCTCCAGCGCCTGAAACTTTGCATCCGCCGTGCCTTTCCCGCCACTGATGATTGCTCCCGCATGCCCCATGCGCTTGCCTGGCGGGGCGGTGACTCCGGCAATATAGGCGACCACCGGTTTACTCACATTTTCCCGTATATAGGCAGCAGCCTCCTCTTCCGCCGAACCGCCGATCTCACCCACCATGATCACGGCTTCGGTCTGCTCATCCTGCTCAAACAGTTCGAGACAATCGATGAAACTGGTGCCATTTACCGGATCGCCACCCAATCCCACGCAGGTACTCTGCCCCAGCCCTGCCACGGTAGTCTGGTGTACCGCTTCATAGGTAAGGGTTCCGGACCGGGATATGATGCCAATTCGCCCCGGCTGATGGATACTACCGGGCATGATGCCGATCTTGCTCGCTCCCGGCGTAATGATGCCCGGACAATTGGGACCGATGAGCCGCGCTTTCCCGCCGGCCAATGCTGCCTTCACCTTGATCATGTCCAGCACCGGAATACCTTCAGTGATGCAGACGATCACCTCTATACCGGCATCCGCCGCTTCCAGAATGGCATCCGCAGCAAAAGGAGGCGGCACATAGATCATGCTGGCATTCGCCCCGGTTTCCCTTACGGCTTCATGTACTGTATTGAATACAGGGCGCTGCAGGTGGGTCTGCCCTCCCTTGCCCGGTGTTACACCCCCTACCAGCCGGGTGCCATAGGCGATGGCCTGCTCGGAGTGGAATGTCCCCTGCTTGCCGGTAAAGCCCTGGCAGATCACCCGGGTATTGGCATCGACGAGTATGCTCATGCTCTGCCTCCCTGAGCCGCGGCAGTCACCGCCTGACGTGCTGCCTCGGTAAAGTCTTCCGCGGTAATGAAATCCAGGCCGCTCTCTTCCAGCATGGCCAGCCCCAGTTGCGCATTGGTTCCCTGGAGCCGAACCACCACGGGCACTTTCATTCCCAGAGCGCGTGCGGCGGTGATGATCCCTTCGGCAATCAGATCACAGCGCACGATGCCGCCAAAGATATTCACCAACACCACTCGTACCTTGGAATCGGAAAGGATCAGCTTGAAAGCTTCGGTAACCCGCTGCGCGGTAGTGCCCCCCCCGACATCCAGAAAATTCGCGGGCTCGCCACCTTCCAGTTTCACCAGATCCATGGTCGCCATGGCCAGACCTGCGCCATTCACCATGCAGCCGATATTGCCATCCAGAGAAATATAATTGAGGTCATGCTCCGCCGCTGCCGCCTCCCGCTCATCTTCCTGGGAAAGATCACGCAATGCCTGCAGATCAGGATGCCGGTACAGGGCACTGTCATCAATATTAATCTTGGCATCCAGGGCCATCAGGCTTCCCTCCCCGGTCACGATGAGGGGATTGATTTCGATGAGACTGACATCCTTTTCCAGGTAAAGGCGATACAGGGCCGCCAGAATACGGGAAAACGCCTTCAGCTGATCACCTGTCAACCCCAGGGAAAATCCCAGGTGACGTCCTTGCCAGGGTTGCAGACCTGCGGCAGGATCGATGGCCGTTGTGATGATCTTCTCCGGCGTCTGTGCAGCCACTTCTTCTATGTTCATTCCTCCCGCGGCGGAAGCCATGAAAGTGATGCGTGAACGTTCCCGGTCCAGCAGGGCGCCGAGATAGAGTTCACGCTGGATATCGCTACCCTGCTCCACCAGCAGGCGATTTACCGGCAGTCCCGCCGGGCCGGTCTGGCGCGTGACCAGACGCATGCCCAGCATTTCTTGCGCCGCAGACTGAACTTCTTCCAGACTGCGCGCCAGCGTCACACCTCCCGCCTTGCCTCGCCCACCAGTATGTGCCTGGGCCTTGACCACCCACATCTCGCCTCCCAGATCACGCGCAGCAGCCACCGCCGAATCCGCGTCCTGCACCATATGTCCCTGGGGTACGGGGATGCCATATTCGGAAAACAGCTGCTTGGACTGGTATTCATGCAGATTCATGGGTTTCTCCTGGAAATCACAAGCTCATGGGTCCATTCTATCCTGAAAAGGATCTTCCCGTGGTCTCTTCAGCCCAGAATCAGCTTGATTCCCACGAGAATCGAAATCACCTCGAAAGCGCGCTTGATCCAGCGGTTTCCGTGACGGATGGCAAGATGCGCGCCGGCATACCCACCGAGAAGGGAACCTGCCAGCAAAGCAGGAATCCAGTCCCATTTTATGCTGCCCAGCAATCCCAGGGTGAGCGCCCCGGTACCATTCCAGAAAAGACCTACCAGCACCAGGGTATAGGCAACAGCGCGCTTGTAATCCAGACCAAACCAGCCCACCAGCCACAGGGTTACGAACAGTCCGGTGCCAGAGGTCAGCGAGCCGTTGAGCACCCCAAGCAGGAACAGCACCCCACCCCCAAGGATCATGCCTTTGCGATCTCTGTGGCCTGGCTGATACTCCTGTCCCAACCTTGCCTTGCTCCCGGAATACAGCCCCAGGCCGAGCGTCAGGCAACCCAGGGCGATTTCCGCCGCCCTTCCTGGCACATGCAAAATGATACTGGCCCCCAGAATGACGCCAGGCAGCCCGGTAGCCAGGATGAACAGGGTAAACCTGCCTTCCAGGGTATTTTCGCGCAGATGTCGCAAAGTGGCTCCCGCTCCCAATGCCACGGACGCGACCTTGTGGGTCGCAAGAGCCACGCCAAAAGGCAGACCAAGAAAGATAAGCACGGGAAGCTGGAGCAGCCCGGCGCCTCCACCGGAAAAGGCGGAAAACAGGTTTGCCACCAGGGACACAAAAAACAACAGCAGTTGATCCATTCAGATGTAATTTCCGGAAAAATTGATTATTCTTTGGCACATCATGACAACTATCCTACAGGCAAGAAAGCTCATGCGCGTCCTTTTCCTCTCTGTCCTGCTCGCAGGCATCAGCCTGTCTGCCGAGGCCAAGCTCTACAAGTGGGTAGACGAAAACGGAAATGTTCAGTACTCGGACAAGATTCCCCCCAGTGCGGTCAAGAAATCCCACGAACAGCTCGACGGGCGTGGGCTGGTGGTGGAAAAGAAAGAGCGCGCCAAGACCCCCGAGGAAATTGCCGAAGAAGAGCGCGTCAGGAAACTTCAGGAAGAAACCCGGCGACGCCTGGAAAAACAGCGCGCCAGGGACAGGGTGCTGCTCAGCACCTATCGCAGTGAAGACGACATCATCCTCGCCAGGGATGGGAAACTGGCAACCTATGATGCGCAGATTCGTATCACATACAACAACATTGCCCGGCTCAAGGATCGCCTGTCATATCAGAAGAAACGCGCCGCCTCTCTGGAACGCCAGGGAAAGCCCATCCCGCGACAACTGCAAACGAGCATCAACAACACCCGGGAAGAAATCAATCAGAACTATGCCTCCATACTGCGCCAGGAGAACGGCAAGAAAAAGATTCGCAAAAGCTACGCCATGGACTTGAAGCGTTTTCGTGAACTGAGCAAACTCAAGGAAGAAAACCGCGCCAAACCCATGGATGACAAATCCAGCACCAGGGACGATACGCTGGTAAAGACCGTGCTGCAGTGCAACACCCCGAGCGAGTGTGACCAACTTTGGCTCAAAGCCAAGGCTTTCGTCAAGAAGCACGCCACCACCCCGGTATATGTGGATGCGGATCACATCTTCATTACCCAACCGCCCAGAAACAACAAGGACCTGAGTCTGACGCTGTCACGCCTCAAGACCAAGGATTCCTCGGCTGAGATCATATTCATGGATATCCAGTGCAAGAAGGAGTTGGCCACGGATACCTGGTGTACACGCAAGGATGCGCTGATGTTGCGTAACAACTTCCGCCCCGCTATCCTGGGAGAAACCGGCAAGAGCAAAGACGGAAAATAGGGCATCTCTAACCCGCATATTTCACCAGGACGCGCAAAATGTGGGTTTTTTTACCATGAATTACAGCATGTTGCGTGACGAGTATGCTGGATACAGTTCGTACCTGTCATGCTATCCGGTTTTTCCCGGATTCCGGTGCAACATGCGGGCTAAAAATCAAGGTGTGAGCAAACCGGAAATCGCGTTTTCGGTTTGCGACGAGAAAAATCCCAGGGAGGGAATTTTTCGAGATCCCCAATAGTTTCACCGAGATGATGTAATTCTCAGGAAAAAATCCCCCGGTCGATAAGCTGCCATTCGGCTTCCCAGTTGGACAGGGGCGAAACCCCGAAGCGGGTGCGCAGGAATTGCTGCATGCGCCCTTCTATGTAGATCACCAGGGTTTCGGCTGCAGCCTCGGAAGGCAGGGACAGATGAACATCCTCGCGCAAGCGTGCTTCCCGCAATATCTGGCGAAATTGCGTCTGCAGGCGTTCGAAAAAAACCTGTATGCGCTCATGCAGGCGTTCATGTTCTCCCACCAGCGCGTCCCCCAACAGCACCCGGACGATACCGGGATTGCGATCGGCAAAACCCAACAACAGGTAGAGTATCCTCGCACAACGCTGCCGGGTTTCCTTGTCCTCATCCATGATCTGGTTGATGCGTGAAAAAATACCGTCCTCGGCAAAGCCGATCAGACCTTCATACATCCGGGCCTTGCTCGGAAAATGACGATACAGGGCGGCCTCCGATACGCCCACGGCCTGAGCCAGCCGGGCAGTGGTAATCCTTCCACCAGGCCGCTCTTCCAGTTCCCGGGCCAGGGCCTCCAGAATGGCCTGTTTGCGTTCACCCGCCATGGTCAGCCAATGAGGGTTCCTATCCCCTCGTCGGTAAAGAGCTCGACCATGACCGCATGCTTCACCCTGCCATCGATGATATGCGCGGTGGTAACGCCTCCCCGGACTGCCTCCAGGGCGCAACGGATCTTGGGCAGCATGCCGCCATGAATGGTTCCGTCGGCAATCAGCTCATCCACCTTTGCCGGAGAAAGCCCGGTCAGCAAATCGCCTTCCTTGCTCAACAGCCCTGGGGTATTGGTCAGCAACAAAAGCTTCTCCGCGTGCAGCACTTCGGCAACCTTGCCCGCGACCAGATCGGCATTGATGTTGTACGAGTGCCCATCCTCTCCCACGCCAATGGGAGCAATGACAGGAATGAAATTCCCATGCACGAGCATGTCCACCACCGAAGCATCAATGCTTTTGACTTCCCCTACATGGCCGATATCCACAGTCTCGGCATTGGCCTCCCCCGATGTTGGTGACATATTGAGTTTGCGTGCACGAATAAGATCGCCATCCTTTCCCGTCAAGCCGACCGCAGAACCGCCATGACGGTTGATCAGGTTGACGATCTCCTTGTTCACCAGACCACCGAGTACCATTTCCACCACATCCATGGTTTCAGAATCGGTAACACGCATGCCGCGCACAAACTGACTTTCCTTGCCAAGGCGTTGCAGGAGACTGCCGATCTGGGGCCCTCCTCCATGCACCACCACGGGATTGAAGCCAACGGTTTTCATCAGCACCACATCCCGGGCAAAACTGTTTTTCAGCTCTTCATCCACCATGGCATTGCCACCGTACTTGATGACAATGGTCTTGCCGCGAAAACGGCGGATATAAGGCAGTGCCTCTGCAAGCACCCGGGCTACATTGGTGGCGGCTTCCGCGGTCAGGCTCATAACGGACAACTACTCCAAAATCAATTCAGGGAATCCCCAAAACTCCTTCAGAATTTTCTGGGATGCCTTGCAAGAAAAGAGGTTCAAAATGGCGCAGGAAGTTCCGGCGCGGCCTCCTTGAAAAGAGCACGAAACTGGTCCTGTATTTTTCCCAGCGCTTCATTGTTGCTGGCTTCAAAACGAAATACCAGAGCCGACTCCGTATTGGAGGCACGAATCAACCCCCAGGCCTCGGAATACTCTACGCGCAGACCATCCATGTCCACGATATCAGCTCCGGAGAAATTTCCCTTGCTGCGATAGTATTCAACAATCTGTTCCTCTTTTCCCTGTGGCGTTTCCAGACGCAGAAGCGGCGTGGCCAATGCCGGGGCATACTCGGAAAACGCCGCAGACACGGGTACGGATTCAATGGAAAGAATCTCCAGCAGGCGCGCGGCAGCATACAGACCATCATCAAAGCCATGCCAGCGCTCCTTGATGTAGATATGCCCGCTCTGCTCTCCCGCCAGCAGGCCTCCGGTCTCTTCCAGCTTGTCTATCATGTTGCCATGCCCGGTTTTCCACATGATGGGACGACCGCCATTGGCCAGAATGGTTGCCGCCAGGCTGGCGCTGCTGGCGACATCATAGATGATATCGGCCCCGGGGTGACGGCGAATGATGTCCACTGCCAGCATCATGATCAGCTGATCGGCCGATATCGGTCGCCCCTGCTCATCGACAACACCAAGAGCATCGCCGTCCACATCCAGCGCCAGCCCCAGATCAGCGCCCTTGGCCAGCACCTCGGCGCCCAGCGCGGCCAGATTTTCCGGATCAGAGGGATCCGCCGGATGGTTGGGATAGCTGCCCTCCGGCTCACAAAACAGCGGTATCACCTCGCACCCCAGTGTTTCCAGCACCTTGATGGCCAATGAACCACTGACGCCGTTGCCACAGTCCAGCACCACCTTCATGCCCTCGATCAGCTGTACATCTTCGGAAAGGGAACGCACATACTCACTGCTGAGATCACGACTGTCCAGTTGACCAACACCGCTCCTGGAATCTCCGCTGATGATGCGGCTACGCAATTCCATAAGCTGCTCATCGGAAATCGGCCTGCCTTCCAGAATGATCTTGAATCCGTTGAAGTCAGGCGCATTGTGCCCGCCGGTGACCATCACCGCAGATCCTGCCCCGGATACACTGGCGGCAAAAGACAACAAGGGCATGGGCGCCACACCCACATCCGTCACATCGCATCCCGAAGCCAGGATGCCGGCAATCAGTGAAGCAGAATACGCATCGCTGCCAGGCCGGTTGTCACGCCCTACGTAAATGCTGCTGGCACCGGCTTCCTGCACCATGCTGCCAAGTACCAGGCCGATGGCCTGGGATTTGTCTTCATCGATATCCATACCGCTGCGTCCACGAATCAGACTGGAGCGGAACAGGTGCTCCGGAAGCTGCTCCGCGGGTATGCGCTGGGGCTCTGCCTGGCTTGATTCTTCCAGGTCGCTGACCACCATGCTCGGCTGACCCGCTACATTGTCTCTATGTTCCGCTGCGATGGCGGCGGTCCGGGTCGCCTGGGCATAGCGGGTAAGCATTTCCATCGCCGGCTGTGATTCGATCAGACGCGGCATCTGGGAAACGCTGCCCTTTCTTTTCAGTGTTGCGTCCACCAGGCTCACCATCATGCCCATATCCGCACTGTAGTCACGCCGCAAACGCTGATAAGCCCAGTAGATGGCCAGCAGGAGCAGTGCAACGCTACCGATGACCAAAGCAGCCAGAACCGGCAGGGACAGCCCGATAATTCCGCCCGCGGAATAGCGGATGCGCCACAGAGTGCCAGCCACCGGCAAGGTTTCGGTATGGCCGCCCGTCCGGGATGCGCCCGCGCTTACCAGCGGCATATTCTTGTCCTGCTCCAGAACCAGGCTGATGTTCTCGGAAGAAAACCCCTGCAAACCGCCTGCAATCAGTTTCATGGGAAAAGCGGTGAACAACACACCGTCGAGTTTCTCTGCGTTCCTGACTGGCGCCGCCAGCAGAAAATAACTTCTTCCGCTGGCGTCCTTCAGGGCTTCGGCAGGCATCATCTTTCCCTGCTCACGAACCTGCTGGTACATTTCAGCCGCGGCAAAACTGCCCTTGAGCGCCTTTTGTACCTTTTCATCATCCCAACCGCGGGCTGGCAGCAATCTGGCCCACAAGGCTCCCGGCAGCTTCTTCTGCAACGACTTTCCCATGCGCATGAGTTCTTCTTCGTTGCCTGCCAGAGCCTGACGAACCCGCAGCGAATCTGCGGTAATTTTCACCAGGTCGGCTTTTCCGTTCACTACCGAGGCCGCATAGTGCTGCATGGTCACCGCCGCAAACCGGGCCGCATCCTGCAACTTGCCGGCAGCATAACGTTCGCTCAACCAGCTTTGAACAAATACCAGGGCAGCAGCCGCTACCGCTGCAATAAACAGTACAGGAATAAAGTAATAAAGTATGGGATGAGGCTTTCCCCCAGCAGGCGGAGGCGTCGTTACCTGTTTTGGCGTTTCGGATTTCTTCTTTTTTCCCAGCATTTAAACATCCCCCCCTGTCATACACTTCCCCCTTGCTGGTGCAAATGATTGCTGTACTGCTGCGCCACGATTCCCACCAGAGCCCTGGCCAGGCTTTTCTTGTCCTGCATGGGCAGCTTTGTCTCACCGCCGGGCCACAATACCTGCAAGGCATTTTCTTCCACATCGAAACCCAGGCCTTCCCCAACCAGGTTCGCCGCAATCATGTGCAGCCCTTTGCCCACCAGCTTTGCCTTGGCATTTTCCTCCAACGCCCCGGTTTCGGCGGCAAATCCGAAAGTAAAGGGTCCGTTGTCCAGCGCCGCCACTTCTGCCAGTATGTCCGGATTCCTTACCAGGCTCAACTCCATCCGGTTTGCGTTCTTCTTGATTTTCTGACCGCTGGGATGTTCAGGACGATAATCCGCCACCGCGGCGCACCCCACAAACAAATCAACGCCGGAAAGATTATCGAATACCGCATCATGCATCTGCTGCGCCGACACTACATCGATGCGCTCAACACCCGGCGGTGTATCCAGGCTGACCGGCCCGGATACCAGAACCACCTCCGCCCCCTCGCGCGCAAATGCCTCGGCCAGGGCAAACCCCATCCTTCCCGAGCTTCGGTTGCTGATGAAACGCACCGGATCCACCGCTTCACGGGTGGGGCCCGCGGTCAGCATCACTTTTTTTCCGCCAAAAACGCCTTCTGCAGAAGAATACATCAAGGCAGAAACGATTTCAGCCGCTTCGGGCATTCTCCCCGGCCCGCTGTCTCCACAGGCCTGCTCACCGACAGCCGGTCCCAATATCCGCACACCACGATCCGCCAGCAGTTCGATGTTTTTGCGTGTGGCGGCATGTTTCCACATGTTGACATTCATTGCGGGCGCCACGCTCACGGGTGCGGTACTCACCAGGCACAGGGTGGACAGCAGATCATCCGCCAGACCATTTGCCATACGCGCCAGGAAATCCGCGCTCGCTGGCGCGATCAGAAAATGATCCGCCCAGCGCGCCAGTTCGATATGCCCCATGGCAGCTTCGTGCATCGGGTCGAACAGGTCAACACGCACCGCTTCCCCGGTTATCGCCTGGAAAGTCATGGGCGTCACGAACCGGGTAGCCGCGTCCGTCATCACCACCCGGACATTGAGCCCGGCCTTGCGGAACAGGCGAGCCAGCTCGACGCTCTTGTAGGCAGCAATACCCCCGGTCACCCCCAACAACAGATTGTTCCCGGCCTCCATGCTTCTCACAGATTACCTAAAGATGCTTGCAAACAGAATGTTTCATAGAGTACCCGCATGCCGCACGGGGTGCAAAGACCAGCGTCCCATTTTGCTGCACAACCAACAGCCTGGGGTATACTGAATACACAATCAGAAATACCCTTTCAACGGAATGAAGCAATGACCATCAAGGACTGGCCGGCGCAGGAACGGCCAAGAGAAAAACTCCTGCGCTCGGGCGCCAAGGCACTTTCCGACGCGGAACTGCTAGCCATCTTTCTGCGCACCGGCATCCGTGGCAGAAGCGCTCTGGACCTGGCCCGGGATCTGCTGCGGGATTTTGGCGGAATGCAACCGCTGCTCGCAGCAAGTCGCGAGGAATTTTGCGCCATGCACGGACTGGGGGACGCCAAATACTGCCAGCTTCAGGCAGTGCTGGAAATGGCTCACCGGCATCTGGGAGAAACACTCGCCAAGGACGATGTGCTCACTTCTCCCGATATCACCCGCCAATATCTGCAAAGCCGATTGCAACCTTATCCACATGAAGTCTTTGCCTGCCTGTTTCTCGACAACCGGCACCGCGTAATCGCCTTCGAAGAGCTGTTTCAGGGAACCATAGATGGCGCCAGCGTGTACCCGCGGGAAGTGCTGCGTCGCTGTCTGCAACACAACGCGGCGGCGGTCATCTTTGCCCACAATCATCCGTCCGGCATCGCCGAACCGAGCAAGGCAGATGAAGCCATTACCTTGAGACTGAAGGACGCGCTTTCCCTGGTCGATATCCGGGTGCTGGATCATATCGTGATTGGCAACGGTCACAGCGTTTCATTGGCGGAACGCGGTTTGCTTTAGCCTGAATATTGCACCAGAACGCGCAAAATGTGGGTTTTTTACCATGAATTACAGCATGTTGCGTGACGAGCATGCTGGATACAGTTCGTGCCTGTCATGCTATCCGGTTTTTCCCGGGATCTTTTCACCCAGCTTGCCCGAACGCCCTGCAAGCCGATGAATGACATCGGCTTTTGTCCGTTCGAACAATCCGGGCAAAAATCTCTCCGGGAAAATTCCGGATTCCGGTGCAATATTCGGGTTAGCAAATAAAGCCATCAGATCGATAGTCGCCTGAGATTCGGGTCCGGCTCACTCTGCTCCCAGACCTGCATGAATTCCTCGGCCAGATTACGCACCCGCGGCGGATCATGATAGTCGGCCCGGGCATTGTTCAGATCATGCCAGAGATTGCGCAGGGTATAACCGTTCTCATCCGCGAGCATGAAACTGCGCAAATCCCCATCGAACTCCACCGCCCGGCGGCGGATTTCGACACTGCTGGCCAGATCCTGGGCGAATCGCAGCAGACGGTGACCTCCCCGCCCCAACTCCGTGGTATCGGCCACCAGTATCCGAATCCGGGTATTCGCATGACGAATGACAAGCCCGCGCACCGCTTCGGCAAAACAAGGCTGACTGTATATTTCGGCATTCAGCCGATGGGAATATATGAGCAAGCGCCTGCGGCAGGCTTCGGCCATGAGGCAACTGTGTCTGCGCAAGCTTTCCAGACCTTCGACACGCCACTCGCCACGGGTTTCCCCTAGAACAGGGACTGCTGTATCCTCACTCATTCCTGACCACCTCCTGAAACGCCATGGATGATACCCGCTCCCGGCCTGTGGGGATCTCGAAAAATTCCTTCCATGGAATTTTTCTCGTCGCAAAGAGAAAATGCGATTTCCTCTTTGCTCACATTTTCAATCACTCGTGGTGATCGAAAATGGTGGGACATCCCTGTCCCACTCGGGCATCTCGATTTTTCGAGATGCCCCTGTGACTTGCAGGCATATTGTTTTTCCTGGCTCTAACCTGTTTTCCGGCATCCCGGGGTTTTCGAAGCTCCCTCATCTTGGCAATCCAGCCGGATCAGTGTGATGTTACATGAAAAATCAAAGAAAGTTGCCAACCTGACCGCTCTCTGGTATAAATGCGCGTCTTTTACGGCTCAAGTCCTTGTGACTTGAGCATGTTGAACCAGATCATTCGAGGCTAGAACCATGTCCAAAGTGTGCCAGGTCACAGGCAAGCGCCCGGTTACCGGAAACAATGTTTCCCATTCCCACAGGAAGACCCGTCGTCGTTTCCTGCCCAACCTTCATTATCATCGCTTCTGGGTGGAAAGCGAACAGCGCTGGGTTCGTCTGCGCGTTACCGCAGCCGGCATGCGCACCATCGACAAGAAAGGCATCGAAGCCGTTCTTGCGGATATCCGCGCCCGTGGCGAAAAGGTTTAAGGGAGAAAATCATGGCAAAGGCAGTTCGTGAAAAGATTCGTATGGTATCAAGCGCAGGTACCGGACATTTCTACACCACCACCAAGAACAAGCGCACCCAGACCGGCAAGATGGAGATCAAGAAATATGATCCCAAGGCGCGCAAGCATGTGATGTACAAGGAAGCCAAGATCAAGTAAAGCGCTCCAATCGCCCTGGCAAAACCCCGCCCCGTGAGCGGGGTTTTTTATGTACAGGATGTACGGTATGCCGCGAGAGGCCAGGGATGGCCGGAGCGGCGATGTACAGGATGTACGGTATGCCGCGAGAGGCCAGGGATGGCCGGAGCGGCGATGTACAGGATGTACGGTATGCCGCGAGAGGCCAGGGATGGCCGGAGCGGCGATGTACAGGATGTACGGTATGCCGCGAGAGGCCAGGGATGGCCGGAGCGGCGATGTACAGGATGTACGGTATGCC
>JALSQZ010000085.1 GCA_026985055.1 Sedimenticola sp. | reverse complement strand
TCCCAACGTCAGCAAGCTGACCCTGGTCGCCGATCCAGACAGCTTGTTAACCGAAGAAAAACTGGCGCTGGAACTGCGTGGGCGCGGATTTGATCTGATCGAATTCAACGACCCGGTCGAATTCCGATACGCCTATGAATCCAAATATCGCTCGATCTGGGATCGTGGCAAACATACGGACTTAGTGGTTATTCTCCGTCTGCAAGATGCCGAGCTGGAGTCATTGCCTTATGATCTGCTGCAAGCCGGAAGAAAACTCTCCTTTAACCTTGGCGAGCTTTTTCCTAATCTGAGCTATCCGGTCATCGAAAAACTCGACCGGAGTCTGCTGGACTCCTTGTACGATGCACAACGCAAGTCGCCACCCGACCGCATGGGTGACAACGCCACCAAGGACTTCATTCTTCGCTATGTATTCGGCATCGCCGCAGAGCTGATTTCCAGTGATGTCGAACTCATGAGGGCCTTGCTTCGTCTACATTACGGAAAGATTCAGATTCCTTTCACACTGGCTGAGCGACTTGTTCAAGTGCTTTATGAGCATAGTGGATTCAAGGCATGGCCATTCGACAAAATCGTGCCCGACGACGAAGCGTTCTTCGCATTTCTTCAGGAGCGCTGGCCAGTATTTCTGAGCAGATTGAGCAAGGCAGATCAGCTCAGGGAAGATTCCCCGGCCCAATGGGCAGGACAGCCCATTGGGACATCGCAAAGCGATGCCCCTGCAGTGCGAACCAGGGACGGTGAGCATCAATACGGACTCAAATTTCCAGGGCCAGACGTCCTGCCATTTGATCATCAGGACATCAAGGTCTACATCGACAATCTATTTGTTGAAGGGAAACTTAGCCCCATTCATGCGGCTGAGATAGATCTGGACCCCGGTTCCTGGATTCGATGTGGCATCGTCCCTGCAAGTGCTGATGATGACGAAATACGCGTCTCCCGCCTGTTTGAACTTGTCGAAAAGGATCTGCCAACAGAGGAATCCCGATATTCAGACTGGACTGCCTTTGCGCTGAAATGGGCCGAACTCTCCTCGCTGGTCCATTGTGGGAGTAACGCCGCACATCAATCCCGACTTAAAGAGGTCGGTGATGCCTTGAACACCACATTTGCCGGGTGGCTGGGTGAGCATTACTCCAGCCTCATCAATCTCCCGCCTACCAATCCGGTGATGCTGCACCATGTGCCGCGACGCCTGGCTCGGAATGTGGAGTGTTCAGGGGACGGCCGCGCTGCCTTGATCGTGGTCGATGGGCTTGCTCTGGATCAGTGGGTTACCGTTCGTCAGCTTCTGCATAAGCAGGACAACAATCTGGTCATGCGTGAATCCGCGACCTTTGCATGGGTTCCAACGCTGACTTCCGTATCAAGACAGTCGATTTTTTCCGGCAAACCACCACTCTATTTCCCGTCATCCATCAATTCGACCAATAGTGAAGAGAAGCTCTGGAAGCAGTTCTGGGAAGATCACGGTATTTCTCGGCTGGATATCGCCTATCAGCGCGGTCTGGGTGATGGCGATGCATCCAGTGTGCTAGACACCGCGATCCACCCTGGCAAGACGAAGGTGGTAGGACTGGTCGTGGACAAGGTCGACAAGATTATGCACGGCATGCAGCTTGGCGCAGCCGGTATGCATAACCAGATAAAGCAATGGTGTGAGAAAGGATTCCTCTGTGCGCTGGTCGGAAATCTGCTGGACTATGGATATGAGGTCTGGCTGACGGCTGATCATGGGAATATCGAATGCGTTGGTGCAGGCCGACCATCCGAAGGCGTGATCGCCGAGACTCGAGGTGAGCGGGTCCGTGTTTACCCAACCCCGGAACTGCGCTCACAGGTCGCCGATGCTTATCGCTTTGCCCGCGAGTGGCAGCCGGTCGGACTGCCATCGGACTATTTCCCGCTTATCGCCGGGGGGCGTGATGCATTCATAAATCCTGGAAATTCAATTGTCGGTCATGGCGGTATTGCCATTGAGGAAGTCATCGTGCCTCTTGTGAAATTTGAAAGGGTGGCACGGTGATGGGAAAAAGACATGAAGCCATCGGCATCAAGCAGGCGATCCGTCTTGAATGGATGCAGAAGGCAGCCAATCTGTTGCTCGCTGGACTGGATGCTAAAGCGGTTCGTCAGGAGCTCCATAAGTTCCTGGCTGAACGTAAAGGCGATGGCTCCGAGGGAAAGCGCAGCGATCAAACCAGGACCTTCGTCGTCAACAATCTGATGAAGATATGGGTGTCTCCGGAGCCAGAACTGATTCCGTTCCGAGATGCATCACTAGCATTTCTCCGTGAACATCCGTCAATGGGTCTGGCTGTTCATTGGGGGATGGTTTCGGCTGTCTATCCTTTCTGGTTCAATGTGGCACGGCAAACTGGCCGCTTGTTGGCACTGCAAGACCAGGTTACCCAGACACAAATCATAAACCGTCTAAAGGAGCAATATGGCGACCGGCAAACTGTAAGTCGCTATGCGCGTTTTGTAATCCGTTCCTTTGTCTCCTGGGGAGCGCTGAAGGATTCTGAAGCTAAGGGATGTTATGAGAAATCGGCATTGGTCAACGTAGTAGATTTAGATCTGGCTATTCTGATGTTTGAGTCAGCACTTCACGCTACGCCGGAGGCTAAAGAGGCGCTGGGGCTGCTGCTAAACAATCCGGCATTCTTCTCGTTCCGGCTTCCAGTGATGACAGGCGATTATGTTTCTCAGCGCAGCGAGCGGATTGAGGTGCTCCGGTATGGGCTGGATGATGAACTGGTGAAGTTGAAAGCGATATATAGCAATGAAAGAGTCTCGGTAACCTGATCTGGGCTGCCGACCCGACCTGATCCGCGTCGGGGGGGCTATCAGGGCCGTGCTGGCGCAAGTGAGCATGCTGCGGGTTATACTGCCACCCATCAAGAGGAGCGATACGATGGCATTCGGTGGCTAGGCATGTTTTCGGCCTGGCAATTCTCATTGTGGTTTCTGACGCCGCTGGCGGGGGTGTTGACCCTGCTGGCGTCCGGCCATGCCTTGTTGCACAAGCGCGATCCGCGCGCGGCGCTGTTGTGGATTCTGATCTGCGTGTTGTTGCCGTTTCTCGGCCCGCTGCTGTATGTGATGTTTGGCGTCAACCGTGCCTGGCGGCGCATCCGGCGGATGGGGCAGGCCAATCAGTCGAGTCTGGTGACACTACCGGAACCGGTGCCGCTGGCGGCGCGCGAAGCCTTGCTGGAACCGGCGCAGATTCGGCTGGGTGCGGCGGTGACCGGGTTGCCGTTGCTGGATGGCAACCAGGTGACGCCGCTGGTCAATGGCGACCGGGCTTATCCGGTGATGGTCGATGCGGTACGACAGGCACGCGAATGGATCTATCTGGTCGTCTATATCTTCGAGCATCGCGGGCCGGGCGAGGCTTTCATCGAGGCGTTGATCGAGGCCG
>JALSQZ010000084.1 GCA_026985055.1 Sedimenticola sp. | reverse complement strand
TGACAGACGTACCATCACCAGTGATGCTCGCATCGCGCAAGTCTGACTTCAGCAAGAGGTTGTTCACCTTGTCCGGGATAACGATAAACCGATCAGACTCAGGCACATTCGCTTCATCCAGAACAGTGTTTACATCCACAATGAAGTCAATGACCCCTGTGTTGGTCGCACCATTCTTGTCCAGAAGAACAGGAGCACCAGACGTACCCATATTATAGGACGCGGAAACAGCGCCAGCTGTTGCCCCTTTGTTGGTAGCTGCGATGTCGGGCAGCATGCCAGCCAGGACAATGGAGTCGATCTTCTTCTTCATCTGCTCAGAGGCGTTCTGCATCCAGCGGTTCATCAGAGGAAGGTCGGTTTGGTACTTGTCAACATCATCCAGAACAGCATTGAAGTACTCGCCCCGGTCGATGAGGAGCTGTATCTTCGGGCTGTTCGGCTGCTGCGCGACAAGCGGGAGCCCCTTCTGGTATGAATTGACGTTGATGTCAGGCTCAGTACGGATGTTGACCGTATCACCTTCTTTCTTGATCTCGCCTTCATAGTCCGTGTTGGCAATCTGGGCCAGAACGGTCGCGTCGTAGAAAGACAGGATCATCTTCTTTGACCAGATTTCCGGGATAAAGTTGCCCGAATACTGGGTGTAGCCTGGGTTTACTGGAAAAGCCATTTTTATTCTCCACTCTTAGTTGGCGAAGTTTGTCCTTGGGTATTACCCCGCAGATTTCAGTCGCTTCAGTTCGTTGAACAAGGCACGTTCCCGCGCCTCGTATTCTTCCTGTGTGATCTCGCCGTTCATGCGCGCCGTATAGATACCTTCTGTAGCAGCTACAACCTGATCCATCGTCAGGTTCTGCCCAGAGGATGGCACTTGAGCCGAGGCCCCTGTACCCGGTGCGACATGCTGGTCCAACCCCACACTTGCCTGTTTGTCTTTCCCGTACCCAGACTGCTCTTTCCACGTAACAAAGAAGTTTGCAACTTGTTGAGCATCGAGCTTCTGCTGCGCTTCAGCAAGCAGATCATTCCGCGTCCCGGCCATCAGGGGTTCTTTCCCAAGTAGCCATTCCTGGAACTGCGGGTTTGAGTTGACAGCTTGCCAGTCAGGAACAAGTGCGGAAAGTTGAGCCCAGAAGCTCTGTTCCCGCGTCTGCTGCTGTGATGTTGCAAGCTCTGCAACTTGCGGCACCACGGCTCCTTGTAGCTCAGAAAGCTTCCGCTCCAGCTCTGCATTGCGCTCGGCAAGGGTGCTTGTTGCCCCTTCAACCACGCGCTTCACAAAGTCAACCTGATCAGCCCCGAACTCCTCGACGTCCTGTGGACGAATGAGGTCATCGACCTTCTGCACGGGAGGTGCAGACTGCTCTCCTGCCTCGCGTTTGGTCTTCAGGGCTTCAATCTCGGCCTGTAGCTCTGCCAAGGTACGCTGGTGCTCAGCGTTGGTGCTGTCGAACATCCCCTGCAAAGTGCGATACCGTTGCTCGCTCACTGCGAGCTGGGCCTTGATGTCCTCGATGGACTCCCCGGACCCGTTCGCCGCAGCGTTGTTGCTGCCGGCTTCCTCGGTTTGAGTGGAGCCTTCGCCCTCATCTTGCCCTTGGCTTGATGCCACGGACTGAAAGAACTGATCCACTTCGTCTTGTTGTCTTGCAAGTTGTTCTGGTACGGACATGTAAACGCTCCTTATGGTATGCGTTGGTTCACACAGGCGTGTTGCCTGTGCGCTGTTTCAAAAGATCAGGTGCATCTTTCAAGTTTTCCACAATCTCGGATAGCACCTGACAGCGGCCCTGCCTGACACGCAGGTTCTCCTGCGCAATCGGGAGTGTCCGCAACTCGTCATCTCTCCAGCGATCTAGCCACTCCACGAAACGCGGGTAGTTGCTACCCACGCGCGCAAGCTCGGCCAAGTCATCCAGTTCGATCCGCATCACGGTCTCCCACTAAGCGCACTTGTCACCTGGTTGCCAGCTTGCCCCCCCTTGGGCGTCCCGTCCGGTTGCAGTGGCACGCCACCTTGCGCGGGTTGAGGACCCCCTTGTTGGGGTGTAGCAGCTGACATGGCATCAAGCAGCGCCAGTTTCTCTTTACTCGGTATAACTTCATCCACGGGCATCTGTAAACCCTTGGCGACTTCCCGCAGGAGCGAGGCCCGGCCAGACTTGCCGAGGATCTCCACATCAACGGGGTTGGCTGTAGCGTTCAGGAACTCTACGCGCCGCGTGTTCATGACGTCCTTCATGGCGAGCTGTGTGGCACCACGTGGGATGATCTGCACATCCCCCTTGATACTCTGATCCGGGTCGAACCGCATGTTGAAGGTGTACTGCCGTCGGACGATGGGCAGGATGATGTCGGCATCAATGTGCATGACGACCTGCCTTATCCCCTTGCCGGCTGCTCCCATCAGCATGGATAGACCTGAGCTGGTGCGCCCAGCGCCTGACACGTTCAGATTGCCATAGATGTAAGCCGGTATCCCTGACTGGTCATCTGCCATACGCAGGAACTTGTCATAGACCCCGATCAGAGACCCGGCCCGGTCGTCCGGCTGCACGAAGCGAACGGCTGGTGAGCTTGATCCTGCCGGGTCGCTGACGGTCTGCCATATCCTCCACGGGGCAAGTGTCGTGATCTCCTCCCCCTTGGCAAGGCGATCCACACTGATCTCCACTTGCGGCCCTGAGGCGATGGCCATGTTGTTGACGAGTGACCGCGCTGCGGCGTTGCAGACGCGCTGCACATCCTCGATTGTCTCAGGCACACCGAGGCCCCACATGGTGCCCGGTTGCTTGATGAAGCTCGTTCCGCTGTAGGGTGTCTCCCCGAGCGGGTCGTAGTTCAGCGTGGCCTTCAGAACATAGTTGCCGATGGTCCAGATGTTGGCATCGTAGTGCTTGTCCGGGTCAGTAACCACGTCCTCAGGCATACCCCAGTCGATGAGGAGGCGACCATGGACCTTGCCCCAGAACTCAAGCGCCTCATAGGTCGTTGTGGGTGCATCGAGGAACGCATCCCGTTCTTCAAGCTGCTTGCGCGTGCTGTCCATGATGTCGTCGGACCACGGCGTTGTGCTGATCTGTCGTGACAGTATGGCTCTGATGGTGTTGTCGTTGTACCCCGGTACACCAATCAGGGCAGCCAGCTTGGCACTTGGCAGCTTGTGCCGCTGGAACACATACCCTTCGCTAAGGGAACTGACACCGGGTTCCGGGAAAATGTCGAAGGGGGACACGCGCTCGATCTCGGTGACGAGGTCATCTGACACGACCGGCCTGTAGCCATCGGGGCCTTGTTCCCACTTCAGCTTCTTGCGGCGACGCACCACGGGGCCCTTGAGGACGGCCATCTTGTAGGTCGCCAGGTCGGAGATGAAGGCATTGAAGGCTTCACGCCATCCCCCTTCATCAAACTGGTCCTTGATGCGCCGCTGCATCCTCTCGGCCTTGTCTCTGGCGATCTTGTCCCGTTGCTGTCGTGCTTCCTCGATGGACTC
>JALSQZ010000083.1 GCA_026985055.1 Sedimenticola sp. | reverse complement strand
GGCGACAACGTGAAGATGACCGTGAAACTGATCGCGCCCATCGCCATGGAAGAAGGCCTGCGCTTCGCCATTCGTGAAGGTGGCCGTACCGTCGGCGCCGGTGTCGTTTCCAAGATCATCGAGTAATTCCCCGGTCTGACCGGGAAACAGGTGGCAGGGTGTGGCCGATGACGGTCACACCCGTTGCCTTTTCAAGCAAGAGCAGTATTTTTAGGCCAGTAGCTCAATTGGTAGAGCAGCGGTCTCCAAAACCGCAGGTTGGGGGTTCAAGTCCCTCCTGGCCTGCCATTTTACAGGGCTGTGCGTCAGCGGTGTATGCCGATGGAGCAAGGCGCTGAAGTAGGCAGGATGAACGCAAAAACTGAAACACAAGGTTCCGCCATGGATACGGTCAAGCTGATGCTTTCCGTGGCCATACTGATTGCCGGCATCGTCGGATTCTATCTGCTGGAGGCGCAGCCTCTGTGGATGCGCTTGCTCGGCTTGCTGGCCGTGGTTGCCGTGGCCGTGGTCGTGGCTCTGATGACTGAGCCGGGCCGACGCATGAAATCCTTTTTCTCCTCGGCCAGAACCGAGGTGCGCAAGGTGGTCTGGCCGACCCGACAGGAAACGCTGCAGACCACGCTGGTCATATTCATCGCGGTGTTGTTGACTTCACTGTTCCTCTGGGCGGTGGATTCCATTCTGTTCGTGCTGGTTCGCTGGTTTACCGGGCACGGAGGCTGATCATGGCAAAACGCTGGTATGTGGTACATGCTTTTTCCGGATATGAGGGCAAGGTGCAGCGCTCTCTGAGGGAGCGCATCGAGCGTTTTGGCATGCAGGATTATTTTGGGGATATTCTGGTGCCCACCGAGGAAGTAGTGGAAATGCGCGGTGGCCAGCAACGGCGCAGTGAAAGGAAATTCTTTCCTGGCTACGTTCTGGTAAATATGGAATTGACTGACGAAACCTGGCATCTGGTCAAGGATACGCCCCAGGTGCTGGGTTTTATCGGTGGTACCGAAGATAAGCCTGCGCCCATTACTGACAAGGAAGCTGAAGCGATCCTGCAGCGGGTTCAGGAAGGTTCGGAAAAGCCACGACCCAAGGTTCTGTTTGAGCCGGGTGAAGTGGTGCGGGTCATCGACGGTCCCTTCAACGACTTTAACGGAGTTGTGGAAGAGGTGGATTACGAAAAGAGCCGTCTCAAGGTGTCGGTATCCATATTCGGCCGTTCCACTCCTGTCGAGCTGGAGTTCGGTCAGGTGGAGAAGGGCTGACGGCAACCCAGGTATTGGTCGTCAGTGACGTGTTTCGGCGCGTCTTTTGGTTTTTTCGCACAGGAAGTGCGGAGCGAAGCGGAGGCGAAGCAAAACCGTGTTTTTGCGAAGCCGAGTCGGGAAAGGGCAGGGATAGCCCTTTCCCGACATCTAAATAAAGGGAAGCCCGGGTGAAAGTCCCTGGCGTTTGCACCCAAGCAAGAGGTATATCATGGCCAAGAAGATCGAAGCCTATATCAAGCTTCAGGTTCCTGCACAGGAAGCCAACCCCAGTCCCCCGGTCGGTCCGGCTCTGGGTCAGCACGGCGTGAACATCATGGAGTTCTGCAAGGCGTTCAATGCCCAGACGCAAAACCAGGAAAAAGGTTTGCCTGTTCCAGTGGTGATCACCGTTTATTCTGATCGTTCCTTCACTTTCGTGATGAAGACGCCTCCGGCGTCCATCCTGCTGAAGAAAGCGGCTGGCATCAAGTCCGGTAGTGGCCGGCCCAACACCGAGAAGGTGGGCAAGGTCACCCGCGCGCAGCTGGAAGAGATCGCCAAGGCCAAGGAGCCGGATCTCACTGCTGCCGACATGGATGCCGCAGTGCGCACCATTGCGGGTACCGCTCGCAGTATGGGTCTGGATACGGAGGGCGTGTAAATGGCAAAGCTGAGCAGGAGAATGACGGCTATCCAGAAAAAGCTGGATGCCGGCAAACAGTATGATGCAGAAGAAGCATTCGCGTTGCTGAAGGAAGTTTCCAGTGTGAAGTTTCCTGAATCCGTGGATGTGGCGGTAAATCTCGGTGTCGATCCACGCAAATCCGATCAGGTCGTACGTGGCTCTACGGTGCTTCCTCACGGAACGGGCAAGGAAGTGCGCGTTGCCGTATTCACCCAGGGGCCTGCGGCGGATGCGGCCAAGGAAGCAGGCGCGGATGTCGTGGGCATGGAGGATCTGGCGGAGCAGGTAAAAGCCGGAAACATGGATTTCGACGTAGTTGTCGCCAGTCCCGACGCCATGCGTGTGGTGGGTCAACTGGGTCAGATTCTCGGCCCTCGCGGGCTCATGCCCAACCCCAAAGTGGGTACCGTGACTCCAGATGTTGCCCAGGCGGTGAAGAATGCCAAGGGCGGTCAGGTACGTTACCGCACCGACAAGAACGGGATCGTCCATGCTTCCATCGGTAAAGTGGGCTTCGAGCCTTCCGCCCTGAAGGAAAATCTGGAAACCCTGCTGGCGGACCTGAAAAAGGCCAAGCCCAGTGCGGCCAAGGGCGTGTACATGAAAAAGATCACGGTATCCAGCACCATGGGGCCGGGGATCGTGCTGGATCAAGGCTCGCTTGCGATCTGATCCGGCAACAGGATATTGCGGCGATTCAACTCGCCGCATGCAAGGCTTTGGAGCAACGGTCACAAGATGTTTGGCCGATTGCTGTCAAAGACCGCAGGTGTCTCGGCGCCGGAAACGGCTGGAGACTTAATCTGCCTGCGCAGATGGCGCTCCGAAATCAGGGCTTTCCTGAGGACGGGCACCAGAAAAAGGTGGAATGGATAGATTTCATTCCTGGTGTAACCGAGAACGGGAAACCGTTCTTCATCGTTGTCGGGAGGTGACGACTTTGGCACTTAATCTTGAACAAAAGAAAGCCATCGTCGCCGAAGTTGCTGACGTAGCGAGTAGTGCATATTCCGCTATCGCCGCTGAGTATCGTGGTCTGGCCGTGGAAGATCTGACTGAATTGCGCAAACAAGCGCGTGGTTCTGGCGTATATCTTCGCGTGGTCAAGAACACGCTTGCCAAGCGAGCTGTGGAAGACACGGATTTTGCCTGTATGCAGGAAGGCTTTGTAGGCCCCCTGCTGCTGGCGTTCTCGCAAGAGGATCCGGGTGCTGCCGCACGTGTGATCAATGATTTCGCCAAAGAGCATGATCAGCTGGTGGTCAAGATGGTTTCCATCAATGGGAAGCTGCTTGAACCGTCCGAGATCAGCGTGCTGGCGAAGATGCCTACATACGACCAGGCAATCAGCATGCTGATGGGTACCATGTTGGCGCCTGTACAGAAGCTGGTTACCACGCTCAATGAAGTTCCGGGCAAACTGGTGCGTACTGTAGCAGCAATTCGCGACGCTAAAGAGGCAGGTTAAACCTGTTTCTTATCCCACTTTACTAACTTGAAGATATGTAGGAGCCCTGAAAATGGCAGTTTCTAAAGACGATATCCTCGAAGCAATCGCCAGTATGTCCGTAATGGACGTTGTCGAGCTGATCGAGGCAATGGAAGAAAAATTTGGTGTAACCGCTGCTGCAGCCGTGGCCGCAGCTCCTGCCGCCGGTGGTGACGCTGGTGGTGAAGGCGCTGCTGAGAAGAGCGAGTTCGACGTGGTTCTGACTGGCTTTGGCGACAAGAAGGTAGGCGTGATCAAGGCCGTTCGCGGTCTGACCGGCCTGGGCCTGAAGGAAGCCAAGGATGCAGTAGAAGGCGTTCCTTCCACACTGAAGGAAGGCGTAAGCAAGGAAGAAGCGGAAGAAGCGAAGAAAACGCTGGAAGAAGCTGGCGCATCTGTCGAGATCAAGTAATTCTGATCTTGGCTGGCGTTTACGCAAAGCCGAAAACGGCTGGCGGCTGCAGTGCCGCCGGCCTTTTCCTGTTTGTGTGAGATTTTGCCCGCGAGGGCGACCGGCAATCCGCCGGTGGTAATGACTGGACTAAACTGAGGGAAGGCAAGCATGGCCTATTCGTTTACAGAGAAAAAACGCATCCGCAAGGATTTTGCAAAACGCGGAAGTGTTCTTGAGATCCCTTTTCTTCTTGCCACGCAGATCGATTCCTATCGCAAGTTTCTGCAAGCGGACAAGAAGCCCGACGAGCGTGATGCTCAGGGACTGCATGCGGCATTCAGCTCGGTTTTCCCCATTGTCAGTCACAATGGCAGCGCTGCTCTGGAATATGTGAGCTATCGTCTTGGCGAACCCATGTTCGATGTTCGTGAATGCCAGTTGCGTGGTGTGACCTACGCCGCACCTCTTCGGGTGCTGGTGCGTCTGGTCATCTACGACCGGGATGCGCCGGCCAATGTAAAACGTATCAAGGACGTAAAGGAGCAGGAAATCTACATGGGCGAACTGCCGCTCATGACCGATACCGGCACCTTTGTCATCAATGGCACCGAGCGGGTCATCGTGTCTCAGTTGCATCGTTCCCCCGGCGTGTTTTTCGATCACGACAAGGGCAAGACGCACTCCTCCGGCAAGCTGCTGTTTTCGGCCCGGGTGATCCCCTACCGTGGTTCCTGGCTGGACTTCGAATTCGATCCCAAGGACGCCGTATTCGTGCGCATCGACCGCCGGCGCAAGATTCCGGCGACGGTATTGCTGCGCGCCCTGGGCTACAACACCCAGGAAATCCTGGACTATTTCTTCGAGACTGACAGCTTCACTTTCAAAGGTGACAAGATTCTGCTGGATCTGGTGCCTGCGCGCCTGCGCGGTGAAACCGCCCGGTTCGATATCAAGGCCAAGCGCAAGGTTATCGTGGAGGCGGGCAAGCGCATTACCGCGCGCCATATCCTCGCCATGGAAAAAGAGGGCGTAAGCCAGCTGGAAGTGCCTTCCGAGTATCTGGTCGGCAAGACGCTGGCTCATGATGTGGTTGATCCCGAGACCGGCGAACTGCTGGCTGCGGCCAATGACGAGATTACCGAAGAGCTGGTTACCGCCCTGCAGGAAAAGGGAATCGGGGAACTCAAGACGCTGTTCACCAATGATCTGGATCACGGGCCTTATATCTCCGAGACCTTGCGCCTGGATCCCACTTCAACGCGACTGGAAGCGCAGGTGGAGATCTACCGCATGATGCGTCCCGGCGAGCCGCCCACCAAGGAAGCGGCGCAGAACCTGTTCCACAATCTGTTTTTCACCGAGGATCGTTATGATCTGTCCGCGGTTGGGCGCATGAAATTCAATCGGCGCCTGGGCCGTGAAGAGACCGAAGGACTTGGCATCCTCTATGACGGCAAGTATTTTGGCAGTCGTGATGATGAGATTTCCAAAGAGCTGGTCAAGGAATACGGTAACAGCTCCGATATCGTCGATGTACTCAAGACCCTGGTGGATATTCGCGACGGCAAGGGCACCACGGATGATATCGACCATCTGGGCAACCGCCGTGTACGCTGTGTGGGCGAGATGGCCGAGAATCAGTTCCGCGTTGGCCTGGTGCGTGTCGAGCGCGCGGTCAAGGAGCGTCTGACCCTGGCCGAGGCGGAAGGCCTCATGCCTCAGGAAATGATCAACGCCAAGCCGGTATCCGCCGCAATCAAGGAATTCTTCGGTTCCAGTCAGCTGTCCCAGTTCATGGATCAGAACAATCCCCTGTCCGAAATTACACACAAGCGTCGTGTATCTGCTTTGGGACCCGGTGGTCTGGCACGTGAAAGAGCCGGTTTCGAGGTGCGTGACGTACATCCCACGCATTATGGCCGGGTGTGTCCCATCGAGACCCCTGAAGGCCCGAATATCGGTCTGATCAATTCCCTGGCCGTATATGCCAAGACCAACCGTTATGGTTTCCTGGAAACCCCATACCGGGTAGTCAAGAATGGCAAGGCGACCGATGAGATTCATTACCTGTCGGCTATCGAGGAAGGCCGTTTCGTCATTGCCCAGGCAAGCGCGGTTCTGGACAAGAACGGCAAGCTCACCGAAGAGCTGGTTTCCTGCCGTCATCAGAATGAATTTGCCCTGTTCACTCCGGACAAGGTGGAATACATGGATGTGTCGCCCAAGCAGATTGTCTCCGTGGCGGCGGCGCTGATCCCGTTCCTGGAACATGATGACGCCAACCGCGCGCTCATGGGTTCCAACATGCAACGTCAGGCGGTTCCCACCCTGCGTGCGGAAAAACCTCTGGTGGGTACCGGTATCGAGCGTAATGTGGCAGTGGATTCCGGTGTAACCGTGGTTGCCAAGCGTGGTGGCAGCGTCGAGTCCGTGGATGCCAGCCGCATTGTGGTTCGGGTGAATGATGATGAAACCGTTGCCGGAGAACCTGGCGTGGACATCTACAACCTGACCAAATATACCCGCTCAAACCAGAATACCTGTATCAACCAGCGTCCTTTGGTCATGGTGGGCGACAAGGTGGCGCGTGGGGATGTGATGGCCGACGGTCCTTCAACGGACATGGGCGAGCTGGCCCTGGGGCAGAATCTGCGTGTGGCCTTCATGCCCTGGAACGGTTACAACTTCGAGGATTCCATTCTCATCTCGGAAAACGTGGTCAAGGAAGACCGTTTCACCACCATCCATATTGAAGAGCTGACCTGCCAGGCCCGCGACACCAAGCTGGGTCCCGAGGAGATCACCGGAGACATCCCCAACGTGGGTGAGGCGGCATTGGCCAAACTGGATCAATCCGGCATCGTCTATGTGGGTGCCGAAGTGAAGGAAGGCGATATTCTGGTAGGCAAGGTCACTCCCAAGGGAGAGACTCAGCTCACGCCGGAAGAAAAGCTTCTGCGCGCCATCTTCGGCGAGAAGGCTTCCGATGTGAAGGACACCTCATTGCGGGTGAAATCCGGCGTTTCCGGTACCGTGATTGACGTGCAGGTCTTCACCCGGGATGGAGTGGAGAAGGACGCCCGCGCCCTGGAGATCCAGGAAGCCGAACTGGAGCGTATTCGCAAGGATATTGCCGATCAGCAGCGCATCATGGAAGAAGACACCTTTGCCCGGGTGGAGAAGATGCTCATGGGCAAGGTTGCCGAAGGTGGCCCCAACCGCTTGAAGGCCGGTTCCAAACTGACCAAAAGCTATCTTGGGGATCTGGATCGTGATCAATGGTTCGAAATCCGCCTGCGCAATGAAGAAGCGCAGCAGCAGCTCGAAGCCATCAAGAAGCAGGTGGAAGAGCAGCGGCAGAAATTCCGTGACTATTACGAAGACAAGAAACGCAAGTTGTCCACCGGTGACGATCTGGCGCCTGGCGTACTCAAGATGGTCAAGGTCTATGTGGCCATCAAGCGCCGCATCCAGCCGGGCGACAAAATGGCTGGCCGGCACGGTAACAAGGGGGTCATATCCCAGATCGTTCCCGTGGAAGACATGCCTTTCGACGAGAACGGCCGCCCCGTGGATATTGCCCTGAACCCACTGGGTGTGCCGTCACGGATGAACATTGGCCAGATTCTGGAGACTCATCTTGGCTTCGCCGCCAAGGGAGTGGGTGAGCGCATTGGCGAAATGCTCGATACCCAGGCGAAGATGAACGATCTGCGCAAGTACCTGAACGAGGTATACAACTTCAGTGGCAAGCAGGAAGATCTGAAATCCTTCAGTGATGAGGAGATTCTCGAACTGGCAAGCAATCTGAGAGACGGCGTGCCCATGGCGACCGCCGTATTCGATGGCGCTACCGAGGAAGAGATCCGGCATCTGCTGAAACTGGGTGGTTTGCCCGAGTCCGGCCAGTGTACGCTGTATGATGGGCGCACCGGAGAGCCCTTCGAGCGTCCCGTGACCGTGGGTTATATGTACATGCTCAAGCTCAACCACCTGGTGGATGACAAGATGCACGCCCGTTCCACTGGTCCCTACAGCCTGGTCACCCAGCAGCCTCTGGGCGGCAAGGCCCAGTTTGGCGGCCAGCGCTTCGGTGAGATGGAGGTCTGGGCGCTGGAAGCCTATGGCGCGGCTTACACCCTGCAGGAAATGCTGACCGTCAAGTCTGACGATGTGAACGGACGGACCCGGATGTACAAGAACATCGTGGACGGTAACCACCAGATGGAGGCCGGTATGCCCGAGTCCTTCAACGTACTGGTGAAAGAAGTCAAATCGCTGGGCATCAACATCGAGCTGGAGCAGGACTGAGGCGCATGGCGTCCTGAGTCGAGCAGCGATACAACGGAGATAGATTCGTGAAAGATCTTTTGAAGATTCTGAAGCAACAGGGGCAGAACGAAGAGTTCGATGCCATTCGTATTGGTCTGGCCTCACCGGACATGATCCGGTCCTGGTCATTCGGCGAGGTGAAGAAGCCCGAGACCATCAACTACCGTACCTTCAAGCCCGAACGCGAAGGTCTGTTCTGCGCCAAGATATTCGGTCCGGTCAACGACTATGAATGTCTGTGCGGCAAGTACAAGCGTCTCAAGCATCGTGGTGTGGTATGCGAGAAGTGCGGCGTGGAAGTTACCCTGTCCAAGGTGCGCCGTGAGCGCATGGGGCATATCGAGCTGGCCAGCCCGGTGGCGCATATCTGGTATCTGAAATCCCTGCCTTCGCGCATTGGCCTTCTGCTGGATATGACCCTCAAGAGCATCGAACGCATCTTGTATTTCGAATCCTATGTGGTGATCGATCCCGGCATGACCATGCTCGAGCGTGGTCAGCTCATGAATGACGAGCAGTATCTGGAAGCCATCGAGGAAAACGGCGACGAGTTCGATGCGCGCATGGGTGCGGAAGCGGTCAACGAGCTGCTGTCTTCCCTGGACATTCCCGCGGAGATCGCCAAGCTGCGCGAGGAAATCGGTTCCACCAATTCCGAGACCAAGATCAAGAAAATCGCCAAGCGTCTCAAGCTGCTGGAATCTCTGGAAGAGTCCGGCAACAAGCCAGAGTGGATGATTCTCAAGGTGTTGCCGGTACTGCCGCCGGAGCTGCGTCCACTGGTGCCGCTGGATGGCGGGCGCTTCGCCACTTCTGATCTGAACGATCTGTATCGTCGGGTGATCAACCGTAACAACCGTCTCAAGCGACTTCTGGAACTGACTGCTCCGGACATCATTGTGCGCAATGAAAAGCGCATGCTTCAGGAAGCGGTGGACGCCCTGTTGGACAATGGTCGCCGCGGCCGCGCCATCACCGGCACCAACAAGCGTCCGCTGAAATCCCTGGCGGACATGATCAAGGGCAAGCAGGGCCGCTTCCGTCAGAATCTGCTGGGCAAGCGCGTGGATTACTCCGGCCGTTCCGTGATCGTGGTCGGTCCGACCCTCAAGCTGCATCAGTGCGGATTGCCCAAGCGCATGGCGCTGGAGCTGTTCAAGCCCTTCATCTTCGCCAAGCTGCAGTCCCGTGGGCTGGCCACTACCATCAAGGCCGCCAAGAAGCTGGTCGATCGTGGCGCTGCCGAGGTCTGGGATATCCTGGAAAATGTCATTCGCGAGCATCCGGTCATGCTCAACCGCGCGCCCACGTTGCACAGACTGGGTATTCAGGCATTTGAACCCGTGCTCATCGAAGGCAAGGCCATTCAGCTGCATCCCCTGGTCTGTACCGCATTCAATGCCGACTTCGACGGTGACCAGATGGCGGTACACGTGCCTCTTTCCCTGGAAGCCCAGCTGGAAGCGCGTACGCTCATGATGGCGAGCAACAACATTCTTTCCGCCGCCAACGGCGAGCCCATCATCGTACCTACCCAGGATGTGGTGTTGGGTCTGTACTACATGACCCGTGAGCGCATCAATGCCAAGGGTGAAGGAATGCTTCTGGCGAATACTGCCGAAGCACGTCGTGCCTACGAAACCGGTCAGGCAGAGCTGCATGCCCGGGTCAAGGTGCGTATCGAGGAAGAAGTTCTTCAGGAAGATGGCAGCTATGCGTCTCGCCAGCGGGTCTATGACACTACGGTAGGACGCGCGATTCTGTGGGAGATCATTCCTTCTCGTCTGTCCTACGAAAAGCTCATCAATACGGTACTCAACAAGAAAGCCATTTCCCGTCTGGTGAATACCTGCTATCGGGAGCTGGGTCTGAAGGATACGGTCATATTTGCCGATCAGCTCATGTACATGGGCTTCCGCATGGCGGCCAAGGCGGGCGCTTCGGTATGCGCCGATGACATGGTGGTGCCTGCGGAGAAGGAGGCATTGCTGGCGGCGGCAGAGAAGGAAGTCAAGGAGATCGAGGATCAATACGCATCTGGCCTGGTGACCAACGGCGAGCGCTACAACAAGGTCATCGATATCTGGTCGCATGCCAACGATCAGGTGGCCAAGGCCATGATGGATCAGCTTGGCACCGAGACCGTTATCGACAAGGACGGAAATGAGGTCAAGCAGGACTCTTTCAACTCCATATTCATGATGGCCGATTCCGGCGCCCGGGGCTCGGCGGCACAGATTCGGCAGCTTGCCGGCATGCGTGGTCTGATGGCCAAGCCTGATGGCTCCATTATCGAAACACCCATTACCGCCAACTTCCGGGAAGGACTGGATGTGCTTCAGTACTTCATTTCCACCCATGGCGCACGCAAGGGTCTGGCGGACACGGCGCTCAAAACCGCTAACTCCGGTTATCTGACCCGGCGTCTCGTGGATGTGGCTCAGGATCTGGTCATCACCGAAGAAGACTGCGGCACCGAGAACGGACTCTTGATGCAACCCATCATCGAAGGTGGCGACGTGGTCGAGGCGTTGCGCGAGCGAATTCTGGGTCGGGTGACGGCCAAGGATGTCTATATGCCGGGTACGGATGATGTGCTTGTGGAAGCCGGCGTGTTGCTGGATGAACCCCTGGTGGACATGCTGGAAGAAAAAGGCGTGGATCAGGTGCATGTGCGCTCCGCCATCAGCTGCGAGGCAAAATACGGTATCTGCAGCGCCTGTTATGGTCGTGATCTTGGTCGTGGTCACGGGGTGAATATTGGTGAAGCGGTCGGTGTCGTGGCTGCCCAGTCCATCGGGGAGCCGGGCACCCAGTTGACCATGCGTACCTTCCATATTGGTGGCGCGGCATCCCGTTCCGCCGCGGTAAGCAGTATTGAAGTCAAGAATGCCGGTACCGTCACCCTGAATAACATCAAGACCGTAGAACGTGGCGACGGCAAGCTGGTCGCGGTTTCGCGTTCTGGTGAAATCATCGTGCATGATGCCCGGGGCTCCGAGCGGGAGCGCTACAAGCTGCCTTATGGTGCGGAACTGCAGGTCAGAAACGGTGATTCAGTCGAAGCTGGTCAGCTGGTAGCTACCTGGGATCCGCACACGCACCCGGTTATCACCGAGGTGGCGGGCATACTCCGGTTTGTCGATTTTGTCGATGGTGTAACGGTTCAGACCAAGACGGACGATGTAACCGGTCTGACTTCCCTGGAAGTCATGGATCCCAAGCAGCGCCCCACCAGCGGCAAGGATCTGCGGCCCATGGTCAAGCTCGTGGACAAAAAGGGCAATGACATCAATCTTGCTGGCACTACCCTGCCAGCCAACTATGTACTGCCTGCCGGCGCTGTGGTCAGCGTTCAGGATGGCGCGGAAGTTGGTGTGGGTGATGTACTCGCGAGAATTCCCCAGGAATCTTCCAAGACCCGTGATATCACAGGTGGTCTGCCCCGGGTTGCCGACTTGTTCGAGGCGCGCAAGCCCAAGGAGCCGGCAATCCTCGCGGAAGCTACTGGAACCATTGGTTTTGGCAAGGACACCAAGGGCAAGCAGCGTCTGGTGATTACCATGGCCGATGGCGAGCAGGTCGAGTCTCTGATACCCAAGTGGCGCCATGTGGACGTGTTCGAAGGTGAGCATGTGGAAAAGGGCGAGGTTATCGCTGATGGCGAGCTCAATCCTCACGATATCCTGCGTCTGCGCGGAGTCACCGCTTTGGCGGAATATCTGGTGCAGGAAATACAGGACGTATATCGTCTGCAGGGCGTGGGCATCAACGACAAGCACATCGAAGTCATTATCCGCCAGATGCTGCGCAAGGTTGAGATTGTCGATGGTGGCGATACCAAATTGCTGCGCGGCGAACAGATCTCACGCGCGCGGGTTGCCGAAGAGAATGAAAAAGTTCAGAAGGACGGCGGCATGCCGGCTACCTGGGAACCCTTGCTCCTGGGTATTACCAAAGCATCCCTGGCCACGGAGTCCTTCATCTCCGCTGCCTCCTTCCAGGAAACCACCCGGGTTCTTACCGAAGCCTCCGTGCGTGGCGCCGAAGACCGGCTCCATGGCCTCAAGGAAAACGTCATCGTCGGTCGCCTGATTCCGGCCGGCACCGGGCTGGCCTACCATGAAGCACGCCGCCGTCGGCGCGCTGAGGAATCCCTGGCTGCCGGAGAGCCGGTGGAAATGGCGAGTGAAGAAGTGGAAGCGGTGATTCAGGAGGCGCTGAACAGTTCGGAAGCCGCTTCGGAAGCGGAATCCTGAGCAGTACGTTCCTGATGCCCGGAAAATATTCTGCTTATTTTCCGGGCAGGGCTTGACACGAAGGCCGCGCATATCTAGAATGCGCGGTCTTCGCATAAGGTCAGGCCGCAACCGGGCCTTATTGATTATTCTCGCGGCTCAGGCCGCATGGCGAAAATAACCGATTCGACTGCATGATGCCGTCCGCTTTGAGCTCCATTGAGCGGATGGGATGTCCTCTGCACGAATTTTTGGCGCTTCGGCAAGATGACCGAGGCGTCCGGAGACTGTATTACATGGCTACAATCAATCAGTTGGTGCGCAAGCCTCGCAAGCGTGCAAAAGAGAAGAGCAATGTGCCGGCCCTGGAGGCCTGCCCTCAGCGTCGTGGCGTATGCACCCGCGTGTACACCACTACCCCGAAAAAGCCGAACTCGGCTTTGCGCAAGGTGGCGCGTGTTCGTCTGACCAATGGATATGAAGTGACTTCCTACATCGGCGGTGAAGGACACAATCTTCAGGAGCACTCCGTGGTTCTGATTCGTGGCGGCCGGGTAAAAGACTTGCCGGGTGTTCGTTATCACGTTGTGCGTGGCGCGCTGGATACTTCCGGTGTCGAATCCCGCCGTCAGGGTCGTTCCAAATACGGCGCCAAGCGCCCGAAGGGCTGATTGCTTTCGCAGCAGCGCTGATCGATTAACCATACAGTATTTTTTTAGAGTAGAGCGTCATGGCAAGAAGAAGAGTAGCGGCACGCCGCGAGATTTTACCGGATCCCAAATTTGGAAGTCTGACCCTGGCCAAGTTCATCAACATGGTCATGGTGGACGGCAAGAAGTCGGTGGCAGAGCGGGTGTTGTATGGTGCTCTGGACCAGATTGCCGAGAAGAAGGGCGGTGATCCCCTGGACGCTCTGGAACAGGCGCTGGAAAACGTGCGTCCCGTGGTGGAAGTAAAATCCCGCCGGGTGGGTGGCGCCACCTATCAGGTTCCTGTCGAGGTTCGCCCGCTGCGCCGTAATGCCCTGGCCATGCGCTGGCTCATCGAGGCCGCGCGCAAGCGCAGTGAGAAATCCATGGCGGATCGTCTTGCCGGAGAACTCTTGGATGCTTCCGAGTCCCGTGGTACTGCGGTGAAGAAGAAGGAAGATACGCACCGCATGGCAGAGGCCAACAAGGCCTTCTCTCATTATCGCTGGTGATTGCTGCCGGCGATTGCTGATCAGGTTCTTTTACAGTTTTAATACTTCAGGACGGATATAACCGTGGCACGTACTACACCTATCGAACGTTATCGTAACGTCGGAATCATGGCGCACATCGATGCGGGCAAGACCACCACCACCGAGCGTGTGCTCTACTATACTGGCGTGTCTCACAAGATTGGTGAGGTACATGACGGTGCCGCGACCATGGACTGGATGGAGCAGGAGCAGGAACGTGGCATCACCATTACTTCTGCGGCTACCACCTGTTTCTGGAAAGGGATGGCCGGCAATTACCCCGAGCACCGTATCAACATCATCGACACCCCGGGGCACGTGGACTTTACCATTGAAGTCGAGCGCTCCCTGCGTGTGCTCGACGGCGCCGTGTTCGTGCTCTGCGCCGTGGGTGGTGTGGAACCCCAGTCCGAGACGGTGTGGCGCCAGGCCAACCGTTACGAAGTGCCACGCATGGCTTTTGTCAACAAAATGGACCGCATGGGCGCCAATTTCTTCCGTGTTGTCGAGCAACTCAAGGATCGTCTTGGTGCCAACGCCGTGCCCATTCAGGTGCCCATCGGCGCCGAGGAAGCCTTCAGCGGCGTTATCGACCTGATCAAGATGAAGTCCATCGTCTGGAGTGACGAAAACATGGGCGTGGAATTCCATTACGAGGATATTCCCGCGGACATGATGGAAGTGGCCGAGGAATGGCGCGGCCACATGGTGGAGGCTGCTGCCGAAGCCAATGACGAGATGATGGAGAAATATCTCGAAGGCGAAGAGCTGAGTGAAGAAGAGATCATGGAAGGGTTGCGCATCCGCACCCTGAATCTGGAGATTACTCCGGTGACCCTCGGTTCGGCATTCAAGAACAAGGGCGTACAGGCCATGCTCGACAAGATTATCGAGCTGATGCCTTCTCCCGTGGATGTACCGCCCATCAAGGGCGAGCTGGAAGACGGCAGCGAGGCGGTGCGCCATGCGACTGACGACGAGCCGTTTGCGGCTCTGGCGTTCAAGATCGCTACCGATCCCTTTGTCGGCACGCTCACTTTCTTCCGGGTGTATTCCGGTGTGGTCAATGCGGGTGACAGTGTTTACAACCCGGTAAAGCGCAAGAAAGAGCGCATGGGGCGTATCCTGCAGATGCACGCGAACTCCCGCGAGGAAATCAAGGAGGTTCGTGCCGGTGATATCGCGGCTGCGGTGGGTCTCAAGGACGTAACCACAGGCGATACGCTGTGCGACATGAAAGAGCAGATTATTCTCGAGCGCATGGAATTTCCGGAGCCTGTCATCTCCGTGGCGGTGGAGCCGAAAACCAAGGCTGACCAGGAAAAGATGGGTATTGCCCTGCAGAAGCTGGCGCAGGAAGATCCTTCTTTCCGTGTGCATACCGATGAGGAGTCCGGTCAGACCATCATTTCCGGGATGGGCGAGCTGCACCTGGATATCATCGTGGATCGCATGAAGCGCGAATTCAAGGTGGAAGCCAATGTCGGTGCTCCTCAGGTGGCCTATCGTGAAACCATTCGCAAGTCCGTGGAAGCGGAAGGCAAGTTTGTCCGCCAGTCCGGTGGTCGGGGTCAGTACGGTCACGTGTGGCTCAAGATCGAGCCGCTGACCGACAGCGAGGAGAATTATGAGTTTGTCAACGCCATCGTTGGCGGGGTGGTTCCCCGGGAGTACATTCCCGCAGTGGACAAAGGCATTCAGGAAGCCATGCAGAGTGGTGTCATTGCCGGTTATCCCGTAGTGGATGTCAAGGTCACTCTTTATGATGGTTCCTATCATGAAGTGGATTCCAATGAGCAGGCCTTCAAGATTGCCGGCTCCATGGGTTTCAAGAATGGCGCTGCCGAGGCGGATCCCGTGCTTCTTGAGCCCATCATGAAAGTGGAAGTGGTCACACCCGAAGAATACATGGGTGATGTCATTGGCGATCTGAACAGTCGTCGTGGCATGGTGCAAGGCATGGAAGATGGCCCTGCGGGCAAGATCATCAAGGCTGAGGTTCCTCTGTCCTCCATGTTTGGCTATGCCACGGATTTGCGTGGCGCCACCCAGGGGCGGGCCAACTACAGCATGGAATTCGCGAAGTACAGCGAAGTTCCGCAAAGCATTGCCGAGAGCATTGTCAACAAGTAACCCGATTCGTTGAAACAGTTTCGTTTGAGAAAGGTAAGCTAAAGTGTCTAAGGAAAAATTTGAAAGAACCAAACCCCATGTAAACGTGGGCACCATTGGTCACGTAGACCACGGTAAAACCACGCTGACCGCGGCGATCACGACCGTCCAGGCGGCGAAGTTTGGTGGTGA
>JALSQZ010000082.1 GCA_026985055.1 Sedimenticola sp. | reverse complement strand
ATAAGCAGCAACATGCACGACTTGTTGCAAGATGGAGTATCTGAAAAGAATATCAAGGAGCTTGCCAAGCATCACCATGCTTATCGATGGTATGACATGGCCGTTGGCCAGAGGCTATACAGAATTTCCTATATGCTTGACGCCATGGCAAGAAGCAGTAATTTCAGCGCTGAAATCCTCAAGAAATTCTTTGAAGCCATGATGATCCACCATTTTGTTCTTCTTGAAGAAAAAATTTTCCGATCTCAAACAAATCACGGCCTTTATCAAGCCATCGCGCAAATGGCTGCTGCCCATCGTTTCATGGGGAGGTTTCCCGTTGAGTATTTCTGGAAAGTTGCCAGAAAGAGATTCATCATGATGATAAAAAATGGATTTTCAAACAGATTGATTCACAAGGAGCACTCTCCAGGGTATCATTACCTGATACTCAACTCACTGATAGGAGTCAGAAATAATTCTATAGATAAAACAAAAGAAATGTGCGATAAGCTATCAAAGATTGAGAGGAATATGGTTTGGCAATTAAATCCAAATGGTGAAATAGTAACCATTGGAGACACTGATTATCGTAACATTGTAAATGTGACGGGGGGGGCTGACAAATACCTTAACCCGCATCTGCTGTATGTCGTCACTGATGGCCAGCAAGGCACGGCGCCGGCGCCGGGTATTTTTGCCTGTCATGACGCAGGCTATGCCTTTGCGCGGCTGTATGCGCCGGAGGTGGAGCCGGAGTTCCGCAATGCCTCCTACCTGGCGCAGATTGCCGGGTTTCACTCCCGTGTGCACAAGCATGCCGATCATCTCTCTTTCGTCTGGTTCGACGGGCGGCGCGAAATCCTCACGGATCCCGCGCGCTTCGGCTACGTGGGGCGCACGGAAAGGGGATCGAAGCTGGCGCGCGAGGGGTTCTACTATTCCGACCCCAGGCGCATCTACGTGGAGAGCACCCGCGCGCACAATTGCGTGGAGATAGACGGGCGGGACTATCCCCGCGCCGGACGCCACGGCAAGCCCTTCGGATCCGCCCTCAAGTATGCCGGCGAGCAGGACGGCATGGCCGTAACCTCCTGCGAGGTAACGCATTTCGGCTCCATCCTGCACCGGCGGGGACTCGTCATGAGGCCGGGGCACTTCCTGCTGGTGCTGGACTGGCTGCATGAGCGCGCCATGCTGGGCAGGCATGATTACCGCCAATGGTTCAAGTTCCACCCGGACTGGCAGGTGGCGCTCGGCAGCGATGGGATCGTGGATGCGCGGCATGATGGCGATGAGGAGCTGCCTCCCCTCCGCCTGCGCGCCACGGAGCTGACAGGAGAAGCAGCGCCCGGCGACATCATGCGCGGACAGGAGCAGCCACGCATGCAGGGCTGGTATTCGGATGCCGCCCATAGCCTGATTCCGGCAGCCAGCTTCAACATGTCCGTCTCGCGCGTGCGCACGGCACGCTTCGCCACGCTCTTCGTGCTGGGTGAAAACCTGCGGTCCAACCCGGCGCGCACGCGCGTCAACGCCACCATGCGCAAGGGCCGCCTGGCCTGGGAGGACGACAGGGGCGTGCACGAGCTTTCGTTCGAACGCGGAGACGGGCACAACGGGCGCCTCGTCGTCAGCTTGCGGACGCGCCCCTGAGGAGTGCTGGCAACCCGTTCATCATCCGGCATGATTTCCATTGCATAAGCACGCCTCTTTTCATGCGCCCCTCAATGGTGCACAAAGCCATTGGCATGGCGCCTGGGCATTGCATGTGCTCCGCGCCGAGAATGGAAGATGAACAGCCCCGCGTGGGTAAAAGCGGGGGCCCGCACGGATGATCAGGTGGTGATGCCGCTGCAGGGCTTGCCCGCGCATGTCCGGACTGGCATAAAAAGGGTGAATTGACCAAAGGGGGCGCATGGCGGAACAGCTTCACAGAAAACGCAAGAAGCGTTGGCGAGGGCCTTTCGGGCTGGTTGTTTTCGTGTTTCTGCCCGCCGTGGCGGCCATGCTGTATGCCCTGCTGGTCTATACGCCCATCTATTCCTCGCGCACGACCATCATGATACGCAGCGGCACGCCCGGCGTGCAGGCCAACGGGCTGCTGAACCTGCTGACCGGAGGCGGCGGGCGGGAGCAGGAAATTGTCCTCAATTACCTGAAGTCGCGAGACCTTCTCCTGCGCCTGGCGCAAAAGTATGACCTGGAGGAGAGATACGGAAGCCCGAAGATTGACCCCTACAATCGTTTCAGGTGGAAGGGCAGCAAGGACCGCCTGGTTGACTATCTGCGCTCCCTCATCGCCATCGAGCTGGACAGCAAGACGGGCGCCATTCACGTCCATGCCCTTTCCTTCGAGCCGGAGCTGGCCCGCCAGTTGCTCACCGACATGATCGCGGAAGCCAGGAAGTATGTGCTGGGCATCAACCAGAAGCTGATCGATCATCAGATTGTCGTGATGCGGCAACAGCTCGAAAACGCGAAAAAGGCGATGGACGAGGCGTTGCAGGCACTCTACCGCTTTCGGCAGCAGCATGAGGTGGTTTCCACCGAAAAGGAATTCGGCCTGCGTTCCCAGGCGTTTTCCAAGCTGCTGGAGCGCAAGGTCCTGCTGGAGCTGGAGCTGAACAACAAGGCCAAGGTGTTGCAGCAGAACTCTCCCACCATCAAGCGCCTGCGCAGCGAGCTGGCCTCCGTGAACCGGCAGATAGAGGTGGAGAAGCGCCGCATCTTCGCGGGTGGGCGCAAGTCGTTGAACGACATAGACATGCGTTACCGGATTCTTCAGAACCGGTTGGAGATTGCGCGCAAGGTCTATGAAATCATCAAGAAGGCCTACGAGAACATCAACATCAAGAAGGGGCTGGAGATTACCCAGATCATCACCATCGAATCCCCCTCGATGCCTGATTACCCGCGCTATCCGCGCCCCTTCCGGCTTTTCCTCATCGTGTTCCTGGCGGCGCTGTCGCTGTATTACATCCTGCGGCTGATTTATCGCATCATTGTCGAGCATCGATAGGGAACCATGGCTTCATCCACCGCACATGCCACCTTGCCGGAAGACAGGCTCACGGCAATCATCCGGGCGCTGCGCTCGCGCCCGTTGCAGGGCTATCCGCGCATCAGGGACCTGCCCGAGGAAGCGTGCATGGAGGCGGGCAGGGCCGCCGTCAGCCAGGGCCGATTCAGGCTGAAGGGGATGGAGTTTGACCTGCAAGCCACTTGGCGGAAATACGCGCCGGTTGACGATTCCCGCTCCCGGCGGATGTATCTGCATTCATGGAACTACCTGGAGCCGCTGTTCCTGCTGGCGGAGGAGGGTAGCGAGGATGCCCTCGTCCTGCTGCGGCGGGAGGTGGAAAAATGGCTTTCCCGTCATGCGCGAAAGGTGACGTTCAGCGACGCTTCCGAAACTCGCGCGGACGTCGGGGAGGAAGACTTCGTGCTCCACATCATGGCGTTGGCCGGGCGCTTCTACCGCATTGCCTGGCTACTGGATGCCTTGGCGCGGGCGGATGCTCCCTCT
>JALSQZ010000081.1 GCA_026985055.1 Sedimenticola sp. | reverse complement strand
TACGAGAGGACCGGAGTGGACGAACCTCTGGTGTTCCGGTTGTCACGCCAGTGGCATTGCCGGGTAGCTATGTTCGGACAGGATAACCGCTGAAAGCATCTAAGCGGGAAGCCCCTCCCAAGATTAGTTCTCACTGGATCCTCGAGATCCCTGTAGGGCCCTGGAAGACTACCAGGTTGATAGGCTGGGTGTGGAAGTGCAGTAATGCATGAAGCTAACCAGTACTAATTGCCCGTGAGGCTTGACCATATAACACCCAAGAGTTTTGGTTGTTTGACTGAGATGACACTGTATGTCGTTTACAACGACTATACGCTAGATCGAACCATTTTCGAGAAGCCGGATTTGTCCGTCTTTTCAACCAGTTTGCCTGGCGGCAATAGAGTACTGGAACCACCTGATCCCATCCCGAACTCAGAAGTGAAACGGTACATCGCCAATGATAGTGTGGGGCTTCCCCATGCGAAAGTAGGTCACTGCCAGGCATTTATTTCGCGCTGCCGCACCCATGCGGCGGCGCACCCAGACCGAAGCAGGTCGAGACAAGCCCCGATTGCGAACGCAGTCGGGGCTTTTTCTTTGCATTCGATTCCTTTGGCAGGCCAGGTATTCGTCTGGGCTTGTAGTAGAATGGATAACTGACAGAGCTGATGCAGCAGAACAACAATATGAACCAGGCAATCGAATACCAGATATCTCCTTTCCATCCCGCAGCCCATGTCTTTCGCGTGACCCTGAGTGTAAGGGAACCGGATCCCCTGGGGCAGCAACTGGTTTTGCCGGCCTGGATTCCCGGCAGTTACATGATCCGCGATTTCGCGCGTAATATCCTGTGCGTAAGCGCGAGTTGCGAGGGGCAGCCGGTAGCATTGAAAAAACTGGACAAGCACAGTTGGCAGGCAGCCCCGGTTCAAGGCATTCTGGTTGTCGTTTATGAGGTGTATGCCTGGGATCTTTCCGTCAGGGGCGCGCATTTGGATACCACCCATGGATTCTTCAATGGCACCAGTGTCTTTCTCAGGGTATCCGGTCAGGAGGAAAAACCCCTGCTCGTCACATTGGAACCCCCACCCGAAGGCGCTGCAGAGGGCTGGCGGGTAGCCACCAGCATGCCGCAACAAGATGTGGATGAGGCGGGTTTCGGTCAGTATCAGGTGGTAGATTACGCCCATCTGGTGGATTATCCGGTGGAAATGGGCAACTTCCATGAACTTGGGTTTTCCGTTGCCAATGTGCCGCATCGCATGGTATTTACCGGAAAGCTGTTGAATCTGGACAACCAGCGCCTAGCGGATGACCTTGCCGCCATTTGCCAGCAACATGCGGGTATGTTCGGGGAACTCCCCATTGACCGCTACTTGTTTCTGACCATGGTCACCGGGGATGGTTACGGGGGGCTGGAACACCTGGATTCCACAGCGCTGATGTGCAAACGTGATGATCTGCCGTATCCGGGCATGGGCAAGATGAACAAGGACTACCGGAATTATCTGGGGCTTTGCAGCCACGAGTATTTTCACCTGTGGAATGTGAAACGGATACGTCCCAAGGTACTCAAGGAAGCGGATCTGAGCGCAGAGGTTCATACCGAGCTGCTTTGGGCTTTTGAGGGGATTACCAGCTATTACGATGATCTGGCGCTGGTGCGCAGTGGCTGTATCGATGCGGAAAGTTATCTGGAGCTGCTCGCGACCACCATAACCCGGGTCATGCGTGGTTCCGGACGTTTGCGCCAGTCGGTTGCCGAATCGAGTTTCGATACCTGGACCCGTTTCTACAAGCAGGATGAAAATGCTCCCAATGCCATAGTCAGTTACTACAGCAAAGGGGCGCTGGTCGCTCTTGGGCTTGATGTTACCTTGCGCGAAGCCACACGGGACAAAGTCAGTCTGGACGATTTCATGCGCAAGCTGTGGCAGGATTTTGGCCAACCGGATGTCGGAGTAGAGGAAGGCGATCTGGAGAAGCTGGCCGCGCAGTTGGCGGGCCAGGATCTGGGTGATTTTTTTCAGCGCAATGTACATGCTTGTGAAGAACTGCCATTGGCGCAATGGCTGGAATATTTTGCCATCGGTTATCGCCTGCGCCCTTCCAGAGGCCCGGAGGACTGGGGTAGTTCCGGCCGATCCGGTGAGGAGCAGGATCCCCAACACGCCCTTGGGGCGCGTTATCGGCAGAAAGGTGATTTTGTCGAGCTGACCCAGGTGTATGACCAGGGGCCGGCACAACGCGCTGGCTTGTCCGCCGGGGACTGCCTGCTGGCTTTGGATGGCATCCAGGTCTCGGCTGCCGGCCTTCAATCCATGCTCGACCGCTTGCAGACGGGATCGGAAGTTAGGGTTCATGCCTTCCGCAGGGATGAGTTGATGAGTTTCCTGCTGCCCGTCGTCCCACCGGTGGCCGACACTTGTGAATTGTGGCTGCTCGGTGAAGAGGAATGTACGTCTTCCCAGCTACGAAGACGCAGGCGTTGGTTGGGATTGTGAAGCTGCAACATCTCTATCCTTTGCTGCGTGAACTCAATGATGCCCGCTTCCATTCCGGCGAAGCGCTGGCGCAAAGACTTGGGCTTACCCGGGCGGCGATCTGGAAACAGGTTCAGGCGTTGAATCGGTATCCGGGGGTGGGGATTCGCTCGGTGCGTGGCAAGGGGTATCTGCTCGATCCGAGCTTGCAACTGCTGGACCAGCAGGCAATCGAGGTGCGCCTGCCTGACCGTGCAGGGCAGCATCTGCGGGAGTTGCATATCCTGGCGGAAACCCACTCCACCAATGACTGGCTGCGCGACCGGCTGCCCTCGCATCTGCATACCGGGCATGCCTGTATTGCCGAGTATCAGCATGCTGCGCGGGGACGGCGTGGAAGGCGCTGGGAGTGTTCCGTTGGCAGCAATATCTATCTTTCCCTGGCATGGCGTTTCGATCTGGGCATGGCCGATCTTGCCGGCCTGAGCCTGGCGGTTGGAGTAAGCCTGGCCCGGACACTCAGAGAACTGGGGCTGGAAACCCTGGGTCTCAAATGGCCCAATGATCTTTATCTGGATGACCGCAAGCTCGGTGGGATACTGGTGGAAGCCAGTGGCGAGATCGCCGGCCCCGCCCTCGCCATTGTTGGCGTGGGTATCAATATCAGGCTGGGCGAGGAAAATGCCCGGGCCATCGAACAGCCCTGGATCGATATGGCCAGCGTACTGCAAGCAACGCCTGACAGAAACCGGCTTGCGGGTGATCTTCTTGCCGGACTGCTGGATACTTGTCTGATTTATCAGAAACAGGGATTGACCCCGTTTCTCGAGGAATGGAAGAAGTATGATATCTACATGGGACAGGAGGTGGTGCTGCACATGGGCTCACAGGAAATTACCGGCACGTATTGTGGCCTGGACGAGCGAGGTGGATTGGTGCTGAGGAATTCCGGTGGACGGCGTAGCTGGTATGCCGGTGAAGTAAGTTTGCGCAGCGTCCGGAGCCAATGAGCGAGGATCTTTTTGTTGATCTGGGTAACTCCCGAATCAAGTGGATGAGTGCGTCCGGGCAAGTCCAGCAGGCGGTGGAATATACTGAGCGCGGCCTGCATGGCGTGCTGGATCGTGTCTGGGGCAAACGACCGCAGCCCGGGCGAATCTGGCTCGCGACTGTGGCTTCGACTGAGTCAGAGCATATGCTGCGCGACTGGATACAACAGCATTGGCGCAAGCAGCCCCGGATCATCCCGGTTCAATCTTCCGCCTGTGGCGTAAGCTGTGGCTATGTGCAGCCGGAGCAGCTGGGAGTGGATCGCTGGATGGCGATTATCGCTGCGCACAAAATTTTTCCTGCCGGTGTTTGCGTCGTGGACTGTGGCACGGCGACAACCCTGGATGTGGTGGATGGCCAGGGAAACCACCTCGGGGGCTATATTCTCCCCGGATTGCAGATGATGCATCAAAGTCTGTTGCAGGGGACGGCAATGCGCCCGGCTGGTGAATTCATGGATGCCCTGGAGTGGGGCAACAGCACGGCGAGCTGCATTGATCTAGGGATTCGCAAATCCCTGCTTGCCCTCATCGAGCAGTCCGTGGAGCGTATGCAGGCCGCCGGGGTCTGTGATCCCGGTCTGGTGCTTACCGGCGGTGCCAGTACCCTGATAACATCCCATTTGCAATTGGCGTTCGAGCAAAGAGAATCACTGGTGCTGGAGGGAATGATGATATTTGTGCAGGAGGATGCAGGATAATGCGCTGGCTGCTGGCGGTTCTGTTTACGCTCAATGTACTGTTGTTCCTCTGGATTCAAACGAATCCGGAGCAACAGTCCCACGCCAGGGTGACTGACGCCACCGATTTTGGTGAAATCCGCCTGCTCCGAGAGCTTGAGCCGGCCGCGCGGACAGAAAACAGCGAGCCGGAAAATACGTTGGATTCCACTTCAGATTCGTCCGTGGCGGACAGCGAAGCCGTGCAGCGTCCACCCGCGGGAAACGAGAAAGCGGTGGACGAAAACCGGTCCGCGCCTCCGGTTCCCTCCGATACATCGTTCAGCGTCGATACTGCGAACGCCAAAGAATACTGCGGTGAGATTGGGCCTTTTCCCAGTCGAAACATGGCGGAAGGATATCGCCGCAAGCTGGCTGCGAACAAGGGGGCGAAGGCAGAACTTGAATCCAGGCGCGGCAAGGTTACCGTGGGATACTGGGTGATGATTCCTCCTTTGGCGGATACAAAGCAGGCGGAACAGATGTTGAAAAAGCTGCGTGAAGCCGGATTCAATGATCTGTGGTTGATGAGAAAAGGTGAGCATGCCAATGGCATATCCATGGGATTGTACACCGAAGAGCGTTACGCAAAGAGACATGCGGACAATATTCTCACCAAGGGCTTTGAAACCCGGCTGGTACCCAAGCTGAAGAATGCGCGGCTGTTCTGGGTTCAGTTCTCCCAGGTCGGGACAGCGGCCATGCAGGAACTGGCAGAGAGCAAGTTTCCCCAGGGCGTTTCTTTGCAGAAAAAAGTTTGTTCTCAGGGTTCCGCTGGAAACTGACTTCCCTTAGAATACACAACCCATGCCGGTGTAGCTCAGTTGGTAGAGCGCCTCACTTGTAATGAGGATGTCGTGGGTTCAACTCCTATCACCGGCTCCAAACAAAGCAACAAGGCCCTGTGATTTTTCGCAGGGCTTTTTTTGATTATGTGTCGAGTTGATATTGTCCTGTTGCCGCTTGTTCGCATCACTCGGGCATTAGTCTGGTAAAATCCCTGGAACAGAATGTTGGAAAAGACCTTCCTTGAAATTTCTCATCCCCGGAATCGGGAAATGAAATTTTTCGTTTCTTTTTTCAGGGGCTTGCGGTAGTCGAAATTGCCTTTTCCTCCTTGTTCCGCGCGGGCCTCCCGAGGCTTTGGGATGTCCATGACCGATTTGTTTGTGGAGAAACACTCATGAGAAAACTGCTTTTTTCTTTCCTGCTTCTGATGGCATTGCCGGTATCGGCCAGGGTAACGAATATTGACAATGCGGAACTGGAAAAACTCATGGCTCAAGGTGTCCCGGTAATCGACATTCGCCGGGCGGAAGAATGGCAGCAGACCGGTGTTGTAAAAGGCAGTCACCTGATTACCTTCTTTGACAAGCGCGGCAACTACAACGTACAGGCATGGCTGGACAAGCTTGCCCCCATCGCCGGAAAGAATGACCCCTTCATCCTGATATGCCGTACCGGGAATCGCACCGGTACCGTGAGTCGATTTCTCGATCAGAAACTGGGTTACACCAAGGTCTACAATGTGCAGAAGGGAATAACGCACTGGATTGCCAAGGGCAAGCCCGTGGTCAAGCCTGGCAACTGACCAGTATTCCATTCCGTTTCCCAGGACACTATTCGGAGCACAATTTACATGGGTTTCAAATGCGGTATCGTAGGGCTGCCCAATGTGGGCAAGTCCACGCTTTTCAATGCGCTCACCAAGGCCACCATAGCGGCTGAAAACTATCCTTTTTGCACCATCGACCCGAATGTTGGCATCGTGCCGGTGGCCGATCCACGTCAGGATCGCATTGCCGAAATCGTCAGGCCGGAACGCATCGTGCCCACGACCATGCAATTTGTGGATATCGCCGGTCTGGTGGCGGGGGCATCCAGGGGAGAAGGCCTGGGCAACAAGTTTCTCGCCAATATCCGGGAAACGGACGCCATCGTCCAAGTGGTGCGTTGTTTCGACAATGACGATGTGGTGCATGTGGCGGGCAAGGTGGACCCTCTTGCGGATATTGATGTGATCAATACCGAGCTGGCCCTGGCCGATCTGGAATCAGTGGAAAAAGCCCTGGACAAGGCCACGCGCATGGCCAAGACGGGAGACAAGAAGATTCTCGCACAAAAGAAGTTACTGGAAAGAGTGCATGCGCATCTCGACCAGGGATTGCCCGTGCGTTCCATGGGGCTGGATGAAGACGAGCGAGATGCCTTGTATGACCTTCATCTTCTGACCATCAAGAAAGTGTTGTACATTGCCAATGTCAGTGAAGATGGTTTTGAGAACAATGCCTATCTCGATGCCGTGCGGTCGCATGCCGCCGGCGAAGGTGCCGAGGTGGTTCCGGTGTGTGCCGCCATAGAGATGGAGCTGGTAGAGCTGGATGATGATGAAAAGGCGGATTTTCTGCAGGAAATGGGGTTCGATGAACCGGGGTTGAACCGGGTGGTAAGGGCCGGATATTCGCTGCTGGGGTTGCAGACATACTTTACCGCCGGGGTGAAAGAAGTACGCGCCTGGACGGTTCCCGTAGGCGCTACCGCGCCCCAGGCAGCCGGTGTGATCCACACGGATTTTGAACGTGGTTTCATTCGCGCAGAGGTTGTTTCTTACGAAGATTTCATCGCCTGTAACGGCGAGCAGGGAGCCAGGGAGGCGGGCAAGCTGCGTCTGGAAGGCAAGGACTACATCATTCAGGATGGTGATGTAGTTCATTTTCGATTCAATGTTTGATAATGGGAAGGAGTGTAGCCATGAAAAAGTACAGCGTGTTGGGTGTGGCATTGCTGTTTGTCCTGCCGTCGGCGTTTGCCGCAGGGGTCGCAACATTTAGCGCCGGATCCGGCAAGAACAGTGAAACCATGGTTGTGGAATATGACGACCGGGGGAATGTGCGCATGAACATGCCTGCATCCGCGGAAGGTACAGGTTACATGCTCGCCCGGGACGGAAAGGTCTGGATGGTCATGAACATGCAGGGGCAGGTGATGGTGATGGATATGGCCAAAATGGCCGCCATGGCCGGTCCCGGCGGGAATGATGCCATGCAGCAGGAATTCGTCAGCGCCAAGGCCAGCGGAAAAAAGGAGACCGTTGCCGGTTATCGCGGTGAGATATATGAGTTGAAGTGGAAGGACAAGAATGGTGTGCACACTGCCGAGGCGGTGCTCAGCAAGGAGCCGGCAGTGGTCGAATATTCCAATGCCTGGATGAAGTTTGCCGAGAACATGGCAAAGTCCATGGGCAAGAAGACACAAAACAGTATTGGTCACTACCTGGCGAAACAGGGGCTGGGGATGCTCAGAATGGGCGATGATTTTCGGGTGATTTCGATCAAGCCCGGCAGTGTGAATGCGCAGGATTTTGTATTGCCCAAGGCAACCATGCAGATGCCCATGTTTGGCGGCTGAAAAACTCCCGGTCGGGTCGTCTGGCCTGGGGAGGCGTGGTTTTTTTCGTGAAATCCGCTCCGTTTGACACGGGTCAACTCTCTTGCATTCCTATTGTTAAAATTTCTGTTCCATATGCTATGTAAATAACAGGAGCCATGAAAACAGCGCATGAGCGCCGGCTCTTGGCGTCGGGGAAATGCCCCGAATATTGTTTCAGCAGTAATACGAGGTGTATGGAATGAAAAGAAGGATATTGATGAACTGCCTGTGGCTGGGATGCCTGTTGTTGGCAGGGAGTGTATTTGGTGCGACCAACACATCCGATGACTGGGATGACGGTTTGTTGCATGGCTGGCTGGGAAATACGGCTGCCACGGAAGTGGAGGCGCGCACCAGCGGGGGCAACCCGGATGGTTACCTGTTTTCCCGTAGCGCCGCCGGGGGCAATCCCTATTCGACCATTGGCGCCATGACCCGTGAAAGCCGTTATACCGGGGATTTTTCCTCGGCGGGAGTGTACCGGGTATCTGTAGATATGAATCTGCTCACCGGCAGCATGAGAGAAGTGCTGTTGCGTTTCCGCTATCTCAATTCCCAGTTCAATGGTTGGACCTACCAGTTGGACACGAATGCCATGCCTGCAGGGCAATGGCGTCATTATGAGGTGAATTTCGATCCTGACTGGACGGATGCCCAAGCCATTGCCGCAGGTTGGGTGCAGGAGTCCAATAGTGCCAGCTTTCAGCAGACCATGGCGAATGTGTACACTACCGAAATCCGGGTAGTGGGTATCAGCGCTACTACGGCTACCACCTTCGGTATCGACAATTTCATGTTGCATGCAAGTGGCGGCAGCGCTCGTGCGGTACCCGTTCTTGGTATTCCGGCTTTGCTGGTGCTGGCCGCAGGCCTGTTGTTCGTGGCGAGGCGCAGAATCAGAGCCCGCGCCTGATTCCGCTCATGCTGGCGGCCATGTCCAGGGCCGCCAGCATGCTGCCGGTTTCTGCCTTGCCGCTGCCGGCCAGCTCCAGTGCGGTTCCGTGATCTACCGAGGTGCGAATGAAAGGCAGGCCGAGAGTGATGTTCACGGCCTGGCCAAATCCCTTGTGTTTCAGCACCGGCAATCCCTGGTCGTGATACATGGCCAGGACAGCATCGGCCAGTTCCATGTAACCCGGGGTGAACAAGGTGTCTGCGGGCAGTGGTCCCAGCAGGTGCATGCCTGTGGAACGCATTTTTTCCAGAACGGGCTCAATGATTTCCATTTCTTCTCTGCCCAGATGTCCCCCTTCTCCCGCGTGCGGATTCAGCCCGCAGACGAGTATTTTCGGCTGGCGGAGGGAAAATTTTTGCTGTAGATCCCGGTGCAGCACGGTGATGACCTTTTCCAGCAGTTCCGGGGTGATGGCGTCGCTCACTTCCCGCAGGGGCAGGTGGGTGGTGGCCAGGGCGACACGCAATCCCGGACAGGCGAGCATCATCACCGGGTAGCTGTCACTCAGTTCGGCGAGGAATTCCGTATGGCCGCTGAAAGTAATCCCTGCATCATTGATGATGCCTTTGTGGATCGGGCCGGTTACCAGCGCCTTGAATTCTCCGCTCAGGCAGCCGTTTGCGGCAATGCGCAGGCATTTCAGTACATAGGATGCGTTCTTTTCGGATAGACGGCCCGCCCGGCAGGGAGTGGACAAGGAAACAGGGCGTACCCGCAGGTTTCCGGGAGCCGCAGGGGTCTCCGGGGGCGTTTCGGTTTCCAGGATATCGATGTCGAGTTCCAGGATTTCCGCCCGCTGACGCAGAAGATCCGGGTCGGCAATTGCCAGTAGTGGCATGTCCAGGCCACGGGCCGCCAGCTTGAGTACAAGGTCAGGGCCGATACCCGCCGGCTCACCCGGCGTCAGGACGATACTCATGCCGGTTCAATCGTATTCGTCCGGGCGGATTTCGACGAAAGCCTGGTCACGCAGTTTGCGCAGATACAGCTGCAGAGCTTCATCAGCCTTGCGCTTGCGCAGAGCCAGCTTGGCCTTGTCGCGTTTTACCTCTTCGGTTGCGTCATGATCGCGGCGTTCCAGCACCTGGACGATATGCCAACCGAACTGGGTGCGGAAGGGCTTGCTCAGACCATTGATGGGCAGGCTGTCCATGACTTCCTGAAATTTTGGCACCAGGTCGCCGGGATTGACCCAGCCCAGGTCGCCACCCTTGATGGCGGAGCCCTTGTCGTCCGAATGCGCTCTCGCCAGGGTGGCGAAATCTTCTCCGCCCTGGATGCGCTGGTAGAGCTGTTCCAGACGGTTTTTTGCATCCTGATCCGAAGTCAGCTCATCGGTGCGCACCAGAATGTGCCGGGCATGGGTCTGCTTGATGATGTTTTTGTCGCCCCCCTTGTAGTCATCGAGCCGGATGATGTGAAAGCCGCTGGCGGCCTGGTAGGGGCCGCGTACTTCACCGCGTTCCATGCCGGCAAGATCCTTGCTGAACAGGGTGGGCACCTGCCCCGCTTCCAGCCAACCCAGGTCGCCACCTTCCAGGGACTGTTGGCCGGCGGAATAGCGGCTGGCAAGGGTGGCAAAATCTTCACCATTTTTGAGTCGCTGCATGATTTCTTCCGCCTGTTTTCTGGCCGCCGCGATTTCTTCACTGGATGCGCCTTCCGGGGTGGGAATCAGGATGTGGCGCAAATGGTAGGCGTCGCGCCCGCCGGGATTTTCCTCGGCATGGGCCAGATAGTTGTCCACTTCGGCCTTGGTGACCTGAATGCGGCTGAGCACCTCGCGGTTGCGCAGGCGTTGCAGGGTGATTTCCTTGCGCAGTTCTTCACGGTATTCATCCATGCTCATGCCCTGCTCCTGGAGGGCGGTGGCCAGTTCGTCCAGCGAAAGGCCATTCTGTTTGGCAATATTGTTCATGGCCAGCAGCAGGGTTTCATCATCCACGCTGGCACCAACTTTCTTTGCTTCAGCCAGTTGCAGTTTTTGCAGGATGAGACGTTCCAGCGCCTGCTTGCGGATTTCGTCCGCGGGGATGTCGCTGGCGCCGGCCCGGGCAAGCTTCTGCCTCATGGTGCTGATTTCCCCGTCCAGCTCGCTTTGCAGCACTACGTCATCATTGACTACTGCAACGATACGATCGAGAAGTTCCGGTTCGGCGGAAAATGTCAGAACGGAGGGCAGCAGCAGGCTCAGCGCAAGCAGCAGGGGCAGCCAGTAGCGCAGCCGCCGGGGAGTATCATCAATAACCATATATCGTCCGGTCGAGGAAGTTGTCAATATTGTTGCCCAGTTTGCCCAGGCCGTTCAGTTCCAGTTGCAGTAGTGCCGTGTCATTATACTCTTCGCCATTGCGATCGAGATAACGACGCCAGATGGCGCGGATACGCCAGCAGCAGTCTCCGTATTCGAGACCAGCCACGGTTTCCAGTGAATGGTTTTCTTCCACCGAATAATACCAGCGGCCAATAAGACTCAGCTTGTCACTCACGGGCCAGACCGCGGCAAGATCGGTCTGTTCCAGGATGCCTTCACGCAAGCGCCAGGAAGCATGCAGTCGCTGCCCGGCGTCACCGCTATAGGTTGCCATGGCCAAACCCTGGCGCAGCTTGCGATCCGCATGGGGATCATATTCCAGGCCTGCCCTGAGCATCCACTTGTCGAATATGGCGGTGGATAGCTCGGCGATGACAGAAGAGCTGCTGGCATCGAGGGGAGCATTCCTGTCCAGGTTTACGCGCCTGTCCTGGAAGTACAGTATCTGACCAATGCTGGCATTCAGCAGTTCCCTTCCATTTGCCCGGGACAGCAAGCGGCTGGTCAGCGCCAGGGTGAGCTGGTTGGCGTCGCCAACCCGATCCGGGCCGTTGAAACGGTTTTCGCGGAAAAGATTGTTGAAACTGAAATCGAGCCGTCCGGTGTCGAACAGGGGCAGATCGTTTTGTTCGACGTAGGGCGTATAGAGATAAAAGATTCGGGGCTCCAGCGTATGGGTCATGTTCCTGCCCAGCCAGTTTACGCTGCGATCGAAGAACAGGCCGCCGTCCAGGCTGGCGCTCCAGGTGCTCCGATCCGGCTTGTTGTCCAGTCCGGGAAGCTGGTTGTCCAGTTCATACGAGGTATAACGACCGGACAGGGCGGGCTGTAGAAATCCCCAGTCCCGGTTCAGGGGCAGGGACACCCTGGGAAGAAGATCGAAGCGTGAGCCAGTAACGCTGTCATCGCGGTAGAAGCTGGTCATTTCCACGCCTGCGCTGTAGTCCAGCCCGGCGGCACCCTGGAAATGGGTCCAGTTGACCGCCAGTCGCGGCAGCAGGCTGTAGGGGCGATCCTCGGGGTCAATGGTCTTGTCCAGGGTGTTGTAATTACGTACTTCTGCAATGGCATCCCAATCCGGGAGACGCCAGTTGAGGGCAGCGCGGCTGAGCAGGTGGCGGGTACTGGTCACCGCCAGGCTGCGTCCCATGTCGTCCAGATAGTCATCGTCAGACACCCAGTTGATATCCACATCCGCGCTCAATCCCTGGGTAAGAAAGTTCAGGTTGCTGTGGCTGCGGGCGCGAATGGCGCCCCGGGTACTGTATTCCCTGGATTCATTGTCGTCTGGCAGGATTTCGGCAAACAACTCGCCTTTGTGGTGTTGCGTAAGAAAGCGGAACTCACCGCCAAGCAGCACCCCTCTTTTGCTCAACAGTCGTGGAATGAAAGTCGCATCGTAGTTGGGCGCCAGGTTGAAATAATAGGGAAGCGTCAGATCCATGCCGTTGCGGCTGGAATAACCGGCGGAGGGTACCAGCAAGCCGCTCTTGCGCTGCTCATTGAGGGGCAGGCTGAGTTTCGGCGCATAGAATATGGGAACGCCGAGAAATTTGAGCATGGCGCCGCGAAATCTGCCGATCTGTTTTTCCTGGTCGATGTCCATGCTGTCGGCGCTGAGCACAAAGCCCCGGTTGCCGGGAGGGCAGGTGGTGTAGCTGATGTTTTCGTAGTGACTGTGCCTGCCGTCCAGAATTTCGAGTAAAGAGGCCTCTCCCCGCGCCTTGCGGCTGGGAATGCGGTAGCTGACCTGCTCCATGGCGCCTCGCTGTTTCTGCAGATCGAACCAGGCTTTGCTGCCCAGTACGCGCAGATCGCGCATCTGCACCAGCAATTGCGCATCGGAACGGACGATCTTGCGGTTGTTGTCGAAGCGCAGGTCATCGGCCATCAAACGGTCGCCATTGCGCCGGATGACCACACTGCCCTGAAAACGAGCCTTGTTCTCTTCGGGCATGGCGGTGGCGCTGTCTGCTTCAATAATGATCTTCGACCTGGCGGCTGGCTCCGTCCGGTCTTCGGGGACGTTGGACGACAGACTGCATTGTTGCCAGTCGATGCCCTGGTCGAGTTGATCCGCCAGCTTGCTTGCTCGTGACAATGCTATTGGTTCAGTTTGGGGAGAGGCCTGTTCCGGAGTCGGTGGCGTCACTTGTTCTGCCTCTTGTGCGGGTTGCGCCACGCTTGTTGATGAAAGCGGTGGCTGCCGCCGGGACGAGGTTTTGCCCTGTTTCCCCGCGGAAGGTTTCGGTTCCGATGTGAGTGTTTCCTCCTCGATGGCTGGGGACAAGGGCTCCGGTGCGGCTGTGCTGGTCTCCTCTGAAGGCTTTTTGGGGGCAGCTTCTGGCGTTTCAGCTGTGTTTTCAGCTTTCTTCGCTGATGGCTCGGTCAGATTGGTCGTGGCAGGAACAGGTTCTGCCCGGGTTGTGGGTGGAAGAGGCGCCGGCGCAGTGGAAACTCCTGTCGTTTCTGATGGCTGCCCTGTTCCGGACGGGCTGCTGGGCAGTGAAGACAGACTGCCGGCGCGGCCACACTCCCAGGAGCGGCCGTCCGCGGCGGGCCGGCATTCCCAGCGGTATTCGGCGGAAATGACCGGCGATGCCGCTCCATAGAGCAACAGGCTGCCAATAAACAATGAAGAGCAGAGTTTTTCCATGAAGGGCTTTGTTTCCAGTTTCCACGCGGGCGCGGGTAAAATCGCATAGAATGGCGCCTGATTCAATGTTTGCGCCAAATTAATCTATGTCTGATCGTCGAATTCTCCTGGAGAACTGGCTGAATACGGAGTGTGGTTTGCAGGGATTTTCCCTGGAACCTGCTTCCGAAGATGCCAGCTTCCGCAGTTACTTGCGCCTCAAGGCTGCCGATGGCAGTAGCCTGGTGGTCATGGATGCGCCACCGGACAAGGAAGATTGTGCTCCTTTCGTCGATATTGGCGGCAGGTTGCTGGAAGCGGGCGTTCATGCGCCGCGAGTGTATCAGCAAAATCTGCGGCAGGGGTTTCTGTTGCTGGAGGATTTGGGCAGGAAGAACTATCTGGATGTCCTGAACGATGAAACCGTGGAACGTCTGTACGGCGATGCTCTGGCCGCCCTGATGAGCATGCAGGCCTGTATCGATCCCACGGCTCTGCCGGCATATGATCGTGAATTGCTCCTGAAAGAAATGTCCCTGTTTCGGGACTGGCTGCTGCTCAGGCATCTGGCGCTGGATTTGAATCAGGAAGAAGAGCAGATGCTGGCGCGCAGCTTTTCCCTTCTGGCGGAATCTGCCCTGAAACAACCCCAGGTATTCGTGCACCGGGATTATCATTCGCGCAATCTCATGGCCGGCCTGGAACATGCGCCGGGGGTGCTGGATTTTCAGGATGCGGTGCGAGGCCCGGTAACCTATGATGTGGTATCCCTGTTGCGAGACTGTTATGTGAGCTGGTCGCCGCAGCAGGTGGATGAATGGGCCTGGGGTTATTATCAGTTGGCGGTGCAGTCTGGCGTCATGCGTGACGAAGACGAAGGTCGTTTTCTGTCGTGGTTCGATCTCATGGGGGCGCAGCGTCACCTCAAGGCAGCGGGAATCTTTGCCCGGCTGAACCATCGTGATGGCAAACCCGGCTATCTGGCGGATATTCCCCGCACCCTGGGATACATCGTGGAAGTAGCCGAACGCCGCGAGCAGCTGGCACCCCTGGCTGATTTCATATCCCGGCGGGTGCTGCCCGGGCTCTGATGTTCGAACGCATCCGCCTTGTCAGTTTCGACCTGGATGATACCCTGTGGCCAACCCGGCCGGTGATTCTTGCGGCGGAGCAGATCCTGTATCAATGGCTGGCGCAACAGGCGCCGCGGATTGTTCGGGACTTGTCCATCATGGACATGCGCGACCGGCGCCTGGCCTTCATGCAGCAGTATCCTGATATTGCCCACGATCTTACCCTGGTGCGTCGCCGAAGCCTGGAGTTGCTTCTGGTGGAGTATGGATATGATGGACGGCTGGCGGAAACCGGTACCCGGCTCTTTAGGCAGGCGCGCAACCGGGTAACTCCCTGGGCGGATGTGTTGCCGGTATTGCAAGGTCTCAGGGAAAACTATCTCCTGGTTTCTCTCAGCAATGGCAATGCGCAGGTTGAGCAGACGCCTCTGGCGGGCTGTTTTCATCTGGATCTGAACGCTGCGGAAGTCGGTGCGGCAAAGCCCCATCCCGCCATGTTCGAGGCGCTCGCGGACTGGTCAGGACTGAACTTTGCGCAGATGATGCATGTGGGAGATGATCTGCAACATGACATGTTGCCTGCCCGTGATCTGGGCATGGCTACTGCCTGGGTGCATCGGTGGAATTTGCTTGCATCGAAGAAATTCCGTCCGGATCTGTGCCTGTTCAACCTGCATCCTCTGTTGCGCTATCTGCGGCAACGATGAACCACCAATCATTCTTTCAGGGCCGCCTGGATGTGTTGCAGAATGCGTTTTACCGATCCGCCATGCTGAATCATGTCCACCAGTTTGCCATCGCCATTCACTATATAGATGGTGGAAGAATGATCTATCGCATAGCCCATGTTCGAATCCTCGACTGGCGCCTTGCGGAAAAATGCTCCATAGCGTTTGGCCAGTTTTTCCAGATAAGGCAGATCCGCGGTGGCGCCGATCATGCGAGGATGGAAGTAAGCAGCATAGGCTTGCAGTTTTTCTAGGTCGTCGCGGTCGGGGTCGACACTGATGAACAATGGCTGAATACGCGCCATTTCATCGTCAGAGAGTTTTTTCAGCGCCGATGACAAGGCTCCCAGGGAAGTAGGGCAGACATCCGGACAGGATGTATAGCCGAAGTAGATCAACACCAGCTTCCCACGGAAATCCTGCAGAGATACCGGGCCATCAGCGCTGCGTAGCGTAAAATCTCCGCCCATGCCGGGGAAGCGCTCTTCCGTGTCTCCTCCCGAAAACAGCGACCAGGCATGAGCCTGCGCAACCAGAACAATGGACAGCAGGACAAAGCGATAAAGATGTTTCATAAAGGTATCTCTGTTTCCGAGTCTGATAAGGGTATCTCGAATAATCGAGATGCCCGAGCGGGACAGGGATGTCCCACCATTTTCAATCACCATTAACAGGATGTTGAAAAAGTCCTTCCCTGGACTTTTTCAACCCCGGAACCAGAAAATGCGATTTCCCGGTTCCTTCATTTTCAATGGCTTACAGCCA
>JALSQZ010000080.1 GCA_026985055.1 Sedimenticola sp. | reverse complement strand
CGGCGGCAGGCCGGTTACCGAGCGCTTCCCGCGCATCCCCTATCACGAGGCGATGCTGAAATACGGCACCGACAAGCCCGACCTGCGCAACCCGCTGGTGATGCAGGATGTCTCCGAGCATTTCCGTGGCTCCGGCTTTCGCATCTTCGCCAATCTGCTGGAGCAGGACGAGCGCAACCGCGTCTGGGCCATTCCGGCGCCTGAAGGCGGCAGCCGCGCCTTCTGCGACCGCATGAACAACTGGGCGCAGGGCGAGGGGCAGCCGGGCCTGGGCTACATCATGTTCCGCGAGGAGGACGGCAAGACCACCGGCGCCGGCCCGCTGGCGAAGAACATCGGCGAGGAGCGCACCGCCGCCATTGCAGAGCAACTTGGGCTGAAGGCGGGCGATGCCGCCTTCTTCATCGCCGGCAACCCGAAGGATTTCGCTCCCTTCGCCGCCGATGCCCGGCAGAAGGTGGGCGCGGAGCTTGGCCTCATCGACGAGAACCGCTTCGACTTCTGCTGGATCGTCGATTTCCCCATGTATGAGTGGAACGACGAGGAGAAACGCATCGAGTTCTCGCACAACCCCTTCTCCATGCCGCAGGGGGGCATGCAGGCGCTGCAGGTGGCCTGGGAGGCCATCGAGGCGGGCGACTATGGCCCGGCGCTGGGGCTGAAGGCATATCAGTATGACATCGTCTGCAACGGCGTGGAGCTGTCTTCCGGCGCCATCCGCAACCATCTTCCCGAACTGATGAAGCTGGCCTTTCGCATTGCCGGCTACGAGCCGGAGGTGGTGGAGGAGAAGTTCGGCGCGCTCTACCGGGCGTTTCAGTATGGTGCCCCGCCGCATGGCGGCATCGCGCCGGGGCTTGACCGCATGATCATGCTGCTGGCCGATGAGCCGAACATCCGCGAGGTGGTGATGTTCCCCATGAACCAGCAGGCCGAAGACCTCCTCATGGGCGCCCCCGCCCCTCTCTCCCCGCAGCAACTGCGCGAACTGCATTTGCGCGTGGTGCTGCCGAAGAAACAGCGGGAGCAGCAACAAGAGGGCTGAACAGGCTGCAGGAAGGCCCGGCGGCATGAAGCAGACCAGCAGGGAGGATCTGGCGGAGCACCTGCGCGCCCTGGGGCTGGGGCGCGGAGACAACGTCTGGGTGCAATCCCGCCTGCTGGCCTTCGGCCTCATCGAAGGCGGCGTGGAAACGGTTTATGCCGCCATCCGCGACGTGATTGGCGATGAAGGCACCATCGTCGTGCCCACCTACCGCCTGGAAGCACCTCCCGACGAACCCTACGACCCCACCACCTCGCCATCGCTGAACGTCGGCCCCTTCAGCGAATACCTGCGCCAACGGCCCGGCGCCGTGCGTTCGCGCTGCCCCATGCACAGCCACGCGGCGGAAGGCCCGCTGGCGGCCATGCTGCGGGAGCCTTCCGGCCACGTGTCGCTCGGCCCCGGTTCGGACTTCGAGCAATTGCACCGGCATGATTTCATCAATGTCTATCTGGGCATTGCCCGGCAGTTTCACGATGCCGCGACCTACCCGGTGCACGTGCAGGCCATGCTGGGCAACATCCCATATCGCCAGTGGCTGGAGCTGGAACGCTTCATCGTGCGTGATGGTTCGGTGCAGCCATTCACCGTGCGCTACTATGGCCGAAAGAAAGGAGCAGGGCGGGAAAACCTGGCGCTGGCGCACGAACTGTTGCAACGCGCCGGCAGGCTGCGCAGCGCCCCGTGCCCATACGGCGAGAGCTGCGCCATGAGCCTGCACGATTATCACGAGGTGCTACAGAAAGTATTGCAAGAGAAGCCCTTTTTCTTCGTAGAGAGCGGCCCATGTATCTCTTGATGTAAGGGGTTGTGCAATGGTATGACGTTATTGAGGATTTTGCGGGGCATGAAAGAGGGTGGCTGAGAATGGAAAAAAAGATGAAATGCAAGCTTTTCGTTCAAGCGAATGACAAGCAAATAACAGGGGCGTTGGTTGCTGCATATGCTGCCAAGCGCTTTTCGAAGAACTCTTCTAAATTTGATATTCAAATAATGCATTGCGATGAGTTTCCCCTGCTTCGTCAAAAGCATGGGGAAAAATACTTGAGGGAGGGGCGTTGGCAGGTATGGCGTTATGATTTTTTGCAGTCATTCACCCCAACTCGTTTTGCGCCGCCAGCATTGATGGATTATACAGGACGATCTGTTGTCATCGATCCTGATGTATTTTTTGTCGAAGATATATGGGATCTCTTTAGCCGTGACATGAAAGGCAAAGCTATCTTGGCGCGTCCCGTCTCAAGAATTGCTGGAGAGCAGAAGGCATGGGCAACTTCTGTAATGCTTTTGGATAATGAGAAGCTTAAACACTGGGATATGGATGAGCAATTCAATAGTTTGTTCGAGGGGGTAGTTGACTATGAAGATTGGATTTCCTTGAGAACGGAGCCAGAGGATATAATAGGAGAGCTTGAGCCTGAGTGGAATGATTTTGACAGGCTGACAAGAAACACAAAAGCATTACACAACACTTTCAGAAGAACGCAACCATGGAAATGCGGTCTTCCAATAGATTTTAATAGCAATAACAGAATATTGGGAATAAAGGGGACGAAAGCAATAGCGAAGTGTGTGCGGTATATATTTGGAGATAATGTTTTAAAGGAAAAATACAGGCCGCACCCAGATAAAAATCAGGAGAACCTATTTCTTTCATTGGTGAAAGAAATGCTTGATAAGGGGGAAATATCTAGAGAATTTCTGGTGGATGAAATGAAAAAAGATCATGTTCGGCATGACTTGTTCGAAGTTTTATCGAAAGCCCCAACGGTGGAACAAGTAATGAATTCCATCGGAAAGAGTCATGTCAGTGGAGATGTCTTGTAAAAAACGGAGAGGGGTAGGGATTGAGCAAAAATATCATGCTCCCTTCACCCGCATGCGATGCCGGAAACGTTGTCAAGGCAGGAAAGGCCTGAGATGAAGCGACACGTCTGCGGATAGCGGGTAAAACGCGAAATTTGATCTTTAGCAAGAATTGAATGTAGATAGCGGGGCCTGCGCCCATGAGCGCCTGGTTACTGGACAATTTCGAACAGGCTGCGGAACGCTTTCCGGACAAGGTGGCCATCGAGGAAGGCGCCGGCCCGTCCATCACCTATGCCGAGCTACGCAACCGCGTGCGACGGCTGGCGCATGCATTCGCCCGGCACGCCGAAGCGCCCAGGGTGCTCATCTTCATGCCCAAGCAGGTGGATGCCTATGCCGCCATGTTCGCCGCCCTCATGGCGGGGGGCTTCTACACCCCGGTAAATGCCGGCATGTCGGTGGAGCGCGTGCGGCACGTGTTGAAGACGTTGCAGCCGGACATCATCCTCACCAACCGCGGCTTCTGGAACGACTTTCTGCGGCAGGCGAGGGAAGAACCGGCCGCAACCATTCTGTTCAGTGAGGAGCTGACCAGGGAAGGGGTGCTGCTGGAGCAAAGGAAGCCCCCGCACCGGCTGGCCTACACCATGTTCACCTCCGGCTCCACCGGCATGCCCAAGGGAGTGATGATTCCGCAATCTGCGCTGGAGGAATACGT
>JALSQZ010000079.1 GCA_026985055.1 Sedimenticola sp. | reverse complement strand
AAACTACAAGTTTTTCTTGGTATGGTCAAGAAAATCTTGCAGTGCCCTATACAAGCAGGGCTTGTAATATTTCCCGCATGGAAATAAGTGACAGAATTCGGCAGGCCAGAGAGAGCCTAGGAATAAGTCAATCCGAGCTGGCGAGGATGCTTAGAGTCAAGCCACAAACGGTTCAACAATGGGAGTCTGGCTTGACTGCTCCTAGGCGGACCAGGATACCTGTGCTTGCAGATGTGCTAAATGTGTCAGAAGTATGGCTCCTCACCGGCCAAGGCCCGATGCGGGCCGGCCGGGGCGATCTTGTGCTGCGGCGTGAGCGCTCTGTCGAGCCGATCGAACCCGGTGACGAGTTCGTTCCGATCAGGAAGGTCAAGATCAAACCCAATGCCGGCGTCACCGGTTACGCCATCGAGGTGCCGGAGGAAGACGGGCGGCCGGTGTTCTACCGTGCGGACTGGATCCGGGAAAAACGCTACAATCCGGAGAAACTGGTGGCGATGGTGGTCAGCGGCCGCAGCATGGAGCCATCTCTGTACGATGGCGACCTGATCGTCATCAATCTGGACGACACCGAACCGCGCGAGGGCGAAGTCTACGTGCTCAATCTGGAAGGGGAAATCGTCGTCAAGCGATTGCGCCGCGAACGCGGCCAATGGATCGCCACATCGGACAACCCGGACAAGCGCCGCTATCCTGACAAACCCATCGACAGCGAGCATGCCAAGATCATCGGTCGGGTGGTGTACAAGCAGAGCGAGGTGATATGAACCAAAGGCCAGATGGTGACAGGCCGTCAGATGCCGCCATGGCAATGTATTATGCCTATAACTTGCTTGCCATGGTGATTCGCTATGGCGCTATTGTGCTCGTCTTCAGATATGCCTACCTTTCCATCGACTCGCTCGCCGGGGCTGAGGGAATAGTCAGGCGCCAAACGATCAAGCGCCTGTCGCGCCGCATTCAGGAACTGGAGCGCAGACTCGATCCAAATCGATCATCCAGCGGCATTCAGCCAACCGGAGATACCAATCCAGAGGACAAGCCGTGAGCGCAGAACAAATCGCCATTGCCGTTGAAAACCTTATCTTGCTCGGGTTCCTGTTGTGGCTGTTGTATGGTCCCTGGCAAGAAACCGTCACGGCCATCCTGCGAAGCAACCTGTTCAAGATCCGGGACGAAATTTTCGATATGGCGGCCGATGGCGATGGCATCTCTTTTGATCACCCAGCCTATCTGGAAATCCGCGACAGGCTCAACGGCATGATCCGCTATGCCTGCATGTTCACCTGGCCTAGATTCCTGCTGTTGGCGCTCACGGCCAAGCCGAAATCAAGTAATAGCATCGACCATCTACTGGACGGAATCGAAGACCAGGAAGCCAGAAAGCGGATACGGAAGAAGCTGGACAGCGCATTCGAAACCGTCATCGGCACCATGATCCTGCGTTCTCCGCTGCTGGTCGTCAGCATCATGATCGCTGTCCCGCTCATCATAGTGATTCATCTGATGCATCCGATGAGGTTGAAGCGGCTCTATTGGCGCGTCCTGAAACCTGTCCGCTATGAGGCCGAACTGGTGTCGCATCTGCCTGTAGATAGCAAAATGCCCGGCCTGGCAGGCTGATCCGATACCGATGCCCTCTACACTGCTCGTCAAATCGATGCTCTTCATGCCGCCTTGCTGGAACTGAACAAGATCGCCGACCGCCTGAACGTGCATCTCCATCATCACCCAGATCCAAGCCAACTCGCCCAGCGACTCATTGATCTGGAAAAGGCTGCCTGATTGGATTTGCGTTTAACTTATAAGTTAAACTTATCTTGAGAATTGCCGTCTTATTGAAGAGAAGATACCGCATCGCGGCGGTGAAGGAAAAGAGCGGCGCCTGTCCGGCAATGGACTTCCTCACCGGCATCGAGGACCAGTTCAAAGCGCATGCAACCGGCTTGCTGGTTCTGCTGGAACGCATCGCCGATTGTGGTCTCGACGGGATCAGCAGCAAGCTATGTCACTGCGTCGACCGCAAGTATGGCATTTACGAATTGATCAAAGGCCGGCTGCGGTTGTTCTTTTTCAAAGGCGATGGCGGTATCGTGCTGATCGCCACCCATGGCATCGTCAAAAAAAGCCAGAAGACCCCGCAGCAGGACATCGACAGAGCCATCGCCGTCAAAAAAGCCTACGACCAGGCCAGAGCCAAAAACAAACTGGTGATAGAGATGGAGGAAGAAGGATGAAAGCGTTCAAAACCTTGCTGACCAATGCCAGGCAGCATGACGATTACTGGGCCGAACGAGCCAAGCTGGAGTTTTCCTGCGAACTGGAACGCCTACGCAAGCTGGCCGGGTTGAAATACGCCGATCTGGCCAGAAAACTGGGGACATCGCCCGCTTACGTCACCAAAGTGTTCCGCGGCGACGCCAATCTGTCCATCGAAACCATGGTCAAATTCTCCCGCGCCGTCGACGGTGAGCTGCGCATTCACATCGCCCCGCAGAACACCGTCACCCGCTGGTATGACGTGATCGATACCCAAAAAGAAGATCCGTCGGCCCGCCAATGGGCCCACCTAGCCAATGAGCAGCGAAACGATGCGCCTATCACCATTGCGGCTTAAACGCTATTTCTTCCCCCTGTCCCACATCGAGGCCAATCCGGCCTATGCGCCAGATGCTGGCAATCAGTTCGAGATAGATACTCGACTGACCACTCACGTCGATGTCAAACAAGGCATCTATGCCGCCCAGCTGGTCGTCACCCTGAGCAAAGACAAGGAAGCCAATCTTAAGTCACCCTATTTCTTCCAGATTGCCGCCTATGCGGCATTCGAGCCAGGCGAGGATGTCCAGATGGATTCGTTGATCGATGACGAAATCAAAGAAGCGGTTACCACTGAAGGATTCAAAATTCTGGCTGGTGCTACCCGCGAACATTTGGCTACGCTAACCGCCCGTGGTCCTTGGGGGGAACAAATTCTTCCAGTACTGCGACTGCGTATCGCAGCAGACTGATTGACACACGCGAATAGAAAAAACCCTTCCGATTCAAGCGCTTACATCCCCGCCAGACCAAGGCGGGGATTTTTTTGCCTGGAATTACAATTTTTTCTTGCATTTGGCAAGATAAACTTGTAATCTTCTCCACAAGCCCACCGGGTCACCCCCAACAACCGAAGGGGTAAAGAGTGATGAACAACACATGCCCATCATGCCGAGGTACCGGTGACGACCCCATGAGCGACATCAGCCATCCCCTGCCATGCCAGAACTGCGGCGGCAGCGGCCGGGTACAGACCGAGAAGGCCCGCCTGCGGAAGAAGCTGGACAGACTGCTCTATCATGCCAGCCGCGACCTGCATTTCCTGGCCAACGACATCGAAGACACCATCGCCAGAATCGACGATGAGCAGAACACTTACGCCGCGGCGGTCGTCGCCGACCTGATCCGCCTGGCGTCCAGAACCTGCCAGAACGCCCGTGAGGCGATGGAGGTGCGGCCATGACGATTCGAATCCCAGACGAGACCCCCATTCTGCGCCTGGCCGTGTTCGCCTGGCAGAACGGCTGCGACCTGTACGCCACCAGAACCGGCGGCATCGAACTGCGGCCCCGGCACAGCAACGTCGGCCGCGTGAAGAT
>JALSQZ010000078.1 GCA_026985055.1 Sedimenticola sp. | reverse complement strand
CATCGGACGCCGCAATCCACTGCTGTCCCAACTGCTGTTCCGCTGGGACAGCCTGCAATACGGCTGGAACAAATGGATACTGCAATACAACCAGGACCGCCAGATGAGCCTGATGCGGCGTCTTGGCCTGGGCATCAAGGGCTGGGGCGACCTGATCCTGACCCTGATCGCCGCACTCGGCCTGCTGGTGGGGCTGTACATCTCCATTGCCCTCTGGCGGAGCCGGCCACCCGCCCGATCTCCCGAAGACCGGGCACTGGAACAGTTGCAAAAACGGCTCGCCAGGGCCGGCTACCCGCGGCAGCCCCACGAAGACCTGCGCGACTACCTCAAACGCTTGCAACAGGCCGGCCTGGCCGATACCGAACTCACCCGCCTGCTTGAAGCCTTCCAGCGTCTGCGCTACGCGCCCGGCAGCCCCGACCGGAAACACATTGAACAGCTGATCCGTCGCAGCCGGCGGTGGCGTCCGACGCAACAACAATGACCTGAATCATCCGACCCGCTAGATCGATACCTGCTCACTCGATACCCTGAGCAGCAATCGGCAGCAAAAAAGCACAAAGAATCGATGACATTGGAAGTGAGACAGAATTTTACCTGTCAACCCTTGGACTTTAGCCCTTAAGCAGTGATCACCTCACACTGATCGCAATGTATAGACATAGGCATCGACCGTGCTTCCGTCTTCGACCTGGACTTTAGCCAGCACGCGCTTATAAGCATCGCCCTCAAACTGATCAAGGGCGGCCCAATGAGCCGAAAGGTTATCCGAAATAAAAAGAAACCCTTTGACTTCACCGCCGTCTTCATTGAGGACGATGCCAGGATAGCCCAGCTCTGCACCCCAGCCTTCATTGCGTAGAGTTCCGGTTATTGTGGCGGCTTTCCAAGACCCTCCAATTGCCGTAAGCACATGTTCATTTGGCCGACCAGGGCCTAGAGTTCCGTAGACAAATAGTCGCTCTCTCATTTTATCCCTCCGCTCAGCCGACGGTGAGTTGAACGGCTTCCATCCACTGCCCCCAGGACAGGGGCGGAGGAAGGAATGTCCGTTCCAGCGGCTTGATAGACGGAGCCGCACCGCCACTTGAGCCTATTTTTTATCATTAATTTCTCTTCCCATGATTAGACCGACTACTCAAGCGCTGTCTGGATGGCGTTCATGTCGTTCGCAAGCCATCTGTTCCGATCGGAATCGCTGTTGGCCGCTCAGCTACAGGATAAATCGGCGCCATGGGAGGCACCGATTGAACAGTATAATGGACTGCGCTTAGGCGATATTGTCCTTGAAAACAGGGTAAGCCATCCGTTTACAGTTACTGTCGGGTTCTTTCGGATTTGTGTGTATTGCAATGACCGTTAATACTGAACATGGCAAATTCCCCAATACCGGTCAAGCGGAAGGGTTTCTGGATTTTCAGCCAGATATTTGCCTTTCTGTCACGGTGCGAACGGCGGTCATCCTTGTTCATGCCGTAACCTTTTCTGAAAAATAGCCTTACCATCACAACAGTATTGCCGCTGGCAACAACTCCGGCATATACTCGCGTTCATCTTATGCCGAAGGGTATCGGCCATGGCCCGAAAAATGCTGCGCTTAGGAGAATTCCGCATCGATCTGGAACGGCGTCTGCTTTACCGGGATACGCAGCTGCTGGAGCCGGAGCCGAAAGAATTCGGTTTGCTGAGTGTGCTGATCGAGGCCCACCCGAGCACTCTGAGCCGGCGTGACCTGATCGACCGCTTGTGGCCCTGCCAGGAAATTGGGGACAGCGCCTTGGCCCAGCTGATCCGGCGCACTCGCCGCCTGCTGGGCGATGATGCGCAGGCCCCACGATACATCCGAACCGTCCACGGCGTGGGATTGCGGCTGATACCGACACCCGAGCCCGAATCCTCAGCAGAATCCGCGCCGCCGAGGATCGCCTTGCTCCTATCTACCCAGCAGGACTACCTGGCCGATGACCCCTGTATGTGCATGGACTTGCCCGGACTGCTGATCCAACGTCTTGAAACGCGTACGGAACTGCACATTCAGTTCATACCCGGCACAGAGGCGGACCAGTCGTTCGATGCCCGGTCACTGATGCACAAACATGTCTGTCAGGCTCTGCTGCAACTGAGCCTGTTACCGGACAGGCTGCCCCGCAGGCTGCGCTTCAGCCTTTTTTCCGCAGATCCTGATGAAAGCAATGAAGAAACCACCCTGGAGGCTTCCAGTCTGCTCGAACTGATCGACAAGCTGGCGACTCACCTGCAGGAACGTCTTTGCCAGAATGCCGCCACTGGCAAGTCGCTCGCAAATTGTCCAGGCCATTCCCCTGATGAGTTGTCCGACAAGGCCTACCGAAATGGTCTTGAACTGCTGGACAAGGGGCGCTATCGCGAGGCTGAGCACCAATTTCGGGATGCCCTGCGTTACGATGACGACTTCCAGTGGGCCCGGGTGTACCTTGCCAAAAGCCTGATCATGCAGGATTTGCTGGATGAGGCGATCACGCTCATCGAAACGCTGCAGTCCACTCCGAATCAGGATCCGTGTTTTCGTTTTGAGGTGGATTCCCTGATGGGCCAGTATCACTATTCACGCGGAGATTACCGATCTTCTGCCCGTCAACACGGGGCGCTGATGGAAGCCCCCCTCTGCCGCGACGATCCGGTGCTGTTTGCACACCAATGTATCAACAAAGGTATCGCTGAACGGGCTCTTGGCAATCTCGATGAAGCCCGCCGGGTCATGCAGCAGGCCCTGCGGGCGAGCCGCGACGCCGGCTACCTCAAGGGGGAAGGCATGGCCCTGCACAACCTGGGCAATATCCGACAACACAGTGTTGATCGCTGCCTGGACTATTTTGAACAGGCCGAACTGATCTTCGCACGGCTCGACTACGAACACCACCAGGCGATATCCAATTTCCAGATCGGTACACTGCTCCGTGAAAAAGGGGAGCTGGACCGCGCCCGGGAGCACTTTCTATATGCCCAGGACATCTTCCTTTACAATGGAGACCAGACCAATCATGCGCGGGCGCGCATCGAGCTGATCCATCTGCAGCAACTCGAAGGCGACATCAATTCCGCTACCGAGGCGTATGAAGCCCTGATCCCGGAGCTCAAGGAGAAATCACTGGTCTACCCAGAATGGCTGGCGCACCGCCTGTGTGCCCGGGCCTATCTCAACCTTCACCAGCCCGACAGGGCACGGCGTCATCTTGAGGATGACGCCAACTTCGTACCTTACGACCCCAGCTACCATCTGCTTGAGGCCCATTGCCTTTTCGAGGAGCGTGATTTCTCCGCTGCTGTCAGCTGCGCCATGGACATCAAGAAGCGGCTGCCCGACACATGGAATGAAAAACATCAAAGGTTACTCGAGGGCTACATGAAAGCCCAACAGCAAGACTGCTGGTTTGAGCTGATGATTTGACCGCCGGACCTGAGTCATGGCCCTGTGATGAAATACATTCGGTCTGGCTTACCGCGGTCGTGCACTCTTGGAGGCTGGTGGAATTTACTTTTTTATTAGCCCGGCACCGGAAAGAAAAAACCCCCAAGGCTACCAAGCCACAACTGCAGGGGTAGAAGCGGGAGAGATCTACCCGTATGCCGATTTGCGTGGGCAAGACATCGTCGACGCGGAACCCACAGGCCGCCCACGTCGATATCATGATGTTCGTACCGACACATGTCACCAACGAACAGAGCAAAGAGGACGTACCGGAAGACGGCGACGAATGAGCCG
>JALSQZ010000077.1 GCA_026985055.1 Sedimenticola sp. | reverse complement strand
CAAGGTCTATAATGCCCGCATGTCCATGCCGGACGCCAATTCATGGAAAATGGATGGCTGCACCGACGATGGCGCTTGTGCTTCGGGTGTTTTCGTGCGCGTGAAGTGATCACCGGCAGAGCCCCGTATCGGGCATGAGCGGATGAGCCTCCCTGGCATCTGGGGGGCTCATTTCCATGGCCGTGTGATCCGCGCCAGGATGCGCAGGATTGCGTATCCGGCCAATGCCGAAAGCCCCAGTTGCCAGAAGGGAACAAGGAAGAATTCCATCTTGCGCCCATCGGCGAAATTGATGGAAGGGGCCGCCCCCAGCAAGGCTCCCATGCCCTGGGCGGCGAGAAAAAAGATGCCAATGGCCAGAACGATCCATCCTGCGGCCAAGGCCCCCTTGCGCCATCCCCGGCCACCGGCAAACACAAGCACAAGCCCGCCGAGGAACGCCAGCCCCGCCAGCCACACGAGCGGTTTCATGAATGGCATCATGTCCGTCATGATCTGAATCAGCATCTGTTTCATGATATTTTCCTCCCGGCAGGATTATTCCTCAATCCATTCATGTTGGCAATGTTTCACGGCTGTCATGGATGAGCAGTTTTGCTTTTTCCCGGATAGCCGGGGCATGACCATGCGATGCCGGGAGAGTCAGTCTCTGTATGAAGGACTATATATAAACAACTATAACAATTGTTTTTAAAACATTGATTCAGGGCAAAAACTTTCATCATGAGGGCAAAAGTCACATGGCATTTTCCGCCAAAGTCTGTATTCTGACATGGCAAATTGTCATTTGGGGGCCAAGAACCGGAGAAGATGAATAATGAAGCCAGCTTGGGGTGAGACGGCGGCCAGGGTCAAGGATGAAATCAGCTACATCGAGAACATGAGCTCGGACCTTGCCAAAATGGCCAAGAACCTGGACAATCCCTTTCTGGCCTATCTGCTGACCATGGTCAGCCTGCAGGCCAGGGAAGAGCGCCTGAAATATGAGTGAATCGAGACCGGGAAACAGGTGCAATTCCATATCCGGTGCAGCAGCGCGCATGCGGTGGAATTTCCTGCACGGGTGATCTCTGCCAGATGAAAGGAGGCTCCAGAATGGCACAGGATTTGAAACTCTACATCGGTAATCGGAGATATTCCTCCTGGTCCCTGCGGCCCTGGATTCTCATGCGCACGCAGGATATTCCCTTTGAATGCGAGGTCATTCCCTTTGAGCAGACCATGGGCACAGCGGCCTATGGCGGCACGGCGCGCATCAGGGAGGTCTCGCCTACCGGACAGGTGCCGGTGCTGCATCACGGTGATCTGGTGATCCCCGGCAGTCTGGCGATCATCGAGTATCTGGCTGAGCTTTATCCGCAAAAACCCATCTGGCCGGATGACCTGCGCGAACGGGCGCGGGCGCGCGCCATTGCCCTTGAGATGCTGGCCGGGTTTGGCCCCTTGCGCTCCGCCTGCGGCATGAATTTCGGCCGCCCGGTGGCCGGAAAGGATCTATCCGAAGCCGTCCTGGCCGATGTCCGGCGCATCGAAGAGATTTTCACTGACGCCCTTGAGCGCTGCGACGGCCCCTTTCTGTTCGGCAAGAGCTTTGGAGCCGCCGATGCCATGTATGCGCCGGTGATCAACCGCCTGCATGTCTATGACCTGCCGCGCGGCGAGGTCACCCAGGCCTGGATGGATGCCGTCATGGGCCTGCCCGCCTGGCGGCAGTGGCACAAGGCCGCCCTGAAGGAACCTTGGCGCATCGCTGCCTATGAAGACCTGTAAGATGCCCTTCTCCGCCCCTTTGTGCGCTGTTTCCCTTGTTGGCTCAATCGGGGTCCGGCCATCGGCCCTTGGGGGCAGCAACAGCGCATTTGCTGCTGATATCCACGCCCTTTTTGAGGCCAGACCCCAACTTCCCGGCGAGGCCGAGTGTCATCAAGCGCGCTCAATCCCTGTGATAGTCGGCCCCCAGGCCGGTGCCGCGCTTGGACATGGGCACATAGCTGCGCCGCACAGGCCCGGTGTAGAGCTGGCGCGGGCGGCCGATGCGGCGGGTCGGGTCGGCGATCATCTCGCGCCAGTGGGCGATCCAGCCGACGGTGCGCGCCAGGGCGAAAAGCACCGTGAACATGGAGGTGGGAAAACCCAGGGCGCGCAGGGTGATGCCGGAATAGAAATCGATGTTGGGATAGAGCTTGCGCTCCAGGAAATAGTCGTCCTTCAGGGCGATCTGCTCCAGTTCATGGGCCACCTGCAGCAGCGGATCGTCCTTGTGGCCCACCTCGGAGAGAACCTCATGGGCGGTGCGCTGCATGATCTTGGCGCGCGGATCGTAGTTCTTGTAGACGCGGTGGCCAAAGCCCATGAGGCGGAAAGGATCGTTGCGGTCCTTGGCGCGGGCGATGAACTCCGGGATGCGCTCCGGCGTGCCGATCTCCTCGAGCATGTTGAGGGCCGCCTCGTTGGCCCCGCCATGGGCCGGCCCCCACAGACAGGCAATGCCCGCCGCCACGCAGGCGAAGGGATTGGCTCCCGACGAGCCGGCCAGGCGCACCGTCGAGGTGGAGGCGTTCTGCTCGTGATCGGCATGGAGGATGAAAATGCGGTCCATGGCGCGCGCCAGCACCGGGTTGACCTTGTAGTCCTCCGCCGGAACCGAGAAGCACATGTGCAGGAAGTTGGAGGCATAATCCAGATCGTTGCGCGGATAGACGAAGGGCTGGCCGAGGGAATACTTGTAGGCCATGGCGGCCAGTGTCGGCACCTTGGCGATCATCCGCCGCGTGGCGATCTCGCGCTGCTCCGGATCGTTGATGTCCAGGCTGTCGTGGTAGAAGGCCGACAATGCGCCGACCACCGCCACCATGATGGCCATGGGATGGGCATCGCGGCGGAACCCGCGGAAGAAGATGCTCATCTGCTCCTGCACCATGGTGTGATAGGTGATGGCGTCATCGAACTGGCGGCGCTCGGCCTGGGTGGGCAGCTCGCCATAGAGCAGAAGATAGCAGGTCTCCAGATAGTCGCCATATTCGGCCAGCTGGTCGATGGGATAGCCGCGATAGAGCAAGGTGCCTTCATCGCCATCGATGAAGGTGATCTTCGATTCGCACGAGGCGGTGGAGGTATAGCCCGGATCAAAGGTGAAATAGCCCGAACGCTTGTAGAAGTTCTGCACGTCGATGACATCGGGGCCCATGGTGGCCTTCAGAATGTCCAGATCGAGCTTTTTGCCCCTGATATCAAGATGCGCCTTGTCCGCGGCCTCCTTGCTGACGGCCTCGGGGTTGGTTTTGGCGGACTTGTCCGATTTGCTCATGAATGCAACCTTCCTGAAAAGAAATGATGAACCCGGGGCGCAAGGCCTGATGTGGCGCGCCTCGCCGGGCAGGCTTTCCCGGGTCTTGAAGACCGGGCAAATCCTTCAACTGTCGCACCCAATGGCTAGCGCATTGATGCGCCGCCCGCAAGTGCGCTAAAGGGCCAATGCGCCAGGGCAGGGAGCTCATGCTCTGGGGTTCGCACCTTCCTGCCCGCAGGAGGCGCCCAAGGCAAATGACGCCGCATCTCCATCAAGAAGCAGGCAAGCCCATTGCATCCCATTCGCTCCTGGAGGGCTTGAAAAACGCCTGCGCGGCCATCCTCACCCCTTGCACCCCAGTCATGGGACGCCACGGGTGATTGCAGGGGGTGAGGATGGTCTTTACACCTGACAATCACACATGGTGCGGGCCATCAAGAACCGGATGACAAGCCAGCATGAGGACGG